>DASSTG010000024.1:0-35201 GCA_035708105.1 Solirubrobacterales bacterium | reverse complement strand
CGCAGGTGGTCGGGCCGCAGGCCCAGCTCGGTGTACCAGCGCTCGCGCTCGTCCATCCAGTAGCGGTGCCACTTTTCGGCCTCCGCGGGCGGCACGAAGAACTCCATCTCCATCTGCTCGAACTCGCGGGTCCGGAAGATGAAGTTGCCGGGGGTGATCTCGTTGCGGAACGACTTGCCGACCTGGGCGATCCCGAAGGGCGGCTTCTTACGGGCGAAGCCGAGCACGTTCTTGAAGTTGATGAAGATGCCCTGGGCGGTCTCCGGGCGCAGGTAGACCTCCGAGCCCTCGCCCGCGACCGGCCCGACGTGCGTCTCGAACATCAGGTTGAAGTTGCGCGGCTCCGAGAGCTCACCGCCGCACTCGGGGCAGCGGATTTCGCCGTCGGGGTCGCCGCCTTCGGCCGCCACGGCCTCGCGCAGGTGGTCCTCCCGCCAGCGCCGCTTGCACTTGCCGAGGCACTGGACCAGCGGGTCGGTGAAGCCCGCGAGATGGCCGGAGGCCTCCCAGACGCGCGGGTGCTGGAGGATCGCCGAGTCCAGGGCGACGATGTCGTCGCGGTCCTGCAGCATCGCCTTCCACCACTCGGCCTTGACGTTGTTCTTCAGCAGGACGCCGTAGTGGCCGTAGTCGTAGGTCGAGCCGAGGCCGCCGTAGATCTCCGAGGAGGGGAAGACGAAGCCGCGCCGTTTGCACAGCGCGACGATCTCCTCCATCGTCACCTCGGTCGGTCGGGTTCCCTGCTCGGTCGCCATGGCGGGAACGGTAGCGGCTGCGATAATCCCGCAGCCGCATGCCCATCTACGAGTACAAATGCGAGAACGGCCACGTCTTCGAGGTGATCCAGAAGATGAGCGACGAGCCGCTGCGCGAGTGTCAGGAGTGCGGCGCCCCCGCCGCGCGGGTGCTGACGCCGCCGGCGATCCACTTCAAGGGCTCCGGCTTCCACAACACCGATTACGGGACCAAGCGCGGTGGTGGCAACGGCAGCTCCGAGGGCGGCTCGGAGAGCAAGAGCGACTCCGGGTCCTCGGAGTCGAAGCCGAGCTCGGGCGAGTCGAAGAAGGACTCGAAGCCGGCGACCTCGGCCGCGGACTGAGCGCATTCCGAGGAGCAGAAACTCAGCGACCGCTGAAGAAGGGGCGCTATAGGGCACAAAACTCAGCGACCGCGGAGATTCAGCCGTGCAGGAACCTGTGGACCGCCTTCTTGCGGAGCGACTCCGGAACTTCGACTGAGCCTTCGGGCCCGTCGCCGCAGCCGCTCAGCTGCTTGACGCAGAACACTTCGGCGTCCGAGCTGCCGCCGATCGCCGCCGCGAGGATCAGCTGCGGCATCGTGAAGAAGCCCATGTCGCTGACGAAGGCTTTGGGCGCCTGCCAGCCGATGATCGGGCCGTGGATGAAGTTGTAGGGGAGGCGGAGCGGGTCGGTGAGGCGGCTTTTTATTCCGTTGATTACCGATTGCTGGGCCTGCTCGCGGGCGTAGTCGTTGTAGCCGAGGGTGTAGGCGCTCTTGCCGGGGCCGGGGCATTCGACCGGCTCGCGGACCCGCGAATAGGCGAGCGCCTTTTCGCCGTCGATGGTGTTCGTCCCCTTGTGCAGGCGCAGGGTGACGCCGCCCTGTCCGTGTCCGGCGCCGCCGGAGATGTCGGCGCAGAGCTTGTTCGGGACGTTCACTTCGACGCCGCCGACCGCGTCGATCAGCTTTTCGAAGCCGGTGAAGTCGATGATCGCGACGTGGTCGATCTGGATCCCGAGGAACTGTTCGATCGTCTTGATCTGCAGGGCGGCCCCGCCGTAGGCGTAGGCCGCGTTGATTTTCGTCGGCGCGTTGCCGGGGATTTCGGCGAAGGTGTCGCGGGGGATCGAGAGTTTGTTGAAGGTGCCGCCGCCGGCCCGGATCAGCATCAGGGTGTCGGCGCGGAATTCGCCTTCGTAGCAGGGCTTGTGCGGAGTCTCGCCCTTCGACTGCTGTTCGAAGCACGTCTTCGAGGTGTTGCTGTCGCCGCTGCCGGGCGGCCGCGCGTCGGTGCCGAGGACGAGGATCGTCTGCGCGCTCGGCAGCAGGAACGGGTTGCCGTGCAGGGCCTTGCCGGCTTCGTCGGAGAGCTTGAAGGACTGCAGCTGGGCGGAGACGGCGAAGGCGAGGAAGCTGAGCAGGATCCATCCCAGCGCGGCCAGCCCGGCCCATTTGAGCACGCGTCGCGGGGTGAGGGGGCCGCGCCGGGGCGCCGGCATCCCCGGCTCCTCGCGCTTGCGCCGGCGCCATGAAGGCAACTTTGCACGCTCGCGCAGCGAGGAGAGATCCGCGCCTTTCAAGCGCGAAAACAGCCCCCGGCGGGAGCGGTAGACCTTGTATTCAGGCTGGTATTCGGGCGGCTCGGGGGGCCGCTGCTCGCCGTCGGGGCTCATGAAGGGCTAGAAATCATGGCGATGCACTCGGTCATCCGCCTTCCACCCCCTGCTTCGTGAGCTCCGGCGAGACGATCGGAGTCGACCTCGGGGGCACGAAGATGCTCATCGGGGTCCTCGCCGATACCGAGCCCCTCTACGAGCAGCGCGAGGCCTCCAAGGGTCAGACCGAGGAGGAGCTGACCGAGCTGCTGGTGCGCGAGATCGAAGAGGCTCGGGAAGCGCGGCCCGAGGTCGCCGCGGTCGGCCTCGGGATCCCGGCGACGATCGACCACGACCGTGGCGTCGCCGTCGCCGCCGTCAACCTGCCGCTTTCGGAGCTGCCGATCCGCGACATCGTCAGCGAGCGCACCGGCCTGCCGGTCTTCGTCGACAACGACGGCAACGTCGCCGCCCTGGCCGAGTACCTCTACGGAGCGGCGCAGGGGATGCCGCACATGGTGATGCTGACCGTCGGCACCGGGATCGGCGGCGGGCTGATCCTCGGCGGGGAGATCTACCGCGGCTCGACCGGAGCGGCGGCCGAGCTCGGCCACGTCGTGATCCAGGCCGACGGGCCGCCCTGCCAGGGCAACTGCCCCAACCACGGCTGCGTCGAGGCGCTGGCCTCGGGGACGGCGCTCGGGCGTGAGGGCCGCGCCGCGGCCGAAAGCGCGCCCGACTCGGCGCTGGGGAAGGCCCTCGCCGCGGGCAAGGAGGTTGACGGCCGCGTCGTCACCGAAGCCGCCCTGGCCGGCGACCGGACCGCGATCGACGTCTTCGAGCTGATCGGCGGCAGGCTCGGGGTCGCCTGCTCTAGCTTCGCCAACATCTTCCAGCCCGACGCGATCGTCGTCGGCGGCGGCGTGATCGCGGCCGGCGACCTCCTGCTGGAGCCGGCCCGGCGCGAGCTGCGCGAGCGGTCGCTGACGCCGATGAACGAGACGCCGATCCTGGAGGCGACGCTCGGCAACGACGCCGGCATGATCGGCGCCGCGGCGCTGGCGCGGACCGAGCTGGCGAGGGCGGGGGCCGAGGCGGCGGGGGCCGGCGGCTGATGCCGGGCTGCCTCGTCGTCTGCCCCACGCCGATCGGCAACATCGACGACGTTTCGCTGCGGGTGCGGGAGGCGCTGGTCGGCGCCGACTACATCGCCTGCGAGGACACCCGCAAGACCGGGGCGCTGCTCGACCGCCTGCGGATCCGCCCGCACCCCCGCCTCATCTCCTTCCACGAGGGCAATGAACAATCGCGCGCCGTCGAGCTGGCGCAGCGGATCGAGCGCGGCGACGTCGTCGCCCTCGTCTCCGACGCGGGAATGCCCGGAATCTCCGACCCCGGCTACAAGCTGATCCGCCGCTGCATCGACCGGGCGCTGGAGGTGGTGGTCCTGCCGGGGCCCTCGGTGGTGCCGGTGGCGCTGGTCGCCTCCGGGCTGCCGACGGACAAATGGCGCTTCGAGGGCTTCCTGCCGCGGCGGGCGGGGGAGATGGAGCGGGTGCTGCGCTCGGCCGAGACCGTGGTCGCCTTCGAGAGCCCCCGCCGCGTCGGCGAGTCCCTCGCCGCCCTCGCCTCGCTCGCGCCCGACCGCCAGGCCGCCGTCTGCCGCGAGCTGACCAAGGTTCACGAGGAGGTCGCCCGCGGCACCCTCGGCGAGCTCGCCCGCCGCTTTCGCGGCGACGTCAAGGGCGAGATCGTCCTCGTCATCGCTCCCGCCGCCTCGGCCGAGCACGACCAGGACGTCGGCTTCGCCGTCGACGCCCTCCGCCACCTGGTCCAGTCCGGCGCCCGCCCCCGAGCGGCGGCCTCGGTCGTCGCCGCACTCACGGGCACGCGGGCGAACGACCTCTACAAGGCGCTGACCGGCCGCGAGGCCCGCAGATAGCCTCCTGACCGTGAGCACCTTCTACGTCACCACCCCGATCTACTACGTCAACGCCGAGCCGCACCTGGGGCACGCGTATTCGACGATGGCGGCGGACGTGCTGGCGCGGCATCACCGGCAGCGGGGGGACGACGTCTTCTTCCTCACCGGCACCGACGAGCATGGGGAGCCGGTCGAGAACGCGGCGAAGAAGGCGGGGGTGACGCCGCAGGAGCTGGCGGACACGAATGCGGCCAAGTTCGAGGGGCTGATGCCGACGATCGCGGCGACGAACGACTTCTTCATCAGGACCAGCGATCCGCGGCACGAGGCGAAGGTCGCCGAGATCATGCAGCGGGTCTACGACAACGGCTGGGTCACCAAGGGGGTCTACGAAGGCTGGTACTGCCCCCGCTGCGCCGACTTCAAAACCGAGCGCGAGCTGGGGCCGGGCAACACGTGCCCGATCCACGAGATCCCGCTCGAGCGCGAACGGGAGGAAAACTGGTTCTTCCGGCTCTCCGCCTTCCAGGCGCAGCTCGAAGGCCTATACGAGGAGCGGCCGGACTTCGTCGTCCCCGACTTCCGCCGCAACGAGGCGCTCAGCTTCATCAAGGGCGGGCTCGAAGACGTCTCGCTGTCGCGGCCGAACCTGAAGTGGGGGCTGCCGCTGCCCTGGGACCCCGACCAGCGGATGTATGTCTGGTTCGACGCCCTCCTCAACTACGTCACCGCGCTCTCCTTCGCCCGCGAGAGGGAGGACCTGACCGACCGCTACTGGCCAGCCGACCTGCACGTGATGGCCAAGGACATCCTCAAGTTCCACGCGGTGATCTGGCCCGCGCTCTGCTTCGCCGCCGATCTCGAGCCGCCGCGGCGAATGGTGATCCACGGCTTCCTGCTGATGGGCGAGAAAAAGATGTCGAAGAGCCTCGGCAACGTGCTCGACCCCTTCGAGGTGATCGACCGCTTCGGCGCCGACGCGCTGCGCTTCTACCTCTTCCGGGAGGTCAGCTTCGGCCAGGACGGTTCGATCTCGACCGCAGGCTTCGAGCAGCGCTACGAGACCGAGCTGGCCAACGACTACGGCAACCTCGCCAGCCGGGTGCTGGCGATGGTCGACCGCTACCGCGACGGCGTCGTGCCGGCGGCGCAGGTCGACGCGACCCTGGCCGAGGACTTCGAGGGCGCGGTCGCCCGCTTCGGCGACCTGCTGGACCGGGCCGAGCTGACCCAGGCGCTCGATCTCGTCTGGGCGCTGGTGCGCCGCCTCAATCGCTTCGTCGAGGAGACGAAGCCGTGGGAGCTGGCCAAGGACGAGGCCGACCCCGAGCGGCTTGACGAAGTCCTCTACAACCTGGTCGAGGGGCTGCGGGTGACGACGCTGCTGCTCGTCCCTTACCTGCCGCAGACCAGCGAGACGCTGCTGGCGGCGCTCGGCGACGAGTCGCGCGAGCTGGCCGAGCTGGGGTCGCGCGCAGGTGGCCAAAAGGTCGAGCGAGTGCCGCCGTTGTTCCCGAAGATCGAGCACGCGGCTACCTAGTATCTGCATGATTCGGCTCTAGAAGTCGGATCGCGGGATTTCGCCGCGGGCCGCTGGGTAGGTTCGGTGCATGGCAAGCTCAGGGAGATGGATCCGGCTGAGTCTGCTGTGCGCGGTAGGCACGCTGTTGCTGACGAGCGCGCCGGTCGCCGCCCGCGGGATCGTCGCCAAGGACGGCAAGATCCACGCCTGCTACAAGGCGAAGGGCAAGGGCAGGGGAACGCTGCGGGTCGTCCGCAACGGCAAGGTGCGCTGTCCCAAGAAGTGGAAGAAGACGGCCTGGTACGCGAGCGGGGTGCCGGGGCCGCAGGGTGAACAGGGGGCCCGCGGCGAAACCGGCGCAAGCGGGGCCATCGGCCCACAGGGCGTCCCCGGTCGCAACGAAAACGTCGTCGTCAACGAACTCGAAGACAAAGTCAGCGAACTGCTGAGCAAAGTCCAGAGCCTCGAAGCGATCCTCAAAGGCATCACCAACGCCCAGCTGAAAGAAGCGATCGCGGCGGTTCCGGTGGTCGGAGAACTCTGTACCCAAGCGACCAAACTGACGGAACAGTCGAACGAATTGCGCTCGGCGCTGGGGGCGCTCAACACTACGCTCGACACCCTTGTGGCGCTGTTTACGCCGGTAACTCTGCCGGCGGCGCTTTTGCCCTACTCCTGCCCCTGAGCGGCCAGGAGCTCCGGCCCGATCTCCTCAGGCCGGGTGAGGCCGCAGAGGGCCATCGTCAGGTCGAGCTCGGCGAGGACCATCTTCAGCACGGTTTCGACTCCCGTCTGGCCGTCGAGCGCCAGACCCCAGAGGTAGGGGCGGCCGAGGCAGACCGCGTCGGCGCCGAGTGCGAGCGCCTTCAGCACGTCGCTGCCACTGCGGACGCCGCTGTCGAAGAGGAGGGCGAGGTCGTCGCCGACCGCCTCGGCGATCGCCGGCAGGGCGTCGAGCGAGCCGATCGCCCCGTCGACCTGGCGGCCGCCGTGGTTGGAGACGACGATGCCGTCGACCCCGCGCGCCGCCGCCTCGCGCGCGTCGTCGACGTGCTGGATCCCCTTGATCACGATCGGCAGCGAGGTCATCTCGCGCAGCGCCGCGAGGTCGTCCCAGCTCAGCGCCGGGTTCGCCTGCACGGCGAGGAACTGTCCGGTCGCCATCCCGGGGTCCTCCTCCGGCGTCTGCTCCAGCTTGGCGCGGAAGACCGGGTCCTGGAAATAGTTGCCGACGCCCCGGCCTTCGAGGAACGGCAGCCAGGCCTGCTGCAGGTCGCGGGGCTTCCAGCCGGGGATGAAGGTGTCGACGGTGAGGACGATCGCTTCGTAGCCGGCCCGCTCGGCCCGCTCGACGAAGCTGCGCGCGAGATCGGGGTCGTTCGGCCAGTAGAGCTGGAACCAGCGGGGCGCCCCGGGGCCGCCCGCCTCGGCGATCTCCTCGAGCGGATGGTGCGAGGCGGTCGAGGCGATCATCGGCACACCGACCGCGGCGGCGGCGCGGGCGGTTGCCAGCTCGCCGTCGGGATGGACGCCCTGCTGCACGCCGATCGGCGCCAGCAGCAGCGGCGCCGGCATCTCGGTGCCGAGCACGGTGGTCGAGAGACCGCGCGCGGAGACGTCGCGCAGCATCCGCGGCACGATCCGCCGACGCCGGAAGGCCTCGCGGTTCGCCCGAATCGTCTCCTCGCTCCCCGCCCCGGCGCCGACGTAGTTGGCGATCCGCGGCTCCATCGCCGCCATCGCCGCCATCGCCCGCTCCTCCAGCTCGGCCACCGAGACCGGGACCGCCGGCGTCTCGCCGCCGAGCCCGCGGGCATAGATCTCGCGGTAGTAGTCGGCGAAGTCGGGCATCACGGCGAGGCTAGTCCCTGCGGGCGGAAGAGCGCCGGGGCGAGCGGCTGGGCGAAACGGGCGAGGCGGAGGCGCGGCAGGCCAAAGCGGTCCTCGATGCTCGCCAGCAGCGAGTAGTGGGTGGAGAGCAGCCTGATTTCCTTCCCGTGCGGCACGTCGGGGCCGAGCAGGACCGTGGCGACGCGGCCGCCGCCCGGCGACCCGCAGCAGCCGAATCTGGTGGTGCCCTCGTCGAAGGTGACGATCAGGAGCCCGTGCGGCCCGAGCTGCCGCGTGATCTGCGGCACCAGCTTCCAGAGGTGGTAGTCCACGAGGGGCAGGGGGCAGTCGTGGCCGTCGTTGCAGACGTCGGGGGTGAGCCAGGCGAACTGCGGCAGCCGTTCGTGTTCGAGGTCTTCTTCCAGTCGGGTCCCGGGAACGACGTCGGCGCAGCGCTTCGGCACGGCGGTGATCGAAGGGAAGTAGACGAAGGGGTTGTGCCGCTTCGCGTACGAATCGAGGTTGCCGCCGCTGTAGCACGGGTAGGGGAGCCCCTCCATGTAGGCACGCCAGGAGATGCCGGCTCGAGAGAGCTGCGTCGCCAGGTTCGGCCCTTCGACGCTGCAGTCGGTGCAGTCTTCGGTGATCCCGAAGGTGGAGCCGCCGAGAATCGCAAGGTAGTTGGGGAGAGACGGGTGCCCGACGGCGTAGTAGTTGGTGGCGACGGCGCCCCGCTTCACCAGTTGGTTGAAGTACGGCAGCGCCGGGTTCCCGACGACTTCCCGGTACTCGCGGTTCTCGAGCACGATGACGAAGACGTGGGAGGGCCGCTGCGGCGCGGCTGACGCCGCTGCGGGCGGGCCCAGCAGGATGGCGAGGAGGAGCGTGAGGCAGAGGCGGGCGGCGATCCGACGAGGATAGGCTGATCCGGCCGATGATCGACTCCCACACGCACCTGTTTCTCTGCGACGGAGATGAGGACGAGCTGGTCGCCGCGGCCGCCGCGGCGGGGGTGAGCCGGATGCTGACGGTGGGGATGGACCGGGAGACGAACGCGGCGGCGGTGGCGAGCGCCGAGCGCCACGTGGCGGTCTTCGCTTCGGTCGGGCGCCACCCGAACGAGGCGGGTGGCTTCGACGATGCCGTCGCCGCCGAAATCGCCGAGCTGGGGGCGCACGAGAAGGTGCGAGCGATCGGCGAGACCGGCCTCGACTTCTACCGCGACCACGCGACCCCGGACGAGCAGCGGCGCGCCTTCGCCGCCCAGATCGAGATCGCGATCGAGCTCGACCTTCCGATCGTGATCCACGCCCGCGACCGGGAGGGCG
This sequence comes from Solirubrobacterales bacterium, assembly GCA_035708105.1. Lineage (GTDB taxonomy): Bacteria > Actinomycetota > Thermoleophilia > Solirubrobacterales > 70-9 > VAYN01. The sequence continues at coordinate 26,261 of DASSTG010000024.1, read as the reverse complement.
AGACGAGCGCGACCGACGAGATCTTCGCCACCCTCGACGCCCGCGCCGGCGATCAGCCGGTGATCCTGCACTGCTTCTCGGCGCCGCAGCGTCTCGGCGACGCGGCCGAACGCGGCTGGTACTGCTCGTTCGCCGGCAACGCCACCTACCCCAGCGCCAAGGACCTGCTGTTCGCGGCGGCGAAGGTGCCCGAGGACCGGCTCCTGGTCGAGACCGACGCGCCCTACCTGGCGCCGCAGCCGCACCGCGGCAAGCGCAACCAGCCCGCCCACGTGGTCGAGACGGCGCACGCGGTCGCCGAGGTCCGCGGCGTCACCTACGAGGACCTGGAGCGGACGGTCGAGGCCAACGCGCGGACGCTGTTCGGCTGGTAGTAGATGATCGATTCGATCAGCTGATGGTCCGGCTCGGCCAGAACTTCCTCGCCGATACCAACCTGCTCGACGCGATCGTCCGCGACGCCGAGCTGGCCGCCGGCGACGTCGTGCTCGAGGTCGGGGCGGGGGAAGGGGTGCTGAGCGAGCGGCTGGCGCCGGCGGTCGCGCACCTGCACGTGGTCGAGATCGATCGCGGCCTGGAGCCGGCGCTGGAGCGAATCGAGGCGCTGCCGAACGTCGAGCTGCACTGGGGCGATGCGATGAAGCTCGAGCTCGGCACGCTGCGACCGCCCCCTCTCGCCATGGTCGCCAACCTGCCCTACTCGGTGGCGACGCCGCTGATCCTGCGGACGATCGCCGAGCTGCCCTCGCTGGCCAGGTGGACGGTGATGGTCCAGCGCGAGATCGCCGACCGGCTGCGGGCCGCGCCGGGCAGCCGCACCTACGGGACGCCGAGCGCGATCGCGCAGCTCGCCTGCGAGGTCGAGCTGGTGCGGGCCGTCGATCCGGCCGTGTTCAAGCCGCGGCCGCGGGTGGAGTCGGCGATCCTGCGCCTGCGGCGCATCGGTCCCGGCGCCGACGCCGGCACGAAGGAGCTGATCCGCGCCGCCTTCGCCCACCGCCGCAAGTCGCTGGCGCGCTCGCTAGAGCACGGGCGGCCGGGCTCGCTGGCGCCGGCGCGGGCGGCGCTGGCCGAGCTGGGGCTCCCCGAGGACGCCCGGGCCGAGCAGCTGGCGCCGGAGCAATTCGCCGCCCTCTCCGCGAAGCTGCGCGGCTAGCCATGCGCCTCCACGCCCCGGCCAAGCTCAACCTCTGCGTCTACCTGGGCCCCCGGCGCGGGGACGGCCTCCACGAGCTCTGCTCGCTGTTCGAGCCGCTGGCGCTGGCCGACCTGATCGAGGTGGCGCCGGCCGAGCGCGACGAGGTGATCTGCCCCGGGGTCGGGGGGGAGAACCTGGCGGCGAAGGCGCTGGCCGGGCTGCGCCGGCGCGGATGGGAGCACGAGCCGCTGCGGGTCGAGATCGAGAAGCGGGTGCCGGTCGCGGCCGGGCTCGGCGGCGGCAGCGGCGACGCCGCCGCGATCCTGCGCCTGGCGGCGGGCGAGGTCGCCGACCTGCCGCAGCTGGCGGCGCAGCTGGGGGCCGACGTGCCCTCGCAGCTGCGCCCCTCCCTGGCGCTGGTGCGGGGCGCCGGAGAGCGGGTCGAGCCGCTGCCCGAGCCGGCCGAGCACGCGGCGGTGCTGCTTCCGGGAGGCGGTGGCCTCAGCACCGCTGAGGTCTTCGCCGAGGCCGACAGGCTCGGGCTCGGCCGCACGGCCGAGGAGCTCGAAGACCTGGCGGTGCTCCTGCGCGAGGCAGCCGGCGCCGGCGCCTCGCCGCTTGCCTATCCCGAGCTGCTGGTCAACGACCTGACCGAGGCCGCTCTCTCGCTGCGCCCGGACATCGGCGCGGCACTGGAGGCGCTGCGTGCCGCCGGCGCCCCCGTCGCCATCCTCAGCGGCTCGGGCCCGACCGCGGTCGGCCTCTTCGGAGACCTCGCCGCGGCGGAGCGCGCCGCCGGCACTCTCGACGCGAGCGAAGCGATCGTCTGCGCCGCCGGGCGCGCCAGACTGGCGCCATGAAGCTGCCGGGGGAGGGCGACGAGGAGGGACCGATCACCCGCAAACGGATCGTGCTGGCGATCGTCGCGGTCGCCGTGGCGATCGGCTACTTCTTCCTCAGCCGCGAGCTCGGCAGCCTCGACCTGCAGAAGCTGCTGGAAGACATCTCGACCACGCTCGGGAAGTGGACCTACGGGCTGGTCGGGGTCTTCGCCTTTGCCGAGACCGGTGCCTTCGTCGGCCTGGTGGTGCCAGGGGAGACGGTGATGCTTCTCGGCGGCGCCGTTGCCGGCCAGGGCGCGATCGACATCTACCTGCTGATCGCGATCGCCTGGTTCGCCGCCTGGCTCGGCGACACCACCAGCTTCTTCCTCGGCCGCAGGCTCGGGCGCGACTTCGTCCTCGACCATGGCCCGCGGGTCGGGATCAGCGACGAGCGCTTCGAGAAAGTCGAGGACTACTTCGGCCGCCACGGCGGCAAGACGATCTTCATCGGCCGCTTCATCAGCCTCGTCCGGGCCTTCGCACCGTTCATCGCCGGCAGCTCGGGGATGCGCTATCGCGCCTTCGTCCCCTACTCGATCCTCGGCACCGGCCTCTGGGCCAGCGCCCACATCCTCGTCGGCTACTTCTTCTCGCGCAGCATCGAGACCGCGGGCAAATACGCGGCCAAAGGGGCCTTCCTGCTGGCGACCTTGATCGTCGTCGTCGTCGGCATCGTCTTCCTCTACCGTCACTTCCGCGAGGAGGAGAACCGGGAGGCGGCGCAGCGCTGGATGGAGGGGCACCGGGCGACGCGCCGGCTGGTCGAGCTCGGCCGCCGGCCGCAGCTCCGCTTCCTCTGGGACCGGGTCACGCCCGGCGGCACCTTCGGCCTCGAATTCACCTCGCTGATGGCGACGCTGGCGGTCGCCTCCTTCGTCCTCGTCGCATATGCCGTCGTCCTCGGCGGCGAACCGGGGCCGACGCCGGGCGACGAAACGGCGATGGAAATCGTCGGCCACCTCCACAGCGCCGCCCTGCTCAGCATCGCCAAGGTCGTCACCTGGTTTGGCTCCACCGCCACCGTCTGGGGCCTGGCGGTGATCTGCGCGGCGCTGCTCGCCTGGCGCCGGCGCTGGTCGGAGTTCTGGGTCCTGGTCGCGGGGATGGTCGTCATCCAGATCGGGATCGTCGGGATCAAGGAGGCGGTCGGCCGGCCACGCCCGCCCGACCCGCTCGTCTCCAGCTCGGGTTCCTCCTATCCCTCCGGCCACGCCGCCCACTCGGTCTTCTACCTCTGGCTGGCGGTGACGATCGTGCTGCGGTTGCGGCCGGGGATGGCTCGCGGCGCCGCCGTGGTCACGGCCGGTTTCGTGCTGACGGCGCTGATCGGCCTCTCGCGCGTCTATCTCCAGGTGCACTACCTGAGCGACGTCAGCGGCGGCTGGGCGCTGGGGGCGGCGGTCTTCTCCTTCTGCGCGGCGGTGGGGCTGGTCGTCTCGCAAGTGCGCCAGAATCCACGGCAGTGACCGTTTTCGCGCTTGCGAGGATCGACCATCAGTACCTGCTCTACGGGATCGCCGCGGCGATCTGCCTGGTCGTCTTCGTCACCCTCATCCTCACCCCGGCGCTGAGCGCCTACGGGCGGATCTGGGAGAAGGCGGCGGCGGGCTTCCTCTCGCTCTTCGTGCTTGCCGCGCTGGTCCTCGGCGGGGTCGTGATCGGCCTTGTCGTCGTCTACTACTACACCGACATCGTCAACTTCATCCACGGGACCTAAGGCGGGCTGACGCGTCCTGGGCACGCGTCTGACGGCGGCGGACGCTGCGCGGTGCGGCGTCCTCGATCGTCCGAATAGCGCTGCTATTCGGACGACCTGCGTCCTTGCCCCGCTTGGTTCGGCGCTCGTCAGCCGCGCACCCATCCCACGCCAGACCGCCTTAGCCCCCGACGGCCTCGATGGTGGTCCTTGATAATGCTCTGATGCAGGCGCAGTCCAGAAAGGGCGTTGAAAGCCCTGGAAAGCCCGACCGCGCGGCGCTGCTCGACGCGCTGTCCGACGCGGTCGAGTCGGGGGCGGGCTTGCCGGCGGTGGCGCGGGCGGCGGCGCGGCTGCTGGACGCCAGCGTCGCTCTGATCGATCGCTCCAGCGCCGTGCTCGCGGTCGCCGGCGCCTCCTCGGACCAGGAGCAGAGGCTGCTTTCGGGCGGCGAGAACGTGACCAGGGTCGAGCTCAGGGTCGCCGACACCGTCGTCGGCGAGCTGCGTTATCGGGCCAAGGCGGCGCCCGACGCGGCGCTCGCGCGGATGGTGACGACGCTGCTGGCGCTGGAGCTGGAGCGCTCGCGCTCGCCGGAGTGGGAGAGCGAGGAGGCCGCCGGCGCCTTCGTCACAGCGGTGCTGCGGCGCGAAGTGACCGACCGGGGCGACATCGTCGCCCGAGCGGGGGAGCTCGGCGCCGACCTCGACCGCGGCGCCGGCGTGGTCATCCTGCGGGCGGCGCCGCGGGCGGCGCAGACGGGCGAGTGGCGCGAGCGGGTGCTGGTGCTGGCGCAGCGGGCGCTGCGCTCGCTGGCGCCGGGTTCGCTCGCCGCCAGCGACGGCGGCGAGGCGGCGGCCGAGGTCTCGGCGATCGTCCCCGCCGAGGACGACGAGCGGCTGGCCCGCGCCGCAGCCGGACTCGCGCGCGAGCTCGACGACGGCCTCGGCGGCTTCCATCTCACGGTCGGGCGCAGCCGCCGCTGCGCCGACCCGGTCGACCTCTACCGGGCCGGCAGCGAGGCGCGCCTGGCGGTCAACGTCGGCGAGGCGGAGGAGCGGCCGCTGCTCGCCTTCGAGGACACCGGCGCCTACCGCCTGCTGCTGCCGGCGATGAGCGAGGACCCGGCCGAGCTCGAACGCTTCTACGCCGAGACGATCCAGCCGCTGGTCGAATACGACGAGCAGTACGAGACCGAGCTGGTGGCGACCGTCGAGGCCTACCTCGACAACGACGGCAACGTCGCCGCCACCGCCAAACAGCTGTTCACCCACCGCCACACGATCCGCTACCGCCTCGAGCGCGTGCGCGAGCTCTGCGGCCACGACGTCGCCGGCACCGAAGGCCGCGAGAAGCTGGGGCTGGGCCTGAAAGCGATGCGCGTCCTGGGCATCGCCTCGCCGCGGGGACCCGCGATGGAGCCGGGGGCGAAAGGCGGCAAGGTCGCGCGGGCCGCGGAGGAGTAGAGGAGTAGTTCCGGGGAGAGGACTCGAACCCCTGCCTCCAGGACCAAAACCTGGCGTGCTGGCCAACTACACCACCCCGGATCGTGGCCCGAGCGTACCGCTGAAGGAGCCCCGTGTGGATGTGAGCACCTAGACGGTGTCGAATTCCACACCGGGATTCGTTGATCGACGTCCGGAGGCCCATCTAGTCCGGAGGTCCGTTTAGGTTCTTCTCCATGGAGATCGGTGGCGCCTCCCTCGACCCCGAGGTGCGCGAAGGCCTGAGTCGCAGCTGGAAGGGCCTGATGGCGGTCGGGATCGTGGCGATCGTGCTCGGCTGCATCGCGATCCTGGTGCCGGCGGTCGCCGCGGTCGGGACGGCGATCTTCATCGGCTGGCTGCTGCTGGCGGTCGGCGCCTTCCTCGTCGCGGCGGCGTTCTCGGCGCATTCGGTGGGGACGCTGCTGTGGCGCATGTTCTGGGCGGTGCTGACGGTGATCGTCGGCCTCTGGCTGATCGTCGAGCCCCACAACGGGACCCTGACGCTGACCCTGGTGCTGGGTATCTACTTCCTGCTGATGGGGATCAGCCGGATCACCGTCGCCTTCCTCGGCCGCGGCCGGCCGAACGCCGGCTGGGTCGGCCTCAGCGGCGTCTGCGGCCTGCTGATCGGCGTCCTCGTCCTCGCCAAGTTCCCCAGCTCCGCCGACTGGGCGATCGGCCTCCTCGTCGGCATCGACCTGATCTTCGCCGGCTGGACCCTCACTTCGGTGGCCCTGCTCGGCAAAGAGCTGTCCAAGCGAACCTGACGGAGCGCTCCGGCCCGCGGGTCCTGTCTCCGATACCCGCGGGAGGAGCGTCTACGGCCGAGGAATGTCTAACTGACCACGCTCCTCCGGTGGGTGGCGACGATATTGAGGACTCTCCCGGCAGGGAGAGCCCAATATCGGAGACAGGACCCGCCGGCCGGAGCTCCCGGAATAGGATTCGGGAGTGAGTTCCCCGCTAGTCCTCGTCATGGCGGCGGGCGAGGGGACGCGGATGCGTTCCTCGACGCCGAAGATGCTCCACCCCGTCTGCGGCCGGCCGATGGTGGCTTGGCCGATCGTCGCTGCCCGCGAAGCGGGGGCCGGGCGCGTCGCCGCGATCGTCTCTCCGGGGCGCGACCTTTCCGCCGGCCTTCCCGGGGACGTCGAGACGATCGAGCAGCCCCGGCCCGACGGCACCGGCGGCGCGATCCGGGCGGCGCTGCCGCTGATCGAGGAAGCCGGGACCGTGCTCGTCCTCTCCGGCGACGTGCCGCTGATCTCGGCCGCGACGATCTCCGACCTCCTGCGTGCGCACGAGTCCTCGCGCGCCGCGGCGACGATGCTGACGATCGAGCTCGACGACCCCGGCGCCTACGGCCGCGTCGTCCGCGACGACGATGGCTGGGTCGAGCGGGTGGTCGAGGCGAAAGCCACCGGTGACGCCGAGGCCTGGCAGCTCGAGATCCGCGAGATCAACGCCGGCACCTACGCCTTCGACGCCGCCCCGCTGGCCGCCGCTCTCCAGGGCCTCTCCAACGACAACGCCCAGGGCGAGTACTACCTGCCCGACGTCTTCCCGGCGCTGCGCGAAGCCGGCCACGTCGTCGCCGCCCATCTCGCCGACGACATCGCGGTGACGATGGGGATCAACAACCGGGTCGACCTCGCCGCGGTCGAGGCCGAGGCCCGCCATCGCCTGCTCGAGGCCCACATGCTCGCCGGCGTCACCGTCGTCGATCCCGGCTCGACCTGGATCGACGCCGCCGTAGAGATCGCCGCCGACGCCCGGATCGAGCCCGGCACCACCCTGCGCGGCGCGACCGCGGTCGGCGCCGGCGCCGTCGTCGGCCCGCTCAGCACCCTGATCGACAGCTCGGTCGGCGCCGGCTCCCAGGTCCTTCACTCCTACCTGGTCGAGTGCGACGTCCAGGAGGGCTGCTCGGTCGGCCCCTTCGCCTACCTGCGCCCGGGCGCCGTGCTCGCCGACAAGGCCAAGGCCGGCACCTTCGTCGAGATCAAGAACTCACGCGTCGGCGAGGGCACCAAGGTCCCGCACCTCGCCTACGTCGGCGATGCCGAGATCGGCCCCGGCAGCAACCTCGGCGCCGGCACGATCACCGCAAACTACGACGGTTTCCGCAAGAACCGGACCGTGATCGGCCGCGATGTCCGCATCGGCGTTGACACGATGCTGATCGCACCGGTAGAAGTCGGCGACTCCGCCTACACTGGGGCCGGCGCGGTGATCAAGACCGACGTCCCCGAGGGTGCCCTGGCCGTGAGCGACAACGCGCAGAGGAACATCGACGGATACGCCGCTCGCAAGGCGGCTCAAATGCGAGAGGACGAGAGCCCGTGAGCACGATCGAGGAGGCCCCGCAGGTGGCGACCGCCATCGACCACGACTACTCGAAGCGGATGATGGTCTTCGGCGGCCGCTGCTCGATGGACCTGGCCGCCAAGGTCGCCGGCAAGCTCGAACTGGACCTGGGCCAGGTGACGCTGAAGACCTTCGCCGACGGCGAGGTCTACTGCCGCTACGAGGAGTCGATCCGCGGCGCCGACGTCTTCCTCGTGCAGTCGACCTGCGCCAACGAGCAGGAAGGGATGACCCCGAACGACGCGCTGATGGAGCTGCTGACGATGATCGACGCCGCCCAGGGCGCCTCCGCCCACCGGATCATCGCCGTCCTCCCCTGGTACGGCTACGCCCGCCAGGACAAGAAGTCGGCCCCACGCGAGCCGATCTCCGCCCGCATCGTCGCCAAGTGCCTGGAGGGCGTCGGCGTCGACCGGGTGCTGACGATGGACCTCCACGCCGGCCAGGTCCAGGGCTTCTTCCACGTCCCGGTCGACCACATGACGGCGATGCCGATGCTGACCCAGTGGTTCGTCGACCAGGAAATGACCGAGGAGCTGGTGATCGTCTCCCCCGACGCCGGCCGGGTCAAGACCGCCCGCAACTTCGCCCGCCGCATCGGCACCCAGTGGGCGGTGATGGAGAAGGAGCGCCCGGCTCAGGCGGTGGCCGAGATCGGCTACGTCGTCGGCGACGTCAAGGGCAAGACGGCAGTCCTCGTCGATGACATGATCGCCACCGCCGGCACCCTCTGCGCCGCCGCCCAGACCGTGCTCGACGAGGGGGCGGCCAGGGTGATCGCCTGCGCCACCCACGGCGTCTTCTCCGGCCCCGCCTACGAACGGCTGGAAAACTCGGCGATCGAGCAGATCGTCGTCACCGACACCCTGCCGCTCCGCCCCGGTGCCCCGGACAACATCACCGTCCTCTCCACCGCCAGCACCTTCGCCGATTCGATCCGCCGCATCTTCACCGACGACTCGGTGTCGGAGATCTTCGCCGGCGAGAACCAGCTCTTCTGAGCGCGCTGGCGGAGGAGCCGCGCAGGCTGCGCCTGGTCGGCCACAAGGGGGCCGACCTGATCGCGCCCGGCAACACGATCGAGTCCTTCCACGCCGCGGTCGCGGCCGGGGTGGACACGATCGAGATGGACGTGCTCTGGCTCCCGGACGCCCACCTGCCGCTGGAGCAGCGCCATCCGCTGGTGATCGCCCACGACTGGGAGGACGCGGAGCGGCGGACGCCGCTGAAGCTGACCAAGGCGCTCGACGCCTTCCTCGAGCCGCCCCTGGACGAGGTCGAGATCGACCTCGACGTCAAGCTGCCCGGCAGGGAGGAGGAGCTGGTCGCGGCGCTGCGCGAGCGCGACCTCCTCGGCCGCTCGATGGTCTCGACGATGGAGATGCACACGCTCAAACGCATCCTCGAGCTGGAGCCGGAGCTGCGGCGCGGCTGGACCTATCCGAAGGTGACCAAGGACTGGACCTCGAAGCGCTGGGCGCGGCTGCCGATGCGAGCCGCCCTGATCGGGATGCGCGCGCAGCTGCCGGGGCTGGCCGCCCAGAAGCTGCCCCAGTTCAACGTCGCCGCGATGTGGGTCTACCACCCGCTGATCTCGCCCCGTCTGGCCCGCATCTGCGACCTCGCCGGCGTCGAGCTGATCGCCTGGACCGTCGACGACCAGCCCCGCATGGAACGCCTGGTCGCGGCCGGCGTCCACGGCATCTGCTCGAACGACCCGCGCCTGTTCGCGCATCTCCGAGATTGAGGGGGTCATAGCCCCCAAAATCTCGGAGTCTCTGCTCAGACAGTGCCCGGCGTCGCTCCGGGCGGGGTTGCCTGGCCGCGGCGGCCTTTGGTCCGGACCGCCGACTCCAGCTCCTCCTGGGTGAAGGGGCCGTAGGCCTGACCGTCCAGGGCGTAGCGGTAGAGGGCGACGCCGAAGATGCCGCTGAGCGCCTTCGAGACCAGCAGGGCGATCGCCAGCACGATCGCCCCGATTACGACGAGCAGGGCGCCGAGGAAGGAGGCTGAGGACCAGACGCCGAGGCCGATCACGATCAGCAGGATCGCCGGCAGCACCCCGAGCAGGAAGACGGCGGCGCCGATGGCGATGTTGCCGGTGATCTGCTGGCCCCAGCGCTGGCGGAACATCGAGGCCGAGCGTTTGATCGTCCCGAAGGGGCCGGTGCCCTCGATGGCGATCACCGGCACCGCCAGGAAGGTGACCAGCGACCAGGCCATGCCGACCAGCCGCGCCGCGATCTGCCCGCCGAGGCCGCCCTGGTTCTCGAGCACGCCCATCACGGCGCTGATCGCGGTCGAGACCGCGGCCCAGCCGCAGATCTGGGCGAAGCGAGCCCGGGCCACCGCCAGCCCGTCGGCGACGGTCGCCTCCTGGCCGCGGAAGATCATGTCGGCGCAGGCCGCGAGGCCGACGCTGAAGTAGAAGCCGACGACGCTGAGGGCGTAGACGCCGATCACGACCAGCGGGATCGCCCCGGCCAGCTCGTCCTGGTCGAACAGATAGAGCCCCGGCCCGAGGAAGACGACCGCCGGCACGATCGTCGCCAGCGCCCCGTAGAGCGGGAAGCGGATCAGCTCGCGGTGCTCGTTCAGCAGCGTCCAGCTCTTCTTGGTCAGGCCCCAACCGCGTTTGATCCGGCTCATCGTTCTCCCTTCGGGTATGCGGACTGGTCGAGCTTCGCCGACTCAGACGTTCTCGGCAAGTCCCGGGGTGCGCTTGACCCCGCGCTCCTCGAAGTACTCCCACTCCAGCCCGCCGAGCTCGGTCGCCGGCGGGTCGCCGTAGACCCACTCGCGGAAGATCCGGTGCCAGTTGCGCTTCGCCCGCAGCTGCCCGAGCACGGCGACGACGCCGATTTCCATCCGCCGGCCCATCAGCTCCTCGGCCGGGATCGACTCGCGCCGCATCAGGTCGTAGTACTCCGAGCGGGGATCGTTGGTCGCCTCGATGATCTTCATCACCCGCCGCGGGGTGATCTCGATCTCGCGGTCTTCGATGTACCAGCCGCCGACCGCGCCCATGTGCTCCATCAGCCGTTCGGCGTCGAGCTTGGACGGGTTCTTGATGAAGCCGAGGTCGTGCAGCGCCTGGCGGAAGGCCTCGGGGTCGTTGCGGGAGGCGGCGTCGAAGGCGCGCTGCTCCAGCACGAGCTGCTCGTGGTCGAGCTTCTTCGTCATCCCGAAGTCGAGGAAGGCGACCCGGGCGTCCTCCATCAGGATGTAGTTGCCGGGGTGGGGGTCGGCGTTGAAGTGCTGCAGGTGGAACATCGAGCCGAGGCTGCCGCGGAAGACGATCTCGCCGAAGCGGCTGCGCTCCTCGTGCGGCAGCTGCTTGATCTGCTCGAACCCCATTCCCTCGACCAGCTCGGTCACCAGCACCCGCCGCCGCGAGAGCCGGGTCACCACTTCCGGCACGTAGATGAAGGGATGTTCGCGGTAGGCGCGGGAGAAGGTGCGCTGGTTCTGGGCCTCGTACTCGTAGTCGAGCTCCTCCATCACCCGCTCGCGGATCTCGGCCGCGATCGCCTTCGCGTCGAGGCCGGGCGCGAGGACCCGCGCCAGCCGCACGATCGTGCCGGCGTTGCGCAGGTCGGCGTCGAGCGCCTCGGCGATCCCCGGGTACTGGATCTTCACCGCGACCGCGCGGCCGTCGAGCAGCTCGGCCCGGTGGACCTGGCCGATCGAGGCGGCGGCGAACGCCTCGGGCTCGAACTCGGCGAAGAGCTCGGAGAGCGGTTCGCCGTCGTACTCCTCCTCGAGCACCTTCTCGACCTTCTCCCACGGCATCGAGGGGGCGTCGGTGCGCAGCTTCGCCAGCTGCTCCTGGTAGATGTCGCGGTACTCCTCGGGGATGAACTCGGTGTCGATGAAGGAGGCGAACTGGCCGAGCTTCATCGCCGCGCCCTTCATCTGGCCGAGCGCGCCGACCATCTTCATCGCCGTCTCCAGGTGGCGCTGCTCGAGCCGCTCCTTGCTCTCCTCCTCGGAGCGGCCGACGTTGGTGGCTTTCGTCCCCGCGTAGCGGGCGCCCTGGACGCCGACGATCGAGCCCAGCTTGGCGGAGCGCCGGATCCGGCCTTTGGGGATCTTCGAGTCGTCGGCCACGGGGCAAGGTTGCCACAGCCGCCCCTTTGCGGCGGCTTTCTCTATCCTCTCCCGTCCGATGGCCAGCGACCGCACCACGCTGAAAGCTGCTCCCCGCGCCGACTTCGGCTCGCGCGCGTCCCGCCGCATGCGCCGGGAGGGGGTCGTGCCGGGCGTCGTCTACTCGGGCGGTTCGGAGGCGAAGCCGTTTCAGGTGAGCGAACGGGACGTCCGCCTCGTCCTGCAAGCGGGCGCCGCCCTCTTCGACCTCGAGATCGAGGGCAGCAAAGCGGTCCCGGTCGTGATCAAGGAGCAGCAGCACCACCCAGTGCGCGGCAGCATCCAGCACCTCGACCTGATGCAGGTCAACCTCAAAGAGGCGATTCAGGCCGAGGTCGCGATCGAGCTCGAAGGCGTCGACAGCGCCCCCGGCGTGCGCGGCGGCGGCGTGCTCGAGCACGTAACCCGCGAGGTCACGGTCGAAGCGCTGCCCACGGACATCCCGGACAACATCTGCGTCGACGTCTCCGCGATGGAGATCAACGACACCCTCTCGCTGGCTGCGGTCGCCGCTCCGGACGGCGTCACCTTCGTCGCCGACGAGCCCGAGGAGATCACGATCGTCACCGTCTCGCCGCCGCGGGTCGAAGAAGTCGCTCCCGAGGTCGAGGAGGAGGCCGAGCTGGTCGGCGAGGGCGAGGGCGCCGAGGGCGAAGCCGCCGAGGGCGAGGGCGGCGGCGACGAGTCGGGCGACTCCGAGGGCGAGTAGCTCCTGTCGCTCTTCCGCCGCCGCGACAGCGGCGAGCAGGGCGACCGTATCCTCATCGTCGGCCTCGGCAACCCCGGGGCCGAGCACGCACACGACCGCCACAACCTCGGCTTCATGGTCGGCGAGAAGCTGGTCGGGCGCTGGGACCTCGGGCGATCGCGGAACAAGTTCCGGAGCAGGCTCTGGGAAGGGCGCACGGGTCCGGGCGGGCCGCGGGTCGCGCTGCTGCTGCCGCAGACCTACATGAACGCCTCCGGAGAGGCGGCGGGTCCGGCGCGCGGATCGCTGAAGGTGCCGCTCGACCGCGTCGTCGTCGTCCACGACGAGATCGACCTCCCGTTCGGGGAGATCCAGCCGCGGATCGGCGGCGGCCTCGCCGGCCACAACGGGCTGAAGAGCCTCAAAAAGGGATTCGGCGAGGCCGAGTTCTGGCGGGTCCGGGTCGGGGTGGGGCGGCCCGACTCGACCGATCCCGAGATCGTCGCCGCCTACGTCCTCGGCCGTTTCCGCGAGCCGAAGGGCGAGGTCGAAGCGCTGGTCGGGCGGGCCGCCGAGGAGACCGAGCGCCTGGTCGAACGGATAGCTTCCGGGGAAGCATGAGCGCGGAGAACGGTGGCACCCCCGAGACCGAGGTCACGACCTACTCCGTCGACGAGCAGGGGGTGGCGCTGATCCGGCTCGACCGGCCGCAGGCGCGGAACGCGATCAACACCCAGATGCTGGTCGAGTTGCTCGAGCACCTGGCGGTCGCCCGCGGCGACGAAGCGGTGCGGGTGCTGGTGATCAGCTCCGGCGACCACCTCGGCCTCTCCGCCGGCGCCGACGTGCGCGAGGAGCTCGATGCCGAAGGCAAGGTCCGGCGCATGCAGCTCTTCGCCGACCTCTACGACCAGGTGGTCGCCTTCCCGAAGCCGACGATCGCCGCCTGCCATGGCGATGTCGTCGGCGGCGGCGCCGAGATCGCCGTCGCCTGCGACATGCGCGTCGGCGGCTCGAACCTGCGGTTGCGCTTCCCCGGCGCGGCGCTCGGAGTGCCGGTCGGCCCGGCCCGCCTGGTCACCCTCTGCGGCCTCGCCGCCGCCAAGTACCTGCTGCTGAGCTCGCGGACCGTCGGCGCTGACGAGGCGCTGCGGCTCGGCCTCGTCAACCGCGTCGCCCCCGCCGCCGGCACCGAGGAAGCGGCCCTGGAGCTCGCCGCCGGCGTCGCCGCCCATTCCCCCGAGGCGGTCGCCCAGCTGAAGCGGATGCTCCACGAGTGGGACGACGTCGTCGGCCGCTCCGCCGTTGAGGGCCGTGGTCAGGTCGAGTGGCAGCGCACGGGCCCTGGCCTGCCGACTTCGAACTGACGCCCCCCTCGATTGGGGTAATGCCTCTTATTCTAGATAAGAATGGGATAACTACCGGCTTATTAGGGTAATGTACCCTTGAATTATCCCAATAGCGCGACCGTTACCCCAAATGAAAAGCTTCCAAGACCCTGCGCGGACCTTTGCCGACATGCCTCCCCGGTTAGGCGCTCTCCTCGGGAGGGTTGATCAGGGCAGCGGCCGACAGCAGCTGTACGAAGACCAGGTTCCAGAGCTGCTGCGACGTCTTGCCCGGCAGACGAAGGTCGAGTCGATCACCGCCTCCAACGCAATCGAGGGCGTGGAGGTCGACCAAGCCCGGGCCGAGAGCCTGGCGGGTCCGCATCGCCCGCGCTTCCGCAACCGCGACGAGAAGGAGTTCGCGGGGTATGCGGACGCCCTCGACGGCCTGATGCGAGAGGAGCACCTCGAGCCCCTCACGGTTCCGCGGCTGCTCGAGCTCCACCGCAAGATGCTGGCCCACACTGGCGTCCCGGGCGGAAGCCTGAAGCGCGAGGACAACCGGATCGCCGACCGCGAACCGGACGGCGCGACGCGCGTGATCTTCCGCCCACCGCCATGGCGAGAGACCGAGGGCCTGCTGGTCGGCCTCTGCTCGAGCTACGGCTACACCCTCGACCAGGCGAGCGTCCACCCGCTGATCGCCCTCTCCGCCTTCATCCTCGACCTCCTGGCGATCCATCCGGTCCCGGACGGCAACGGCCGTCTGGCCAGACTGGCGACGACCCATGAGCTGTTGCGGCTGGGCTACGGAGTCGCCCGCTACGTCAGTGTCGAGCAGCGGATCTACGAATCCAAGAACGCCTACTACGCGGCGCTCGAAGAGTCCCAGCGGGGGTGGTACGAGGGCTCGCACTCGATCTGGCCGTGGACCGGGTACCTGGTCAGGATCCTTGCCGAGTCCTTCGAGGCCTTCGAAGATCGGGCCGCCGCCGGCAAAGGAACGGAAACCGGAACCAAGCAGGAGCGGATCCAGCGCTGGGCCCTGCTCGAAGCCCCGATCGAATTCAAGATCAGCGACGTGCGACGAGCGCTCCCGGGCGTCAGCGACCCGACCATCCGCCTCGCCCTGCGTGGCCTCCGCGACGAGGGCCGGCTCGCGTCCGAAAGCGTGGGCAAGGGCGCGAGGTGGCGCCGCCTGGACAGCGGAAGCTGAGCCCTAGAATCGGTCGCTCCGCCCGGACCCGGTTCTGGGCGTTTTCGCTGCCATGAACCTGCGTCCACTGATCGACATTGCCGCCGAGAACGAGCGCGTGCACGCGCTCGCCTCGCGCGTGAGGGTGGCGGCCGAGGGCGGGGAGGGGGCGACGGTCCGCGCCTCGACGATGCTGCGGCCGCTGCTGCTGGCGGCGCTGCTCGAGGACGACCGGGGGCTGGCCGAGCGGCCGGCGCTGCTGGTCGCGCCCGACGACCGCTCCGCCCGCGACCTCGCCGCCGACCTGCGGGCCTACCTGGCGCCTCGCCGTGTCCGCCTCTACCCCTCGCGGGGGACCGGCTACGCCTCCCACGTCAGCCCGCCGCCGCACTTGGTCGGGCTGCGGATCGACGCCCTGGACGCGCTCGGCGCCGAGGAGGATGCGGTCGTCGTCGCCTCGGCCACGGCGCTGGCCGAGGCGGTTCCGGACGCCTCGCTGCGCCCCGCCGGCTTCGCCATCGAGCTGGGCGAAGAGGTCGACCTCGACGCGGTCGCCGGCGACCTCGTCGCCGCCGGCTACGAGCGGGTCGAGCAGGTCGAGGAGCGCGGCCAGTTCGCGGTCCGCGGCGGCATCCTCGACGCCTTCCCGGCGACCGAGGAGCGGGCGGTGCGGATCGAGCTCTTCGGCGACGAGGTCGAGTCGATGCGCTGGTTCTCGACCTTCACCCAGCGCTCCCTCGGTGAGGCGCAGCGGGTCGAGCTGGCGCCGGCGGCGGAGATGGATGCCGAGCACCGTGAGCTGGCCGAGCTGGCGGCGATGGCCGCCGAGGAGGAAGGCGCCGAGCACCCGAGCCTGGCCGAGGTGCTGCCGCTGGAGCACTTCCGGGCGCCGCTCGAGCTGGTCCCCGCGAGCGCCGCCGTGGTCCTCGTCGGCTCCGAGGAGATCGAGCCGGCGCTCCGCGACCACTGGGAGGACGCGACGACGGCGATGCACGCCGACGACGCCCAGCACCTCTACGTCGACGTCGCCGCGCCGCTCGCCGGGCGCGCCGCGCTCTCGCTCGTCGGGGCCGGCGAAGGCGAGGAAGGGGAGGGAGACGAGGAGGCCTTCCGCGCCGCCCGCGCCGAGTCGCCCGCCCGCTCGGTCAAAGAGGCCGAGGGCGAGCTGGAGAAACTGGTCCGCTCCGGCTACCGTACCGTCGTCGCCTTCGACAGCCGCGGCGAGGCCGAGCGCGCTCGCTACGGGCTCGACCGGCTCGACGCCCGCCTGCTCGAAGGCGGCCGCCTCTCGCCCGAACCCGGGCTCAGCTTCGCCGAGGCGCGCCTGCGCGAGGGCTTCGTCAGCCCCGAGCTGAAGCTCGCGGTCTATCCCTTCCGCCGCCTCGTCCACCGCCGCCGCGGCGAGGAGCCGGTGCCGGGCGCGGGGCGCGGCCGGCTCGCCTTCTCCGAACTGCGGGTCGGCGACTACGTGGTCCACGAGGATCACGGCGTCGCCCGCTTCGCCGGCTTCGAGACGCGCGAGGTCGGCGGCGTCACCCGCGACTACCTCTACCTCGAATACAAAGGCGAAGACCGCGTCTACGTTCCCACCGACCAGCTGGCGAAACTGAGCCGCTACGTCGGCGCCGGCGGCGAACCCACCCTGTCGGCGCTGGGCGGCAAACGCTGGCAGAACATGAAGGCGCGGGCGCGCAAAGCCGCCGGCGCCCTCGCCGGCGAGCTGCTCAACCTCTACGCCGAGCGCCGTGCCCGCAAGGGCCACGCCTTCCCTCCCGACGGCGAATGGCTGATCGCGCTGGAGGCCGCCTTCCCCTACCGGGAGACCGCCGACCAGATGGAAGCGATCGAGGCGGTCAAGGCCGACATGGAGTCGGAGCGGCCGATGGACCGGCTCGTCTGCGGCGACGTCGGCTTCGGCAAGACCGAGGTGGCGCTGCGGGCCTCGGTCAAGGCCGCCTCCGACGGCAGGCAGGTGATGGTCCTGGTGCCGACGACGATCCTCGCCCAGCAGCACTTCGGGACCTTCCGCGAGCGCCTCGCCGACCTGCCCTTCCGGGTCGAGGGGGTCTCCCGCCTGCGGCCGGCGGCCGAGGTGAAAGCGGTGCTGAAGGACTTCGAGGCCGGCAAGGTGGACGTCCTGATCGGGACCCACCGGCTGCTCTCGCGCGACGTCCGCGCCAAGGAGCTCGGCCTGGTGGTTGTTGACGAGGAGCAGCGGTTCGGGGTCAAGCAGAAGGAGCTGCTGCGGCAGCTGAAGCTGAAGGTCGACGTGCTGGCGCTCTCGGCGACGCCGATCCCGCGCACCCTGCAGATGAGCTTGGCCGGCCTGCGCGACATCTCGGTGATCGAGACGCCGCCGGAGGGACGGCGCCCGGTCCGCACCTACGTCGGCCCCTACGACGAGGGCCTGGTCGGCAAGGCGATCAACCGCGAGATCGAGCGCGAGGGGCAGGCCTTCGTCCTCCACAACCGGATCGACTCGCTGCCGGAGACCACCGAGCGGCTGCGGGCGCTGGTGCCGGGCGCCCGTTTCCTCGAAGCCCACGGGCAGATGGAGGAGAACCAGCTCGAGGAGACGATGCTCTCGTTCCTGCGGGGAGACGCCGACGTGCTGGTGACGACGACGATCATCGAGTCCGGCCTCGACATCCCGACCGCGAACACGCTGATCGTCGAGCGCGCCGACCAGCTCGGCCTCTCGCAGGCCTACCAGATCCGCGGCCGGGTCGGGCGCTCGCGGGAGCGCGCCTTCGCCTACCTGCTGTACCCCTCGGCCGAGGCGCTGACCGGGGAGGCGGCGGCGCGGCTCTCGACCCTCGCCGACCACACCGAGCTCGGCTCCGGCTTCCGGATCGCGATGCGGGACCTCGACATCCGCGGCGCCGGCAACCTGCTCGGCGACGAGCAGTCCGGCCACGTCGCCGCGGTCGGCTTCGAGCTCTACTGCCAGATGATCGACGAGGCGGTGGCCGAGACGGCCGGCGGCGAGGAGGAACGGGAGGAGGCGCCGGAGCCGGTCCGCCTCGACGTGCCGGTCGATGCCTACCTGCCGGCGAGCTACGTCCCCTTCGAGGCGGCGAAGATCGACGTCCATCGCCGCATCGTCGCCGCCCGCGAGCCGGGGCAGCTGCGGGCGATCCGCGACGAGCTCGGCGACCGCTTCGGCCCGCTGCCGCCGCCGGCCGAGAACCTGCTGAAGCTGCAGCAGGCGCGGATCCAGCTCGGCCTGGCGGGCGCACGCAGCGTCGAGTTTCGCGGCGGCCGCCTCAGCGTCGCCGGCGTCGAGCTCGACTCGACCGGCGCCGGCGTGCTGGCCCAGCAGGTCGAGGGCGCGCTCTACGAATGGCGCGAGCAGACGGCCGCCGTGCGGGTCGCCGGCGACCCCGAGGAGCGGCTGGCCGCGGTGCTGGCGCTGGCCGAGGGCCTGCGTGAGGCGCGGCACGCCGTCGAGCCCGCGGCGGCCTAAAGGCTGCTTAAGCGGAGCGATTTGATTATGCTGCCGCCTGCGTGGGAGCTAAAGCAGGGAAGAGAGGCGGACCCGGAAGGGATCGAGCGGCCGGTCGCCAGCGCCTGGCGCTGATCGTCTTCGGCGCCATCTTCGTGCTGCTCTTCGTCGGCTTCGCCATCGCCCAGGGGATCGGTTCGCCCAGCGTCCCCTCCGGCGACGTGGCGAAGATCACGAACGTCCCGGCGGAAATCGGGGAGATCAGCGAAAAGGAACTCGAACGCGGGGTGGAACAGCAGGCCGCCCAGGCGAAACTGAAAAAGATGCCCGCCAAGGACAGCAAGAAATACGGGGAACTCCAGGAAGCGGCGCTGAAAGAACAGATCGAACGGGTCTGGATCACCGGCCAGGCCGAAGAAATGGGCATCAAAGTCACCGACAAACAGGTCGAAGAAGAACTCGCCCAGATCAAGAAACAGAGCTTCCCCAGCCCCGCCGCTTACAAGAAATTCCTCAAGGAAGCGAAATTCACCCAGGAAGACGTCGACGTGCGGGTCGAACAGCGGGTGCTGGTGCAGGCGATCCAGGAACAGGTCAACAGCGAAGCGCCGGCACCGTCGAAGTCGGAAGTCGAAGCGTATTACGACGCCGAAAAGGGCACCCTGTTCACCCAGAAAGAAAGCCGCGACGTCCGCCTCGTCCTCAACAAAGACAAGGCCAAGGTCGAAGCGGCGAAGAAGGCGCTGGACAAGGACAACTCGCCCGCCAGCTGGAAGAAGGTGGCCCAGAAGTACTCGAGCGACCCGACCAGCAAAGCCAAAGGCGGCCTGCAGAAAGAAATCAGCGAAGAATTCCTCCAGGAACCGCTGAAAAAGGACATCTTCGAAGCGGCCACCGGCGAACTCGTCGGGCCGGTCAAATACGAAACGAACTACCTGCTGCTCGAAGTGGTGAAGCTGAACCCGGCCAAGGTCAAATCGCTGGGCGAAGTCGAAAGCCAGATCGAAGAAACCCTGAAATCCGAAAAGCAGCAGGAATTCCTCGGCGAATTCGCCCGCGAATTCGAATCGACCTGGACCTCGCGGACCTACTGCGCCGGCGGCTTCGAGATCGAACATTGCGCCAACTTCAAGGGCACCGGGCACCCCAAAAACGCCGCCGCTGCGTGCTACGAAGCCAACCCGAAAGCCCCGGCCAAAGAATGCCCGGCGCCGGTAACGCCGAACTCGCCCGCCCTTCCGGGTAGCGTCACCGAGCAGAAACCGGGAGGCGAACCGTTCCCGCAGCGGCCGATCCCGGAATCTTCGACCGCGGAACCAGGCGCGACGACGGAAGTGCCGACCGGCGCCCCGCCGGCCGAAACCGGCGAATAGCGCGAGACGCCCTACCGCCCCTGCTGAATAGACTGGCGCGCCCGTGAGCACCATCGCCAAGGTCCACGCGCGCCCGATCCTCGATTCCCGCGGCAACCCCACGGTCGAGGTGGAAGTCGTCCTGGAGTCCGGATCGCGCGGGCTCGCGGCCGTCCCCTCCGGCGCCTCGACGGGAGAGTTCGAGGCGGTCGAGCTGCGCGACGGCGGCGAGCGCTGGGCGGGGAAGGGGGTCGGTCGGGCCGTCGCCAACGTCAACGGCGAGATCGCCGAGGCGCTGACCGGGGCCCGGGCGGCTGAGCAGGGGGCGCTGGACCGGACGATGATCGAGCTTGACGGCACCGCGAACAAGGGCCGGCTCGGCGCCAACGCGCTGCTCGGAGTCTCGCTGGCGGCGGCGAAGGCGGCGGCGGCCGACTCGCAGCAGCCGCTCTACCGCTACCTGGCCGAGCTCTACGGCGGCGGCGAGCCGAGCGTGCTGCCGGTGCCGATGATGAACGTGCTGAACGGCGGCGCCCACGCCGACAACTCGGTCGATTTCCAGGAGTTCATGATCGTTCCGGCGGGCGCCGGAAGCTTCTCCGACTGCCTGCGGATCGGCGCCGAGGTCTTCCACGCGCTGAAGAAGTCGCTGCATTCGCAGGGGCGCTCGACCGCGGTCGGCGACGAGGGCGGCTTCGCGCCCGACCTCGACTCCAACGAGGCGGCGCTGCAGGCGGTGCTGGGCGGCGTCGAGGCGGCCGGCTACGAGCCCGGCAGGGACGTCTTCATCGCCCTCGACCCGGCCACCAGCGAGGTCTTCGACGGCGGCTCCTACGTGCTCGAGCACGAGGGCCGCACCCTCTCCTCCGAGGAGATGGCGGATTACTGGCAGGACGCCTGCTCGCGCTACCCGATCGTCTCGATCGAGGACGGGATGGACGAGGAGGACTGGGAGGGCTGGAAGCTCTTGACCGAGCGCCTCGGCGAGCGCGTGCAGCTGGTCGGCGACGACCTCTTCGTCACCAACCCAGAGCGGCTGCGGCGCGGGATCGAGCTCGGCGTCGGCAACTCGATCCTGGTCAAGGTGAACCAGATCGGGACCCTGAGCGAGACCCTGGAGGCGATCCGCACCGCCCGCGACGCCGGCTACTCCGCGGTCATCTCCCACCGCTCGGGCGAGACCGAGGACACCACGATCGCCGACCTCGCCGTCGCCACCGGCGCCGGCCAGATCAAGACGGGGGCGCCGTCGCGCTCCGATCGGGTCGCCAAGTACAACCGGCTGCTGCGGATCGAGGAGGAGCTGGGCGACGCCGCACGGTTTCCTGGCCTGAACGCGTTCGCGCAAGCAGGAAATCGCCTCTAAGGCGCAAAAGGGAAGGGGTGGCAAGACGGCCCGCACCCCGCAAACGCCGCCCCGCCGCCCGCACCGGCCCGAGCCGGATCAGGTGGGACCGCGTCGGCCGCATCGCCCTCACGCTCGTCCTCGCCGCCGTTCTCTACTCCTACCTGAACCCCTCGATCGACTTCTTCAAGACCTACACCGGCACCACGGCGGCGAAAGCGAAGCTGCACGAGCTGCTGAAGGAGAACCGGCAGCTGCACAACCGGATCCAGTCCTCCGGCGAAGCGATGGTCGTGGAGCGGGCGGCCCGCATCCAGGGCATGGTCGCCGAAGGCGAATCGCCGGTCGTGATCCGCGGCCGCCTCGGCGGCTGAGCCGCCTCCACGGAGCCACCGATGGTTGACCTCGGCTCCTACCTGCTGGGGGCCGCCCAGCTGGCGCTGGTGGTCGTGCCGCTGGCGCTCGCGGCCTATCGACTCCGCCAAACGCTGTTGCCATCCTGGGTAGGCGCTCCGGCACGCCTCGTGGAGTCGGTCACCTTCGTAACTCTCCTCATCTGGATCTCCGAGATCCTCGGGACCTTCGATCTCTTCTACGCCGGAACCCTGATCGCGGCGTCGGTTCTTCTGGGTCTAGCCATGTGGCTCCTGCCGGTGGGTGGCGCCGTAGGGGGGACCCCCCCTGAGGAAGCTTTAGCTACCGGAAGGGGGGGTGGGTCCCCTGCGGTGACAGGACCCGCCGGCCCGGAAGCACCCGTCTCGCTACTCGTGATGACGCTGGTGATCGCGGCAACCGTCTTCAGCTGGGCGGTGACGACGAAGCACGCACTGGACCGGGGCATCTTCAACTTCGACTCGCTCTGGTACCACATGCCGTTCGCGGTGGACATGGTCCAGACGCATTCCGTAGTCGGGATGCATCACGTGGAGACCGTCTTCACGAACTGGTTCTACCCCCAGAATTCCGAGCTGCTGCATGCGGTCGGGATCCTGCTCACGGGCAGGGACACGCTGAGCCTGTTCCTCAACTTCGGCTGGCTGGCGATGGCCTTCCTGGCGGCCTACTGCGTGGGCAGGCCGTACGGACGCGGAGCTGTGACCGGGGTGGCCGCGGCGATCCTGCTCGAGTGCCACACGCTGGTTGTGAGGGACCCCGGCGCCGCCAAGAACGACCTTGCCGCCGCGGCGCTGCTCCTCGCCTCGATCGCGATCCTGGTCGAGGGGTGGCGGCAGCGTCGGGATGGCTGGGATCGATGGGCGTTGGCGGCTGCCGGGCTCGCGGCGGGGCTTGCTGCGGGAACGCGCGTGACCGGGCTGGCGATGGCGGCGGCGCTGACCGTCGCGGTGGTCGTCCTGGCGTCAGGGGGGAGGCGGGGCGCGGCGTTCGGATGGTGGTTCCTGCCCGCTCTGTCCGGCGGGGCGTTCTGGTACCTGCGCAACCTCGTCGTCGCCGGCAACCCGCTGCCGGAGGTGGAATCGCTGGGGCCGATCTCGCTGCCCCACCCGGAGCGACTTCAGGAAGGCCGCCCCGACTTCAGCATCGCCCACTACCTGACCGACACCGGCGTCTGGCGCCACTACTTCGCTCCGGGCCTGCACGAGGCTTTCGGCGCTCTCTGGCCGCTGGTCGTCTTCGGCGCCGCCGCGGCGGCGCTGCTGGCGATTCTCCGCGGCCGGGACCGAATCATCCGCTGGGTCGGAGCCGCCGCCCTCTTCGGCCTCGTCGCATACGTATTCACCCCGCTCAGCGCCGCCGGCGCCGCCGGCGAACCGGTCGGCTTCGGGATCAACATCCGCTACGTGATCCCCGCCCTCCTGGCCGGGATCGTCCTCGTGCCGCTCGACCGCCGGCTCGACGGCAGGCGGGCTCAGTGGGGGGTGATGGCCGCCCTCGTCGTGGTCTTCCTCGCCACCAACCGCCCCGACGACGCCCTCCACGACCAGGCGCGGGTCTTCGCGCTGCTGTTCGTCCTCCTCGTCGTCGGCGTGCCGGCGCTGCTGCTCTACCTGCGCGCGCGGGGGACGCTCACGACCGGTCTCCTGGCGGGCGCCGCGGCGCTCCTCATCGCCTTCGTCGCGGGCGGCTATCCGCTCCAGCGCCATTACCTCGACGGCCGCTTCGCCAACGCCGGCTCGAAAGAAGAGCAGATTCCCGGCATGGACCTCGACCAGGCCTATCGCTGGGCTCGCGGCGTCGACCACGCCCGCATCGGCCTGGCCGGGAGCACCGCCGGCTTCGCCGGCTACGGCTTTTACGGCACCGACCTGACCAACCACGTCACCTACCTCGGCCAGGCCGGTCCTCACGGCGCCTTCAACGCGATCCCGACCTGCGCGGCCTTCCGCGCCGCGGTAAACGCCGCCGATCTCGACTACCTGGTCACCGCCCCCTTCCTCGACTTCCTCCACCCGGGCAGCCCGATCGCCTCGCCGGAGGCCCGCTGGCTGCGCGGCGAGGGAGCGGTGCAGCCGATCCTCCGCGAAGGCCCCGTCTCCGTCTGGAGGGTGAGGGGCCGGCTCGACCCCGGCGCCTGCGGCCCGCGCAACGCTCCCCTCCGCGAAATCCCGAACACGCCGAGCAGCTGACCGGGTTCCCGGCAGAAGTCGCCGGGTAACCTCGGCCCGTGGCCTATCCACTCGAGAACGCGCTCTTCCAGTGGGAGGAGGGAAGGCGGGCGCTGCAGGCGATCGAGGACCCGCGCCGCCGTCGCCTCGCCGACCGGGTGGTGGAGGCGATCCGCGACGAGCTGCGGCGCCGCATCGGCCCGACCTTCAGCGCCGCCGAGCTCGCCGATCTCTACGGCAAGGGCACCGACTGGTGCCAGCAGGTGGCGATAGACGTCGCCCCGGCGATCGAGGACGAGTCGCAGGCGCTCGCCGACGCGGCCTTCTGGCTCTACCTGCGCGGTGCCATGGACTTCGCCGGCGGCAGGAAGCTCGAGGTCTGACTACTCGTCCGACTCGTCGGACTCGGCTTCGGGACCGCCGCCGTCCTCAACGCTCTCGCCGGCGCGGCGGATGACGATCTGGTCGGCCTCGATGCGGACGGTGACGTCGCGCTTGCCGGCCCAGTGTTCGCTGTAGACGGGGTTCTCCTTCACCGCGGCGTCGAGCCAGAGGCCGTAGCCGTCGGTCTCGCCGTGATCGAAGGTCGCCTCGATCTCTTTGCGGCGCCCGCGCCCGCCGCGGCGGCCACGGCGACGACGACGACGGCGACCGGCGCCGGGCTCGGGGCGCTCCTCGCGCTCCTCGTCCTCCTCGCCCTCGACCTCCTCTTCGGTCTCTTCCGCCTCTTCGGCCTCGGTGGCGGCCTCGATCTCCGCTTCGATCTCGTCGCGGAGGTCGACTTCGTTCGAGCTGGCGTTCTCGGCGTCCGGGGAGAGGTCGTACTGCTTGCGGAACTCGCGCAGCTCCTGGGCGCTGATCTCCAGCTGGTGGGCAATCCACGCGTCGGTGCGGCCCTGCTGCACCCAGGCGCGGATCTGGTTCAGCTGCGGCTTCAGTGAGCGTCGAGCCATCGGCGCGCGAGTCTATTGAAGGAGGGCATTCGGGGGCGGCGAGGGAGACCGGGCTAGGACATCAGGAAGGCGAGCGCCTCGAACATCGCTACGACGACGACGATCACGGTCGCGGTCAGGCAGACGGCGAGGACGCTGAAGCGGACCTTCCCCTGCTGCTCGACGCGGTTGATTTTGCGCGCCCGCGAGCGGTTGGCGGCGCGGCGCCGCAGCTGCTCTCGGCGGCGGCGCTCGAGGTAGGTCTCCTGCTCGAAGGCCGTCTCGAACTGGGAGATGCTCTGTCGCATTCTCATAAGGAAAACGCTCCGCCGGCCAGTGGGGGTGGCCCGGGAACAGCGGGCACCGTAGCAAAAGATCTTGCACGGCTCACAGTCCGCTCACATCTCAGCAGGCGCCCCAGAGGCCCCGGCCGGCTCGCGCGGCCTCGTTCTGAAGCCTCGTGAAGCGCCCTGCGAAGCGGTTGTTTGGCGGGATCGTCAGGGTCCGCGCCAGGCCGCGGCGCGCCAGCTCGGCGTTGACGAAGCGACCGCGCAGGTAGACGTAGGCGAGCAGGCGGCCATAGACGTCGCGGCGCTCCTCGCCGAAGACGAGGCGCACCCGGCGATGGCTGACGAGGCGGCTGTTGAAGCGGTGCGCCTGCGGCCCGAAGCACTGCACCGGCGTTCCCGGCTTCACCGTCTCCGGGGTGTCGATGCCGATGTAGCGGACGTCCTCGCGGCGGCCGTCGAGCCGCACTTCGATCGTGTCCCCGTCGACCGCCCGCAGCACGTAAGCGGTGGCGCTGCGCGGCGGCGGACCGCCCAGCCGCAGGTGCTCCCAAGGCCGGATCAGAACCAGCGCCACGAGGGCGAGGAGAAGGAGGCTGCCGAAGTTGCGCCGCACCTCTCCTCAAGGGCGCGGCGCGACCGATCTCTCCCCTACGGGGTGCGACGTACGTTCGAGAGCAGCGTCTCCTTGATCTGCTCGATGATGCTCAGCGCCTCGCTCCACTCGCGCTGCCAGACGTTGCGGCCGAAGATGACGCCGGAGCCGCCTGCCTGCATCACGTCGCGGGTGTTCTGGAGGACGGTCTCGTCGTCGGTCTTGGAGCCGCCGGAGAGGACGACGAGGGCGCGCCCGGCCGACTCGACGCACTGGCGGATCGCCTCGGTCTGGTCGACTTCCATCTCGTTGTAAGGCGCCGGTGCGTCCTTGTCCTTGCCGGCGTCGATCTTCGGCATGTTGAGCTTGACCACGTCGGCGCCCATCTCCATCGCCATCCGCGCCGCGTAGTCGATCGCGTAGAAGCTGTTCTGGCCGCCCTTGGCCTCGACCGCTTCGCCGCGGGGGTAGGACCAGACGACGAGCGGCATCCCGAAGCGGTCGCATTCCTCGCGCACGCGGCGCAGCTGGGCGAGGTCCTCGTCCTGGCGCGGCGAGCCGACGTAGAGCGTGTAGCCGATCGCGTCGGCGCCGAGGCGGACGCCGTCCTCGACGCCGGCGTTGCAGGTCGAGAGCGCCTTCGAGGAGGAGGGGATGTCGGTCTTGCCGTTGACCTTGAGGATCAGCGGCACCCGGCCGGCGTAGTCGGGGTAGTACTTCTCGGCCATCCCGATCTGGCAGGCCAGGGCCGAGTAGCCGGCCTCGGCGGCGAGGCGGAACTGGTAATCGGGGTCCTTGGAGGCCGGGTT
>DASSTG010000023.1:0-18951 GCA_035708105.1 Solirubrobacterales bacterium | reverse complement strand
GACCGATCCCGAACCCCCGCGCACGCGGATGAACCACCGGACGCCGCGCAGCTCGTCGTCCTCGTCGGCTTACGGCCTTGCAGGCCGCTTCGCCTCCTGCGTCCTCGATCTGCTTGGTCCGGCGGTCCTCCTCGCACGCGGGGGCTCGGAACCGGCCATCTAGGCGCCGATTTGCCCGGGCCGGGGTCGGCCCTTATCCTTTCTCGTCCTCTTCAACCCCGGAGGCTCCATGTGCGGCATCGTCGGATATGTGGGCAAGAGACCCTGTCGCGATCTCCTGATCGCCGGTCTCGAGAAGCTCGAGTACCGCGGATACGACTCCGCCGGCCTGTCCCTGCTCGACAACGGCCACATCGACTCGGTCCGAGCGGTCGGCAACCTCGCCAACCTGCGGGCCGCGGTCGCCGAGCCGCGTGACGAGGGCGCCGTCGCCGTCGCCGAGGCCGACGCGACGATCGGCCTCGCCCACACCCGCTGGGCGACCCACGGACGCGTCACCGAGGAGAACGCCCACCCGCACAGCGACGAGCAGGGCGAGATCAACATCGTCCTCAACGGGATCGTCGAGAACCACACCGAGCTGCGCCGTCACCTGCAGGAAGAGGGGCAGGTCTTCAGCTCGGAAACCGATGCCGAGGTGGTCGCCCACCTGATCGCCGGCCACTATGACGGCGATCTCGCCGCCGCGGTGCGGGCCGCGTTCGCCGAGCTGCGCGGCCACTACGCCTTCGTCGCCATGCACGCCGACGAGCCGCAGCGGCTGGTCGGGGCCCGCAAGGAGTGCCCGCTGATCGCCGGCCTCGGCAAGGACGAGACCTTCCTCGCCTCGGCGATCCCGGCCTTCCTCGCCGACACCCGGGTGGCGGTGCCGATCGAGAACGGAGAGATCGCCGAAATCGAAGCCGGGGCGATCCGCGTCACCGACGCCGAGGGCAACCCGGTCGAGCGGAGCGCGGAGGAGGTGACCTGGGACGCCGACGCCGCCGAGAAGGGTGGGTACGAGACCTTCGTGCTGAAGGAGATCCACGAACAGGCCGACGCGGTCGCCGAGACGATCACCGATCGCCTGCCCGGCACCGAAGGGGTCGAGCTCACCGGCGTCGCGCTCTCCGACGAGTTCCTGCGCGGGGTGCGGCGGATCGTGATCGTCGCCTGCGGCACCTCCTACCACGCCGGCCTCGTCGGCCGCTACGCGATCGAGGAGTGGGCGCGGGTGCCGGTGGAGATGGACATCGCTTCCGAGTACCGCTACCGCAACCCGGTGGTCGGGCCGGAGGACCTGGTCATCGGCATGACCCAGTCGGGCGAGACCGCCGACACGCTGGCGGCGATGCGGCTTGCCCGCGAGGCCGGCGCCACCGTGCTGGCGGTCACCAACATCATGGGCAGCCAGGCCACCCGCGACGCCGACGCCGTCCTCTACATCCGTGCCGGGATGGAGATCAGCGTCGCCGCGACCAAGACCTTCGTCGCCCAGGTGGCGGCGATGTACCTGCTGGGGCTGCGGCTGGCCGAGTTGCGGGGGACGCTGCCGGCGGAGCGGCTGCGAGAGCTGGTGGCGGAGATGAAGGCGCTGCCCTCGCGGATGGAAGAGACGCTGGCGACGTGCGAGGAGGCGGCGCGGGCGATCGCCGCCGACCACAGCCGGGAGGACTTCTTCCTCTACCTCGGCCGCCACATCGGGCTGCCGGTCTGCCTCGAGGGGGCGCTGAAGCTGAAGGAGATCAGCTACATCCCCACCGACGCCTACGCCGCCGGCGAGATGAAGCACGGCCCGATCGCCCTGCTCGACGAGTCGACGCCGGTGATCTGCATCGCCACCCGGAGCCCGGTGCTGGAGAAGGTCCTCTCCAACGTCGAGGAGGTGCGGGCCCGCGGCGCGACCACCATCGCCGTGGCGACCGCGGGCGACGAGCGGGTCGCCGAAGTGGCCGACGAGGTCGTCGAGGTGGCGGCGACGGACTGGATCCTGCAGCCGATCGTGGCGATCCTGCCCTTGCAGCTGCTCGCCTACGACATCGCCCGCGCCCGCGGCCTCAACGTCGACCAGCCCCGCAACCTGGCGAAGACGGTCACGGTCGAGTGAGGTCCTGGCCGCCGCGGTTCGGTGAGCTGAAGTTGTCCAATGGGCACGCTAGGATGCCCGCCCTCGTGAAGGTCCGCCTCGTCCTCCCGGTCTTCCTCGCCGGCCTGCTTGCTGCGCTGGTCGCCGGTTGCAGCGGCAGCGGCGGCGGCGGTGGGGCCGATCCGGCTTCGGTCATGCCTCCTGGCGTCCCTCTCTACGTGTCCGCCACGTTGCAGCCGGAAGGCGAAACGAAGAAGAACATCGAGACGCTGGCGAAGGAGATCGCCGGCGTCGACGACCTTGGCGGCCTGATCGTCGAAGAACTCGAAAAGTCTGCTGCCGGCGAAGGCGAGGAATTTGACTTCGACAAGGAAGTCAAGCCTTGGCTCGGCGAAGAAGGCGGCCTCTTTCTGCAGGAATACGGAGGGAAGGACTTCGAAGGCTACGGCGCCGCGATCCAGGTCACCGATGAAGACGAAGCCCGCGCCTTCATCGAAAAGCAGGCGGAAGCGCGGGGTGAAGAACTCGAGGATGGCTCTTACGAAGGCGTCGATTTCAAGGTCGAGGACGAAGGCTCGGCAATCGGCGTTTTCGACGAACTCGTCGTCGTCGCCGAAAACGAAGCGATCTTCAAGTCGATGGTCGACGCCTCCAAAGGCGAAAACCTCGCCGGCCAGGACGCCTTCACCAGCGCGATCGGCCATGTCCCCGACGAAAGCGTCGCGGCCGCCTACGTCGATATCGGCGGCCTGATCGAAGAAGCCGGCAACGAAATCGACGCCAACACGCAGGCCTTCCTCGACAGCGTCGGCATCGAACCGCGGGAAGCCACGGCCGTGGCCGGTCTCATACCGAGCTCCGACAACGTCGAGGTCGACTTCAGCAGCAATATCAGCGGCAAGAACCCGCCTTCGGGCGACGCTTCCAAGCTGCTCGGTTCGTTGCCCGGAAGCGCGGTAGGCGCCTTTGCCTCGGCCGAATTCGGCAAGCGCTTCAACGAAGGCATCGATCAGATCGACGAAACCGGCATCCCCGGCCAGGTGCCGCCGCACCAACTGAAGAAGGCGCTGAAGGACGCCGGCATCGACCTCGAAGCGATCGCCGGCTCGATCGGCGACGTCGGTGTCTACGTCACCGGCAACAGTAAGAGAACCCTCGCAGGAGCCGTGGTGATGGAAGCCGAAAGCGGGACCGAGGCGACCAACACTGTCTCCAACGTCGGTCTCTTCCTGCGCAAAGCGGGGGTCTCGGGCGTCACCAAGATCACCGAAGGCGCCAGCGGGTTCTCGATCCGCAGCCCGGAACTGGGCCGCCAGCCGGTCGTCGTCGCCGCCAAAGGCAGCCGCATCGTGATCGGCTACGGCCTCGCCGCAACGCTCTCGGCGTTCCAGCAATCGAACGAGACCCTCGCCGACAACCCGGCCTTCGAGGAAGCCGAAAGCGCCCTCGGCGGCACCCCGATCGCCGCCTTCGTGGATGGGCCCTCGGCGCTGAACCTCGCCTCGGCGCTGGTCCCGCCGGGCGACGAAGGCTTCCGGGAAGCAAAGCGGTACCTGACCAAGATCGACTACGTCGCGCTGGGCTCCGAAGCGTCGGGCGAGCTGGCCACGGCGAAGATGATCGTCGGCGTCGGCAAGTAGCGCCGAGGGACGGAGGTGGTCCAGGAGGGGAGGGCGCCCCTTCGCTGGAGACCGTATGTCCCCACAGGGACCGACGAGCCCCGGCAGCTTGACCCAAAGCCTCCATCGAAGGGGCACCCGCCCCTCCTGGACCCAGCTGCTTGACCGGCGCATAGGCTTGGCAGATGGAGCCGTGGCTCGAGCCGCTCTACGACGCCGAGGGGATGCGCGCCCTTGATCGCTGGGCGATCGAGGAGCGGGGGGTGCCTTCGCTGGAGCTGATGGAGGCCGCGGGACGGGCGGTGGCCGAGGCGGTGGCGGAGCTGGCGCCGGAGGGGCCGGTGCGGGCCGTCTGCGGGAAGGGGAACAACGGTGGCGACGGGTTCGTCGCGGCGCGGCTGCTGCGGGAGATGGGGTTCGAGGTCGAGGTGCTGTTGCTCTGGCCGGGGGAGCAGCTGCGGGGGGATGCGAGAGCGAACTTCGAGCAGGCCGGGGGGGAGTTGATCGAAGGGGATCTGCCGACGCGGCTGGCCGGATCCGGAGTCGTGGTCGACGCGATCTTCGGTACCGGCTTCGAAGGGGCGCCGCGGGAGCCGGCAGCGGCGGCGATCGCCGCGATCAATCGCTGCCAGGCGCCGGTCGTCGCCTGCGACATCGCCTCCGGCGTCGACGCCTCGACGGGCGAGGCGGCGGGGGAGGCGGTCGAGGCCGAGGTGACGGTCAGCTTCCACGCCGCCAAGCTCGGGCAGCGGGTCGCCCCCGGCAAATGGCGCACCGGCGAGCTGCGGATCGCGCCGATCGGGATTCCGGCCGGGGCGCCGGGCGAGCCGGCGGGCGGCGAGATCGGCCCCGCGGTGCTCGACCTGCTGCCCCGCCGCGGCCCGCAGTCGACCAAGTTCAGCTCCGGCCAAGTGGCGATCGCCGGCGGCTCCCGCGGCCTCACCGGAGCGGTGCGGATGGCCTCGCTGGCGGCGATCCGCGCCGGCGCCGGCTACGCGACCGTTGCGGTTCCGGCAGACCTCAACCTGGTCTTCGAGATCGCCCGGCCGGAGGTGATGTCGGTCGCCTGTCCCGGCGGCGACGGCTGCCTGGTGCAGGCATCGGCGAAGGCGGCGCTGCGGGCCTTCGAGCGCGCCGCCGCCGGCGTGCTCGGCCCCGGCCTCGGCCGCGACCCCGGCAGCTTCGAGCTGGCGCGGGACCTCGCCCGCCGGATCGAGGCGCCGCTGGTGATCGACGCCGACGGGCTGACCGCCTTCGCCGGCCGGCTCGGCGAGCTCGCGGAGAGGCCGGCGGCGACGCTGCTCACCCCGCACGCCGGCGAGCTCGGACGGCTGCTCGGGCGCGAACCGGCGGCGATCGACGCCCATCGGCTCGCCGCCGCAAGGGAGGCCGCCCGAGAGGCGGGCTCCGTCCTCCTGCTGAAGGGCGACGACACGATCGTCACCGACGGACGGCGCGTCGCCGTCAATGCCCTCGCCGCTCCCGCTCTCGCCACCGCCGGCAGCGGCGACGTGCTCTCCGGCATCACCGCCGCCTTCCTCGCCCGCGGCCTGGAGCCGTTCACCGCCGCCTGCGCAGCGGTGGTGGCCCATGCCCGCGCCGGCCGCGAGGCCGCCCGCCGCCTCGGCGCGGCGGAGTCGGTGATCGCCGGCGACGTGATCGAGGCGATCCCCGCGGCGCTGCGCACCGACGGCCGCGTCGAATAACCTCGCGCCCATGAAGACGGCCGGCGAGATCATGGACCGCGACGTGCCCACCGTCAACCCGAGCGATGAGGCCCGCACCGCGATCGACCTGCTGGCGAAGACCGACCTCGGCGCGATCCCGGTGATCGACGTCGACCGCAAGGTCGTCGGCATCGTCAGCGAGTCCGACTTGGTCCTCAGCGAGGAGGAGTCGGACCTCCACCTGCCGCACTACCTCAACATCATGGGCGGGATCGTCTTCGTCGGCTCGATGAAGGGGTTCGAGGAGCGCCTCGAGAAAGCCTTCGCCACCGAAGTCTCGGAGCTGATGACCGCCGACCCGATCGTCGCCCGCGACTACGAGGGAGCCGAGCGCGTGGCGAAGAAAATCGCCGACCACCACCACAACCACCTGCCGGTCGTCGACGAGGACGGACACCTGGTCGGCATGGTCACGAGGGCCGACGCCCTCGCCGCGATAGTCGCCGACGGCGGTTAGCCATGGAGCGGGCAACCGCCCGAATCGACCAAGCGGCGATCAGCGCCAACTGCGCCCGGCTGAAGGCGGAGCTCGGCGAGTCTGAGCTCTGTGCCGTGGTCAAGGCCGACGGCTACGGCCACGGCGCCGAGACGAGCGCGCGGGCGGCCCTGGCCGGCGGCGCGACTCGGCTCGCCGTGGCGACGGCGGCGGAGGCGGCGGAGCTGGGGCCGCTGTTCCCGCAGGCGCCGCTGCTGACGATGGGCGCCCTGACCGCCGAGGAGGTCGAGGTCGCGCTCGGCGCCGGGGCCGAGCTGGCGCTCTGGCGCGAGGAGTTCCGGCCGCTGGTGGCCGACCGCGCCCGGGCGCTGGGGCGGCCGGCACGGGTCCACGTCAAGTACGACAGCGGCATGGGCCGTCTCGGCATCCGCGAGCCCGACCAGGTGCTGGCCCTCGTCCGGGCCTGCGCCGAGGACCCGGATCTCGAGCTGGCCGGACTCTGGACCCACTTCGCCACCGCCGATGAGCTCGACTCGGAGTACTTCGACGAGCAGCTCAGCCGCTTCGGAGCCCTTGCCGCCACGGTCAAGGAGCAGCACCCGGGCGTCCTCGTCCATGCCGCCAACAGCGCCGCCGTCCTGCGCGATCGCCGCTCCCACTTCGAGATGGCCCGCTGTGGCGTTGCCATCTATGGCCTCGACCCGTTCCAGCGCGACCCGGCCGAGCACGGCCTGCGGCCGGCCCTGACCCTGCGCTCGCACGTCGCCGACGTCAAGCGCTTTCAGGCCGGCGCCAGCGCCGGCTACGGCCGCAGGTGGAAGGCCCCCGCCGATACCTGGGTCGGCGTGGTCCCGGTCGGCTACGGCGACGGCGTCCGCCGCGCCCTCACCAACAACGCCGACATCCTCGTCGGGGGCAGGCGCCGGCCGCTGGTGGGCACCGTCTCGATGGACAACATCACGATCGACCTCGGCCCCGAAACCGAGGTTCGTCCCGGTGACGAGGCGGTGCTGGTGGGGGCACAGGGGAAGGAGCGGATCCTCGCCGAGGAGGTCGCCCACCGACTCGAGACGATCAACTACGAGGTGACCTGCGCGATCTCGCCCCGGGTGCCGCGGCGGCCGGCATGACCGCGATCGAGCGGCTCGAGGCAGCCCCGGTCGTCGCGGCGGCGCGGCGTGGCCTGCGGGGAGGGGAGGGCGTCTGGATCGTCGGCGGCGCCGTCCGCGATGCCGTCCTCGGCCGCGAGGTGAGCGACCTCGACCTCGCCGTTTCGGGAGACGCCGGAGCGGCGGCGCGGGCGCTCGCCGAAGAGATCGGCGAGCACGCCTTCGAGCTCTCGGCGGAGTTTCAGACCTGGCGGGTCGTCGCCCGCAGCGGCGGCTGGCACGTCGACCTCACCGCCCTGCGGGGGGAGATGATCGAGTCCGATCTGGGGGAGCGCGACTTCACGATCGGCGCCGTCGCCGTCCCCCTGGCCGGCGGTGAGCCGATCGATCCCTACGCCGGCCTCGTCGATCTCGCCGACAAGCGCCTGCGCGCGGTCAGCGGGAAGAGCTTCGGCGACGACCCGCTGCGGCTGCTGCGCGCGGCCCGCCTGGCGGCGGAGATGGAGCTGGAGATCGAGCCGCGCACCGTTGCGCTCGCCAGGGAGGCGGCCTCCCGCGCCGCAGAGCCGGCGGGCGAGCGTCAGCTGGCCGAGCTGCGGCAGCTGATCGGCGGCCCCGATCCGCTGCGGGGCTTGCGGCTGCTCGGTGAGCTGGGGCTGACGGCCGTGGTGCTGCCGGAGGTGGAGGAGCTGCGGGGGGTCGAGCAGGGGCCCAATCACCACCTCGACGTCTACGACCACACGATCGCGGTGCTGGAGCACACGCTCGAAGTCGAGGGCGGCCTCGACCGCTTTGCCGGCGAGCGCGCGGCCGAGGTGGGGGCGCTGCTCGACGAGCCGCTGGCCGACGAGATGACCCGGCGCACCGCGCTCCGCTTCGGCGCCCTCTTCCACGACATCGCCAAGCCCGCCACCCGAGCCGAGCGCGATGGCTTCGTCGGCTTCCGCGGTCACGACCAGCTCGGTGCCGAGGTGATCGGCGGCATCTGCGAGCGGCTGCGCGCCAGCCGCCGGCTCACCCGGCACCTGCAGGGGCTGGCGCTCCACCACCTGCGCCTCGGCTTCCTGATCGCGGAGATGCCGCTGCCTCCGCGCCGGGTCCACGCCTATCTGCGGGCAACCGAACCGGTCGCCGTCGACGTCACCCTGCTGACCGTCGCCGACCGCCTCTCGGCCCGTGGCCAGGGCCCGATCGCCAGCCCGGAGATGGTCGGAGCCCACCTCCAGCTCGCCCGCGAGATGATCGCCGCGGCCCTCGACTGGCGCCGCCAAGGGCCGCCGGCGCCGCTGCTGCGGGGGGACGAGGTCGCCGCCGAGCTGGGGATCGAGCCGGGTCCCGAGCTGGGGTCGGCGCTGGCCGAGCTGGAGGCCGCGCAATACGCAGGCGAAGTAACCGACCGCGCCGGGGCCATCGAGCACCTGCGCCGTTAGATACGCTCCCGCCCGCATGGCCAAAGAGGAAAAGATCGAAATGGAGGGGGAGATCACCGAGGCCCTCCCCAACACGATGTTCCGGGTCAAACTGGACAACGGACACGAGGTCCTCGGCCACATCTCCGGCAAGATGCGCCGCCACTACATCCGCATCCTCCCGGGCGACCGAGTCAAGATCGAGCTCTCCCCGTACGACCTCGACAGGGGTCGCATCACCTACCGCTACAAATAGGGCCGATTTACGTGGTGGCGGGGAGGGGGCAGGACAACCCTCTCCAGACACCGCTCGCCGATGGCTCGCGGTTGAGTGTCTGGAGAGGGTCGTCCTGCCCCCTCCTCTCATGGTTCGGCGAGCTCGGCTGCCAGCGCCGACCAGGCGAAGTCCTTGGCGCCCAGACCCTTGCCGTTGCGCGGGTCGTAGTACTCGCGCAGGCCCTCGCGGGCGACGGCTGCTATGACGCCGTCGGCGAGCTGCTGGGCCTCCGCCTCGTAGCCGAGGCGGCGCAGGCCCAGCCAGACCATCCAGGCCGAGTTGACCCAGGTCGGGCCCCGCCAGTAGCGCCGCACCGGGCCGCGGCCGCCGCCGGGCTGGTAGCCGCGCTCGCCGATCGCCACCGAGGGCGGGGCGACGGGAGTCCAGAACTCCCTCTCGTCGAGCAGGTGCTCCTCGACCAGGCGCCGCCCGATCTCCTCCGGCAGGTCCGGCAATGCCAGCGGCGCCAGCGAGGCCCAGGTCCTGACCGCGACCCTTCCCGCCGGCTGGGCCTCGTCGAAGAAGAGGCCGCGCCGTTCGTCCCAGAGCCGCTCGACCAGCGCCGACGTCGCCGACGGCCGCCCCAGCGCCTGCAGCGAGAGCGACCAGAACGTGTTGACGAGGACCTCGCAGAGGACCGGCCGGCCGGCGTCGCGCAGGCGCCGCGCGTTCCAGCCGAACCTGCGGTTGCGGTGGACCAGCAGGGGGAAGCCGAGGCGGCCGTTGGCGCGCCGGCCCCAGACCGGTTCGAACTTCGGCGAGGCGTCGAGCCCCGACTCGTCGGGCTGGACGATCCAGAGCAGCCCGTCGCCGTCGAGGTCACGGTTCGCCTGCAGCCAGTCGACCTGCCGCCCGATCCGCGGCTCTTCACCGGGGTCGCCGACCGCGCTGCGCCAGGCCCAGGCGAGCATGGGGGGCTGGATCGACTCGGTCTGGAAGGCCGAGCGCGAGGCGACGTTGTAGAAGAGCAGGCGCGGAAAGGTGACGTTGCAGTGCCAGAAGATCGTGTGACCGATGAAGCCGTCGGGCCGCTGGGCGGCGAGCAGGCTTTCAAGCTCGCGGCGGGCGCGAGCTGGATCGAAGCGCCGCCAGACGATCGCCGCCAGGCAGGAGTCCCAGTACCACTGCCAGGGGTAGCGGCCTGGGCTCGGTTCGGTGTAGGCGTAGGGGACGCCCTCGCGCTTGCCGGTCGCCCAGTTCTGCCGCAGCACCCGCTCGGCCTCGGCGAGGACCGCCGGCCGCTGGGAGCCCTCAGGCATTGGTGCGGCGCATTTCGCGCAGCGCCAGCGATCCCAGCAGCGCCAGCAGGCCGGCGAGCGCCACCAGGCCCGGCCAGGTGTCGGCCCAGGTGACGCCGCCGACGAAGCCCTGACGCGCCGCTTCGACCACATCGGTGACCGGGTTGACTTCGGCGACCTTCTCGAGCCAGGGCTGCAGCAGGTCGAGCGGCGCATAGGCCGGCGTCAGCAGGATCAGGCCCATCATCCCCGCCTGCATCAGCGGCGCCGCCGACTGGCTCTTGTAGCGGAGCGCCAGCATCGATCCCCAGCAGGCGGCGACGGCGGCCATCGCGACCACCATCAGGTAACAGACGAAGAGGCCGCCCATCCCCGGCCATTCGGCGCCGATGACGAAGGCGATGGCGAGCACGAAGGTCGCGGGGACGAGCGAGCGGGCGGCGGCGGCGAGGACGTTGCCGCTCAGCAGCACCCAGCGCGGAGCGGGGGAGGCGAGCAGGCGGTCGACCCAGCCCTGCTCGTAGTCGCGGGCCAGGTTGACCCCGGCCGCGGCGCCGGTGAAGCCCGCGCCCTGGAGCATGCTGACCGGGACGATGAAGCTCTCGTATGAGTTGGCGTTGAAGCCGCTGAGGTGGATCAGCCCGCCGAAGACGCCGTTCAGGCCGAGGAAGAAGATCGTCGGCGCCAGCACCCCGGGGATCGCCGCCCCCGGCACCCGCACGAGCTCGTTCTTCGCCCGCGCTGCCAGCGCAGCGATCGTCGCCAGATTGGCGCGCCAGGCGGGGACGGGGGCTGCCGCTTCCATCACCCGACCCGCAGCCGGTGCCGCAGGGCGCTGGCGCTGAGGCCGAGCCCGAGCAGGACGATCCCGGCGATCGCCGCCACCGCCTCGAGCGTCTGCTTTGCCTCGATCCCGGCGATGATCGGCTCCCGCACCCCTTCGACGATGAAGCTGAAGGGGTTGTATGCGGCGATGGTCTTCGCCGGCTCGATCATCAGCTCCTGCGGGAAGAAGGCGGAGGAGAGGAAGAGGACGACGAGGACCAGCGGGAAGAGGCCCTGGACGACGCTGGCGCTGCCGGTCCGCAGCGCGATCGCGGCGCCGATGCCGCCGACGGCGAGCGCCGAGGCGGTGATCAGTGCCATCGCCAGCAGCGCTCCCGGCACCCCGCCCTCGATCCGGGCGCCGAAGATCAGCCCGATCGCCAGGAACCAGATCGAGGCGAAGAGCCCGAGCGCCGCCGTCCCGGCCAATCTCCCCAGCACGATCGCGAAGCGCGGGATCGGGGCGGCGAAGAGGCGGTCGGTGAAGCCCATCTCGATGTCGACCGCGAAGGCGATGCCGCCGCTGTTGCCGGCGAGCATCATCGACTGCATCATCGAGCCGGCGAGCATGAACTGCAGGAAGCTCTGGACCGGCGGGAAGCCGGGCAGTTCGATCCCGGCGCCGGCGCCGCCGGTCTGGATCGCCAGCAGCAGCGTCGGGAAGACGACGATCGGCGAGATCAGCTGGGGCCGCCGGAACGTCTGGCGGATCGAGCGCGCCCCCAGCGCCCGCACCACCCGCGTGCCGGCCGTGAAGCCGCTCATGCCGGCGCCGCCTCGGCCTCCGGCTCGTCCGCTCCCTCGGTCTCCGCGCCCCTGCCCTCCTCGCCTTCGAGGTGGTGGCCGGTCTTGGCGACGAAGACGTCGTCGAGGGTCGGCCGCACCAGCTCCAGCGACTCGACCCCGACGCCGGCCTCGTCCAGCGCCCGCACGACGCGGGGGATGCCGGCGGCCCCGTCGGGGACCTCGAGCAGGACCCGCTTGCCGTCCTTGGGAGGAAGCAGCCGTCCCAGCTCCCGGCAGGCCCGCTCGGCCGCGGCCACCATCCCCTCGCCCACCAGCAGCTCGACGTGGGGGTTGCCGACTTCTCCCTTCAGGGACTCGGGCGTGCCCTCGGCGACGATCCGGCCCCGGTCGATGATGCCGACGTTGTCGGCGAGCTGGTCGGCCTCCTCCAGGTACTGGGTGGTGAGGAAGACGGTCGTGCCCTCGGCGTTCAGGGCCTGCACCTCCTCCCAGATCGTCTTGCGGCTGACCGGATCGAGCCCGGTCGTCGGCTCGTCGAGGAAGAGCACCCGCGGTTCATGGACGAGCGCCGCGGCCAGGTCCAGCCGCCGCTTCATCCCGCCGGAGTAGCCGCCGACGCGGCGGTCGGCGGCGTAGGTGAGGCCGACGCGCTCCAGCAGGTCGTCGGCTCGCTTGCGACCAGCCGCGGCCGGCAGCCCCTGCAGCGTCGCCTGCAGCCGGATCAGCTCGCGGCCGGTCATCAGCGGGTCGAGCGCCGCTTCCTGCAGGGCCACCCCGATCGAGGCGCGGACCCGCCGTGCCTCGGCGACGACGTCGAAGCCGGCGACCTCGGCGCGGCCGCCGGTTGGCAGCAGCAGCGTCGTCAGCATCCGCACGGTCGTCGTCTTGCCGGCTCCGTTGGGCCCGAGGAAGCCGTAGATCTCGCCCTCGCCGACCTCGAGGTCGATCCCCTGCACGGCCAGCACCTCGCCGAAGGCGCGCTCGAGCCGCTCGACCGCGATCGCCGGCACTAGATGACTATGCCTCGGTCGGCTCGCCCTGGGCGAGCGGCGGCACCGCCTCCACCCAGCGGCGGTCGTTTGCCCGCTCCAGCGCCTCGGCGGCGTCGAGCAGCAGCTCGTCCCGCCCCCACGCGGCCTGCAGCTGCAGCGCGACCGGCAGCCCCTCCGAGCTCCCCACCGGCACGCTGATCGCCGGGATGCCGGTGAGGTTGGCGAGGGCGCCGCCGCGGACGTTCGCCTGATCGGCGGTGAGGGTCCCCGAGGGCAGCTCGACTACCGGCGCCTCCAGCGGCGGCGCCACCGCCGGCACCGTCGGCCAGGCGATCAGGTCGACGTCGGCGAAGAGGGCGGCGAGGGTGCGGCGGGCGAGCGTCCGCAGCTGCTGCGACTTCACCGTCGCCACAGCCGGCAGCAGCAGCCGGTACTTCAGCAGGCCGCGGCCGAGCGGGCTGAGCTCGGGGTCGAGGTGGCTGAGGCGCTCAGGCGTGATGCCGCCGAGGCTCTCGCTGTTGGCGATCAGGACCGTGGCGAGCGTCGCCGCCGGAAGTTCCGGCAGCTCGACCTCGCGCAGCTCGCCGCAGGTCTCCCGCCGCAGCTCCTCGATCGCCGCCTCGCAGGCCTCGCGGACGCAGGGGGTGACGTCTTCGGAGACCTCGTCGCGGACGATCCCGATGCGGAGGCCGCGCGGATCGCCCGCCTGCAGCTCCTCGTCGAAGAGGACCGAGCCGAGCAGCCGGCAGCCGGCGGCGTCGGCGCAGAGGGGACCGGAGACGATCGTGCTGGAGACGCCGGCCATATGGTGGCCGGCCATCGCGGAGCGGCCGAAGGTCGGCTTCAGCCCGGTGAGGCCGCAGTAGGCGGCGGGGTAGCGGATCGAGCCGACCCCGTCGGCTCCGACCGCGCCGGCGACCAGCCGGGCCGAGGTCGCGGCCGCG
The DNA here is from genome assembly GCA_035708105.1 of Solirubrobacterales bacterium. Classification (GTDB taxonomy): domain Bacteria; phylum Actinomycetota; class Thermoleophilia; order Solirubrobacterales; family 70-9; genus VAYN01. The sequence continues at coordinate 5,563 of DASSTG010000023.1, read as the reverse complement.
GGGCCGCTGGAGGAGCCGCCGGGACACCGTCCGGGGTTCCAGGGATTCTTCGCCGGCCCGTAGACGGAGACGTTGCCGGTGCTGCCGGCGCCGAGCTCGTGCATGTTGCCGACGCCGACGATCACCACCCCGGCGTCACGCAGCGCCCGGTACGGTCCCGACTCGCCCGGCTCCGGGCTGGCGAGCATGTCGGCGGCGCCGAAGCGCTGGGCGCGCCAGGGGAGCGGCCACTCGTCCTTGATCACCACCGGGACCCCGTGGAGCGGCCCCTCCGGCGCCTGCGCGAGCATCTCCCGTGAGCGCTCGGGAAAGGTCTCGACGATTGCGTTGATCGCCGGGTTCCGCGCCTCGATCCGCGCCAGCGCCGCCTCCAGCAGCTCGCCCGGCGCCACGTCGCCGGCGGCGATCGCCGCCGCCTGGTCGCCCAGCGGGAGGTCGAGCACCTCGCTCATCGGCTCGGCGGCGCCTTCGAGAGGTCGGGATCGCGCTCGGGGGCCATGGTGGCGGTGTCGAGCGCGAGCAGCTCGAGGATCGGCGGCCAGAAGGTCTGGTGGGCCACTGCCATCACCGCCAGCTCGATCTCGTCGGCCTCGACCCCATAGGCGGCGAGAGCGGCGGGGATGAATTGGTCTGGGTTGCTCGAAGCCTCCATCTGGCGCCGCAACCCTAGATGATCGCTTGGCCGGGATCGTGCAGCCGCCTTTCCAGCGCCGCATCCAGCCGGGCCGGACGGCAAGATTGGCGCGCAACTGGGCTCTTCGCCCGGTGTTGCCTGAAAACGATGCGAGTCACGAAGACCAAGACCACGCCCCGCCGCGCCTGGGCCTTGCCGGCCGCTGCCGCCTGCCTGCTCGCCGCCCTGGTGGCGGTCGCGGCGCCGCGAGCGGCCGACTCGGCGCCGCTGCGCGTTCTCGTCCTCGGCCAGACCGCGGAAACCCCGCCGGCCTCTTGCCCGGGGAAGATCGTCAACAACGTCGAGATCACCCCCTGCCGGGTCGAGGGCCACGTCACCGGCTTCCAGTCGATCGCCGACGGAGTCGCCCGTCCCTACGAAGCTCCGTTCGAAGGCAAGATCGTCGCCTGGTCGATCACCCTCGCCAAGCCCTCGACCAAGGAAACGAAGACGACGACCGACGAGGTGAGCTTCTTCGACGACTTCCTCGGCACTCCCTCCGAGGCGCGGATCGGCGTCCTGCGGCCGGTCGAAGGGACCAAGCCGCCGAAGTACACGCTGGTGCGCCAGAGTCCGATCGAGGTCCTCAACCCCTACTTCGGCAGCACCCCGGTCTTCGCCCTCGACCACCCCCTGACGGTGCTCAAGGGCCAGATCGTCGCCCTCACCGTTCCCACCTGGGCGCCGATGTTCGCCTTCAACGTCTCCGCTGAAAACACCTGGCGCGGGAGCCGCCTGCCAGAACACTGCTCCTCCAAGGAAGACATCCAGAACGGACACCCCCAGCAGGGCGTGGGCAAGACCAAGACCTACGGCTGCTACTACAGCAACGCCCGCCTTCTCTACCAGGCCTGGCTGGCGAAGAAGCCCTGAAGCGTCAGGGCTGTCTAGAGAGCTTCCTGCCTCAACCCGCAGTACGGGCAATCCGAGACGTCCAGCCCGATCAGCTGGTCGCAGCGGCGGCAGGCGCGGAGGTTCTCCGGGCTGCGCGGCAGCGACGAGGCGGAGGGGGCGAGCGGCAGGACCATCGCCACCGGCTGCATCTCCTCGCCGGTCTCCCGGTCGACGTAGACCGAACCCGGCTCGGCGTGGGTGAGGGCCTCGCGGCCGGAGGCGGCGGCGCGCATCCGGTAGAGCTGCTTCTCGTTCATCGCCGGGAAGACTATTAGCTTGGGCGACTCCGATGCGTGTTCTGGTCTTCCACGGCTACATGCTGCGCGGCACCGGCAGCAACATCTACAACGTCAACCTGGCCCGGGCGCTGGCCCGCCTGGGGCACGAGGTGCACCTGCTCTGCCAGGACCGCGAGGTGCGGCCGGAGGGGGTGCAGGTCCACAACCCCGACATCGGCGGGCTGCTTCCCGTCTATGTCAAGGACCCCTACGAGGGGTTCGAGGTCAAGACTTTCCCGGAGCTGAGCGAGGCCGAGCTCGACCGCTACCTCGAGGCCAACGTCGTCGCGGTGCGGGAGGTGGCCGCGGCGGCCGGCGGGATCGACCTCGCGCTCGCCAACCACCTGGTGATGGGCCCGGCGATCCTCGCCCGCGCCGGCGTCGCCCCCTTCGCCGTCAAGATCCACGGCTCGGCCCTCGAGTACACGGTGAAGCCGTACCCGCGTTTCCTTGCTTACGCCCGCGAGGGGCTCGAGGCCGCGAGCGGAGTCCTGGTCGGCTCCGGCCACACCGCCGAGTCGCTCTGGACGGCTCTCCCCGACCTGCCGCGCCTACCGGAGAAGACGCGGCTCGGGCCGCCGGGGGTGGACGTCGAGGAGTTCCGCCCGCGGGGCGGCCGCGAACCGCTGGTCGCCTTCGTCGGCAAGCTGATCGTCGCCAAGGGCGCCGACCTGCTGCTGGCGGCCTGGCCGCTCGTTCGTCACGTTCACCCTGACGCGCGGCTGGAGGTCGGCGGCTTCGGCGCCTACGAGGATGGGCTGCGGCGGTTGCTGGCGGCGCTGGAGCGAGGCGACCTGGACGACGCGCGCGAGGTCGCCCGTCGCGGCTGGGCGCTGGAGGGCGGCGAGGAACGGCCGCTGCCGATCCTCAGCGCCTTCCTCGCCGACCCGCCCGACGGCTACGCGGAGATGGCTCGCGCGGCCGCCGGTTCGGTCCGGTTCATCGGCCGCCTCGAGCACCACGAGGTCGCCGAGCTCTTTCCCCGGGCCGAGGCGATGGTCATGCCCAGCACCTTCCCGGAGGCGTTCGGGATGGTCGCCGTCGAGGCCGCCGCCTGCGGCACCCTGCCGGTCTCGGCGGGGCACTCGGGCATGCTCGAGGTCTCGCGGCAACTGGCCGCCGGCCTCCCAGGTCCTGTCAGCTCTCTGACCTCATTCCCGGTGGGAACGGGGGCGGTGGAAGCGATCGCCGAGCGCCTCAACGCCTGGCTCGCGCTGCCAGAAAACGAGCGTGATCTGGCTCGGCGGGCCCTGGTGGAGACCGTCGGCCGGCTCTGGAGCTGGGAGGGGGTTGCCCGCGGAGCGCTGGCCGCCGCGGCCGGGAAACTCGGCGATCTGCCGCGCCCGGAGAGCGCCCCGGGGAATTAGTGCGAACCGTCACCTGAAGGCCGCAAAGCCTCCCGCCGCCGCTTCAATAGAATGCCCGCCGCCCCAATGTACGGCCGCCTGCCCATAGTGAAGATGCTGCTGGTGACGATCGCGATGACGGTCGTCATCTCGGCGGTGATGGTCTCGATCAACTGGGACGGCCAGGAGGCCTCCACCGCCGCGCCGAAGATCGACGATCTCCTCAACGTGATGATCGTCATCTCCTCGTTCGTCTTCTCGCTGGTGCTGGTGATGCTCTTCTACGCGCTCTGGAAATTCAAAGCCAAGCCGGGCGACGAATCCGACGGCGAGCCGATCCACGGGAACACCCGCCTCGAGATCGCCTGGACGCTGATCCCGACCATCATCGTCCTCTTCGGCGCCGGCTACAGCTGGAACGTCCTCAGCGAAATCGAAGAAAAGAAGCCCGACGCGCTGACCGTGGACGTCTTCTCCCAGCAGTACGCCTGGAGCTTCGCCTACCCGGAAAGCGGCTACGTCTGGAAAGAAGGCGAATTCCACGTCCCGGTGAACCGCCAGATCCAGTTCAAAATGCACGCCCAGGACGTGATCCACTCCTTCTGGGTGCCCGAGTGGCGGATCAAGAAAGACAACGTCCCGGGGATCACGACGACCGCGATCGTCACCCCCAACCGGGTCGGGACCTACCAGCTCGTCTGCACCGAGCTCTGCGGCTTCGGCCACGCGACGATGCGGGCCAAGGTCGTGGTCGAGCCGGAAGCGAAGTGGAAGAAATGGGTCGATGGACTGACCCAGAAAGCTCCGCCGGAACTGATGGAGTCGGTCAAGGAGGACACCGCAACGAACCCCGTGAGCCTCGGTGCCGGCGGGGCATAATCTGGAGATAGCTGATGGTTGACGCAATCAAGAAACCGGGCTGGACCCGCGGGATCCTCGGGGCAATCGCCTTCGGCGCGTTCGGCTTCGGCCTGGTGATCGCGCTGCGGGCGATCTCCGGCCTGCCGCTCTACCAGACCGAACAGACCGGCTACCCGCACGTCGTCGTGCCCGCGATCCTGGCTCCTCTCGGCTTCCTCGCCGGCTTCGGCTGCTTCGACTACTGGCTGCGCTGGGCGGCCGGGCTGCCGACGATCCCCGACGACCACTCGCAGCACGGGGCGAGGAGCTGGAAGGACTACTTCCGCTTCAACACCGACCACAAGGTGATCGGCATCCAGTACGTCTGCACGACCTTCTTCTTCTTCTTCGTGGGCGGGCTGATGGCGATGCTGATCCGGGCCGAGCTGGCCCAGCCCGGCACCCAGATCGTCGACGCGGCCACCTACAACAGCCTCTTCTCGACCCACGCGGTGCTGATGATCTTCGTCTTCGTGATCCCGGTCTTCGCCGGGCTGGCGAACTACGTGCTGCCGCTGATGATCGGGGCGCCCGACATGGCCTTCCCGCGCCTCAACGCGCTCAGCTTCTGGATGCTGCCGCTGGCCGGGATTCTCTTCATCGGCAGCTTCCTGGCGCCCGGCGGCGCTTTCGACGCCGGCTGGACCGGCTACGCGCCGCTCTCGACCGGGGCGCCGCTCGGTCAGAGCTTCTTCAACCTCGGCGTCCAGTTCGCCGGGGCCTCCTCGATCGCCACCGCGCTCAACTTCCTGGTCACGATCATCACCATGCGGGCGCCGGGCATGACCTTCTGGCGGATGCCGCTGCTGGTCTGGGCGAACCTCTCGACCTCGCTGCTGGTGGTTGCAGCGACGCCGTTCATCGCCGGCGTCCAGTTCATGGTCCTCCTCGACCGGGTCCTCCACACCAACTTCTTCAACTTCGCGGCGGGCGGCGACGTGATCAGCTACCAGCACATCTTCTGGTTCTACTCCCACCCGGCGGTCTACATCATGATGCTGCCCGGGTTCGGAATCATCTCCGAGGTGATCTCGACCCATGCCCGCAAGCCGATCTTCGGCTACCGGCTGATGGCCCTGGCGCTGATCGGGATCGTCGTCCTCAGCTACTCGGTCTGGGCGCACCACATGTTCGTCGCCGGGATGTTCTCCTGGCTGCGGGTGCCGATGATGATCACCACGCTGCTGATCGCGGTGCCGACCGGGATCAAGATCTTCTCCTGGCTCGGCACTCTGTTCTTCGGCAAGATCCACACCTACTCGACGGCGATGCTGTTCGCGCTCGCCTTCATCGTCACCTTCACGATCGGCGGCATCTCGGGTGTGATGCTCGGCATGGTGCCGATCGACATCCACGTCTCCGACACCTACTTCATCGTCGCCCACATCCACTTCGTCCTCTTCGGCGGCTCTGTCTTCACGATCTTCGCCGGCGTCTACCACTGGTTCCCGAAGATGACGGGCCGGATGTAC
>DASSTG010000022.1:0-45798 GCA_035708105.1 Solirubrobacterales bacterium | reverse complement strand
CCTCGCGGCGGCGGGCCTCGAGAAGCTGGCGGAGGGCCAGCGGCGGGGTTGCCATCAGCGTCTCGGCGCCGGTGGCGGCCCAGCGCACCAACGCGAAGTGGACCAGGTCCTCCACCGGCACTCCGCTCGCCGCCGCGAGGTTGGCGAAGGTGGGCATCGGGTCCTGCGCCCGGGCGGCCGCCACCTCCTCGGCGAAGCGCCGGTGCTCGGCCGGGACCGTCACTGGCCGGCGGCCTCGCGCATTGCCGGGTAGATGATCACGTCGCGCAGCGTCTTGGCGCCGGTCATGATCATCAGCAGCCGGTCGATCCCGAGGCCGCAGCCGCTGGCCGGCGGCATCCCGTATTCGAGCGCCCGCACGAACTCCTCGTCGTGGGGGTGCGGGTCGGGCTCGGCGCCGCTCTCCTGGCGCTGGCGCTGCTTGACGAAGCGCCGGCGCTGCTCGATCGGGTCGTTGAGGTCGGTGCCGCCGCCGACGATCTCCATCCCGGCGACGATCCCGTCGAAGGCCTCGCAGACCTTCGGATCGTCGGGATGGGTCTTCACCAGCGGCCAGATTTCGATCGGCAGCACCGTGATGTAGGTGGGCTGGATCAGCTTCGGCTCGACGATCTTCCCCTGCAGGGTGTCGACGAGCCCGGCCCAGTCGTCGTTCTCGCCGGCGTCCGCACCGGCCAGCTCGGCCAGCTCGTCGCGGCTGGCCGCGTAGATGTCGACCCCGGTCTCCTTCAGCAGCTCGTCCCGCAGCACCACCCGCGGCCAGGGCGCCGCGAAGTCGATCTCGACCCCGTCGCGCTCCACCACCGTCGTCCCCATCACCTTCTCGACCACGCTCGCGACCAGGACCTCGATGAACTCCATGACGCCGTTGTAGTCGGCGCCCCCCACGAACATCTCCAGCATCGTGAACTCGGGGTTGTGCTGGGGCGACATCCCCTCGTTGCGGAAGAACTTGCCGAACTCGTAGACGTCCTCGAAGCCGCCGACGATCGCCCGCTTCAGGTAGAGCTCGGTCGCCGTGCGCAGGAACAGCTGGCGGTCGAGCGCATTGTGGTGGGTGACGAACGGCCGCGCCGCGGCGCCGCCGGTCAGCCGCTGCAGGACCGGCGTTTCCAGCTCGACCCAGCCGCGTGCGTTCATGTAGTTGCGGATGCCGAGCGTCAGCTGCGAGCGCTTCTTGAAGATCTCGCGCGACACCTCGTTCGCCATCAGGTCGAGTTCGCGCTGGCGGTAGCGCGTATCCGGGTCGCTGATCCCGTGGAAGAGGTCGGGCGGGTCCTTCAGCGCCTTCGCCAGCAGGACGCACTCGCGCACCCCGATCGCCAGCTGCCCGCGCTTGGTCACGTGCAGCGGCCCCTGGATCCCGATCAGGTCCCCGATGTCGAGTTCCTCGATCCGGCCGAACGCCTCCTCCCCGAGCACGTCCCTGCGCGCGTAGGCCTGGATCTGCCCGGTGACGTCGCGGACGTCGAGGAAGGCGGTCTTGCCGTGGCCGCGCTTGCCGGTCACCCGGCCCATCACCCGGTAGACGAAGTCCTCGTGCTCACCCTCCCCCAGCTCGGCCGGGTCGTGGCGCCGCTCGATTTCGGCGACGTGGTCGCGTTCGGGGAACGCGTGCGGGTAGGGATCGACCCCTTCCTCGCGCAGGCGCTCGACCTTCGCCCGTCGCTGCTCTTCGGTTGATACCCCGGCGGAGGTCTCCGTCATGGAGCGAAGCCGACAGTCACCCGATCGTCACCTTCATAGTCCTGAAGGGTAGTCGCGTCGCGCAGCAGCTCGCGCATAGCCGGGCCGTGATGGGTGTCGTGCTCCAAAGCCATCTTCCAGCCCGACGGCGTTTCGGCGATCAGGCCGCGGATCACCCCGAGCCCGTCCTCGCCGCAGTCTCCGGTCACCGCGAGCCGCGGCTCTTTCCTGATCTCCGGCGAGCGCTCGAAGATCGTCTCGTCGGTGACGTAGGGAAGGTTGGCGATCACCAGGTCCACGTCTTCTGCTTCGACCTCGGCGGGCAGGCCGAGGCCGACGCGGACGTCGAGCTCGAGCCCCAGCCGCTCGGCGTTCTCGCGGGCGGCTTCGACCGCCTCCGGCGAGAGGTCCGAGGCGGTGATCCGCAGGTCGGGCCGCTCCGACATCAGCGCCAGCGCGATCGCGCCGGAGCCGGTGCCGACCTCGTGCACGCGGGCGCCCTCGGGCAGCTGGGCGCCGACCTCGACCAGGAGCTCGGTCTCCTTGCGCGGCCAGAGCACGCGCTCGTCGACGGCGATCTCGAGCCGGCGAAAGGGGGCGCGGCCGAGGATGTAGGCCATCGGCTCGCGTTCGACCCGGCGCTGGACACCCGCCTCGATCTTCTCGGCGGCCTCGGCGCCGACCTCGCCGGCGCTCTCGACCGAGAGCTCGTCGGGCTTGACCCCGAGCGCGTCGGCGACCAGCACTTCGGCGTCGCCGCGAGCGTCCTCGACCCCGGCGGCGGCGATCCGCTCGGCGGCGTCGTCGAGGACCGCGCCGAGGGTACGGGCCGAGGGCCCCTCGCTCCTTACGTCAATCGCCATAAGCCCTGCATCCTCCCGCATCAGTCCGCTCCAAAGATTTTGCGCAAGATAGCATCGTTGAGGCTGTCCGGAATCGCCTTGCCGACGAGGAAAGGAGCTACGCGAGAACTCCGACCGCTTCGTTCGCCGCCTGCCGCCAGATGCCTCCGTGACGGCGGACCACGATAGCGATCCAGACGAGGCCGACCGCGATCATCGCCAGGCTCTCCAGCTGCGCCGCGGTCAGCCCCAGCTGCACCTCGCTGTTGCGGCGCAGGAACTCGACCAGGAAGCGCTCGGTCCCCGCGTAGACGAGGTAGAGCGCAAAGAGGACCCCGGTCCGCACGCGGTCGCGCAGCTGCCAGAGGAACCAGGCGCCGAGGCCCATCGCCAGGGTCTCGTAGACCGGCGTCGGGTGGACGGTGCGATCGGTCGGCACCGTCCCCTTCGGGTAGGCCATCGCCCAGGGGCCGTTCCACGCCTTGCCGTAGTCGCCGTCGCCGGAGAGCTGGCAGCCACAACGGCCGATCGCGTAGCCGAGCGCCAGCGCCGGCGCCGCCAGGTCGAGCAGCGCCAGGCCGAGGAAGCCGCGGTACCAGGCCCAGGCGATGACCGCGAGGGTGCCGCCGATCGCGCCGCCGTACCAGACCAGCCCCGAGCCGGAGAAGATGTTGCCGAGCAGGTCGTGCTTGACCTCGTCGTAGTTCTGGACGATGAAGTAGACGCGCGAGCCGACGACGCCGCCGATCAGCGCCGCGAAGCCCATCTCGTAGGCCCAGTCGGGCGGCTTGCCGATCTCCCGCAGCCGCACCCAGATCAGCGCCCCGGCGCCGAGGAAGGCGAGGGCGAACATGATCCCGAAGGTCTGGAGGGTGACCGGGCCGATATGTATCTCCGGATACATCCGCTGGATTCTCTCAGTCCGCGATCGCGATCAGCCCGGGCTCGGCGGCGACCCGCTCGATCCAGGCCCGCACCGCCGGCAGTGGCTCGAGGTCGAAGCCGCCCTCGGGGGCGATGTGGGTGTACGCGTAGAGGGCGACGTCGGCGATCGTGAAGCGCCCGCCGACGAAGTAGTCGCGCTCGCGCAGGTGCCGCTCCATCGCCTTCAGCGCCTCGCGCCCCGACGCCCGCCTCGCCTCGATGTCCCCCGGGGGGGTGAGGTCGTCGCCGGCGATCGCGTCCCAGAACCGCGGCACCGCGATCCCCGGCTCGTGCTTGTACTGCTCGAAGAAGAGCCACTGCAGCACCTGACCGCGCTCGTAGCGGTCCTCGGGGAGGTAGCGCGAGCCCTCGGCGAAGTACCAGAGGATCGCGTTCGACTCCGCCAGCGGCCGGCCGTCCTCGAGGATCACGGTCGGGATGTTCAGCGTCGGGCTGAGGCCGCCCAGCGTCTCCAGCCGCTCGGAGTAGTCGACCACCGACAGTTCCCGGCGCTCGAACTCGATTCCGAGCAGGGTGAGGATCAGCCGGACCTTGTAGCAGTTGCCGGAGACCGGGTTGTCGTAGAGGAGGACGGCCACGGTCAGTCCGCGAGCAGCATCTCCAGCAGGGCCTTCTGCGCGTGCAGGCGGTTCTCGGCCTGGTCCCAGACGGCGGAGCGCTCGCCGTAGAGGACCTCGGCGCTGATCTCTTCGCCGGGGTGGGCGGGCAGGCAGTGGAGGACGATCGCGCGGTCCCCAGCGGCGGCGAGCAGGTCGGCGTCGAGCTGGTAGGGGCCGAGGTCGGCGCGCCGGCGCTGGGCTTCGTCCTCGTCGCCCATGCTGACCCAGACGTCGGTGTAGAGGGCGTCGGCGCCGCTCGCGGCGGCGCGCGGGTCCTCGGTCAGCTGGGCGCCGTGGGCGTCGGCGAGCTGGTAGCCGGCGGGCGCCGCGACCACGACTTCGACGCCGGCGAGGCCGCCGAGGATCGCCAGGGAGCGGGCGACGTTGTTGCCGTCGCCGACGTAGGCGAGGCGGAGGCCCTGGAGGTCGCCGAAGCGCTCGCGCAGCGTCAGCAGGTCGGCAAGCGCCTGGCAGGGGTGGTGCAGCGGGGTGAGGCCGTTGACCACGGGCACGTCGGCCGCGGCCGCCAGCTCGGCCACCGCCTCGTGCGAGCCGGAGCGGATCACGATCGCGTCGACGAAGCGGGAGAGGACGCGGGCGGTGTCGGCGACCGACTCGCCGCGGGCGAGCTGCAGTTCGTCACCGCGCAGCATCACCCCGTGCGCGCCGAGCTCGGCGACGCCGACGTCGAAGGAGATCCGGGTCCGCGTCGAGGGCTTCTCGAAGACGAGGGCGATGCTGCGGCCGGCGAGCGAGTCGCGGCCGACCCCCTCGCGGCGCCCGGCTTTCAGCTCAGCCGCGCGGTCGAGCAGCCTGCCGAGCTCGAAGGCGCCCAGCTCTTCGCCGGTGAGGAAGTCTGGCTTCAAGTCGCCAAGACTACGAACTGCATCAAATTTCCGACCCGGCAGCGCAGAAATTTGATGCAGTTCGGCCGTGATGGAGTTCACCGCCCTCGCCTGGAACCTCTTCCACGGCCGCGACCACCCGCCCGACCCGGCGCTGCGGACCTGGCGCTCGCGGCTGCTGCGCTTCGAGGAGCGCAATGCCACCCACGTCCAGGTCAACCGCGACCTCGGCGAGGAGTTCGCGGCGCTGCTGGCCGGAGCGGAGTGGGACGTGGCGCTGCTGCAGGAGTGCCCGCCGCGGTTCGCCGAGCCGCTGGCACGGGCCTGCCGGGCCGAGTGGCAGCGGGCGCTGACCTCGCGCAACTCGCTCGGCTCCCTGCGGGCGCTGCTGGCGCGGCAGAACCCGGACCTGATGGCCTCCGGCGAGGGCGGTTCCAACCTGACCCTGGTGCGGGTGCCCGGCAAGCTCGGCGGCATCGCCGAGCGCCGGGAGACGGCGATCCACGAAGGCGAGCCCGAGCGGCGCTCGATGGCCTTCCTCCGCACCGCCTCGGGCGTCTGCATCGCCAACCTGCACGCGACCAACGACCGGCCGGGGCTGGCCGAAGAGGACGTGGTGAAGGCGGCGCGGGCGGCGGACGAGTGGGCCGCCGGCTCCCCGCTCGTCTTCGGCGGCGACCTCAACCTCCGCCCGGCGAAGCAGCCGCGGGTCTTCGCCCGCCTGCGCGACGAGTTCGGGCTGGCGAGCCCGGTCACCGCCCCCGAGGCGATCGACCACGTCCTCTGTCGCGGCCTCGAGGTCGTCGAGGCGCCGGCTCAGTGGCCGCCGGAGAAGCGCGAGCTGCAACGTGAAGGGAGGGCGCTGCGCCTCTCCGACCACGCTCCGGTGCAGGCGACCTTCGCCGCCACCGAGCCACACCTCCTGCGGAACTGAGATAGTCGGGTCCACCCGCGGGCAAACCGACTACGGAGGCAAACCTAGATGGCGGACAAAAAAGCGGCCGGCAAATCGAAATCGACCAGCGGCAAAAAAGCCGGGTCGAAATCGAAAGCGTCGAAAACCAAAAAAACGACGAAATCGAAAGCCAAAGGCAAAGCTAAAGCGAAAGCGAAAGCACCGAGAAAAGCCGCTGCCAAACGGACTGCGAAAAAAAGCTCCAAAGGCAAAGCCTCCAGCAAAACGACGAGCGGGCTCGACAAGAGCGTCGCGCAATTCCGCGAGAGCCTCGAGCAGAGCGTGACCCTCAGCCGCGACCGGATTCAGGACGTCGTCGACGACGCCGTCAAACGCGGCCGGATGACCCGCAGCGACGCCGAGAAACTCCTCTCCGAGCTGGTCAAACGAGGCAAGAAGCAGCGGGACGCGCTGCTGAAAGAACTGGAACGCCTGGCGAAACAGGCGCGCAAAGCACTGCCATAGCGCGGCGGGGGGACCAGCTCGAGCTCGAGATCGACTCCCTCGCCTTCGGCGGGCGGGGAGTCGCTCGGGCCGACGGCTTCGTCGTCTTCGTCGCCGGGGCGCTGCCGGGCGACCGCGTCCGTGCCGAGATCACCAAGGGCAAGAAGCGCTTCGCCGAGGCGCGCACGGTCGAGCTCCTCGACGCCTCGGCCGACCGCCGGCCCGACCGCTGCGTCCACGGCGGCGAGCCGTGCCCCGGCGCGCCGTGGCAGGGGCTGCCCTACGAGCGGCAGCTCGCCTATAAGCAGGAGCAGGTCGCCGAGGCGCTGAACCGGATCGGCGGCCTCGAGGGTTACGAGGCCGAGGAGATCGTGCCGGCGGTGGAGGAGTGGCGCTACCGCAACAAGCTGGAGTACTCCTTCGGCGAAGAGGGTGACGAGCCGACGCTGGGTTTCCATGCCCGCGGCCGCTGGGACCTGATCGTCGACGTCGAGGACTGTCACCTCGCCAGCGAGCGAGGGAACGAAGCGCGAAACGCGGTCCGGGAATGGGCGCGGGCCGAGGCGGTGCCGGCGTGGGACCGGCGCGCCGGCCGCGGCGTCCTCCGCAACCTCGTGGTGCGCGAAGGGCGGCGCAGCGGCCAGGTGCAGACGCGGCTGGTCACGGTCGAGGCGAAGTTCCCGCGACCACCGGTCGACCTGCACACGATCGTCCCCGGCGACTCGGGCGGCACCGACGGCCCGACCGGCGTCCTCGGCGAGGAGCGCCTGCGCGAGGAGCTCTGCGGCCTCGAGCTGGAGATGTCCCACGCCGCCTTCTTCCAGACCAATACCGAGATGGCCGAACGCCTCTACGCGGTGGCAGGCGAGTTCGCCGGCCTCGCCGGCAAGGAGCGCGTCTTCGACCTCTTCTGCGGCATCGGCACGATCGGGTTGACGATGGCCGGGCGGGCAGGCGAAGTCTGGGGGCTGGAGATCGTCCCCGAGGCGATCGAAGACGCCGAGCGCAACGCCCGCGCCAACGGGATCGGCAACGCCCACTTCATGGCGGCCAACGCGCGCACCGGGGTGCAGCCGTTGATCGAGCGGGCGGGCAAACCCGACGTCGTCGTCGTCGACCCGCCCCGGGCCGGGCTCTCGCAGAAGATCGTCCGCCGGGTGATCGAGTGCGGGGCGAAGAAGATCGTCTACGTCTCCTGCAACCCGACGACGCTTGCGCCGAACGCCGCTCAGCTTGCGGAGGCCGGCTATAGGCTGCGGCGCGTGAGGCCCGTCGACATGTTCCCCCAGACCCCGCACATCGAGTGCGTGGCACTCTTCGAGAGGGCATGAGCAGGGCTTTCGGAGTCGCGGCGGGGTTGGATGCGGAGGTGGCGCGGCCGCTGGCGGCGCGCTGCGCAGAGCTCGGCTACGAGTCGATGTGGTCGAACGACCACCCGGGGGCGAAAGGGCTGGCGACGCTGGCCGAGTTCGCCGCCGCCGCGCCGGACCTCGAGCTTGGCGTCGCGGTGATCGCCCTCGACCGCACGCCGCCCGAGCAGATCGCCGCCGACGTCGAGGAGTTCGGGATCGAGCCGGCCAAGCTCTGGCTCGGGGTCGGCGCCGGCTTCACCCAGAAGCCGCTGACGAAGATGCGCGAGTCGCTCCCCGAGCTGCGCGAGCTGCTCCCCGGCGTCAGGCTGGTCCTCGCGGCGATGGGCCCGAAGATGTGCGAACTGGCGGGCAGCTCCTATGACGGCGTCTTCTTCAACTGGATGACCCCCGATTTCGCCGCCGGCGCCAGGCAGAAAGTCGAAGCCGGCGCCCGCGAGGCCGGCCGCGAGACCCCCCGCGTCTTCGGCTACGTCCGCACCGCCGTCGGCCCCGACGCCGTCGAGCGCCTGGCCAAGGAGGAGTCCTTCTACCGCGACCTCCACAAGGGCTACCGCGACCACTTCGACCGCCTCGGCGAGCCCGAGGGCACCGTCGGCGTCGCCGCTCCCAATTCCACCGCCGCCCAAGCCGCCCTCAGCGCCTACGAAGGCCCGCTCGACACCATCGTCGTCCGCGGCCTCGCCAGCGCCACGGTGGACGCAATGAGCGGCCTGGCCGAGTCCGCTGCCCCCACCGCCTAAGTCCGCCTCTCCGAGATCGTGGGGGCTATAGACCCTCAAATCTCGGAGTCACTGAAGCGTCTCCGACTTTCACGCCACCCCAGTGGGGTCAGCCCCGGAACGGCTAGTACGGGGGCAGGTCGTCGTACCAGGCGCCTAGCGCCTTGAAGGCGCGCCAGAAGCGCTGCTTGGGGCCCTCTTCGTCGAGCGAGAGGTCGATGTCGGGGGTGTAGAGGGCGTCGATGGTGGGGGTGAAGGGCTGGATCTCGCCCTCGCGCGGCTCGATCTCGCGCGCGAGGGGGACGCTGAGGGAGTTGAGGATGCGCAGGGCCGGCTCGCCCATGACGACGACGATCTTCGGCTGCACGATCGCCAGCTCCTCGACCAGGCGGCCCACGCACTCGCCGGCGGCGAGGTCGGGCTCGGGGATCGGGCACTTGACGCAGAGCGTGCCGTAGACGACGAGGGGGTCGATCCCCAGCCGCTTGAAGCTTTTCATCAGCGCATTGCCGGAGCGGCCGTAGAAGGCGACCCCCTCCTCGATCTCCGATGCCAGCGGCGCCTGCTTGAGCATGAAGACGTCGGCCTGGGGATGGCCGGAGCCGAGGACCGGCATCAGCTTGCCGCGCGGACAGTGCGGGCATTCCTGCACTTCGCGGCTCATCTGGTTGAGCTCGCGGATCGCCCGTTCCAGGTACTTCTCCCGAATCTCGTCGTCGATCGACCGCATCGGCGCACTCTTTGACGGGGCGGGCGCGGCTCCTTTGCGACGGTCCGCCTGCATCAGGACTTGCTCGCCCGGCGCCGCTGCCCCGTCCGCCGGGGCCGCCCGCCGCGCACCGGCTTGGCATCCGGGACGCGGCGTTTCGGCGCCTTCGGCCGGCCCGTCGTCTGCAGGAACTTCAGGGTCTGGACGTAGACGAGGTTCTTGTGCTTGCGGGTGATGTCGGCGTCCCGCATCGCCTCGAGGAACTCCGCCGGGCCGTCGAAGTCGTGGATCCGCTGCCGCACGCTGCCGAGCCCCTGGGCGACGTGGCTGTCGGAGCCCGCCGCCGGCACGATCCGGTACTTGCGCGCAAATCGCACCGCCTCCTCGTTGAAGGAGGTGAGCGCCACCCGCGGGTTGAAGACCTCGAGCAGGTCGATCTCCTCGATGATGTCGAGCAGATGCTCGTAGTCGGGCACGGAGTGGAAGCGGTCGAACGGATGCGGCACGTAGACGAGGCCGCCCTGGCTGCGGATCTCGGCGATCGTCTCCGCCATCGTCAGCCCCTTGGGGATCTTCTCCTCGAGGAAGAGGCCGATCACCTCCCCCTGCTCCGCGGTCTTCACCTCCTCGGCGACGATCACCTTGATGTCGCCGAGCTCTTCGGCCAGCCTGCGCGCCTCCAGGGCGCCGGAGACCTCGTTGTGGTCGGTGACCGCGATCGCCTCGAGCCCGCGGTCGCGGGCGGTGTGGATGAGGACGTCCACAGGCGTCGCGCAGTCGCCGGAATGGTCGGTGTGCATGTGCAGGTCGACCTCGATCAGCGGCCGCTCGGCGATCCGCGAACGGACCTCGGCGTCCCCGGTCGGGTCGTGCCGGCGCGCCAGCAGCCGCCGGTAGATCGCTTCCAGCCGATCGGCCACGGCCGCCCAGTCCGCGTCGGCGCCGTCGTCGGTGCCGGCCCCCGCTCCGACCACCTCGTAGGTGGCGGGGAAGAACCGCTCCAGCAGCTCGGCCGTCTGCGGCCGCGTCACCGTGCGGGCATCGATCCGGCCGAAGAAGATCTCGACCAGCGGCCGCGCCACCTGGGTCGAGAGCACCCGTTCCTGCGGGGCGTGGAAGGTGGCGACGTTGAGCGAGTAGGAGTGCCGCAGCGCCGCCGATGCAGCGCTCGGGGCGAAGGGGTCGTGGACGTGGACGACGTCCAGCGCCTTCCCTTTCAGCAGCCGTTTTACCGGGTCGCCGGTCTTGATCCGCAGCACCTCGTGCCCGCGCCGCTCGAGCTCGTCGGCAACGGCGCCGGCGAACCGCGCCGCCTGGTTCGCCCCTCCCCGGCGGACCGGGAAGACCTGGGCGATCGCGAGCGGCGCGGGGGTCACGCCGGAGACTCTAGGCCTGGGTGGTGCTCGGCGACTCCGCCGCCTTGCCCGGCAGCGACTTGCCGCGGGCGTTCTCGACGATGAACTGCTCGGTCTGCTCCCGGGCCTCGTCGTCGGGGCGCTGCGTGTGCGGGCTCTTCATCAGGTAGCTGGAGGGCCCGTCGAGCTGCCCGGCGATGCCGTTGTTCAGCGCCAGCTTGACCAGCCGCACCGCGTCGATGACGACCCCCGCCGAGTTGGGCGAGTCCCAGACCTCGAGCTTCAGCTCGGCGGTCAGTGGCACGTCGCCGAAGGCCTTGCCCTCGAGCCGGATGTGCGCCCACTTGCGGTCGGTCAGCCAGGGGACGTAGTCGGAGGGGCCGACGTGGACCTGGTCGTCGGGCAGCTCGTGCCCCATGATCGAGGTGACGGCGTTGGTCTTCGAGATCTTCTTCGAGTCCAGCCGCTCGCGCTCGAGCATGTTGTAGAAGTCCATGTTGCCGCCGACGTTGAGCTGGCTGGTCCGCTCGAGGCGGACGCCGCGGTCGTGGAAGAGCCGCGCCAGCTGGCGATGGACGATCGTCGCCCCGACCTGGGACTTGATGTCGTCGCCGATGATCGGCAGCCCGGCCTCCTGGAAGCGCTTGTCCCAGTAGTCCTCGCGGGCGATGAAGACCGGCAGGCAGTTGACGAAGCCGACGCCGGCGGCGAGCGCCTGCTCGACGTACCACTTGGTCGCCTCCTCGGAGCCGACCGGCAGGTAACAGACGAGGACGTCGGCCTTGGTCTCCTTGAGGATGCCGACGACGTCCGCGGTTTCGCCCGGGGCTTTGGTGATCTTCTCTTTCAGGTACTTGCCGAGCCCGTCATGGGTCATCCCGCGCTGAACCTCGACGCCGAGGTTGGGGACGTCGGCGAACTTGATCGTGTCGTTCTGGCCCGACCAGATCGCCTCACCTAGGTCCTTGCCGACCTTCTCGGCGTCGATGTCGAAGGCGGCGACGAACTCGACGTCGCGGACGTGGTAGCCGCCGAGGTCGACGTGCATCAAGCCCGGCACTTCGTCGGCCGGGTCGGCGTCCTTGTAGTACTGGACGCCCTGGATGAAGCTGTTGGCGCAGTTGCCGACGCCGACGATCGCGACCCGGACCTTCTCGTCCGTGCGGCCGGCGCCGTTGCTGTGGCCGTTGGCTCCGTTGCTCTCACTCATGAATTCGGAAGTCCTCCTGGATTGCGCTGGGTGGCTGAAGACACCGGGCGGCTTCGCTGGTTACACATCCCTTTCGTCGAGACCGCCGTCGCTCTCGACACCGGCGGGATTGGCGCCGGAAAGCTCATTTCGCACATGCCATACCCGCTGGAAGGTGGTGAATATCGTCAAGCCGGCGATCGCGTAGACCGCCGGCGCCAACAGTTCGAAATCGCCGATGCCGGCGCCCTTGGCGAAGATCAGGCCGATCGAAAGTATCACCACGCGGACCGGCCGCGTCGCAATTCCGACCTTGCATTCGACCCCGAGCGCCTCGGCCCGGGCGCGGGTGTAGGAGACCATCAGCGAACCCAGTACCGCGACCACGCACATCGCCGCCGCGAACGAGCGGCCTTCGACCGCGAAGTAGCCGGCGACGGCGGCAAGGACGATCCCCTCCTCGATCCGGTCGAGGGTCGAGTCGAGGAAGGCGCCGAACAGCGTGCCCTTGCCCGACATCCGCGAGTAGCGGCCGTCGAGGGTGTCGCAGACGGAGCCGAGGACGAAAGCGACCCCGGCGAGGAAGAAGAGCCGCTGGGTGACCAGCACCGCGGCGATCACGTTGCCGAGCAGGCCGACCATCGAGATCGCGTTCGGGGTCAGCCGCGACTCGATCAGCCGTTCGCGCGCATAGGCCCGCAGCTCCTGCCCGTTGCGTGCGCCGGCGCGACTGCTGCGCCGAGGCGGCGCCGAAGGTCCCATCAGCTCTGAGGCTATTACGCCTCAGCTTCGCGCGGGGCGGGGCGCCAGGCCTCCCCCTGGGGAAACGGGCTGCGCCAGCCCCAGGCCTCGGGCCTGGCGCGGGCAAGGGCGCCCTGGGCGATCGCGTAGGCGCTGAAGGCGACGAGCCAGCCGAGCGCGGCGTCGACCCAGTAGTGGTTGGCGGTGACGATCACGACCCAGGTGATCAGGATCGGCCAGATGGCCCACCACGCCTTCGACCACCAGCTGCGGCAGACGGCGACCCCGGTGACGCCGATCATCATGGCGAAGGCGCAGTGCATGCTGGGCACCGCCGCGTAGGGGTTGATGAAGACCTTGGCCAGGGTCGAGTCGTGGTTGACGCTGGAGAAGTCGGTGATCGTGTCGACGAAGCCGTGCTCCGGGAACATCCGCGGCGGCGCCGTCGGGAAGCCGATGTAGCCGATCAGCGCCAGCCCCATCGAGACCACGAACATGTTGCGCACGAAGTAGTAGGACTGGTTGCGAAATAGGTACAGCCAGATCAGGAAGCCGAGCGCGATCGAGAACTGGGCGTTCAGGTAGAGCTGGTTGGCGAGGTCGATCAGCCAGTGGGCGGGCAGAAAGGCCGCCTGCAGGCTGGGCTCGAAGAAGGTGTGGGTCGATTGCTCGAAGTTGATGACCTGGGCGCCGTGGGCGATCGCATCCGCCCGGGTGGAGTCAGCGACCCCTCGCGCGAGCTCGTAGAGAGCGTCAACCCCGACCAGGATCGCGATCTGGCGCCCGGCGTCGCCCCAACCCTTGGGCAGCTTCGTTCCTATGGCGGCGAACGCGCGAGACACGGAACGCCCAATTGTAGCCCGGCCGTTGAGGGTCAATAGGGTCCCGCGGATGAGCTGGAAACGGCCGGATAAGCGCAGGGTGAGGGCGATTCGCAACCGCCTGCGGGAGATGTACGGGGTCCCCGAGCAGGAGCCGCACGGGCACCCGATCGCCGAGCTGGTGAAGACGGTGCTCTCCCAGCACACCAACGACCGCAACCGCGACAGAGCCTTCGCGGCGCTGCGCGAGCGCTTCCCCACCTGGGAGGAAGTGCGGGACGCCCCGGTGGCCGAGCTCGAGGACGCGATCCGCCCCGGTGGGCTGGCGAGGCAGAAGGCGCCGCGAATCCAGGCGATCCTCGAGCAGCTCGGCGACCCGCCCGACCTCGACTGGACCGAGGCGGCGCCGCGCGAGGAGTCGCTCGAGTTCCTGCTCGGGCTGCCCGGGGTCGGCCGCAAAACCGCCGCCTGCGTCTTGATCTTCACCTGGGGCATCCCCGAGATCCCGGTCGACGTCCACGTCCACCGGGTCGGCGGCCGGCTCGGCCTCTTCCCCGCCCGGGCCTCCTTCGAGCGCGCCCACGACGAGATGCTGGCGATCGTGCCACCCGAGGACGCCCACGAGCTGCACATGAACCTGATCCGCCACGGGCGCGCCGTCTGCCGCCCGAAACCGCGCTGCGGCGAGTGCGCCCTGCGGCGGATGTGCCCCTGGTACCGGGAGCACCGCGCAGGGACCAGCGCCGTTAGTATCCGCGCCGCCGAATGAGCAAGCGCACCTTCATCTGGTTCGGGATCTTCGTCCTCGTGATCGCCGTCGCCATCCCCTTTGCGGTCTTCCGCTCCAAGGGCGACGCCGATACCGGCGTGCAGGAAGTCCCGGCGCAGCTGAAGAGCGGCCAGTCGCTGTTCGAGACCAACTGCGGCACCTGCCACACGCTCTACGCCGCCGGCACCGACGGCAACTACGGCCCCAACCTCGACGAACTGCTCGCCCCCTCGGGCCCGCCGACCGGCGACCCGAAACAGGTCGAGCAGACGGTCGAAGCGACCGAAGGGCGCGTCCTCAACGCGGTCGAAAACGGCGTCGACAGCTCGACCCCGGGGCGGATGCCGGCTGGCATCCTCAACAAATCCCAGGGCGAAGAAGTGGCCGAATTCGTCGCCAACACCGCCGGCCAGGGCTGAGCAGACCGATTCGATTTCCGCTCTCCCGGGTTCTCTAGATTGAACGAGACCCAGGCAGGAGAGAAGGAGTCCCAGGCAACGTGATTCACCGATCCGCACCCGCCCGACGGGTCTTCGCGGCGCTGTCGGCGCTGGCGATCGCCCTCGTCGCGCTGGCCGGCGTCGCCGAGGCGAAGCCGCAGGGCAAAGCCAAAGGCACCGTCGTCAACGTGATGACCCGCAACCTCTACCTCGGCGCCGACCTGACCCCGGCGATCGAATCGAAATCGACCTCCGAATTCATCGAGGCCAACGGCGCCATCTACCGCCAACTCGAAGCGACGAACTTCCCGGTTCGCGCCAAGGGCCTCGCCGAGGAGATCCTCGAAAAGGGACCGGACCTCGTCGGCCTGCAGGAGGTGGCGCTGTGGCGGACCGCTCCGCCCTCGCTCGGCCCGGTCTTCTCCGGCCGCCCGGAAGCGACCACCGTCAAGTACGACTTCCTGAAGCTGCTGCTGGCGCAGCTGAACGAGAGGAAGCGTCTCTACAAGCCGGTCGTGGTGCAGGACGAGTTCGATTTCGAGGCGCCCGCCGACGCCAACGGGCAGCCCGGCGACGGGCCCGGCGGCGGCACCGGCATCCTCGCCAACGCCGAGACCAACGCCCGGCTGACGATGCGCGACGCGATCCTCATGCGCCTCCACTCCGGGGTGAAGGTGGGCAACCCGAAGAGCGGCCACTTCGAACACCTGCTGGTCGAGAAAGTCGCCGGCAGCAAAGAAATCAGCGTCACCCGCGGCTGGACCAGCATCGACGCGACCGTCCGCGGCAGCAAGAAATTCCACTTCGTCGACACCCACCTGGAGGCCTTCGACAACCCGGCCGAAGTGCCCAGCGTCCGCGCCCAGCAGGCATCCGAGCTGGTCGCCCCGGGAGGCCCGGCGACGAGCAGGCTGCCGGTGATCCTCGTCGGCGACCTCAACTCCGACGTGAAGACCGAAGTGAAGCCCGGCGACGGCCAGGCCTACCGGGTGCTGCTGGGGGCCGGCTTCCGCGAGCGGGCGACCGACAAGCCGACCGGCTGCTGCATCGACGGCTCCTACGACCTGCGGACCGGCAGCGCCGCGGAAATGAACCACAAGGTCGACCACATCATGACCGACACCCCGAAGAAGGTGAAGCTGGTCTCCTCGGCGGTCACCGGCCGCACGATGCATCACGGCTACTGGGACTCCGACCACGCCGGGCTGTTCAGCTCGCTGCGGATCCTGCGTTAGCCGGCCTAGCCGATTGAGGCACGAGGGGCGCCTCCGGGCGCCCCTCTTTCCGTGTTTGCAATCGCTCACAAATCTGCCATACTGACGCTTAGATTTTTGAAGCTTGAACAACGAAACCCCTGGAGGTAGACGTAAAAGTGGCAAAGACGATCGGTATCGACCTCGGCACGACCAACTCGTGCGTCGCGGTGATGGAGGGCGGCGAGCCCACCGTTCTGGAGAACGCCGAGGGCGGGCGGACGACCCCGTCGGTCGTCGCCTTCACCGAGAGCGGCGAGCGCCTCGTCGGCACCGTCGCCAAACGGCAGGCGGTGATGAACCCGGAGAACACGATCTTTTCGATCAAGCGGTTCATGGGCCGCAAGGAGGCGGAAGTCAAAGAGGAGGAGACGATCGTCCCGTACACGGTCGAGGCCGGTCCCAACGGCGACGTCCGGGTCGACGCCCGCGGCAAGCAGTACAGCCCGCCCGAGATCAGCGCGATGATCCTGCAGAAGCTGAAGACCGACGCCGAAGCGAAGCTGGGCGAAACGGTCGACAGCGCGGTGATCACCGTCCCCGCCTACTTCAACGACGACCAGCGCCAGGCGACCAAGGACGCCGGCAAGATCGCCGGCCTCGACGTCAAGCGGATCATCAACGAGCCGACCGCCGCCTCGCTCGCCTACGGGCTCGACAAAGAGGACTCCGACCACGCGATTCTCGTCTTCGACCTCGGCGGCGGCACCTTCGACGTCTCGGTGCTGGAAATCGGCGACGGCGTCTTCGAGGTGAAAGCGACCGCCGGCGACAACCACCTCGGCGGCGACAACTGGGACAAAGCGATCGTCGAGTGGCTGGTGGCCGAGTTCAAGCGCGACCAGGGCGTCGATCTCTCCCAGGACAAGAACTCGCTGCAGCGCCTCTACGAGGCGGCGGAGAAGGCGAAGATCGAGCTCTCCTCGACCCAGGAGACGCAGATCAACCTGCCGTTCATCACCGCGGTCGAGGGGCAGCCGAAGCACCTCGACCTGAAGCTCACCCGCTCGAAGCTGAACGAGCTGACCGGCGAGCTGCTGGAGCGCGTGGTGGGGCCGGTGAAACAGGCGCTGAAAGACGCCGACACCGAGGTCGACCACGTCGTCCTCGTCGGCGGCATGACCCGGATGCCGGCGGTCCGCGACAAGGTCAAGGAGCTGACCGGCAAGGAGCCGCACCAGGGCGTCAACCCGGACGAGGTCGTCGCCGTCGGCGCCGCAATCCAGGCGGGCGTCCTGGGTGGCGAGGTCAAGGACGTGCTGCTGCTCGACGTCACCCCGCTGACCCTCGGGATCGAGACCAAAGGCGGCGTGATGACGAAGCTGATCGAGCGCAACACGACGATCCCGACGAAGAAGTCGGAGGTCTTCTCGACCGCCGAGGACAACCAGCCCTCGGTCGAGATCCACGTCCTCCAGGGCGAGCGCGAGATGGCGAGCGGCAACAAGAGCCTGGGCAAATTCCAGCTCACCGGGATCCCGCCGGCGCCGCGCGGCATCCCCCAGATCGAGGTCACCTTCGACATCGACGCCAACGGGATCATCAACGTCACCGCCAAGGACAACGGCACCGGCAAAGAGCAGAAGATCGAGATCAAATCGGGCTCGGGCCTCTCCGACGAGGAAATCAACCAGATGGTCTCCGACGCCGAGTCCCACGCCGAGGAGGACCGCAAGCAGCGGGAGCTGGCGGAGACGAGGAACCTGGCCGAGAACGCCGCCTACCAGGCGGAGAAAGCGATCGACGAGGCCGGCGACAAAGTCGACGACGGCGCCAAGGAGGATGTGCGGAGTGCCGTCAAGGACGTCCGCGACTCGCTCGAGAGCGGCTCCAAAGAGGAGCTCGACGCGAAGGTCGAGGCGCTGAACACGGCGATGACCAAAGCCTCGGAGCAGATCTATGCGGCAGCGTCGGCCGAACAGTCGGCAGACGGATCGGCTGAGAACGGGGCAGCGGCCGATGAGGAGGAGGTCGTTGACGCCGAGGTGGTTGACGAGGAGGGCAAGTGAGCCCGTCTCATCAGGACGACCTAGGGACTGACGAGCGCCGGCCCGCGGGTCCTGTCTCCGATGCCGGGCTCTCCCTACCGGGAGAGTCCTCGGCATCGTCGCCACCCGCGGGAGACGCGGATGACGACCAGGGTGCGAGCCGCGTCGAGGAGGACTTCGAGAAGCTGCTGAGGGACGCTCACCGGGAGCGGGATGAGTACCTCGAACTGGCGAAGCGGACGCAGGCTGACTTCGAGAACTACCGGAAGCGGATGGCGGCCGAGGTCCAGGCGGCTCAGGCGCGAGGGAAGGTCTCGGTGGCTCAGGAAGTGATCGATGCGGTCGACAACCTCGAGCGGGCGCTGGAGGCTGCCGACGATGGCGCAGGGCTGCGCGAGGGGGTGGAGATGGTGCTCGGGGGACTGCGCGAGACGTTGTCGCGCAACGGGATCGAGGTGGTCGATCCGAAGGGTGAGAAGTTCGATCCCAATCGGCACGAGGCACTTTCGACGCAGCCGGTCGAGGGCGCCGCGAGCGGGGTCGTCATCGAGGTCCTGCAGAAGGGCTATGCGCTCGGCGACCAGCTGGTCCGGCCGGCGCGGGTCGTGGTGAGCAGTTAGGAGGGCAGTGGCTGACGAGCTCTACAAGACGCTGGGCGTCTCCAAGAAGGCGTCCGAGGACGAGATCAAGAAGGCCTACCGGAAGCTCGCCCGGAAGTACCACCCTGACCGCAACCCGGGCGACGCGGAGGCCGAGGACAAGTTCAAGGAGGTCTCCGCCGCCTACGACGTCCTCTCCGACCCCGAGAAGCGCAAGGAGTACGACGAGGGCCCGGCCTTCGGCGGCTTCGGTCCCTTCGGCGCCGGCCAGGGGCCGTTCCCGGGCGGCGGTCAGGCGGGGGGCTTCGGCGGCTTCGACTTCGGCGACATCCTCGGCTCGGTCTTCAACCGCGGCGGCCGCGGCGGCTCGCCCCAGGCGGTGCGCGGCCGCGACCTCGAGACCGAGGTGCCGCTCGGCTTCGACGAGGCGATCAACGGCGCCCAGGTCAGCGTCACCGTGCCGAAGCAGAGCCGGTGCCGGACCTGCCACGGCAGCGGCGCCAAACCCGGCACCGCCCCGACCACGTGTCCGCGCTGCGAAGGCCGCGGCGTCGAGGTGCAGGGCCAGGGCCTGTTCTCGATCAGCCAGCCCTGCTCGCAGTGCGGCGGCTCGGGCCGGATCATCGAGGACCCCTGCCCGACCTGCGGCGGCTCCGGCCTCACCCAGCAGACCAAGCGCTACAAGGTCAACATCCCGGCGGGGATCAAGGACGGGACCCGGATCCGACTCGCCGGCAAGGGCGAGGACGGCCCTCGCGGCGGCCCGCCCGGCGACCTCTACGTGACCACCCGCGTCGCCTCCTCCCCGGTCTTCAGGCGGCTCGACGACGGCAACCTCGAGGTGACGGTGCCGATCACCGTTCCGGAGGCGCTGCGCGGCGGCACGATCGAGGTGCCGACGCTGAACGGGACGAAGAAGATCAAGGTCGCGCCGGGGACCAGGCACGGCTCGATCCAGCGCCTGCGCGGAGAGGGACCGCCGAGGAAAGGCGGCGGCACCGGCGACATCCGCTACCGCCTCGAGATCGCCGTGCCGGGCGATCTGAGCGAGGAGCAGCGCGAAGCGGTCGACAAGCTGGCCGAGGCGCTGAACGGCGGCGACCCGCGGGCCGAGCTGCTGCGAAGGGCGGCGCGCTGATGGCGACCTTCCGGCGACGGGTCAAAGCGACCTTCAACCAGGACCAGGGCGTGTTCATGATCTCGGTCGCCGCCGAGCTGGCCGAGATGCACCCGCAGACGCTGCGCATGTACGAGCAGCGCGGGTTGATCGCGCCGAAGCGCTCGCCGAAGAACACCCGCCTCTACTCCCAGCGCGACGTCGAAAGGCTGCGGCGGATCCAGCAGATGACCGCCGAAGGGCTGAACCTGGCCGGAGTGGAAACGGTGCTGGCGCTGGAAGCTCAAGTGCAGAAGCTGAGGCTTGAAAACGAACGGCTGCGCAAACGACTGGAGGAGCTGGAGACGAAAGGGAAGGACGGGAAGACGAGCTGATGCAGGCGGATCGATTCACGGTGAAATCCCAGGAAGGCGTGGCGGCCGCGCAGGAGCTGGCACGGACCCGGCACAACCCCGAGGTCGCGCCCGCGCACCTGCTGCTGGCGCTGCTCGACCAGGCCGAATCGATGGCGGTCGCCGTGCTCCAGCGGGTCGGCTCCGATCCGGCGGCAGCGCGAGCCGCGGCCAACGAGGCGATCGCGCAGCTGCCGACCCTGAGCGGCGGCGACGAACCGCGGCTGTCCTCCAACCTGGCGCGGGTGATCCGCGGCGCCGAGCAGGAGATGGCGAAGTTCGGCGACGGCTACATCACCGTCGGCCACCTGCTGCTGGCGCTGGCCGAGGACGGCTCCGGCGTCTCCGACCTGCTGCCCGGCAAGGAGGATCTCGAGCGCGCGGTGCATGCAGTGCAGGGGCCGGCCAAGGTCACCTCCCCCAATGCCGAGGACAACGCGCAGGCGCTGGAGAAATTCGGCCGCGACCTCACCGCCGAGGCGGAGAGCGGCAAGCTCGACCCGGTGATCGGCCGCGACGAGGAGATCCGCCGCGTGATCCAGGTCCTCTCCCGCCGGACCAAGAACAACCCGGTGCTGATCGGCGACCCCGGCGTCGGCAAGACGGCGATCGTCGAGGGACTGGCGCAGCGAATCGTCAAAGGCGACGTCCCCGAGAGCCTGCGCGACCGCCGCGTGATCGCGCTCGACATCGGCTCCCTGCTGGCCGGCTCGAAATACCGGGGGGAGTTCGAGGAGCGGCTGAAAGCGGTCCTGAACGAGGTCCAGCAGGCCGAGGGCCAGATCGTCCTCTTCCTCGACGAGCTGCACACGATCGTCGGCGCCGGCGCCGCCGAAGGCGCGGTCGACGCCGCCAACCTGCTGAAGCCGATGCTGGCGCGAGGGGAGCTGCGGGCGGTCGGGGCGACGACCCTCGACGAGTACCGCAAGCACATCGAGAAGGACGCGGCGCTGGAGCGGCGCTTCCAGCCGGTGCTGGTCGGCGAGCCCGACATGAACGACACGATCGCGATCCTGCGCGGGCTGAAACCGCGCTACGAACAGCACCACGGCGTCCGCATCGCCGACTCGGCGATCGTCGCCGCGGCGACCCTCTCGGAGCGCTACATCGCCGACCGCTTCCTCCCCGACAAGGCGATCGACCTGATCGACGAGGCGGCTTCGCGGCTGAAGATCGAGATCGACTCGGTGCCGACCGAGATCGACGAGGTGGAGCGGCGGGCGCAGCAGCTGGAGATCGAGCGCGAGGCGCTGAAGAAGGAGACCGACGAGACCTCGCGCCAAAGGCTCGAGGCGCTCGAAGCCGAGCTCGCCGACCTGCGCGAGGAGGCGGGTCAGCTTCGCACGCGCTGGCAGAACGAGAAGGAGCCGCTGGAGACGATCAAGGAAGCGAAAGCCGAGCTCGAGGAGGCGCGGCTGGAGGTCGAGCGAGCCGAACGCGAGGCCGACCTCGAGCGCGCCGCCGAACTCAAGTTCGGCCGCATCCCCGAGCTCGAGGCGAAAGTGAAGGAGCAGGAGGCGCGGCTGGAAGAGCTGCACGCCGGCGGCGAGCTCCTGCTCGCCGACGAAGTCACCGAGGAGGACGTGGCCGAGGTGGTCGCCAAATGGACCGGGATCCCGGTCAGTCGCCTGATGGAGGGCGAGGTCCAGAAGCTGATCCAGATGGAGGAGCGGCTGCACGACCGGGTGATCGGCCAGGACGAGGCGATCTCCGCGGTCTCCAACGCGCTGCGGCGCTCGCGGGCGGGCCTCTCGGACCCGAGCCGGCCGATCGGGAGCTTCCTCTTCCTCGGGCCGACGGGGGTCGGCAAGACCGAGCTGGCGAAGGCGCTGGCCGAGTTCATGTTCGACTCCGAGCAGGCGATCGTCCGCCTCGACATGTCGGAGTACATGGAGAAGCACACGGTAGCGCGGCTGATCGGGGCGCCGCCCGGCTACGTCGGCTACGAGGAGGGCGGCCAGCTGACCGAGGCGGTGAGGCGGCGGCCCTACGCGGTGGTGCTGCTGGACGAGATCGAGAAGGCGCACCCCGACGTCTTCAACACGCTGCTGCAGATCATGGACGACGGCCGGCTCACCGACGGACAGGGCCGCACCGTCAGCTTCACCAACACGGTCCTGATCATGACCTCGAACGTCGGCTCGGACCGGATCGTCGGCGAGCAGGTCGACGAGAGGATCCGCGAGCAGATCGAAGAGGTGCTGGCGGCGACCTTCAAGCCCGAGTTCCTCAACCGGATCGACGACACCGTGATCTTCCACCGGCTCTCCAAGCAGGACATCGGCCGGATCGTCGAGCTGCAGGTCAGCCAGCTGGTCGGCCGCGTCAGCGAGCGCGGGATCGAGATCGAGCTGAGCGACGAGGCGCGGACGCTGCTAGGCAACCTCGGCTACGACCCCGTCTACGGGGCGCGGCCGCTGAAGCGGGTGCTCCAAAAGCAGCTGGTCGACAAACTGGCGCTGAAGATCCTCGAGGGCGAGTTCGGCGAAGGCGATCTGGTCCGGGTCGACGCCTCCGAAGGGGAGGTCGTTTTCCAGCGGGTCGAGGCGCCGGCGGCGAGCCCGGCCTGACCTACCTAATTTCGGGGCTCATTTTCCCGTCCGTTCGTGCCGAAACTACAAGGGCACCCAGGTGCTCTTTAATTGTCTCTTCGAGCCTTGGGAGAGGGAGAGCTCCGGAAGCGGCGATGAACGACCACCAGACCCCGATCAACGCGCGGCCCAGGCGCCGCTCAGCCGAGGCGTTCGAAGACGCCTCGCTGGCGCTGCGCGAGCACCTGATCTGGCCGCTCGAGGACCGTCTCCTGGGGCTGAGCGACCGTGGCCGCGCGGCGCTCGCCGGCGCCGCCGTCGCCCTCGTCCTCGGGGCCGGGATCGGCGTCGCCTCGCTCGGCGGCTCCGGCAGCCCGGAACCGGCTTCGGCGCCCGTCGCCGTGGCGCCGGCCGCGGCTCCACACGCCGCTCCCGCCGCTCCCGCTCCGAAACCGAAGCCGGAGGAGACCCTGCACGGGGCCGCGCCCGTCTTCAAGCCGGCGCCGCGAACCGGGCAGGCGAAGCTAAGCGAATCAGAGGGCGTGGAAAGCGCGCCGCCCGCCGCGACCGCCGCCGACACCGGCAACCCCGCGACCGACACGATCTCCTCCTCCCCCGCCACCCGTCCCGCCGCCGGCGCCTCGGCCTCCTCGGCGACGCCCGCCACGGTCAAGGGCCCACCGGCAGGACCCGCGGCGATCGCCGTCGCCCGCAAGTTCGCCGAAGGCTTCGTCGTGTATGAGACCGGCGGCGACAGCGCCGGCTACCGCAGCGCCTTCCAGGCCACCACGACCCCCGAGCTGAAGAAAGCGCTCCTGCAGCGGCCACCGCACCAGCCCGCCGGGGTGAAGGTGCCGAAGGCGAAGGTGCTGAACATCGTCCCGGCTCCCTCGCACGGCAGCATCTACCCGCTCAGCGTCTCGCTGCTGCGGGTCGGGGTGACCAGCGAGCTGCGGCTGGAAATGGAACAGCTGAAACACCAGGGGTGGCGGGTCACCAACCTGCTCGGCTGATGATGCGAGCAGGGAAGATCAAGGCCGTCGCAGCGGCCGCGGCGGCCACCGCGGCTCTTGCCGTTCCGGTCGCGGTCGCCCGCGCCCAGGTCGAAACCGGATCGGCCCCCACTCCGGGCGCCACCCTGGAAGCTCCCCCGACGGCGGCCGCGCCGGCGGCGGCGATCGCGCCCGAACCGGCCGAACACTTCGTGCCGCCGCCGAAGGAACAGCCGACCGTCAAGCACGGGGCGACGCTGGTCCCGCCGCCGCCTCCGGCCACTCACACGCCGCCGCCGAGCGGCGGCGTCGAGGCCGGCAACGACAAGAGCGCCTCGGGCGCTCCCGGTGGAGCCGAAACCGAAACCGAAACGGGAGCGACGACCACCCCGGTCGCGCCGGGGACGTTCGCGATCCCCTCACTGCCCTCCTCGAGCTGCGCGATCAGCGGCGTCCCGCCGGTGCTGATACCGATCTACCAGCGCGCTTCAACCGCATACGAACTCGGTCCGCAGGGGCCGGCGGTGCTGGCCGGGATCAACGCGGTCGAGACCGCCTTCGGCACCAACCTCGGTCCCTCCTCGGCCGGGGCGGTCGGCTGGATGCAGTTCATGCCGGAAACCTGGGCGACCTACGGCGTCGACGCCAACGGCGACGGGGTCGCCGATCCGAACAACCCCGAAGACGCGATCTTCGCCGCCGCGAGCTACCTGAAAGCGGCGGGGATGCCGGCCGACACCTACGGCGCGATCTTCGCCTACAACCACGCCGACTGGTACGTCGAAGAGGTGCTCGCCAACGCCGGCTGCTACGCCGACGAAGTCGGCAGCAACTCCTTTAGCGCCGTCGGTCTGGGGCCGCAGATCCCGGTCCTCACCTGCGAAGTGGCGCCGAGCTGGAAGAGGAAGCTGCCGGAGGAATACCTGCAGGCCTTCGAGGACGCCGCCGCCCGCTACGAACTCGGCAAGCGCGGAGTCTGGACGCTGGCGGCGATCGCCCACCTCGAGTCGAACTTCGGCCGCGGCATGAACAAGCGCCAGCTGCGAACCGAAGGGCCGCTCGGGCTCGACCCGATGGAGTGGCGCCGCTACGCCGTCGACGGCAACAACGACGGCAAGGTCCGCCACAGCGACATCGCCGATTCGGCGGCGACGCTGGCGCGGATGATCTGGTCTCGCGGCAGCATCCAGGCCGGTGTCTTCACCCACAACCAGGCCGAGTGGTACGTCGCGGAGGTGGTCCAGCAGGCCGGCGAAATCGAAGGCGGCTGCAAGGTCCGCTACATCGACTGGCGGATCGCGCCGCTTGCGACCGGCTTCGAGACCGCCGGCCCGAACGCGGTCCTCGCCCCCAACGGCCTCGCCAGCGCGCCGCGCAGCGCGCCGCCGGCGATCAAGGCCGTGATCGCCGCCGCCAACTCGATCGCCGACACCCCCTACGTCTGGGGCGGCGGCCACGGCTCCTGGTACTCCTACGGCTACGACTGCTCCGGCGCCGTCAGCTTCGCCCTCTACGGCGGCGGCCTCCTCGACACCCCGCTCACCTCCGGCTCGCTGGCGAGTTACGGCGAACCCGGCCCCGGCCGCTGGATCACGATCTACGCCAACGCCACCCACACCTACATGGAGGTCGCCGGCCTCCGCTGGGACACCGTCGGGGACGCCGAAGGAACGGGACCGAGGTGGCACACCGAGCCTCCGTACCCCGAAGGCTTCGTGGTTCGCCACCCGCCGGGGTACTAGGCGCTCAGGGGGAGTCGGGTGGGGGTCTCTGGGCACTTCTCGCCTCGCCCAGCGGCGTTCTCGGGCTGACGCCTCAAAAGCCGGCGGGCTCGGCTTGAAGTTGAGTGCCCAGAGACCCCCACCCGACTCCCCCACCCGATCGAGCTCCCGCAGACGCCGAAGGAACGGAACCTGCAAGGGAGGCTCGACGAGCCCCTCTTTTGATCAGATGTTCGAACCCTGGGCCGTCCTGCTGATGCGTGTTGTGTGGGGAGCGGGTTGCCCCTCTGACGGAGGCTTGGGTCAAGCGGTCAGGGCTCGTTGGTCCCTGCAGAGACGTACGGTCTCCGGCAGAGGGGCACCCCGCTCCCTCACCCCGCAGAAGCAGTAAGTTTGTCCCGGAGGCCCGATTACTACTAAGGGGGCGGAGATGCCGACTTATCTGATGCTGACCAACCTGACCGCCGAGGGAGTGCGGACGCTGAAGAACAACCCGGGCCGCATCACCGAGGTGAACCGCGAGGTCGAACAGATGGGGGTCAAGGTCGTCTCGCAGTTCGCCACCCTGGGCCAGTACGACTTCGTCACCGTGGTCGAGGCTCCCGACGAGCGGACGATGGCCAAGGTCTCGGTCGAGCTCGGCTCGCGCGGGACGATGACCAGCCAGACCCTCGCCGCGATCCCGGCCGAGGACCTGGCCGGCTCGCTCTAACCGTCCGTTGAAGGCACTCGTCGTAGGGGGAGGCGGCCGCGAGCACGCGATCGTGCGGGCGCTGCGGCGCTCGCCGCGGGTGGACGCGGTGCTCTGCGCACCCGGCAACGCCGGCATCGCCGCCGACGCCAAGTGCCTGTCCGGCGTAGCCGCCGACGACGCGGCGGCGATAGTCGCCGCGGCCCGGGAGCACGCCGTCGACCTGGTCGTGATCGGGCCCGAGGCGGGGCTCGTCGCCGGTGCCGTCGACGCGCTCGAGGAGGCGGGAGTGCCCGCCTTCGGCCCGAGCAGGGCCGCCGCCCGGCTCGAGGGGTCGAAGGCCTTCGCCAAGGAGCTGATGGCCGAGGCAGGTGTGCCGACCGCCGGCTACGCCCTGCTGCGGAGCCGCGAGGAGGCCGACGAGCAACTGGCGCGGACCGCCTTCCCGGCGGTGCTGAAGGCAGACGGCCTCGCCGCGGGCAAGGGCGTGATCATCTGCCCGACCGAGGCCGAGGCGCGCGCGGCTCTCGACGTCTTCTTCACCGAGCGGCGCTTCGGCGCCACCACGGTCGTGATGGAGGAGTTCCTCGAGGGGGAAGAGCTCTCTCTGCTCGCCCTCTGCGACGGCGAGAACGTGGTCCCGCTCGCCCCGGCCCAGGACTACAAGCGGATCTTCGACGGCGACGAGGGGCCGAACACGGGCGGGATGGGCAGCTACTCGCCGGTCCCCGGCTTCGGCCCGGCCGAGGTCGAGGAGATCGTCGAGCTGGTGCACCGGCCGGTTGTCGCGGCGATGGCCGCGCGCGGCGTCCCCTTCCACGGGGTCCTCTACGCGGGGCTGATGATGACCGCGGACGGCCCCAGGGTGCTCGAGTTCAACGCCCGCTTCGGCGATCCGGAGACGCAGGCGGTGCTGCCGCGGCTGAGCTCCGACCTCGTCGAGCTCTTCCTCGCAGCCCGCGAGCCGGGGGGCCTCGCCGGCGCCTCCGCGGAGTTCGCCGACAACTGGGCCGTCACCGTCGTCCTCGCCTCCGCCGGCTATCCCGCCGCCTCCTCGAAGGGCGACGTGATCCACGGCTTGGCGGAGGCGGCGGAGATCGCCGAGCTGACCCACGCCGGCACGGCGGAGCGCGACGGCGAGATCGTCACCGCGGGCGGCCGGGTACTGAACGTGACGGGGCTCGGAGCGAGCCCGGTCGAGGCGCGCGATCGCGCATACGATGCCGCCCGTCGGATCTCCTTCGAGGGAATGCAGATGCGTACCGACATCGCCGCCCGCGCCGTCGAGCGGGTCCCCAGTTGACAACCCCCCCAGAGAGGAAGAGATGAGCGAGATCTCAGAGGAGCCCCAGCCGACCACGGCCGCGCCCGGGCCCGCCGACCCCGCCGGCACGGCGACGATGC
Source organism: Solirubrobacterales bacterium (assembly GCA_035708105.1). Taxonomy (GTDB): domain Bacteria; phylum Actinomycetota; class Thermoleophilia; order Solirubrobacterales; family 70-9; genus VAYN01. Next base: position 18,678 of record DASSTG010000022.1, on the reverse strand, counting down.
CCGCGGTCGAGGAAGCCTTCACCGAAATCGAGGTCGACGAGCCGCACGTCGGCATCATCATGGGCTCGAAGAACGACAAGCCGAAGATGGAAGCAGCCGGGAAAGCGCTGGAGGAAGCCGGCATCCGCTACGAGGTGCGGGTGATGAGCGCCCACCGCGACCCGGAGCTGGTCCGCGAGTACTGCCAGAGCGCCCGGATGCGGGGGCTGAAGGTGATCATCGCCGGGGCCGGGATGTCGGCGGCGCTGCCGGGGGTCGCCGCCGCGCACACCGACCTGCCGGTGATCGGGGTGCCGATCCTCGGCAAGAGCCTGGGCGGCCTCGACGCGCTGCTCTCCGCCGTGCAGATGCCGCCCGGCATCCCCGTCGCCTGCGTCGCCATCGACGGCGCCAAAAACGCCGGCGTCCTCGCCGCGCGGATAATCAACGCGTGATCGCTCGCTATACGCGCCCTGAGATAGGGGCGATCTGGACGCCGCAGGCAAAGCTGGAGAGCTGGCTCGAAGTCGAGCTGGCCGCGACCGAGGCCTGGGCGGCGGAGGGGGTCGTGCCGCAGGAGGCGGCGGCGGAGGCACGCTCGAAGGCTGCCTTCACCGTCGAGGCGGTCGACGAGCGCGAGAAGGTGACCGACCACGACGTCGCCGCCTTCGTCGACGTCGTGGCGGCGTCCGTAGGCGAGCACGGCCGCTGGATCCACTACGGCCTCACCTCCTCCGACGTGCTCGATACGGCGCTGGCGCTGCAGCTGCGCCGGGCCGGCGAGATCGTGGTGGCGAGCGCGCGCGGCTACCGCGACGCCCTGGTCGAGCGGGCGCTGGAGCACCGCGACACCCTCTGCGTTGGCCGCACCCACGGCGTCCACGCCGAGCCGACGACCTTCGGCCTGCGGCTTGCCGGCTTTGCCTTCGAGGCCGACCGCAACCTGCGCCGCCTGCGGGCGGCCTTCGAGGAGGTCGAGGTCGGCAAGCTCTCCGGCGCGGTCGGCACCTACGCCTCGGTCCCGCCCGCGATCGAGGCACGGGTGATGGAGACACTGGGCCTGCGGCGCGAGGAGGTGGCGACCCAGGTGGTGCCGCGCGACCGGCATGCGGCGCTGCTGGCGGCGATAGCGATCGCCGGCGCCGGCCTCGAGCGCTTCGCCACCGAGGTCCGCAACCTGCAGAAGACCGAGGTGCGCGAGGTCGAAGAGCCCTTCGCCGCCGGCCAGAAGGGCTCCTCGGCGATGCCCCACAAGCGCAACCCGATCCGCAGCGAGCGCGTCACCGGCCTCGCCCGGGTCCTGCGCGGCTACGCCCAGACGGGAATCGAGAACGTCGCCCTCTGGCACGAGCGCGACATCTCCCACTCCGGCGCCGAGCGCATCGTCCTCCCCGACGCGACGATCCTGCTCGACTACATGCAGGACCTGGCGACCAAGGTCGCTTCCGGGATGAAGGTCAACGAGCAGCGGATGCGCGAGAACCTCGGCCTCACCCACGGAGCCTTGTTCAGCCAGCGCGCCCTCACGGCCCTGGTCGAGGCGGGGATGACCCGCGACGATGCCTACCGGATCGTCCAGGAGAACGCCCAGCGCGCCTGGGATACCGGCACCGAGTTCCGCGACCTGCTCGCCGAAGCCGCCCCCGAGCTCGACCTCGACGCCGTCTTCGACTACAACGCCTACCTCACCCACCTGCCCGGGGTCTTCGAGCGGCTGGAAGCTCTGCGGTCCTGAGCAGATCTCAGATCCGGTAGGCGAAGACCGGTTCCGCCTTTCCCTTCAGCTCGAGCTCGATCGGCTCTCCCGGGGGCGCTCCCTCGAGCCGCTCGACCAAGCGCGCCGAGGCGACGATCTCCCCGCCCTCGGCCTGACCCTGCAGCCGCGAGGCGACGTTGACGACGTCGCCGATCGCGGTGAAGTCGTTGACGGAGCCCTGGCCGACCTTGCCGACGAACACTTCGCCATAGTCGAGGCCGATCCCGACCTCGGCGAACGGCCCCTCCTCCTCGCCGTAGCCGACTGCCTGCAGCAGCTCGCGCGCATGGCGCAGCATCACCGGCGCCGCCTCCTCGAAACTCCCGTAGATCGGCAGGTACAGCGCCATCACCTCGTCGCCGATCAGCTTGTCGATGATCGCCTCCGGGAAGAGGACGCGCTCGGCGCTGCGGTAGAAGCGGCGCAGGAGCGCGCTCACCTCCTCCGGCTCGCGCCGCTCGGAGAGGGCGGTGAAGCCGCGGATGTCGGCGAAGAGGACGCCGGCTTCGGTGGTCATGCCCCCGGGCGGCGCCGCCTCGATGCAGGTGGCACAGAGGTTCGGGCTCTTGCGGGAAGGGCGGTATCCCAGCGGCCGCAGAATCCTGCCGCCGAAGCCGGCGAAGGGAGCGCCGCAGAGTCCGCAGCGGGGGCTCGACGGGAGCGCTCGCATGAGTCGGCTGAGCATCTGCTCCGGCTGGTCGGAAGCCAGCTCGAAGAAGATCGCCCAGTCGTCCGAGCTGAGGGGTTCGCCGCGTCGCCTTCCGGCCGCCCGCAGAACGCGCCGCCTCGCCGCTCGCTGCCACAGGGTCAGCCGTTCCTGGGGGACCTCATCGCCCACCTCCCGATCGTAGCCCTGGCCGCTGCAGGCGAGCAAGGGTAGGCTGGGAAGGTGGTCCTCTACACCTGCGGCCAGAAGAAGAACGGACCCGGCCTCGCGCATCCCTGCGCCAAAGCCGGCAAGGCACTGGACGCGGCCGGCTACGAGTACGAGATCAAGACGGTCGGCGGCTACCGCCTCGCGCCGTGGACCTGGGTCCGCCGCGGGGCCGACCGCGAGGAGATCAAGCGGCTCAGCGGCACCAACGAGGTGCCGATCCTCGTCCTCGACGACGGCGAGGTGGTCTCCGGCTCCGGCGCGATCGCCCGCTGGGCGAAGGAGCACCCCCACTCCCCCGCCAAGTCGGGCGGCTGAGTTCAGCTAGATCGCTTTCGTGAGCAGGCCGATGGCCAGCGAGCCCATGAAGACGATCTGGATGTAGAAGAGCCGGTCGAGTCGAGAATCCACCCGAGCAAAGCCCTCTCGCATCTCCTTGAAGCCTGCGTCTACCCGCCGACTCAGTTGGTCGAGCCGGTCGTCGTTCCAGTTCTCCACCGTCCCCTCCTTCTCCAGAAGTGCCTCCATGGGAGAAGTGTAGACGAAAAGCTTCGAAATGTTTTGTCAGATTACCGTCGGTTCGCGCGCTGGCTCGCGAGAGGTGACGACGACCGGCGTGCCGTCCTTCGGCGAGAGCGTGATGTTGCGGCGGCCGGTGCGCTCGGGGCGGGGATCGGCCTTGCGCAGCTCGCAGCGGGTCAGCACCTCGCGCAGTACGACCCGCATCTCGAACTCGGCGAAGGTGGCGCCGATGCAGCGGCGGACGCTGCCGCCGAAGGGGATCCAGGCGTAGGTGTCCGGGCCTTCGGCGAGGAAGCGCTCGGGCTTGAAAGCGAACGGCTCGGGATAGATGTCGGCGCGGGTGTGGGTGAGCCAGATCGCCGGGGTCACGTCGGTGCCGGCGGGCAAGGTCATGCCGTCGACCGCCAGCTCCTGCGCCAGCCGCCGTCCCGCCAGCGGGATCACCGGCCGCAGCCGCAGCGACTCGGTGATCGTCGCCTTCAGGTAGTCCTCGTCCCCCGCCGCCAGCTCGTCGCGCAGGCGCCCCAGCACCGCCGGGTGGCGCAGCAGCAGGTCGAAAGTCCAGGCCAGCGCCGTTGCCGTCGTCTCGTGGCCGGCCAGCAGCAGCGTCATCAGCTGATCGCGCAGCTCGCGGTCCTCCATGCGCGCGCCGTCCTCGAACTCGGCGGTCATCAGCATCGAGAGGATGTCCTCGCGCTCCTCCAGGTCGGGCCGCTGCCGGTGCTCGGCGATCTCGGCGAAGAGCAGCTCGTCGACTTCGCGCAGCTGGTCCTGGAAGCGTGCGAACGGCCCGTCGCCGCCGAACCGGCGCAGCGCCAGGCCCAGCACCTGCTGGCCCGGCGAAGCGGTTTCGGCGAGCACGGTTGACAGCATCCCCCGCAGGCGGTCGAGCCGGGGCCCGCTGGAGACGCCGAAGACGACCCGCAGGATCACCTCGAGCGTCACCGCCTGCATCCGCGCGTGAATCGGGAACTCGCGGTGCAGCGGCCAGGAGTCGATCTCCGCCGCCACGATCTCGCTCATCGTCTCCTCGTAGGAGCGCATCCGCTCGCCGTGGAAGGGCGGCAGCATCAGCTTGCGCCGGCTGAGGTGTTCCCCCCCTTCCTGGATCAGCAGCGATTTCGAGCCGAGGATCGGCTCGAGGATGACGTTCCGCCCCGGCGGCAGGGCCTGTTCGCGCTGGCGGTAGAGAGCCTTGATCGCCTCCGGGTCGCTGATCAGGACCATCGGCCGCTCGAAGCCGAGGAAGCGGACGCCGAAGGAATCGCCGAAGCGGCGCCGGCAATCCTCCATGAAGGGGATCGGGCGGAAGGCCCAGCGCAGCGTCTGCAGCAGCGGGGGAATGCTCGGTTCGGGCGGGAGCGCCACGAGTCAAGGATCGCAGAGGAACGGCGAGGCGGTGCCGCTCCCAAGGTGGTTAGCATCGGCTTAATGACGACCGTCGCCGAGCTGAAACTCCTCTCGTCGGGGAAGGTGCGCGAGGTCTACGAGTGGGAGGACGACCTGCTGATGGTCGCCTCCGACCGCATCTCCACCTACGACGTGGTGATGCCGACGCCGATCCCCGACAAGGGCAAGGTGCTGAACCGGATGTCGGTCTTCTGGTTCGGGCTGACCGGGGACGTCGTTCCCAACCACTTCATCTCCGAGGACGTGCCCGAGGAGGTCGCCGAACGGGCGATGCGGGTGCGCAAGCTGGAGATGTACCCGGTCGAGTGCGTGGTCCGTGGCTACCTCTCGGGCTCGGGCTGGAAGGAATACAAGGAAGGCGGCGCGGTCTGCGGGATCGAGCTGCCAAGCGGTCTGGTCGAGTCCGACCAGCTGCCGGAGCCGATCTTCACGCCGAGCACCAAGGCCGACGTCGGCCACGACGAGAACGTCGACTTCGAGAAGGCCGCTGAGATCGTCGGCGACCGGGCGCTGATGGAAGAGCTGCGGCGGGTCTCGATCGAGGTCTACAAGCGCGGCTCCCAGCATGCGGCCCAGCGCGGGATCATCCTCGCCGACACCAAGTTCGAGTTCGGCCGCCACGCCGGCGCCGAGATCGTCCTCGGCGACGAGGTGCTGACGCCTGATTCGTCGCGCTTCTGGCCGGCGGCGAGCTACCAGCCCGGCGCCACCCCCCCCTCCTTCGACAAGCAGTACGTGCGCGACTGGGCGAGCGAGACCGGCTGGGACAAGAAGCCGCCGGCGCCGGAGCTGCCGCCCGACGTGGTCGAGCAGACTCGGGCGAAATACGTCGAGGCCTACGAGCGGATCACCGGCGAGTCGTTCTGAGCCGGTCGCTAGATTGGCAGCAGTGAAGGCGCGCGTGCTGATCCGCCCCAAGAAGGGCATCCTCGACCCCCAGGGCAAGGCCGTCGAGCGGGCGCTGCCGGCGCTCGGCTTCGAGGGGATCGGGCACGTCCACGTCGGGCGCATGGTCGAGCTCGAGGCGGAGGACCCTGAGCGGCTTGGCGAGCTCTGCGAGAAGCTCCTCGCCAACACCCTGATCGAGGACTACGAGATCCAGACCCTGTGATCTGGGGCGTCCTCCAGTTCCCGGGGTCCTGCGACGAGCGGGACGCGCTGCACGCCTGCGAAGTGCACGGGGACGGGGCTCGGCTGATCTGGCACGAAAGCCGCAACCTCGAGGGGGTCGACGGAGTGGTGGTCCCGGGCGGGTTCTCCTACGGCGACTACCTGCGGGCGGGCGCGATCGCCCGCTTCAGCCCGGCGATGGAAGCGGTGGCCGAGGCGGCCGCGGGCGGAGCGCCGGTGCTGGGGATCTGCAACGGCTTCCAGGTGCTGTGCGAGGCGGGGCTGCTGCCGGGGGCGCTGCTGCGCAACGTCGAGCTGCGCTTCCGCTGCCACCAGGTCGAGCTGATCGAGGAAGGGAGCGGCGAGCGGCTCTCGATCCCGGCCAAGCACGGCGAAGGCCGCTACTACGCGCCGGAGGAGATGCTCGACGAGCTCGAGCGCAGCGGCCAAGTCGCCTACCGCTACGCCGACGGCCACAACTCCAACGGCTCGGTCCGCGACATCGCCGGGGTGACGAACGAGCGCGGCAACGTGCTCGGGCTGATGCCGCACCCCGAGCACGCGGTCGACCCGCTGACCGGCTCGACCGACGGCTTGGCGGTCTTCGACCGCCTGGCGCGGGGCGCCTTTCCGAACCAGGGGCTGGGAAAGGCGCCCACGGCATGAGCGTCGGGACCGCCAAACACCGCGAGCTCGGGCTGAGCGACTCCGAGTACGAGCTGATCGTCGAGAAGCTGGGGCGCGAGCCGAACGACGTCGAGCTGGCGATGTTCAGCCTGCTCTGGTCCGAGCACTGCGCCTACAAGCACTCGCGCAAGCTGCTGCGGCGGCTGCCGACCGAGGGCGAGCGGGTGGTGATGGGGCCGGGCGAGAACGCCGGCGCGGTCGACGTCGGCCGCGGCTACGCGGTCGCCTTCAAGGTCGAGTCCCACAACCACCCGAGCGCGGTCGAACCGTTCCAGGGCGCGGCGACCGGGGTCGGCGGCATCCTCCGCGACGTCTTCGCGATCGGGGCGCGGCCGATCGCGATCCTCGACAGCCTCCGCTTCGGCGAGCTCGACTCGGTCCGCTCGCGCCACCTGCTCGACGGCGCCGTGCGCGGGATCGGCCACTACGGCAACTCGATCGGGGTGGCGACGGTCGGCGGTGAGATCTACTTCGAGGAGCCCTACGAGCACAACTGCCTGGTCAACGCGATGTGCATCGGCTTCGCCAAGATCGAGGACATGGTGCGGGCGGCGGCCGCCGGCGTCGGCAACTCGGTCGTCCTGATGGGCGCCTCGACCGGCCGCGACGGGATCGGCGGCGCCTCGGTATTGGCTTCGGCCGAGCTCGGCAAGGGGGACGAGGCGAAGCGGCCGACGGTGCAGATCGGCGACCCCTTCGAGGAGTCGAAGCTGCTCGAGTGCTGCCTGGAGCTGCTGGAGAAGGGGCTGCTGGTCTCGCTGCAGGACCTCGGCGCCGCGGGCCTGACCTCCTCGGCGGGCGAGATGGCGAGCGCCGGCGGAGTCGGGATCGACGTCGACGTCGCCCGGGTGCCGCTGCGCGAGGCCGACATGGAGCCCTTCGAGATCATGGTCTCCGAGAGCCAGGAGCGGATGCTGGCGGTGGTCGAGCCGGCGCGGGTCGAGGAGGTGCGGGCGATCTGCGAGAAGTGGCAGACCGGCTCGGCGGTGATCGGCAGCGTGACCGAGGGCGGCACGATCCGGATCCTGCGCGACGGCGCCCTCGTCGGCGAGATGCCGGTCGAGGCGCTGGTCGACGGCTGCCCGCTCTACGACCTGGCGCCGGGCGAGCCGGAGGGTTGGATCTACGGCAACCGGGCGACGCTGGATGAGGGCGTCTCGGCTGACGAGGAGCTGCTGGCGCTGCTGAGCGCGCCGAGCATCGCCTCCAAGCGCTGGGCCTTCGAGCAGTACGACTCGATCGTCGGCTCGCGCACGGTGCGACGGCCCGAGCAGGCCGACGCCGCGGTCCTGCAGCTGCCGGAGGCGGGCAGCGCGATCGCGGTCTCGATCGACGGCAACGGCCGGCGGGTCGCCTGCGACCCCTACGCGGGGACGGTCGAGGCGGTGCTCGAGTGCGCCCAGAACCTCGCCTGCGTCGGCGCCGAGCCGCTCGGCCTGACCAACTGCCTCAACTTCGGCAACCCGGAGAAGCCGGTCGGAGCCTGGCAGCTCGACCGCGCCGTCAGCGGCCTGGTCGACGCCTGCACGGCCCTCGGCGTGCCGGTCGTCGGCGGCAACGTCTCCCTCTACAACGAGGGCCCCGACGGCCCGATCTACCCGACGCCGGTGGTGGCGATGGTCGGCGAGCTCCCCGACCCGGCGCGGGTGGCCGGTGCTGCCTTCGCCGACGAGGGCGACGCGATCGGCCTGATCGGCCCCTTCGAACCGAACCTGGCGGGCTCGGAGATGGCCAAGCAGCGGGGGGCGCTCGGGATGGGACTCCCGCAGCCGGACGTCGCCGCCGTCGCCGCCGCCTGCGCGACCGTCCGCGACGCCGTCCGCGCCGGCCGCCTCGCCTCCGTCCACGACGTCTCCGACGGCGGCCTCGCCACCGCCCTCGCCGAGTGCGCGATCGCCGGCGAGCTCGGCTGCGAGGCCAACCTCAACCACCTGCGCGAGCGCGGCTGCACCCCCGAGGAGGCGCTCTTCGGCGAGGGGGCGGGCGGCTTCCTCGTCAGCGGCGACCGCGCCGTGCTCGAAGACCTGGGCGCCGTCCTCCTCGGCACCGTCGGCGGCGAAGGCATCTCGGTTGGTGCCGGCGATCGCACGGTCTCGCTCGGGCTCGGCGAAGCCAAGCAGGCCTGGCGCTCGTTGTCAGAGCGACTCGACTGAGTCCGCCCGAGCGCCGAGACGGTAGCTCCGGCGCGCTCAGCCGTTGAGGCCCGGCACGGGGTTGCCGTACTTGACGAACGAGCAGTTGTAGGGGGAGGGGTCGAATTCGTCGGTGATGGCTCGCCCGTCTGGCCTGCCCGTGCCCGGCACTTCCCGCGTTTCCGCCCTGCCCCCCTTGCCGTGCACGGTGATCGTCTTCGGCGGGCGGCCCTTGCCGCACTGGATCGAGAAGTCGCGGACGCCGTCGCGGGCGTCGATGATGTCTTCTCCGCCGTTGCCGTAGAAGCGGTCCTGGCCAGGCTGGCCCAGCATCGCGTTGGGGCCGCTGTCGCCGATCAGGACGTCGTCGTCGAAGGAGCCCTCCATGTCCTCGTCGGTCGGCGAGAGGTGGACCGGGTGGCAGTGCTTGACGGTCGTCACCCAGGCTTTGTGCTGGGGGAAGGAGATGATCAGGAGGCCGGGATGCGCCTGGGTCTCGGCGAAGGAGGCATCGTCGCGGCCCGGTCCGCCGACCAGGGCGCCGCCGGCGCAGCCGCCGCCGGCCGCCAGCAGGTCGCCGTTGCCTTCGCCGTAGAGGTAGGTGGGACCGGGGAGGCCGCCGACGAGCCCGTCGGCCCCGTCGCCCCCGTAGATGTGGTCCGAGCCGGGACCGGACTCGATCAGGTCGTCCTCGGGGCCGCCGTGGATCGTGTCGTTGCCGAAGCCGCCGGCGAAGCGGACGCTGCCGACCGAGAGCAGCGAGCCTTCGACCCGGAGGCTGTCGTTGCCGGGGCCGAGGTCGGCCATCAGCCAGCGCGCCGGTCCGTCGGCCGGGCAGGAGACGGTGGTGGTGCTGTGCGGCGCATACGAGCAGCCTTCGCTGATCGCCAGCCCGGCTTTGGCGCTGACGCTGAAGGTCTGGCTCGCTTCGTCATAGGCGACGACGAACTGGTCGCGGCCGGCGCCGCCGATCACCTGCAGGCCGGCGCCGCCGCCGGGCGTCGGGTCGAGCTGCACGTAGGCGCTCCCCTTCGGCGGCGCTTCCTTGCCGCACGATTCGGTTCGCCCTTTGGCGCCCTCGCAGCCGTCGCTTCCCTGGCCGCCGACCAGAGTGTCCTGGCCGCCGCCGCCGATCAGGTGGTCGTTGCCGGGCCCGCCGTCGATCACGTTCGCCTGTGGGTTGCCGATCAGGGTGTCGCGGAAGGCCGAGCCTTCGAGGCTCTCGAAGCCGAAGAGCTTGTCGTGGCCGTCGCCGAAGGCCTTGTGCGCCCGCAGCGAGGCCCAGACGCCGCTGCCCTTGCCGCCGGCCCGCGCCGTCGCAAAGGAGGCGATGTCGCCCTTGCCGGCGCCGCCGGACATGCGGTCGTATCCGTAGTCGCCGTGGACGAGGTCTTCGTTGCCGGGCCCGCCGTTGACGACGTCGATCCCGAGGTCGCCCGCGACCTCGTCGTTGGCGCCGGGCCCGCCGAGGACCTTGTCGTCGCCGAGGTCGCCGTTGACCTGATCGGAGCCGGCCCCCCCGTCCAGCTCGTCGTTGCCGCGCCCGCCGTGGATCTGGTCGTCCCCGGGCCCGCCGCAGATCAGGTCGTTGCCGAGGCTGCCGTAGATGACGTCGTCACCGCCGCCGCCCCAGATCACGTCGCGCTCGGGGGTGCCCTGGATCACGTCGTCGCCTTCGGTGCCGACGATCTTCGCCAGCCGCCCGTGGCAGCGCGGAGGTTCTTCGGGCTGGGCAGCGCCGGCGCTCACCGCGAAAGCGGCGAACGCCAGCAACAGCGCAACGATGACCCCCCGGAAACGACGACTCACGAGGGCTGGATCATCTCAGGCGCTGCGGATCAGCTTCTTGTTGACGAACTCGTCGGCCCCGTAGCGGCCGAGCTCGCGGCCGAAGCCGGAACGCTTGAAGCCGCCGAACGGCAGCTCGGGGCTGTCGGCGCCGACCAGGTTGACGTAGACCATCCCGGCTTCGATCTGGTCGGCGACGCGTTCGGCCTGCTCCTTGTCGGTGGTCATCAAGTAGGAGCCGAGCCCGAAGGGGGTCTGGTTTGCCACCTCGACCGCCTCCTCCTCGGAGCCGACCCTGTAGACCTGGGCCACGGGGCCGAAGAACTCTTCCTGGGAGGCCTCGTCGCCCGGCTTGATCCCGGTCAGGATCGTCGGTTCGAAGTAGTTGCCCTCGCGCTTGCCGCCGACCAGCACCTCGGCGCCGTTGTCGACCGCCCGTCTGACCTGGTCCTCGAGCCGGTCTGCCGCCGTCTGCGAGGAGAGAGGCCCGATCTCGGTTTCCTCGGCGGTGGGGTCGCCCGGCTTCGCCCCCTCGAGCTTCTCGCGGAACTTCTCGAGGAAGTCGTCGTAGAGCTCGTCGACCACGATGAACCGCTTGGCCGCGTTGCAGGACTGGCCAGTGTTGTCGAGGCGCGCTTCGGCGGCCGCCTGCGCCGCCCCGTCGACGTCCTCGGTGCCGAGCAGGATGAAGGGGTCGGAGCCGCCCATCTCGAGCACGACCTTCTTCAGGTGTTTCCCCGCGACCGCGGCGACGGCGGCGCCGGCGCGCTCGGAGCCGGTGACCGAGACGCCGTGCACGCGCGGGTCAGCGATCACCCACTCGATCTGCTCGTTGGTCGCGTAGATGTTCTCGTAGCACCCCTCGGGGAAGCCGGCGTCGTCGAACATCTGCTGCATCGCCGCCGCCGATTCCGGGCACTGCGGAGCGTGCTTGAGCAGGATCGTGTTGCCGATCACCAGGTTCGGCCCGGCGAAGCGCGCCACCTGGTAGTAGGGGAAGTTCCACGGCATGATCCCGAGCAGGACGCCGAAGGGGCTGCGGCGGATCACCGCGCTGCCCTCGCCGCCGAGCAGCTCGATCGGCTCGTCGGCCATCAGATCCTCGGCGTTGTCGGCGTAGAAGCCGTAGATTTCGCCGGCGAAATCGACCTCCATCAGCGCCTGCTCGACCGGCTTGCCCATCTCCCGGACGATGATCTCGGCCAGCTCCTGGCGGCGCTCGTGGTGGAGCTCGCCGACCTTGCGCACCAGCGCCGCCCGGTCGGCGACCGAGCTCTGGCCGGGCCAGGCCTTCGCGGCCCGGTCGGCGCGGTCGATCGCGGCGCGGAGCTCGTCGTCGCTGATCTCCGGGTACTCCTTGATCGTCTCACCGGTGGCTGGGTTGACTACCGCGTAAGTGCTCATCTGTCCTCCCGTGGATGCTCAGTTCAGTGATCGTTCGAGGTCGAGCGCCTCCTCGACCGGCACGTACTCCATACCCACTCCCTCCGCGACCGCCGGATGGGTGACTTTCCCGGCGGCGACGTTGACCCCCAGCCGCAAGCCGGGGTCGCGCCTTATCGCCTCGTCTACCCCGTGATCGGCAAGCGCTATCGCGTAGGGAAGGGTGGCGTTGGTCAGAGCGTAGGTGGAGGTGATCGGGACCGCCCCGGGCATGTTGGCGACGCAATAGTGGGTGATCCCGTCGACCTCGAAGGTCGGTTCGCGGTGGGTGGTCGGGCGCGACGTCTCGAAGCAGCCGCCCTGGTCGATCGCGACGTCGACCAGCACCGCGCCGGGCTTCATCAGCTTCAGCTGCTCGCGGCGCACCACGTAAGGGGCCCGGGCGCCGTGGACGAGGACCGCCCCGATCACGAGGTCGGCCCGCGGCAGCATCTCTTCCACCGCGAGGCGGGTCGAGTAGACGGTCGAGCAGCGGCCGCCGAAGGCGACTTCGAGCTCGCGCAGGCGGTCGATCGAGCGGTCGAAGACGAAGACGTCGGCTTCCATCCCGATGGCGATGAAGGCCGCGTTCATGCCGACGACGCCGCCGCCGATCACGATCACGTTGGCGGCCGCCACCCCGGGCACCCCACCGAGCAGAATCCCGCGGCCGCCCAGCGGCTTCTCCAGCATGAAGGCACCGGCCTGGGCGGCGATCTTTCCGGCCACCTCGCTCATCGGCGCCAGCAGCGGCAGCCGCCCGTGCGGGTCCTCGACGGTCTCATAGGCGATCGCGGTCGCCCCCGACCCGCAGAGCCCGCGCGTCTGCTCGGGGTCGGGCGCCAGGTGGAGGTAGGTGAAGAGCAGCTGGCCCGGGCGCATCATCTCGATCTCCTCCGGCTGCAGCTCCTTGACGTGGAGGACCATCTCCGCCGTCTCGAACACCGCGGCCGCGTCGGCGACGATCGTCGCCCCCTGAGCCTCGTATTCGCCGTCGGAGATGGCGCTGCCCTCTCCGGCCCCAGCCTGGACCAGCACCTCGTGGCCGTGCTCGGCCAGTTCGCGCACCCCGGCCGGGGTGGCCGCGACGCGGTACTCGTCGGATTTGATCTCGGTCGGGACCCCGATCCTCATGCGACCAGCTCCCTCGCCCGCAGGGCCAGCCAGAACTCGATGCGGTCGTGGGCGCGGGAGAGGTCGCGCCCGGTCAGCTCTTCCACCTTGCGCATCCGGTAGCGGAGCGTGTGGCGGTGACAGTAGACCTGGCGGGCCGCCCGCTCCCACTGGCCGTTCTGCTCGATGAAGGCCTCCAGCGAGCGCAGCAGCTCGCCGCCGTACTCCTCGTCGCCGCGCTCGATCGGGCCGAGGACGCTGTCGCAGTAGAGGTCGAGCGCGTCGTCGTCCTGGATCGAGAGCAGCAGAGTGAAGGCGCCGAGGTCGCGCCAGGAAGCGATGTCCGGGGTGGACCCGTTGTCGAACGCGGTCGCCTCGAGGGCGCAGCGGGCCTCGTGGAAGGAGTGGCGCAGGCGCTCCGGGGGCGCCGGCCGGCTGGCGGCGGCGCGGACCGCGCCGCCCTCGCGCGCGAGGGCGGCTCGCGCTTTCGTCGCAACCTCGATCGGGTCGCGCTCGGCGCAGTCGATCACCGCGCAGAGCAGCTCGCGGCCGCCGGTGCTGTGGGGGGCGACCACGGCCGGGCAGGCGTCGGCGGCGAGCGCCGCCTCCAGGTCCGCCGCCGCCTCGCCGGGATCGCCGAGCGAGAAGACGAGCACCGCCGCCTCCTCGCCGATCCCGAACGGCTCCAGCCGGCGGCGCAGCTCGGTCGGGTCCATCCTGCCGCCGAGCGCCGCCGCCAGGACGTCGCCGGCCAGCCGCCGCTCGGTCTCCTGGGCGACGCGCCGGCGCATCAGCTCCAGCGCCACCACGGCGACCGCCTGCTGCAGGATCAGCCGCTCGAAGTCCCCGAGCCCGCCGGAGTCGCGGACGATCACGACCCACGCCTGCGGCGGCCCGCCGCCGGGGGAGATCACCGGGTGGGCCAGCGCCCGTCCCTGCACGGTCGGGTGCGAGGGCACGAAGGGGTGGCCGTCGCCGGCGTGGCTGAGCGCTTCCTTGCGGATCGCGGCGATCGCCTCGGCCGAGAGCTGGCGGCGGAAGCCGCGGCCGGCGAGGCGCTCGCCGCGGGCGTCGAGGATCGCCACCGTCCCGCCGACCGCCGAGGCGACGGTGGCGGCGATTTCCTCCAGCCCGCGCTCCTCCAGCACCAGCCGCTCCAGCCGCCGCTGCACCGCGACTCCCCGCTGCAGCACCTCGTACTGCTCGTTGACGAGTTTTGCGAACGCCTTCTCGGTGATCGCGATGAACGGCACCGAGTAGGGCACCTCGAAGAGCGGGAAGCCGCGCTTCTCGGCCTCGTCGACCAGCGCCTTCGGCAGCGATTTGTGGCTGAACCCGGTCCCCACTCCGAGTCCAGCCAGGTTGCGGTCGGCGAGGATGCGGACGAAAGCTCGCTGCTTGGCGGCGGTGTCGAGCGGGATGCCGGTGGTCAGCATCAGCTCGCCGCCGGAGAGCCAGGGAGTCGGGTCCTGCAGCTCGGAGATGTGAACCCAGCGGACCGGAGCGCCGGCCGCGTCGGCGCCGGCCGCGAGCTCGAGGCCGAGCTCGTCGAGCAGGCTCTGGACGGTGAGCACGATCGCCTTCCCGGCGCCGCCGCTAGGCGACCACCTGGTCCCACGCCTCCGAGAGCACCGAGTGGAGGACGTCGTGGATCTCTTCGAACTGCTCGGTGTCGGCGATCAGCGGCGGCGCCAGCTGCACCACCGGGTCACCGCGGTCGTCGGCGCGGCAGATCAGCCCGCGCTTGTAGAGCTCGCCGGAGAGGAAGCCGCGCAGCAGCTTCTCGCTCTCCTCGTCGTCGAAGCTCTCCTTCGTCTCCTTGTCTTTCACCAGCTCGACGGCGTGGAAGTAGCCGGCGCCCCGCACGTCGCCGACGATGGGCAGCTCGTGCAGGCTCTCCAGCATCTGCCGGAACTCGCCCTCCTTGCGCAGCACGTGCCCGCAGAGGTCCTCGCGCTCGAAGACGTCGAGGTTGGCCATCGCGATCGCGGCCGCGATCGGGTGGCCGGCGAAGGTGAAGCCGTGGGCGAAGGAGGCGGTCCCCTCCATGAAGGGCTCGGCCACCCGGTCGGAGGCGATCAGGCCGCCCATCGGCGCGTAGGCCGAGGTCAGCGCCTTGGCGATGGTGATCATGTCCGGCAGGTAGTCGAAGCGTTCGCAGCCGAAGTAGTGGCCGAGGCGGCCCCAGGCGCAGATCACCTCGTCGGAGATCATCAGCACGTCGTACTGATCGCAGATCTCGCGCACCCGCTGGAAATAGCCGTCGGGCGGGACGAAGCATCCGCCGGCGTTCTGGACCGGCTCGAGGATCACCGCGGCAACCGTCTCCGGCCCCTCGAAGACGATCCGCTCCTCGATCGCGTCGGCCGCCCAGAGGGGGTCGCGGTCCTCGGGCCAGCGGTAGATGTTGGTGTTGGGGACGTGGCAGCCGCCCGGGGTGAGCGGCTCGAACTGGGCGCGGAGGTCGGTGATCCCGGTCGCCGAGAGCGCTCCGAACGAGGTGCCGTGGTAGGCGACCTCGCGGGCGACCACCTTGTGCTTCTGACCTTTGCCGTGGACCCGGTGGTAGTTGCGGGCCAGCTTCAGCGCCGACTCGACCGCCTCCGATCCGCCGGAGGTGAAGAAGACCCGGTTGAGGTCCCCCGGCGTCATCGACGCGATCCGCGCCGCCAGTTCGATCGCCTTCGGGTGGGCGTAGCTCCAGAGGGTGTAGAAGTCGAGCTCCTCCATCTGCCGCAGCGCCGCCTCGCCGTACTCGGTGCGGCCGTGGCCGGCGTTGACGCAGAAGAGGCCGGAGAGGCCGTCGAGGTAGCGGTTGCCGTGCTCGTCGTAGACGTAGCAGCCGTCGGCCCGGCTGATGATCGGGATCTCGTGGTCGGGGCCGTAGGCGCCCATCCTCGAGAAGTGCATCCAGAGGTGTTGACGGGCCAGCTGCTGAAGATCCGTTCCTGCCGGCGCCTGCGACGCGGTGGCCATTGGGCCCTCCTCTCCGATTACGACGTTATGGACAAAGCTAGAGCCCAGTCCTGACAATCGCAAGTGGTCTTTGGGTCAAGGACTGATGAGTTGCTTGTACATAAGGTACAAGTCGATCCTGTTCTTTTAGGACATCCGCCCCTTGCGCGGTGGTCCACCGGGGCTTACCGTCGCTGATATAGAGCCGCTCACCCCGGGTAGTGACCGCGCGACTACAGGAGGCCGATAGAGCACCGATGGACGCCCACCGAGAGACTTCGAGCGTCGAGCTGCGGAGCGTGACCAAGCGCTTCGACCAGCTGGTCGCCGTCGACGACCTGAACCTGGGGCTGGCGCCGGGGGAGTTCTTCACCCTGCTCGGCCCGAGCGGTTGCGGCAAGACGACGACGCTGCGGATGATCGCCGGCTTCGAGCGGCCCACCGGGGGCGAAATCCGGATCGAGGGCGAGGACGTGGCGCACCTGCCGCCGCACAAGCGGCCGACCAACACCGTCTTCCAGAGCTACGCGCTCTTCCCCCACCTCAGCGTCGAGGACAACGTCGGCTTCGGGCTGAGGCGGAAGAAAATCGACAAGGAGGAGATCAGGCAGCGGGTCGCAGCCGAGCTCGAGCGGGTCGGCCTCGCCGCCGAGGGCAACCGGCGGCCGTCGATGCTCTCGGGCGGGATGCAGCAGCGGGTGGCGCTGGCGCGGGCGCTGGTGAACCTGCCGAAAGTCCTGCTGCTCGACGAGCCGCTCGGGGCGCTGGACCTGAAACTGCGCAAGGAACTGCAGGTCGAGCTGAAGCGGATCCAGCGCGACGTCGGCATCACCTTCGTCTACGTCACCCACGACCAGGAGGAGGCGCTGACGATGAGCGACCGGATCGCGGTGATGAACCGCGGCCGAGTCGAGCAGGTGGCGGTGCCGGAGGAAGTCTACGACCGCCCCGCCACCACCTTCGTCGCCGGCTTCATCGGCGTCTCCAACCTGATGCCGGCGACCGTCACCGGCAGCCGCGAAGTGAAGCTCGACCAGGGCCAGACGATCTCCACCCGGACCGACGGGTTCTCCCCCGGCGACCGCTGCCACGCGGTGGTGCGGCCGGAGAAGCTCCGCGTCGACGGCGGCGAAAACGGCAGCTCCCGCGGCGACCTGCCACGGGTCGAGGGCGTGGTCGCCAGCTCGCTCTATCTCGGCACCGCGACGCAGATCGCCGTCGACCTCGGCGAGGGGGTGCGGATGACCGTCCTCGTCCCCAACGCCGACGAGGCCGAGCGCCGGCGGCTGCCCGGCGGCGGCGCCCGCGTCGCCCTCAGCTGGGAGCCAGACCACATGCATCTTGTCCGCGAGTCGCCGAACGGAGCGGCCGCCCCCACGGACGGTGCCGCCGGCGCCGCCGACCAGTCGCAACTGGAAACGACGCACGGAGGTTGAACCCGATGGTGAGCAGCAGGAAGGACCCGCGCAGGACCACCGCCTTCATCGCTGTCCTGGCTGCCGCGGCGACGCTGGCCCTCGGGCTTGCGGCCTGCGGTGGCGGAGGCGGCGGCATCGAAGGCGGCGGTGAAGAAAAGGAAGCGCCGAAGGTGAAGCTCGAAGGGAAGCCGTCGGGCGAGCTGACGATCTCCAACTGGCCGCTCTACATCGACAAAGGCACCGTGCCCGCGTTCGAAAAGGCGACCGGGGTCAAGGTCAACTACATCGAGGACATCAACTCCAACGAAGAATTCTTCAACAAGATGCAGCCGCTGCTGGCGAAGGGCGAATCGGGCGGCCGCAGCATCTTCGTCCTCGCCGACTACATGGTCGTGAAAATGAAGAAGCTCGGCTACCTGCAGGAATTCGACAAATCAGGCCTGCCGGAAGTCGAAAAGAACCTCGTCGCCAGCCTGCGGCATCCGCAGTTCGACCCCAACCGCGACTGGACGGTGCCGTGGCAGAGCGGAATGACCGGGATCATCGTCAACAAGGAAACGGCGCCCGACGTGCACTCGATCTGCGACCTCTTCGACCCCAAATACAAGGGCAAGGTCGACTTCCTCAACGAAGTGCGGGAAGCGGTGCCGCTGGTGATGAAGTGCGAAGGCGTCGATCCCAACGAAGCCAGCGAAGCGGACTGGATGAAGGCGATCGAAAAAATCGAGGGCGCCGCGGAATCGGGTCAGATCCGTCGCTTTACCGGCAACGACTACGCGCGTGACCTGACCAGCGGCGACGCGGTCGCGGTGATCGGCTGGTCGGGCGACGCGGTGCAGCTGCAGGAAGACAATCCCAACCTCGAATGGCGGATGCCGACCGAGGGCTGCATGCTCTGGTCCGAAGACATGGTGATCCCGGTCGGGGCACCGAACCCGACCGCGGCCGAGGCCTTCATGAACTTCGTCTACAAGCCCGAAGTCCAGGCCAACATCGCCGAATACGTCAACTACGTGACCCCGGTCGAAGGCGTGAAAGAAGTCCTCGCCAAGCGGGAACCAAAGCTGGCGAAGAACCAGCTGATCTTCCCCAGCGCCTCCTTCACCAAGAAGTGCTCGGGAACGCCGGTGCTGGAAGGCGAAGAGAAGCAGAAGGTGATCAAAGCCTTCGACGCCGTGCTCAACGGGTGAGCTGAATGCGACGCCGGATCGTCCCCTACTTCCTGCTCGGGCCGGGGACGATCTGGCTCGTCCTCTTCTTCGTCATCCCGCTCTTCTACATGGCCGAACTCTCGCTCTGGTCGGGAGCGATCGGCGAATTCGAATTCAGCTGGAACTGGTCCAACTACAGCGAAGCCCTCTCGGCCTACGACACCCAGTTCGTGCGCTCCTTCCTCTACGCGGGCGTGGCGACCCTGCTGGCGCTGGCGATCGCCTACCCGCTCGCCTATGCGATCGCCTTCAAGGCCGGCCGCTGGCGCAACCTGATGCTGTTCGCGGTCGTCGCCCCCTT
>DASSTG010000021.1:0-17051 GCA_035708105.1 Solirubrobacterales bacterium | reverse complement strand
GGAGAGGACCCACCCGACCCCTGCAACTTGTCGGGGAAGCCCGTCACTTACGTTCTGTAAGCTCGATCGCTATGGAGAGAGTTGGCTCCACGGAGGTTCGGGAGGAGGCTTCGGGGGCGGTTTGCCCGCACTTCCACCGGGCGATCGAGTTGATCGGGAAGCGCTGGACCGGGGCCATCGTCTGTGCGCTGAACGAGCGGCCGATGCGCTACGGCGAGCTGGGGAAGGCGGTGCCGGGGCTCTCCGACCGGCTGCTCTCGCAGCGGCTGCGCGAGCTGGAGGACGAGGGCCTGGTCGAACGCCAGGTCGAATCCGGTTCTCCCGTGCGGGTCACCTACTCGCTGACCGAAGCGGGGCAGCAGCTCGACCCCGTGCTGAGCGAGCTGAAGTCCTGGGCGCGGCGCTGGAAGCGGGCGGCGTAGGGTGGGTCCGGGGAGTCTCGGCGGACAAGAGAGGGGAGTGTCCGGCGAGACTCCCCCGACTCACCGCAGCCCCACGCGTCTTCCGGGCCCATTCCCCGTCGGCCGCTACGCACGGAAGCTGCAGGAGTGGATGCGCGAGCGGGCGCGGGTGCAGCTGATCGGCGAGGTGACCGGGGTCGGCCGCAGCAAGGTCCAGGCCTACTTCGAGCTGCGTGACGGCGAGGGGGCGATCCCCTGCGCGATCTGGCTCAACGACCTCGAGAAGGCCGGCCTGGGCGAGGGGAGCCTGCGCGACGGCGCCGAAGTCGTGATCTCCGGTGGGCCGGACTACTACCCCGGCGGCGGCCAGGCTTCGCCCAGCTTCTGCTTCCGCGCCACGCAGGTGCGGCTGGCCGGGGAGGGGGACCTGATCGCCCGCCTGGAGGCGCTGCGCAAGCAGCTGCGGTCCGAGGGCCTGTTCGAGCTGCAGAAGCAGCTGCAGCGGCCGGCGCTGCCGAAGGCGATCGGCGTCGTCACCGCCGAGAGCGGCGCGGCGCGGCGGGACCTGCTCGCCGGTCTCGACCGCCGCGGCTGGGGCGGGACCGTCGTCTGGGGCTTCGCGCCGGTGCAGGACCGCCACGCGGCGCCGGCGATCGGCCGGGCCCTGCAGGACCTGGCGGCGCGGCCCGAGGTGGAGGCGATCGTGGTGACGCGGGGCGGCGGCAGCCTCGCCGACCTCTGGGCCTTCTGCGACGAGACCCTCTGCCGGACGGTGGCGCTGCTGCGGGTGCCGGTGATCAGCGCCGTCGGCCACGAGCGCGACACGACCCTGCTCGACGACGTCGCCGCCGTCGCCTGCTCGACCCCGACCCACGCGGCCGAGGCGGCGGTGCCGCTCGACTGCCTCGCCGCCCGCGAGAGCCTCGAGCGCTGCGTGGTGGCGCTGCGGCGATCGGGGGAGGGAGCGATCGAGACCCGCTCGCGGCACCTCGGCGCCCTGGCGCGGGGGCCGGCGCGGGCGCTGCAGCGGCAGCGCTCCGACCTCAACCAGAAGATCCGCGAGATCCGCGCCGCCTCCGAACGCGGCCTGGCCGACCGCGCCGCCTCGCAGCGACGGATCGGGACCGTGGTGCTGGAGCGGGCGCGGCGGCGCGCGGCCGGGGCCGACATGGAGAAGCGCCGGGCGGCCCTGCAGCGGGCGCTGGTGACGCTGCGAGCCCACGAACCGGAGCGGACCCTGGAGCGGGGCTACGCCCTCGTCGAGGCGGCGGACCGGGGGCCCCTGGCC
This sequence comes from Solirubrobacterales bacterium, assembly GCA_035708105.1. Taxonomy (GTDB): domain Bacteria; phylum Actinomycetota; class Thermoleophilia; order Solirubrobacterales; family 70-9; genus VAYN01. The sequence continues at coordinate 15,362 of DASSTG010000021.1, read as the reverse complement.
TCGGCCGAGGCGGCCGCCGCCGCCGGAGAGGTCAGACTTCGGTTTGCTGATGGAAGCGTCGGAGCGAAAGTCGACCGAGACGTCGAGCGTGAGCGATAGGCCCGCCAACTACGAGGCCGCCGTGGAGCGGCTGGAGGAGATCATCGACCGGCTGGATTCCGGGCAGGCCGGGCTGCGCGAGACGCTCGAGCTCTGCAAGGAGGGCCGCGAGCTGGTCCAGTACTGCGCCGCCGAGCTCGAGGAGGTCGGCGAGGGTCTGAAGGAGCTCCGCCTCGATGATCTGGCGGCGAAACTCGAGGTCGGATCCGAGCCGGGTTAGTCCTCGCTCGGGCCGCTGCAGAGACCCCGGAGGGCCGGGCAGCCGCGGCAGAGGGACCAGTCGCGCCGCTCGGGGGGCGCGACCGGAAAGTCGCCGGCGCCGATCCGGGAGATCGTTTGCTCCAGGGAGGCGCGGGCGGCGGCCATCTCTGCTGGGCCAAGCAGGGTGACGGCCGGCTCGTCGGGACGCTCGAGGAAGACGTAGGCGACCTCGACCTGGTCGACGCCGAGCGTCTCGGCGACGGCGAGGGCGTAGATCGAGCGCTGGACGCCGTAGTGCGCAGCGCGCTCGCCGGGGCCGCCGCCATCGAGGCGGTCGGTCTTGTAGTCGAGGACCAGCGGCGCCGCCCCCTCGCGCTCGACCAAGAGGTCGATCGACCCGCGCAACACCGTGCCGCCGACCCCCAGCAGCAACGGCACCTCCGCCCGCACGCGCGCTGCCTCTTCGGCAATCTGTTTCTTCAGGGAGGATGCGAGCCATCCCCGCACGGGCCCCAGCAACCGCTCGGCGAGCTCTGGGGCAGGGGAGTCCCTCCCCAGACACCGCTCGCTTATGGCTCGCGGTTGAGTGTCTGGGGAGGGACTCCCCTGCCCCAGGCCGACGGCCGCCGCGTGACGAACAGCAAGGTCCACGCTCGGCTCCGCCCACCCGTTCGCCTGGCTCCATTCCAAGAGCGCGTGAACCACCGCCCCCTGCGCGGCCCGCTCCTTGCGCGCGGGCGGCGCGGCCCCCTCAGCCGCCCCATCCAGTTCGAGAGCCCGACTCAGCCCGAGGACGCGCTCCATGTAGAAGCGGTAGGGGCACTCCTCGTAGGCGGAGATCGCGGTGTAGGAGAGGGGGCGGCTGGGGACGATCGGCGGCCGGCGCTCGACCAGCGGCGGCGGTCCCTCGCCCAGCTCGCGCGCGGCGGCGTCCTCCCGGCGCAGCTCCCGCAGCTCGGCGGCGCGCTGCGGTGAGGGCAGGTTGATGCGGACGGCGATCTCCGAGGGCGCGAACGCCGCCTCCAGGCCTGGTCGCGGCGAGGGCGGCGCCACCGGCACGGTCGAGTCCTCCTCCCGCGGGGCGCCGAGCCCGTCGACCAGCCGCTCGACCACCGCCTTGCCCTTCGTCTCGCGGCCCGGCTGCGGGTTGACGACGCCGCTGAGGATCAGCCGCTCGCGCGCCCGCGTGGCGGCGACGTGGAAGAGCCGCAGCTCCTCTTCGGCTTCGCGTTCCTGGGACTCCTCGCAGAGCGCGCCGTAATCGAAGAGGTCGATCCTGGGGCTGCCGAGGCGGAGCAGGCGCATCCCCACCCGCGGCCGCTCCTCCCGCCCCAGGACCAGCAGCGGCGAGCGGCCGCCGTTCAGCAGCCGCCGCGAGAGGTCGGGGACCGCGACCACCCCGAACTCGAGGCCCTTGGCGTTGTGGACGGTCATGATCCGAACGCCGTCATGGCCCTCGGCGGCGGTCGCCGCCTGCGCCTCGGCGTCGCCCTCCGCCCGGGTGGCGAGGAAGTCGAGGAAGCCGCGCAGGTCGCGCCCCTCGCGCGACTCGAACTCGGCAGCCAGGCGGCCCATCTTGCGGACGTTGGCGAAGCGCGCCTCGCCCGCCGGCCGGCTCAGCACCGCCAGGTCGTAGCCGGTCTCCGTCACCACGGCGTCCACCAGCGCCGAGAGGGAGAGCCGCGGCGCCCGCTCGCGCAGGGATGCGATCCGCTCGACGAAGCTCGCCAGCAGTTCGCGCTCGGCCGCCGGAATCCCCTCCAGCCGCGACGGATCGACCAGCTCCGCCTCACCGGCACCCGCGGCCTGCTCCACCGCCGGCCAGACGTGGCGCTTCTTCCCGGCCGCCGCTCGCAGCAGCCAGAGCGTGTCCGGCGCCACCGCGCAGGCGGGCGAGGCGAGGGCGCCGAAGAGGGCATGGTCGTCGAGCGGGTTGGCGATCACGGCCAGGAGCGCGCCGACGTCGGCGACCTGCTGCTGGGACCAGTAGCCGCGCCCGCCCACCACGTAGGGGCGCAGGCCGGCGCGTTCGAGCGAGTCCTCGTAGGCGTCGAGGTGGGTGAAGGCGCGCAGCAGCACCACCATCTCGCCACGCGGCACCCCCGCCTCGGCCACCTCGCGCAGGCGCGCGGCGACGAAGCGGGCCTCGGCCAGGCAGTTGAGCGGTGTCGCCCCGTCGATCGCCGGCTCCAGCTCGATCCCCTCGCCGTCCCAGCCGTCGCGGGCGGTCAGCAGCAGCTCGACGGCGGCGGGGAGCGGTTCGGGATCGGCGATCTCCGGGGCGGGAGGCGGGATGGCGCCGACCCGCAGCGGCGTGTAAGCGGCGCCGAGCAGCGCCTCGCCGAGAAGGTTGAAGGCCCCGATCAGCTCCGGCCGCGAGCGGAAGTTGCCGCTGAGGCGCATCAGCTCTGCGTCGGCACGGCGGTCGATCTCCTCGCGCCGGCGGCGGAAGACCTCGAGGTCGGCGTGGCGGAAGCCGTAGATCGACTGCAGCTCGTCGCCGACCGCAACCAGCTCGGTCTTCGGCCCGTGCAGCGCCTCGATCAGCCGCAGCTGCAGCCGGTTGGTGTCCTGGAACTCGTCGACGAGGACCTGGCGGAAGCGCGAGCGGTAGCTCTCGCCGATCTCGGCCCGCTCGAGCAGCCTGGCGGCGAGGACCTGGAGGTCCTCGAAGTCGATCCCGGCACGGCGTTCCTTCGCCGCCTCGAAGCGGCCGGAGAAGAGCCGCAGCAGCTCGTCGAGGTGGCGGTAGACGACCCCGCCCTCGCCGGCCTCGGCGGTGCGGGCGATAGCGGCGTCCAGGGCCTGGTTGTAGCGGGCGAGCGATTTCGCTCCGCTGTCGATCTCGGCCCGGCGCAGCCGCTCGACGGGCGGATCCGGGCCGAGCTCTTCGAGTCGGGTGAGCGCCCCTTCCAGCAGCTCGCGCTCGCGCTCAGACCGTTTGCCGTTGCCCTCCTTCAGCTCCCCCAGGCACTCGCGCGCGGCTTCGGCGGCGCCTCTGACGGCGGCCTCCGGGTCGGCAGGCGGCGGCTCCGGCAGCCGGGGCTCGGCGACGCCGCGGCTGCGCAGCTCGTCGTGGACGGCGACGATCGCCGCCCGCAGCCCCTCGACGTCGTAGGCGGCGACGGTCTCCTCGCGCGCCGGCTCGCCTGCCGCGAGGAACTCGACCAGGGCGTCGTCGAAGGCCTCGCGCGCGGTCCGGGCCGTCTCCGGCGCGTCGAGGACCCGGAAGCCGGGATCGATCCCGGCGGCGACGGGATGCGCTGCCAGCACCCGGTTGCAGAAGCCGTGGATGGTGGCGATCCAGGCGCCGCCGATCCCCGCCAGGGCGGCGGCCGCGCGCTCGGAGCCGCGCTCGGCCCGCCGCGCCAGCTCGGCCCGGATCCGCCCGCGCAGCTCTGCGGCCGCCTTCTCGGTGAAGGTGAAGGCGAGGATCGCCTCGGGCGAGAGCCCGGCGTCGCAGACGAGCCGGCAGTAGCGTTCGACCATCACCCCGGTCTTGCCGGTCCCGGCGCCTGCTTCCAGCAGCACGTCGCGGCCGCGGACGGCGACGGCCGCCGCCTGCTCCGGCGTCGGCTCGCGTGGTGGGGCGGCGCCGGCCTGCGTGGCGCTCACCCTTCGTCTTCCTCCGGCTGATCCATGTACCGGGGGGCCCGGTCGCGGCGGCAGATCGGCGCGAAGGTGCAGTAGGAGGGGCAGACGTCGTGGCCGCGCAGGCCCGCCCGCGGCCCCGGGTCGCGGCGGACGTCGCCGGTCCGCATGCGGGCGACGATCTCGCTCCCCCGCCGCCGCGTCCCCTCCAGCAGCTCCTCCAGCTCCTCCGGCTCGACCACGTCCTTCGGGAAGAGCTTGTAGGGGAGGTCCTCGGCGACGGCGCTGGAGACGACTCCGCGCGGGCGGCGGGAATCGGGGTCGGTGCCGCGCAGCGCCAGGTAGAGCGCCCCGACCGGGTCGGCGCCCCAGTGCTCGGCGACGGCGAGCAGGTAGAGCGGCAGCTGCAGCTTCGCCCGCTCCTCGAACTTCTCGCGCGGCGTGACCCGGCTGGCGAGCTTGTAGTCGAGGACGACGGCCCGCCCGTCCGCCGCGCGATCGACCCGGTCCACCGCCCCGTGCAGCCCCCAGCCGCCGAGATCGAGGACCGGCCGCTCGGCGTCGGGGTGCTCGCCGAAGCGCGCCTCCAGCAGCCAGGGCTCGAAGGCGCCGCCGCGCTCCGCCTCCTCGGCGAGGAGGCGCTCCAGCAGCCGCTCGACCCGGCGCGCCATCGCCCGCTCGGCCGGGTGGTCGCCGAGCTCGCGCTCGGCGACGATCGCCGCAACCAGCTCGCGCCCGCGCGCGAGCCAGGTGTCGAGGTTCTGCGGCCGAGGAGCGGGCGTGCCGCCGGGGCGCTCGCCGTAGATGCGGTCGAGCGCCTCGTGCATCAGGCCGCCCTGGACCAGCGGGTCGGGGAGCGGCTCGAGCAGCTGCGGGTCGAGCTCGTGGCCGGCGAACCAGCGGTAGGAGCAGACGTCGAACTCCTCCAGCGTGGTGCCGCCGTAGGCGGCGACGGCCGCCAGCGCGTCGAGGACGGCGGGGTTGGTGAGCGGTCCGGGCCCGCGCGAGGCGGCCTCGGCGCGGCGGGCGCCGTCGAGCCGCTCGACCAGCCGCCAGGCCAGCTCGCCTTCGACGCCGATCTTCGCCAGCAGCGCCGGCGCGTCGGCGGCCGGCCCCCATGCGGCCAGTGCCCGCGCCAGCTCGTCCTCCGAGGCCGCCGCGGCCGGCGTCGGCACCACCTGCGCCAGGTCGCGGACGATCGTCAGCTCCGCCTCGACCGGGTCGGGGGCAGCGCCGCCGGGGGCGGGGGAGAGGAGGGCGCGCACATCGTCGAGGAACGGCGAGCGGACGGCGGCGGCGCCGTCCTCGTCGCTGTCGCGGTAGGAGAGGGCGAGGGTCTGGCGCGCCAGCGCCAGGCAGGCGTGGAAGAGGTAGCGCTCCTCGGCCTCGCTGTCGCGGCGCGGGTCGAGCCCCAGCGTCTCCCGCTGGGCGTCGGAGAGGAAGGGGTCGGCACCGCGGTCGCGGCGGGGGAACTCGCCGTCCTGCAGCGAGCCGACGACGACGTGGTCGAAGCGGGCGGCGCGCAGGCGGTAGGGGTCGGCGATCCGCACCCGGCCCTCCACCGGGCCCGACCAGACGCGGAAGTCGAGTTCGGCGATCAGCGGCGCCAGCTCCTCCGGCTGCGGCGCGAGCGCTCCCAGCTCGGCCAGCTCGGCCAGCGCCGAGGCGATCGCCGCGGCGGCGCGCAGCTCGAGGCCCTCGCCCCGCGGCAGGCGCGGCCCGTCGCCGCTGTCGCGCAGCGGCCGCGCCGCCATCCTGGCCGCCAGCGCCGCGACCTCCTTCGCCAGCTCGGCGGGCGAGCGCCCGGCGGCCTCGCGCAGGCGCAGCAGGTCGCGCGGCGGCTCGCCCTCCTCTCCCTGCCAGAGCTGCAGCGCCGTCTCGACTCCGCGGACCCGGCGGCGGCGCAGCCGGCGCTCGAACCAGTCGACGCGCCGGAGGGAGAAGCCGGAGGGGCCGCGCAGGTAGCGCAGGAGGTCGGCGGCGCGGCGGCCGCCGAACTCCGCCTCGAGCAGGGCGACGAGGGCGCCGCCCACGCTCGTCCCCGGCGCCGCGACCTCCGCCTCCAGCGCCACGGCGACGCCGTTGCGCTCCAGCGCCGCCGCTATCTCGGGGCCGCGGCGGGCCGGATCGCGCAGGGCGATGCCGATCTGGTCGGGCGCCGTCCCGTCCCGCAGCAGCCGCGAGACGTGGGCGGCGATCGCCTCCGCCTCGGCCCGGGCGCCGGCCGAGCGCAGCAGGGTCAGGCTGCCGCCGTGCTCGACCCGCTTGGGACGGGCAGAGCCGAAGCTTCGCGTCAGGTGGAAGAGCAGGAGGCTCTCGGTGTTGAGCGGGTTCGCCGCCGTCAGCTCCTCCGCCTCGGCGCCGATCCGCTCGCGCAGGCGGTGCAGCAGCCGCCCGCGCGCCGCCAGCGCCGCGCTCCCCTCCTCGTAGGGGAGCGCCACCGTCACCTCTGCCTGCCCGGCCAGCGCGGCGACCAGCGCGAACTGGTTCTCGGTCAGGTCGTCGAAGCCGTAGAGGAAGACCGGCCGCTGCCGCCAGAAGCCGCGGTCGCGGCGCAGCTGGGCGATCGCCTCGCGGGCGAGTCCGTGGGTGTCGGCGCGGCCGGTCCGCCGCCGCGCCTCCTCGTAGCCGCCGAACAGCGCCGCAATGTCGCTCAGGTAGGCAGAACCCTCGAGCGTCGCCGCGCTCGCCTCGACCTCCCGGGGCTCGACCCCCGCCGCCTGCAGCTCATCGAACAGGCGCTCCAGGGCCCGGGCGAACCGCGGCCGGCCGGCTGAGCGCCGCAGCGGCCCCAGTTGTCGGCGCCGCGTGGCGATCGCCACCGCCACCGCCCGCAGCCGCTGCGCCGGGGTGAGCTCGGCCCCGGGCGGCGCCCCGGCGGCGGCGAGGACGGTGCGAAAGAGCCCGCCGAAGGTCATCACCGCCCCGCCCAGCAGGGCGCCGCCCCCGCAGAGCTCGCGCTCGAAGGCGAAGACGTCGTCGACGGTGGGCACGACCAGGACCGGGTCGCGCCCGAGAGCCGCCGTGAAGTCGCGGCGGATCACCCCGGCGCGGCCGGAGTTGGGCGGTCCGTGGACTAGCTTCAGCGGCACGCTCCCGAGCCTAGGGACGGCCCCGGCGCCCTTGCCCGCGCACCGCCCGCGACCCCGCAAATTCGGGGGTTAGCGGCGCATTTTTGGCGTCCCCGGCCCGCTCTACCTTTTCGCCATCCGATGTCCCTCTGCTTCGTAGACCCAGCCGACGCGATCCGCGCCATCGCCGACTCGATCGGTCGGGAGGCCCGCCGCCAGCTCCTCGGCGAGGCGGTCCGCGCGTGGGTGGACGAGATCCCTGACTCGGAGCTTGAGCTGCACTACGCGAAGGCGATCTCCGAGCTCGACGAGCACGACCTCTCGATGCTCGCCGCCTGGCACGGCTCGCTCGAGGCCGGCCAGCCGGTCCCCAACCGCGACTTCCTCATGGGCGCCTTCAACGGGCTCGGCGACAACCGCCGCGAGGCGCTCAAGCTCGCTGCCGGCTTCCGCGGCGAGGAGGCCGTCGATTCCGGCGTCACCGAAGAGGACGCCCTCGAGCTCGTCCTCGGCCTCCTCTCCCCGCCGCGCCTGATGGAGCTCGCCACCGAGGCGGTCGAGCTCTACGTCTGGGACCGAGCCGGCTCAGACAACTAGGTCCATTTCGACCGCTGCTCCGAGATCGTGGGGGCCATGACCCCCAAAAGTTCGGAGCAGAGGCGAGTCAGAGGCGTTTCGATTCCTTTCCAGCGGGCTAATCTCGATTCGTGGACATTCCTCCGCACGCCATAGTCATTTTCGGCGCCACCGGCGACCTGGCCCGGCGCAAGCTGCTGCCGGGGCTGCTGCGGCTGTTCCAGGCCGGGCTGCTGCCGGAGTTCCGGATCATCGGGGTCTCGATGGAGGAGATCGGCGACGCCGAGTTCCGTGGGATCGCCGAAGCGGCCTGCCGGGAGTTCGCGCGCGGCTCCTTCGGCGGCGAGGAATGGCACGAGTTCTCGGCCCAGCTCTCCTACGTCCCGCACTCGCAGGCGCCGGAGGCGCTGAAGCAGGCGGTCGACGAGGCCGAAGCGGAGCTCGGCCCGGAGATGCGGCTGCTCCACTACCTGAGCGTGCCGCCGGCCGCCGCCCCGGACGTGATCCAGGTGCTGAAGAGCTGCGGGCTCTCGCAGCGCTCGCGGGTGATCATGGAGAAGCCCTTCGGCACCGATCTCGCCAGTGCCCGCGAGCTCAACGCGATGCTCCACGAGGTGCTCGACGAGGAGCAGATCTTTCGCATCGACCACTTCCTCGGCAAAGAGGCGGCGCAGAACATCCTCGCGCTGCGCTTCGCCAACGGCCTCTTCGAGCCGATCTGGAACCGCAACCACATCGACCACGTCCAGATCGACGTGCCGGAGACGCTCGGAGTCGGCTCGCGCGCCGCCTTCTACGAGAAAACGGGCGCCTTCCGCGACATGGTCGTCACCCATCTGATGCAGATCCTCGCCTTCGTGGCGATGGAGCCGCCGACCTCGCTCGCCTCCGACCCGATCACCGACGAGAAGAACAAGGTCTTCCGCAGCCTCCTGCCGCTCGACCCGCGCCAGGTCGTGCGCGGCCAGTACGAGGGCTACCGCGACGAGCCCGTGGTCGATCCCAACTCCAGCACCGAGACCTTCGTCGCCATGCGCTGCGAAATCGACAACTGGCGCTGGAGCGGCGTCCCGTTCTACCTGCGCACCGGCAAGCGGATGGGCGAAAGCGCGCGGATCATCTCGATCGCCTTCCGCGAGCCGCCGCACGCGATGTTCCCCGAGAACTCGCGGGTCGGCCGCTACGGCCCCGACCACCTCACCTTCGACCTCGACGAGTCCTCCCGCGTCTCGCTCAGCTTCTACGGCAAGCGACCGGGGATGGGGATGGTCCTCGACAAGGCGAGCATGCAGTTCTCGCTCGACGAAACCGGCTACCGGGGGGAGGCGGTAGAGGCCTACGAGCGGTTGATCCGCGACGCGATGATCGGCGACCGCACCCTCTTCACCACGGCGAGGGGGATCGAGCGGCTGTGGGAGTTCTCCGAACCGCTGCTGCGGGACCCGCCACCGGTCAAGCCCTATCCGCAGGGCTCCTGGGGCCCGGCCGAGATCGGCGCCCTGATCTCCCCGCACAGCTGGCGGCTGCCGTTCGCGCGGCGCTGGCGCGAACCGGTCTCGCGCCCCTCCGGCAACGGCGCGGGCGAGGCGCCCATCCGAGAGGGGGCGTAGCACGAAGCCTCGCCGATAGTTGTTCCTTTTGCCTGCTGGACGAGCAAAAAGAACAACTATTGACCGAGGGCGGCGCGGATCTCGCCGATCGCCTGCTCGTTGTCGCGGAAGTGGACGGCCCGCATGCCGGCCGCTTCGGCGCCCTCGCAGTTGGGGTGGAGGTCGTCAACGAAGAGGCACGCCTCGGCCGCCACCCCGATCCGCTCCAGGGTCAGCTCGTAGATCCGCGGTTCCGGCTTGCGGCAGCCGACGAAAGCCGAGTCGACGATCTCCTCGAAGATCTCGTCGACCGGCAGCATCGACCGCCAGAGCGGCTCCCACTCCTTGACGTTGTTGGTCAGCAGCGCCATCTTCAGCCCGCTCGCCTTCAGCTCGCGCATCAGCGCGATCATCTCCGCGTTCGGGTCGAGGGCGTCGAAGAACATGTGGCGGAAGTGGTGGAGGTGGGGGCGGTGGCCGAGGATCGTCTCGAGGCCGTCGCTCAGCCGCTCGAGGAACTCGTCCTCGCTGATCTCGCCGCGCTCGAGCCTGAACAGCGGCAGCTCCTCGCCCTCGGCGAGGCCCTCGCGCATCGCCCGGCCGAGGCTCTCGGCGGAGATGCCGATGTCGTCCTGGATCGCCGCGAAGGAGTTCAGCAGCGGCGTCGTCAGGACGCCGCCGAAGTCGCAGACGATCGCCTGCAGGCCGTTGCCCGGCGGCTCAGCCATCGACGCTGCGGGCGACCTCGTAGGTGCCGAGCCCCTCGCGGCCCTCGACCGACCAACGGAAGAAGGCGATCTCGGCGTCGAGCTCGTGGTGGCGGACCCTGGTCGAGCTGATCAGGGTGCCGGCGCCGCGGACAGGCCGCATCTCCTCGACGTCGGGCCACAGCTCCAGCGTCGCACGCCGCTGCACGCCGCCCTCGTCGTATTCGGTCGAGAGCAGCGACTCCTCGAAGGTGAGGGGGGCGCCGTCGGGGTCGCAGAGGACCGCGCTGACCTGCTCGTCGCCATGGGCGGCTCCATGCTTCGGCAGGGTGGCGATGAGGGCCAGGAGCCCCCCGTCCTCGAAGACGATGCCGATCGACCGGCGCACGACACGACCCTGCTCGCTCACGGTCGTCAGCCTAGTGATGCCCCGCCCTGAATTACATTGCCGTGCCCATGTTCAGCATCCGCGACGCCGACCCCGCCAGCGACGCCGCCGCCTGCGCGGCGATCTACGCGCCGCACGTCGAGGACAGCCCGGTCTCCTTCGAGGAAGAGGCGCCGAGCGCGGGGGAGCTGGCGGCGCGGATCGAGCGCTACGGCACCAGCCACGCCTGGCTCGTCGCCGAGCGCGCGGGGCGGGTGATCGGGTACGCCTACGCAACCGCCTTCAACGAGCGCCCCGCCTATCGCTGGAGCACCTTCGTCTCCGTCTACGTGGCCGGCGAGGCACGCGGCGAAGGCGTCGGCCGCGGCCTCTACGAGGCCCTCTTCGAGCGCCTGCGCGAACGCGGCTTCCGCACCGCCTGCGCCGGCATCACCCTGCCGAACGAGGCGAGCGAGGCCCTCCATGGGCGCCTCGGCTTCGAGCTGGTCGGGGTGAACCGGGCGATCGGCTGGAAGCAGGGTGGCTGGCGCGACGTCGGCTGGTACCAGCTGGAGCTGGCCCCGCCCGGCGACGGCCCGCCCCCGGAGCCGCGCTAGCGCCCGGCTACCATGGAGCGATGAGCGATAACCCCGCAGCAACCGACGAAACGCTGACCGAGGAGGATGTCTTCGAGGTGCTCGAGGAGGTCATCGACCCCGAGCTCGGGCTCGACTTCGTCTCCCTCGGCCTCGTCTACGACGTCAACATCGAGAACGACTCCGAGGTCTACGTCACCTTCACCCTCACCACCCCCGCCTGCCCGATCGGCCCGCAGGTATCCGAACAGATGAAGGAGTTCGTCGGCGACCTCCCCGGCGTCACCGCAGTCCACCCGAAGATGGTCTTCGACCCGCCGTGGAGTCCCGAAATGATGACCGAGGACGCCAAGTTCGCCTTGGGCTTCTGAAGCTCAGCTCAGGCGCCGCCGGAACAGCAGGTGCGGCAGGCCGGCATGCGTCACCGTGCCGACCCGCTCGAAGCCCGCCTTCACGGCCACCCGCTGGGAGGCGAGGTTGGTCGGGAGCGTGAGGGCGATCACCTCCTCGAAGCCGAGGTCGCGGCCCCACTCGCAGGCGGCTGTCGCGGCCTCGGTGGCGAGGCCGTGGTTGTGCAGGCGGGGCTCGATGCTCCAGGGGAGCTCGATCGCGGCGATGCCCTCGACCGCGGTCCAAGCGATGCCGCCGCGGCCGGCGAAGCCGCCCGACTCCTTCTCGATCAGCACCCAGGGGCCGAAGCCGTGGTCCTCCCAGTGGATGCGGTCGCTGTCCGCCAGCTCGTCGAGGACCCGTGCCGTGAACGGCGGCAGGGGGGAGGGGCGGAGCCAGCGCTCCACCTCCGGCCGGGTGAAGTGGGCGTGGTAGAGGGCGCGGTCCTCGGGCGTCGGCTTACGGGCGAGGAGCCTCTGCGTCTGCCGCTCCTCGCCGACCATCTCAGCGCGGACCCGTCCGCGGCAGCCTCGGGTCGCCGCCGGCGTCGCCCGGCACCTCTTCGGCGTCGGCGTCGAAGTCGTAGTCGCGGCCGGGGCGCGGGCCGGCGGCGCCGGCAGGGCGGCCGAAGGGGCTCGGGCCGCCGACGGCCAGCACCCGGAAGCGCCCGATCGTGAGCCGTTTCAGCAGCCGCCGCGCGACCGCCCGCGTCGGCGGGATCAGCAGGAAGAACCTGAACACGTCGGTGATGAAGCCCGGCGTCAGCAGCAGCGTCCCGCCGACCACGACGAGGACGCCGTCGACGACCTCCCTGCCCGGAAACCGCCGCGCCGCCAGCGCCTCGTTGAAGCGCCGCCAGGCCCCCCGTCCCTGGTGTTTGACCAGCCAGGAGCCGAGCAGGGCGTCGGCCAGGAGCAGGGCCAGCGTCGGCACGACCCCGATCAGCTGCCCGACCTGGATGATCACGTAGAGCTCCGCGATCGGGATCACGATGAAGAGGACGATCAGGAGAAGGGGCATGCCGAAAGCCTAGGGACGAGGGCTCCTCGGCTCTCCGCTTACCCGGCGCGGTGGGCGCCTATGCCGCTTTGGCAGCCTTGCCGGCCGCCGTCACGAGCTCTTCGAGCGCTTCGTTGATGCCGTTGCCGACGACCTCGACGTCCTCCATGCAGTCGTAGTCGGCGAGCAGGCCGAAGCCGACCTTGCCGTGGTAGCTCATGATCGCCACCGCCAGGCAGTGGTTCTGGGGCAGGAAGGCGACCGGGAAGACGTCCTCCAGTTCACGGCCGAGGACATAGAGCGGCATCTGCGGCCCGGGGACGTTGGTGACGATCAGGTTGAAGAGGCGGGTCGAGAAGTTGATCCGGGAGGCCTGTGCCAGCAGGGTCGGCGGGGCGAAGTCGTTGAAGCGGGAGATCACCTCCGCCCCCAGCGCCTGTTTGGAGCGCTTCAGCCCCGCCATCGCGTCGCTGATCGTCCGCAGCCGCCGCACCGGGTCCTCGATGTAGACCGGCAGCGGCCCGCGCATCAGGGCGATCCGGTTGCCGAGGTTTCCGCGCTCGTCCTCGGTCCGAATCGAGACCGGCACCAGCGCCCGCAGCTCCAGGCCCTCGGTGCGGACCTGGCGGCGGTGCAGCCAGTTGCGCAGCGCTCCGGTCACCACCGCGAGGACGACGTCGTTGACGGTGCCGCCGAAGGTGTCCTTGATCCGTTTGAAGGTGGCCAGCTCCGAGCGCGCCCAGACGTAGCGGCGGTGCGGCCCGATCTCTTCGTTCAGCGGCACGTCCGGGGCCGGGTCGGCGAAGGCGCTGACGATCTCGCCGAGGCCCTCCAGCCCCTCGACCAGCTTGCGCGCCGTCGTCTCCGGGCTGCGGACGACGTCGACCGCCCGCTCGGCGAGCTTCACCGGCGCCGCGACGGCGTCGGCGACACCGCGCGCGACCAGCTCGGTCGTCCCTGGTTCGGGCTGCGGCACCCAGTCGTCCTCCAGGTGCAGAGGCTCGGCCTCGCGCTCGAGGTCGAAGAGGACGGTGCCGATGTCGACGCCGCTGATCCCGTCGACCATCGCGTGATGGGTCTTGGTCAGGATCGCGAAGCGGTCGCGTTCGAGGTTCTGCACCAGCCACAGCTCCCAGAGCGGCTTCAGCCGGTCGAGCTGTTGCGAGAAGATCCGTCCCGCCAGCTTCTTCAGCTGCTCCTCGCCGCCCGGATCGGGCAGCGCGGTGTGACGGATGTGGTAGGTGAGGTTGAAGTTGACGTCGTCGGCCCAGAGCGGCCGGCCCGCCTCCAGCGGCGGCACCACCAGCTTCTGGCGGAAGCGGGGGACGAGCGGCAGGCGGCTGCGGACGTGCTCGACCAGGTCGACGTAGCGCGGCGGCGGCCCCTCGAAGATCAGGATCGCCCCCACGTGCATGTGGCTGCTCGAGCTCTCGTTGGTCAGGAACGAGGCGTCGACGGCGCTCAGGCGGTCGAGGTGACGTCCGGAAGTTGCCATCTCAGCAAGGCTACTTATGCCCGAGTTTGCGGGCTCTCAAGCCTTGTACTCTGAATGCATGCCTGCCACCCTCACCGGCCCGAAAAGGGTCCTTCTCGCTGCCCCGCGCGGCTACTGCGCCGGGGTCGACCGCGCCGTGCAGACGGTCGAGCGGGCGCTCGAGCTCTACGGCGCGCCCGTCTACGTCCGCAAGGAGATCGTCCACAACAAGCACGTGGTCGAGGAGCTGGCGGAGCGCGGCGCGATCTTCGTCGAGGAGGAGACCGAGGTGCCGGAGGGGGCAATGGTTGTCTTCTCCGCCCACGGGGTGGCGCCGAGCGTGCACGAGAACGCCGCCGCCCGGGAGCTGCGGACGATCGACGCCACCTGCCCGCTGGTGACCAAGGTCCATGTCTCGGCCCGCCGCTTCGCCGCTGAGGGCTACACGATCATCATGATCGGCCACGAGGGCCACGAGGAGGTGGAAGGGACGACCGGCGAGGCCCCCGAGAGCATCGTCCTGATCGAAACCGCCGACGAAGTCGAGACGCTCGAGGTCCCCGACCCGACCAAAGTCGCCTTCATCACCCAGACGACGCTCTCGGTCGACGAGACCGCCGGGGTGATCGCCGCCCTGCGGGCAAAGTTCCCCGGCATCGTCGCCAGCAAGTCCGACGACATCTGCTACGCGACCACCAACCGCCAGATCGCCGTCAAGCAGCTTGCCCGCGAGTGCGACCTGGTCCTGGTGATCGGCTCGACCAACTCCTCCAACTCCAACCGCCTGGTCGAGGTGGCCCGCGAACACGGCGCCGCCTCGCACCTGATCGACAACCACACCCAGGTCGACGAGTCCTGGCTGGAGGGCGTGGAGACGGTCGGCATCACCTCCGGCGCCAGCGCCCCGGAGGAGCTGGTCGAACGGCTGGTCTCCTTCTTCCGCGACCGCGGCGCCTCCGAGGTCTCCGAGCTGCGCACCGTTCACGAGGACGTCCGCTTCATGCTCCCGAAGGAGATCCGCGACGAGGTCGCGGCCCGGGCCTAGGCAGCGCGCCCGCCGCCCGCCCCGTCAGTCCTCGTAGGGCGCGTAGCGGTGGTGCAGCATCAGGTCGTTGCCGTCGGGGTCGGTGAAGAAGGCCATGTGGCAGACGCCGGTGTCCAGGGTCTCGCCGAGGAACTCGATCCCCTTGGCCTCCAGCTCCGCGCGGGCGGCGGCGACGTCCTCGACGTGGAGCCCCGGGGGCGCGTTCTTCTGCGGCGCGAACTGCATGCCCATTTTCTCCGGCTCCCAGATGCCGAAGCAGGTCTCCCCGGCCCAGAACTCGAAGCGGGCGCGCTCGTCGGGACGCAGGCCGAGGGTCTCGACGTAGAAGGCGCGGGTGCGCTCGGCGTCGGTCGACGGGACGCCGACGAAGTCGGTCTTGGTGATCATGGTTCCTCCTCCTCGTTGGGGGCGCCCCCGGCGTTTCAGGGGATGCCGGCGGCGAAGCTGATCGACCAGATCTTGACGCCTTCGGCGGGGCGGAGCACGAGATTGTGCGCCTCGTGGCTCGGATGCTCGGCGAGGGTGCGCAGCCCCGGAGCCGGTCCGGCCGGGACGCTGCGCCAGCGGCCGTCGATCTCCACCTCGACCTCGCCCTCCCCCTCGACCGTGGCGTAGGCGCCGCCGGCCTGGTAGTCGAGCGCCAGGTCCTCGCCGTCG
>DASSTG010000020.1:0-5338 GCA_035708105.1 Solirubrobacterales bacterium | reverse complement strand
AGCGGGGAGGGTCCGGCGAACCCCTCCCCACGGCTCCGGCTCAGGCCGTGGCAAAGAAGCTGCGGGCCCTTTCCGCGACGAGGTCGGGCATCTCGTCGGCGATGAAGTGGCCGCAACCGTCGATCTTCTCCAGCTGCATGTCGTTGGCGTGTTGCTCGTAGCCCTTCAGGGTCTCGTGGCGGAGGGCGGCGTCGCCGGTGCCGAAGAGGAGGAGGGTGGGCACTTCCAGGTGGCTTTTCGCGTAGCGGCCTTTGCTGATCGCGGGCAGCTCGCGCAGGTTGAAGACGCGGTACATCTGCACCGCCGCCCGGGCGTGGCCGGGCTCTTCGAAGCTGTCGGAGAAGGCGTGCAGGGTGGCGTCATCCCAGGCCTCGCGCCGGACCGAGGCACCGGCCAGGACCCTCGGCACGAACTTGCCGCTGCGGTGGAGCCGATAGCCGACGCCGGGGCTGAGGATCAGCCACTGGTACCAAAAGCGCCAGAGGTGCGGCGCCATCGCCCGCATGCTGGTCCAGGGCGGCAGGATGTTGAGCGCCAGGTAGCGCTGGAAGCGGTCCGGCTCGCGCAGGCAAAGCAGGAAGCCGATCCAGCCGCCCCAGTCGTGCCCGACCAGCTTCACCCGCTCCAGCCCGAGCTCGTCGAGGACGGCGAGCACGTCGTCCGCCAGGTTCTCCTTCTCGTAGCCGTCCGCGGGCGCCTCCGACCAGCCGAAGCCGCGCAGGTCGAGCGCGATCACCCGGTGGCGGTCGGCCAGCGCCGGCATCAGGTGGCGCCACTCGTACCAGTGCTGCGGCCAGCCGTGCAGGCAGAGGACGACGTCCTCGCCACTGCCCGCTTCGGCGTAGTGGAACTCGACCCCGCGGGCGCGGACCCGGTAATGGCTGACGCCGTCGATCCGAGGCGGCTCGCTCACTCAGTGCAGCGCGGCCGCCGCCGCCTGGCGAAAGTCGTTGAGGACTTCCTCCATCGCCCCGACCTCGCAGGGGACTCCTTCCGGCCAGGGCTTCTCCGGGTGCTCGTGAATCGTCTTCAGGCCGTTGCCGCTGATCACCGCAACGACGACCTCGTCGGGCCCGAGCTTCCCCTCCTGCGCCAGGCGTGCGGTCGAGGCGATCGTGGTGCCGCCGGCCGGCTCGGTGAGGATGCCCTCGGTGGCGCCGAGCAGGTCGATCGCGCCCCAGATCTCCTCGTCGGAGACCGCCGCCGCCGAGCCGCCGCGCGAACGCACCGCGTCGACGACGAGGCCGCCGTCACCGGGGGCGCCGATCGCCAGCGAGTGCGCCGCCGTCTCCGGCGTCTGCGGCTCGATCTCGCCGCCGCTGCGGATCGCCGTGGCGATCGGCGAGCAGCCGCTCGCCTGGGCGATGTCGATCTTCGAGCCCGAGGTCTCGGCCAGGCCGACCTTCTCCAGCTCCAGCAGGCCCTTGTGCACGCGCGAGGAGAGGGTGCCGCCGGCGGCCGGAATCACGAAGTGGTCCGGCGCCTTCCAGCCGAGCTCCTCGACGACCTCGAAGGCCATCGTCTTCGCCCCCTCGGCGTAGAACGGGCGCAGGGTGATGTTGGCGAACTCCATCCCGGTCGTCAGCGCCAGCTCGCGGCAGGCGCGGTTGGCCTGGTCGTAGTTGGCGTCGAGCTGGATCACCTCGGCGCCGAGGCCGCGGCAGGCCTTCGCCTTCCCCTTCTCCATGTTGCCCGGGTAGAAGATGTAGGGCCTGGCGCCGGCCTGGGCCGCCAGCGCGGCGACGGCGGTGCCGACGTTGCCGGTGGAGACGCAGCCGACCTCCTCCTTGCCCAGCTCCAGCAGCCGCGCGATCGCCATCCCGACGACGCGGTCCTTGTAGGAGAGAGAGGGACGGTTGGTCGAGTCGTCCTTCAGATAGAGGTTGCTGAGCCCGAGCTCGGCGCCGAGCCGCTCGGCGTGGATCAGCGGCGTCTTGCCGGCGAACCGGGCGACCCGCTCCTGGGCCCGTCGGTTGAGGATCGGCAGCAGCTCCTCGAAGCGCCAGACGTTCCAGGGGCGCTCAGCGAGGGAACGCTCGGCGATCCGCTGCTTCGCAAGGTCGTAGTCGTAATCGACGTCGAGGCCTTCGCCGCAGGCCGGGCACTTGAAGGCCCTGTCTAGCAGCGGCGTGCGGTAGCCGCAGTCCCGGCAGACGAGTTCGGTGGCACAGGAGCGGGTCCGGAGCCCGTAAGGCTCGGTGAGATGCGGATCGACCGCGTCACTCATGACTCCTCCTTTGCCGCCGATCCCCTCGGCGTTCGTCTGACAATCGCACGGGTATAACACATGGTCTGCTGCTGCTCAATGCATTCTGTGCAAAAAAGCCGCCGTCCTGAAATGCGGCACTTCGAGCAAGGTAGCGGAACCCGGAGCGGGCGCAAGCGCATATAAATGCCCTGTCTGTAGAGTTTCTGTCCGCAAACGCAAAGGATTCGCACGAATGACCCCCCAGGAGCGCTTCGCAATAAACCTTCGCCGGGCCCGCGCCGAGGCCGGCGTCTCCCAGGAAGAGCTGGGCTACCTGTGCGACCTGCACCGGACCGAGGTGTCGCTGCTGGAGCGGGCGGGCCGCGAGCCGCGGCTGGCCACGATCGTCAAGCTCGCCGGCGCCCTCGACGTCAAACCGGCCCAGCTCTGCGAGGGGATTTCCTGGCTGCCGAAAGCGCGCCGGTTCGAGGTCAAGCGGCCACCGCGGCAGTAGGCGCCTAAAAGGGGCGGTGCCACCCCATAGGCCCCGCCCCTTGTTGCGATCGAGAGGACGATGAAGGGAGGCGGGGCAACGCCGGCCTTGCCGACGTGACCAGGATCCGTCATGACGATTTAGATCCTGGCTCAGGATTGGTCCTCCTTTGCCACCCCAAGGCGGTTTCCCTAATCCGAGGGCCCCGCCTCCTTCTTCACCGGTTGATCGCCCGGCAGGGGCATTCATAACACAACGCCATGTAGCAATCAAGGTGATTTGCTTAATCGCCCCACTTTCGTCCGCGGCGCGGCGGGAGCGACCGGGTGACAGCGTTTACGAGGCCGGGGCCGGCTGCGGCTGGACCGGGATCTCGGCGCTCTGCGGCCAATGCGCGAGCGCCTCGGCGCTGTCGTCGACGCCGAGCGCCACCAGCAGCTCCTCGGCTGCGTGCGGCGCGAACGGAGCCAGCGTGCGCGCCAAAAGCACGAGGGCGGCAAGTTGCGCGTCGGCGTCGGCGCGGTCGAGGCGGCCGCGGCGCTCGAGCACCCGCTTCTCGAAGTCCTGGATCCGCTCGAAGAGGCGGGTGATGTTCCGCACCGACTTGTGCATCTGCAGATCGGCGGTGTCCTCGGTGATCCGCGACAGCCCATTCTCGCACCATTTGCGCAGCCGGTCGCGCATGTGCTCGGTATCGGCAGCGGCCTCGGGATCGTGCTCGAGGTCGTCCAGCGCGGCGATCCGCTCCTGCGTGTAGTTCCAGAGGTTGCGCAGGAAGCGGGCGGCGAAGCGGACCGCGCCGTCGCTCCAGTTCAGCGTCTTCGCCGGGCCGGCGGCGTAGAGCACGGCGAGGCGGACCGTGTCGGCGCCGTGCTCGGCGACCAGCTCGTCGGGGTTGACGACGTTGCCGAGGTGCTTGCTCATCTTGCGGCCGTCGGCGATCACCATCTCGTGGAAGAGGCAGCCGGCGAACGGCTCCCCCTCCCCCATGAAGGCGAAGGGGCCGATGTCGCGCAGCGCCTTGGTGACGATCCGCTGGTCGAAGACGAAGCCGCCGCTGTCGTTGCCGGCGACGAGGCGCTCGGAGGGCAGCCAGTCCCGCAGGTCGGGGTGGGTGAACATCTGCTCGGCCCGTGCCTCAGGCGGAACCGCCGCCGGCACCCAGAGCCAGAGGGCGTCGAAGTGGCAGTCGAGGGTGTCGGTCTCCCGCTTGGCGGCACCGCCGCACCGCGGGCACTCGACGTCGACGAAATCGGCGCGGTCGGCGAGCGGGTTCCCTTCGCCCGTCGGCTGCAGGTCGCGCGGGAGGACGACCGGCAGGTCCTCGTCAGGCACCGGCACCGGGCCGCAGCCGTCGCAGAGGACGACCGGGATCGGGCAGCCCCAGGCTCGCTGGCGCGAGATCGAGAAGTCGTTGGCGCGGTAGCGGGTGGCCTCGCGGGCCGACTCGACCGGAGCCGGGGCAGGCCCCTCGCCCTCCCCGCCGAGAGCCGGCACCTCGACGCGGTCGAGCCGCCCGGCGAGGTCGCGGTCGGCCTCGTCGATCGCCGGGATGCCGAGCGCCGCGGTCGGGCCGAAGCGGGCGTCGACCAGCGGCGTCACCGCGATCGGCAGCTCCTCTCCGCCCGGCCCGGCGATCGAGCGGCCGGTATCGAGGAGCGGCACCGAGCGCGCGTCGCGGGCGCTGCGCTCCCAGCCGCCCGAGCGCATCTTCTCCAGCTCCTCGCGGACCGAGTCGTCGGCGACCCAGGCGTCGACGTCGGGATGGCGCGGCGAGAGCAGGACGAAGCCGGCATGGCCGGCGAACTCGAGGTGCGGGGTGAAGACGGTGAGCGAGCCGCCATCCCCCTCGAGCTCGATCTCGACCCCGTCGGAGCGGCCGAGGATGTAGCGCTGGGTGGCGAGCGAGAGCTCGTCCCAGCCGCCGCTCCGCTCCAGCAGCGCGGTGTTGCGGTCGTTCTCCTCCAGGTAGGGAGTGATCCGCAGGAACCAGGTCGGGCGGCGGATCAGCCGCACCTCGTCGTGGCAGCGCCAGCAGCGGCCGTCCTCGACCTGGATCGAAGCCAGCGTCGTCTGGCAGGTGTCGCACCAGTCGACGGTGGCGTCGTCGCGGTAGATCAGGTCACGCTCCCACAAGGTGTTGAAGAGCCACTGCGACCAGCGGTACTGCCCCTCGTCGGAGCTGTAGAAGACGCGGTCGTAGTCGAAGGAGAAGCCGAGCCGCTTCATCTGCCCCAGCATCCGCTCGCCGCACTCGGCGACCCACTCGGCGGGCGGCTCCTGGCGCTCGATCGCCGCCAGCTCGGCCGGCAGGCCGAAGGCGTCGAAGCCGAAGCCGAACAGGACCGCGTCGCCGCGGCCGCGGCGGAAGCGGGCGTAGGCGTCGCCGATCGAGTAGTCGCGGACGTGGCCCATGTGCAGGTTGCCCGAGGTGAACGGGCTCGAGGGCTTGACGTAGACGTGCTCCTGGCCCTCGCCGGGTTGCGGCGCGTCGAAGTCACCGCGCTCCTGCCAGGCCTGCTGGCGCGCGGGCTCGATCGTCTGCGGTTCGTAACTGCGTCGCTCGGTCATCTGGGCCTAAGGGTAGTGGGGGGTCGGGTGTCCCCCTCCAGACACCGCTCGCTCATGGCTCGCGGTTGAGTGTCTGGAGGGGGACA
>DASSTG010000019.1:0-47770 GCA_035708105.1 Solirubrobacterales bacterium | reverse complement strand
GGCTTCGCGCGGTTTCGCCAAGCGGGTTAAAGAGATCCTCGGCGACGCACCCGACATCGTCTTCGAGCACGTCGGCCGGGCCACCTTCCCGACCTCGGTCTTCACCGTCAAGCCATTCGGCAAAGTCGTCATCTGCGGCGCGACCTCGGGCTACCAGCTCGACTTCGACGTCCGCTACCTGTGGATGAAGCAGAAGCAGATCATCGGCTCCCACTTCGCCAACGCCTACGAGTGCATGCGCGCCAACCAGCTGATGGCGGAGGGCAAGGTGCGGCCGGTGCTCTCGGAAACGATGGGCTTCGACGGCGTCCCCACCGCCCACCAGCTGATGCACGAAAACAAGCACCTCGGCAAGATCGCGATCCTCGTCGGCGCCGAGTCCGACGAGGAGGGCAAGCACGAAGACGGCCCCGGGGCGATCCGCGCGGAGGTCGGCGCGTGAGCGCCGCGGCCACCCGATCCGAAAGGGGAATCTGATGGCGGAGGTCTGCACTCTCGACTGGCACATCACGCCGCTGCGGGCGGACCGCTTCCTCGACCTCTGGGAACCGGCGGCGGCGAAGGCCCCCGCCTACGGCGCCAGGAGCTGGTCACTGATCCGCTCCACCGACGACCCGCTCCACATCCGCCAGACGATGATCTGGGACAGCCGCGCCGACTTCGAGCGCTACTGGTACTCGGACGAGATCGAGCACGCCCGCGCCGCGATCATCGATCTCTACGGCATCCCCATCCTCCCGGCCTGGCACATCCTCCTCGCCGCCGAGTAGTCGGCACCGGCTCCTAGCAGCGCTCGAGCGGCGCCATCGTCAGCCCCGCGTCGTCGAGCTGCTCCCAGTAGTGCTCGGCCGGCTCGCGTGGTCCCGTCCAGACGATTGCTTGGCCGCCATTGTGGATCTGATCGGCTATCCGGTGCCCCTGCTCGAGGCTGATCCCCGGCAGCACCCGCGAGAGGGTCTGGGCGACGTGGTCGAAGGTGTTGTGGTTGTCATTGCAGACGATCACCCGCCAGTTGCCGCCGAGGCCGGAGTCGGGACCGGCGGTGCGGGGTCGCTCGATCGTGCTGGTCGACATCATGGAAATTATGCCCGCGGGGGGCGGGTGCAGGGGCTTCCTCCTAGAAGGGACTGGGGACGCGGACGACCACGTCGTCGACGCTGGCGACGATGCCGTTGCCGTTCTTGATCGTGCCGACGACCACTGCCGAGGCGCGGCCGCTGAGATCGCCGGCGCCTTCGTCCTTGGCTTCGCCGACGAGCTGGCTGCCGACGTAGGCGAAGAGCCGGGCCTGGCCCCGTTCGGGGCCGGTGGTGATGTTGACGGCGCGGAGCCGCAGCTTGTTGGCTTCGTTGACGCCCACCACCGCTTTCGAGTTCTTGGCGATCGCCAGATATTTGGTCGCTTCCTTGGTGACCTTGATCAGCTGCGCCTTGCGCTGGCGCGGAAAGACCAGCAGCGCGTACTTGGCGCCGCCGCCCGCCCGCAGCTCGAGCCCGAGGTAGGCCTTCTTCTGCAGCGCGGTCGTGGTGCCGCTGAGCAGGCGCTCGGTCGCCGCGATCTCGAGGTCGCGGCCGAGGACCGGCGTCCGGTAGGAGCAGGAGCTGGTCGCCTTGCCGATCGTGATCCGCATCGCCCCTCCCACCCCGGCCCGCGCGCAGCTGCGGCCGGAGAGCTTGACCAGCTGGCTGCGCTGGGCGAGCGAGCTCATGCTGTTGCGGTAGATGCCGATCATCGCCGCCCCGGCGACGGCGGCGCAGAGCAGGCCGGCGGCGAGCGCAGCCAGTAAGGCAGCTGGAAAGCGGAACTTCATCGAGTCGCCAGCCTAAACACAGGTGGGACCGAAAGATGCGCGCCGCGGCGGCCTGAAAGGTGGATTTCGGTCACCCTCCGCCTCTGCCTTTGCCAAATATCATTTAGCGCATGAGCGACCACCGACTTCCCCAGCCCGACCGCCCGTGGGTGATGCGCACCTACGCCGGCCACTCCGACGCCCGCCGCTCCAACGAGCTCTACCGGAAGAACCTGGCCAAGGGCCAGACGGGGCTCTCGGTGGCCTTCGACCTGCCGACGCAGACCGGCTACGACCCCGACCACGTCCTCGCCCGCGGCGAGGTCGGCAAGGTCGGGGTTTCGATCGCCCACAAGGGCGACATGCACCAGCTGCTCGACGGGATCCCGCTCGACGAGATGAACACCTCGATGACGATCAACGCCACCGCCGCCTGGCTGCTCGGCCTCTACGTCACCGTCGCCGAGGAGAACGGGGTCGACCGCTCGCAACTGACGGGGACGACGCAGAACGACATCATCAAGGAGTACCTCTCGCGCGGCACCTACGCCTTCCCGCCGGAGCCCTCGATGCGGCTGATCGCCGACATGGTCGCCTTCAGCGTCAACGAGGTCCCGAGCTGGAACCCGACCAACATCTGCAGCTACCACCTGCAGGAGGCTGGGGCGACGCCGGTGCAGGAGATCGCCTACGCGCTCTCGACCGGGATCGCCGTGCTCGACGAGGTGAAAGCGCGCGGCCAGGTCGCCGACGAGGACTTCCCGAAGGTCTTCGGCCGCATCTCCTTCTTCGTCAACGCCGGCATCCGGCTGATCGAGGAGATCGCCAAGCTGCGGACGATGAGCGCGCTCTGGCAGCAGATCGGGCGCGAGCGCTACGGCGTCAGCGACGAGAAGATGCTGCGCTTCCGCTACGGCGTGCAGGTCAACTCGCTGGGGCTGACCGAGGCGCAGCCGGAGAACAACATCCAGCGGATCGTCTTGGAGGCGCTGGCGGTGACGCTCTCCCGCGACGCGCGGGCGCGGGCGATCCAGCTGCCGGCCTGGAACGAGGCGATGGGCCTCCCCCGCCCCTGGGACCAGCAGTGGAGCCTGCGGATCCAGCAGGTGCTGGCGAACGAGACCGACCTGCTCGAGTACCCCGACGTCTTCGAGGGATCGACAGTCATGGACGGTCTGGTGGCCGAGCTGACCGAGGGCGCGCGGACGGAGATGGCCGTGGTCGAGGAGCACGGCGGCGCCGTCAGCGCGGTCCCCTACATGAAGGCGCGCCTGGTCGAGAGCCACCGCGAGCGGGTGGCGCGGATCGAGGCCGGTGAGCAGAAGGTGATCGGCCAGAACAGCTACACCGAGACCGAGGACTCGCCGCTGACGGCCGGCGCCGATGGCGGCATCCTCACCCCCGATCCCGAGGTCGAGCGCGAGCGGATCGAGGCGCTGGAGGAGTGGAAGGCCGAGCGCGACGAGGACGCGGTGCGCGCCGCCTTGGCCGACCTCGCCGAGGCCGCCGCGGACGAGAGCATGAACATCATGCCGGCGACGATCGCCGCCGCCAAGGCCGGCGCGACCACTGGAGAGTGGGCAGCCACCATGCGTGACGTCTTCGGCGCCTACCGGGCACCGACCGGCGTCGACGGCGCCTCCCCCGCCTCCGACCGCGAGCAGCTCGAGGAGGTCCGCCGCCGGGTCGAGGAGACCTCCGAGCAGATCGGCCACCGGATCAAGATCCTGGTCGGCAAGCCCGGCCTCGACGGCCACTCCAACGGCGCCGAGCAGGTGGCTCTGCGGGCGCGCGACGTCGGCATGGAGGTGATCTACCAGGGGATTCGCCTGACCCCGGAGGAGATCGCCGAGTCCGCCCTGCAGGAGGACGTCGACGTGGTCGGGCTCTCGATCCTCTCCGGCTCGCACCTGGAGCTGATCCCCGAGGTGGTGCGGCTGCTGCGGGAGGAGGGCGTCGAGGTGCCGGTCGTCGTCGGCGGGATCATCCCGGCGGCCGACGCGGCGCGTCTGCGCGAGGCCGGCGTCGCCGGCGTCTACACGCCGAAGGACTTCGACGTAAACCAGATCATGGGCGAGATCGTCGCGCTCGTCGGCGAACGAGCCGGCGCCGGCGCTGCGGCCTGAGCCCACCGCCGAGCGCCCAACCGGCACGCTCGCAACAATGGTAGGCGGATGACCCCACAGCCCCGCACGCCTGGATGACGGACGTGGCACTTCGCATCTCTGCGTCCTCGGTCTTGCCTTTGCAGCCAGCAAAGGCTGCGCCCTGCGTCCTTGACCTGCTCGGCCACGTCCGCCCCCAGGCGCACGCGGCTCTAGCGTCAGCCGCCTGATGAGCGAGCTGAACAGCGAGCGGGCTGCCTGGCTGCGGTGCTACCGCTGCTGGTCCCAGAACCTCGAGATCCAGATCCACTACGACGCGATCCGCCGGGTCGATCCCGACAGCGGCGAACTCGCCGACGGGATCGACGAGGTGCAGGAATCGGTCGTCCAGTGCCTCGACTGCATGCACGACCAGCCCCACCTCACCTTCGAAGGCGACCGGGTGGTGCCGATCGAGGACCGCTGGGAGCGGATGGTCGCCGGCACCCCCTGGGTCGCCTCCTGCACGGTCACCGTCGACCAGGACCGGGTCGAGAGCTGCTCGGGCCCGGAGGCGATCGAGTTCCTCACCTTCGGCGCCTTCGGCGACGCCGGGGTGCGCGAGTTCTTCACCCACGTCCGCTTCCACAAGCACGACGACGAGCAGATCGTCATCCACCTCCTGGTCGAGCTCTACGCCCGCTCTGCCCAGGAGGCGACCGAGGTGCTCGAAGAGGCCGCCCAGGGCCAGCTCGAGATCACCTCGCTCGCCGAGGAGTCACGCCCCCCCGCTCACGCCTCCGGCGAGGCGCACTGATGATTGGCGAATTAACCCGCCTATAGGCAGGCTAACTCTCCAATCGTCGCCTACTCGACGTTGTCGGCGGCGGGTTCCGGCGAGGCGCCGGGGTTCTTCTTCGGGACCAGCACCAGGCGCTTGAACTCGGCGACGAGGACGCCGTCCTGGTTGAGGACGCGGGTATGGACCTTGACGATGCCGCGGTCGGGCTTCGATTTCGACGGCTTGACGTCGAGCACCTCGGTCTCGCAGAAGAGGGTGTCGCCGTGGAAGACCGGGTTCGGGTGGCTCAGCTCTTCGGTCGCCAGGTTGGCGATCGCCTTGCCGGAGACGTCGGACACCGACATGCCCAGCGCCAGCGAGTAGACCAGCGGCCCGACGACGACGTTCTTGCCCTGCTGGGAGCCACCGGCGTAGACGTCGTTGATGTGCAGCGGGTGATGGTTCATCGTGATCAGGCAGAAGAGGTGGTCGTCGGCCTCGGTCACGGTCTTCGCCGGCCAGTGCTTGTACACGGCGCCGACCTCGAACTCCTCGAGGTAGCGGCCGTAGCTGTGCGCGCCGCTCGCCTCGCGCTCGGCCTGATCGGTGGTCAGCTCGTACTTCTGGTCAGTCATCGGTGGGTCTCGTCTCCTTGGAAGTATGGCGGCGCGGGATGCTATCTGGCGGCGCTCGACCGCGACCGGCAATCGAGAGCCCTTGCGAGGTGGACGAGTCTCAGCGAGCGCCGAACACGGCAACGAAGCGAGCACGGTCGGGGACCACGAGGGGAAGACGACGCGCCTTGCGAACTACACCGCCGGGAGCGAGCCAGTGCATGAAGTGGAGGATCCGGCCGTCTCGACCGACCGTGGGCGGCGCCCACAGGTAGGTCCTGCGACCACGAGGGATCCGCAGCGAGAACGGCGCCGTCCCCTTGATTCCGCCAGCCCGCAGAGGCACACCCGCAGGGCGGGAGGCAAGACGCAGTCGGCCGAGGCGCGGGCGCACCTGTCCGCCGCCCGGCGATGCCAGGAGCGCTGATTTCCCGGACGGCGGCTTGAGCTGGCCGGCAAGCCGGTAATCGGCCACGACCGTCTCGGACTGCAGGCTGGTGACTTCGTGGATGCGAGAACCGCCGTCGGACCAGCCGGCGAACAGGTATTCCCCGCCTGAGAGCACCGCGCTCGGGGGCGCCGCCAACACCGCGCTTTCGCCGGCGATCATCGACGTCGTGAGCGGTTCGCTGGAGGTGACGCCATCGAGGGTGAGCGGGACGCCAGCCGGGTCGGAGTGGATGTGCAGTTCGATCGAGCGCGGAAGCAGTTCGACCACCTGGCTCGTGCTCATCCCGCGCGAGTCGGTAGCGGTGAATTCGAGGCGAAATTTGGAGGGGAAGCCATCGGACTCGGCAGTCACCATGCCACTTGCCGAGTCGGAGCTGGTCAGGGGGTGCAGGTGGCATCCCGAGGGACAGTGCTGGACCATGAACTCCCAGTGGGGCGTCAGCCCCGAGCCGAGGACGTCGCCGTCCGGGTCGGTGGCGGTCGCTTCGTAGTGGATTTCCTCCCCGAGCCCCCAGGTGACGTCGGGAGTCGGTGCCTCGATTTCCACCGTCGGCGGACCGATGTCGCCCGGGTACAGCTTGATCGCGGCGACGTCTACGTGCGGAGTGCCATCACTCACCCGTACCCGAGCCGTCACATCCGTCGGGCTCGTGTAGGTGTAGTCCGCTTCCGCTTCGTCGGCTCCGTCGTCGAATTGGCCGTCCCCGTCGAGATCCCATTCGTAGTGGAGGTTGCCGGTCCCTCCACTGGAGTTCCTGGAACCGGAGGCGTCGAAATGAACGCGGAAGGAGTCTTCCGGTTCCATCGGGCCGTAGGTCTTGTCGGCGCTGATCTTCGCGCTCGGTCCCTGGAAGCGGATCTGGACGATGCTGTCGCCGTAGAAGTTCGGGACGTAGAGCGAGCCGTCGGGCCCCTCCACCACGTCGACCGGGGCGAAGGAAGGATCGCCTCCCTCCTTCACCGCAAAGTTGGCGACCGTGGACGGGTCGGGGGCCCCGTCGGCGCCTTCTCGCATCGTCCAGATGCAGCCACGGGCGGCGTCGGTGAAGAACAGCGTGCCGTCGTATTCAGCCGGGAAGGCGCTCTGCGCAGGGACTCCGGTCGGGTCGTAGAAGGCCAGGCCCGCGATCGCCGAGCCCGGGCTCGGGTCGCAGGCGTCGCCCGGGAAGACATGTCCGTCGTAGCCAGGGGTGTTGGGGTGGGGATAGGCGAAGAACGGCGCCCTCACCTGCGACGGCGCCTGGTAGAGCGACTTGCAGAGCGGCTTTTCCAGGCTCAGCCACACCGGCATCGGCAGGTTGCCTTCAGGCCCTCCCTCGAAGCAGGGCCAGCCGAAGTTGATCGCCTGCTGTCCCGGCCCCGGCGGCGAGGCGACCCGATCGATCTCCTCCCACAGGTTCTGGCCGACGTCGCCGATGTAGACCTCGCCGGTCTGCGGCTGGATCGTGAAGCGGTAGGGGTTGCGCATGCCGAAGGCAAGGATCCGCCTGGCCCTCTCATCTTCTTCACCGGACCCGTTGAAGACGGGTCCGAGGCTGAAAGGGTCGTTCGCCAGGGCCTCACCGGTTTCGCGGTCGACGCGGATGATCGCGCCGCTGTAGTCGGTGGGGTCAGCTGGGGTTTCGGGCGTGCGCACGTCCTGGGCCCGCAGGGAGCCGCCTTCGTTCGCCGGGTCGTTGCAGGGGTTGCCGAGCTGGCCGTAGTCGGAGATCCCCCAGCTCGCGCCGTCGCCACCGGACATCAGCAGCGCCCCTTCCTGGTCGAACTCGATGTCCCCGATCGAGTGACTGATCACCTGCTGACACCAGCTGTTGACCAGCACCTGTTCGGAGGTCGGGTCGACCGGTCCGCCCACCGCGACGGCGGACGCGGGGTCGATTTCGACCCGCGCGAGGCGGCCGCTGACCAGGCAGTCGACGGAGTAGCCGTCGGCGTCATCGCAGTTGTCGCTGCCGTCGGCGTTGTGTTCGTGGGCCGAGTCGGCGGAGTCGCCGCCGATCGGCGCGTCGTAGGTGTAGCTGAGGTAGATGAACGGCTTCGCCGGATATTCGGGGTCGAGCTTCATCCCCAACAACCCACGGTCCCCCTTCGCCATCACCTTGTCGAGGATGCTGAGGACGAGGGTCGGGGTCGGATCTTCGATCGAGTCGAACTCGAGCACCCGCCCGTTGCGCTCGGCGACGAACATCTTGCCGTCGGGGGCGAAGTCGAGCGTGGTCGGTTTTTGCAGCCCGTTGTCGTAGGTCGGGGAGGTCGCCTTGGGTAGCGGCAGGCTGCGTGCCTGAAAGCCGGGCGGCAGGGTCATCGCCGCGGCGGGGGAACCGATTGCAGCCGACAGCGCTGCGATCAGGAACAGCGGAATTGCTCCGCGCTTCGACAAGACGTCACATTATGCGCCTAGACTGCCCGCGATGCGAATCGGGATCATCGGGCTCGGCTACGTGGGCCTGCCGCTGGGCGTCGCCTTTGCCGAGGCCGGTTGCGAGGTGGTGGGCCTGGATGTCGATGCGGCGAAGGTCGAGGCGCTGAACGCGGGCCGCAGCTACATCGAGGACGTGCCGAGCGAGGTGCTGGCGCCGCTGGGAGAGAGGCTGCGGGCGACGAGCGACTACGAGGAGCTGGCGGGGTGCGACGCGGTCATCCTCTGCGTCCCCACCCCTCTCACCGACTCGCGCGAACCCGACCTCCGGCCGCTCGAGGCCTCGGCGGCGGCGCTGGCGCA
Organism: Solirubrobacterales bacterium; assembly: GCA_035708105.1. Lineage (GTDB taxonomy): Bacteria > Actinomycetota > Thermoleophilia > Solirubrobacterales > 70-9 > VAYN01. Next base: position 39,330 of record DASSTG010000019.1, on the reverse strand, counting down.
GGTGCTGCGGAGCGGCCAGCTGATCGTGCTCGAGTCCACCACCTATCCGGGCACGACCCGCGACCGCCTCCTCCCCATCCTCGAGACCTCCGGGCTCACCGCCGGCAGCGACTTCCACCTCGCGTTCTCGCCGGAGCGGATCGACCCCGGCCGCACCGATTACACGGTGCGGACGACGCCGAAGCTGGTCGGCGGCGTCACCGAGGCCTCGACCGAGCGCGCCCGGGCGCTCTACGCGGAGATCTGCGACACCGTGATCGTCCTCTCCAGCCCCGAGGCGGCTGAGCTCTCGAAGCTGCTGGAGAACATCTTCCGCTCGGTCAACATCGCGCTGGTCAACGAGCTCTCCCAGCTCTGCGACCGGCTCGAGATCGACGTCTGGGAGGTGATCGAGGCGGCCTCCAGCAAGCCGTTCGGCTTTATGCGCTTCGACCCGGGGCCGGGGATGGGCGGCCACTGCCTACCGGTGGACCCCTTCTACCTCGCCTTCCGGGCTCGCCAGCTCGATTTCTACCCCGAGTTCATCGAGCTGGCGGGAAAAGTGAACCAGGCCCAGCCGGGCTTCTGCGTGGAACGGATCGAGCGAGCGCTGAACGGCGTGCGCAAGCCGGTCAACGGCTCCCGGGTCCTGATCCTGGGGGTCAGCTACAAGGGCGGCGTCGGCGACACCCGCGAATCGCCGGCGCTGAAGATCATCGGCCGCCTCCAGGACCTCGGCGCCGAGGTCTCTTACCACGACTCCTTCGTGGAGGAACTGCCGGGACACGGCCTCTCGTCGGTCGGGCTCGACGCGGCGCTGGGCGAGTGCGAGCTCGCCGCGATCGTCACCGCCCACCCCGATGTGGACTACAAGGCGGTGGTCGCCGCAGCACCGCTGGTCATCGACTTCCGCGGCGTCACCCGCGGCATCGAAGCGGACAACCTCGTCCGCCTTTAGTGCACTTTCCGCAGCCGGTTGCGTTCCTCTTGCTTTTCCACGACCTGGGCGATCAGCTTGACCACGTTCGAGTCGCCGTTGGCCTTGATGTGGCCGGTCTCCACAGCGCGGCGGTAGCTCTTCAGCGTCCCCTTCTCGGCCAGCTCGTTGAACTGGGGGCGGTCGATCTCGACCAGCACCCGCTCGTCCTGGGCGAGGTCCTTGCTGATCTTCGGCCCGGGCAGCTCGACCCGGTAGAGCTGGATGTCGTGCTTGGCTTTCAGCTGCAGTCCGAAGACCAGCTTCAGGTTCTGCAGGGCGGGGACTTCGGCCTGGAACCGCTCGACGGCGGTGCGGATCAGGTCCGAAGTCGAGGCCATCTCAGATGCTCCGCTCGATCAAATCTTGTGGCGCTGTAGGAGCTTCTTGCCGATCACCATGCGCTGTATCTCGCTCGTTCCCTCGCCGATCAGAAGCAGCGGCGCGTCGCGGTAGAGGCGCTCGATCTCGTACTCCTTCGAGTAGCCGTAGCCGCCGTGGATGCGGAAGCTTTCTTCGACGCAGAACTTGCCGGTCTCCGAGGCGAGCAGCTTGGCCATCCCGGCCTCGAGGTCGGAGCGCTCGCCGGCGTCCTTCATCCGCGCCGCCTTGCGGGTGACGAGGCGGGCGGCCTCGAGCTTCGTCGCCATGTCGGCGAGCTTGAACTGGATCGCCTGGTGCTTGGCGATCTCCTTGCCGAAGGTCTTCCGTTCCTGGCTGTAGCGGAGGGCGAGCTCGAGGGCGCGCTGCCCGATGCCGACGCCGCGGGCGGCGACGTTGACGCGGCCGACCTCGAGCGCATCCATCATCTGCACGAAGCCCTGGCCGACGCCGGCCTCCTCACCGCCGAGGATGCGCCCGGGCGGGCACTTGTAGCCGTCGTAGACGAGCTCGGTCGACTCGACGCCCTTGTAGCCCATCTTCTTGATCTTGGGCGGGACGTCGAGGCCCTTGAAGTCACCCTCGCCCGTTTCCTTCCAGGCCTCCTTCTCGGTGATGAAGCAGGTCATCCCCTTGTAAGGCGGGTCGGCCTGGGTGTCGGTCTTCATCAGCACGAAGACGACGCTGGAGCCGAGGCCGTTGGTGACCCACATCTTCTGCCCGTTCAGCTCCCAGTTGCCGTCATCGCCCTTCTTGGCGGTGGCCTTGATGCCCTGGACGTCGGAGCCGACCTCCGGCTCGGAGAGCGAGAAGGCGGCGCGGATCTCGCCGGTCGCCATCTTCGGCAGGAAGTACTCCTTCTGCTCGTCGGTGCCGAACTTCATCAGCAGGTAGGAGCCGATGAAGTGGGTGTTGACGACGCCGGAGATCGAGATCCAGCCGCGCGAGAGCTCTTCGACGATCATCGCGTAGGTGGTCAGGTCGAGCCCCATGCCGCCGTACTCCTCGGGGATCGTGACTCCGAAGAGGCCGAGCTCCTTCATCTGCTCGACGATCGGCTCCGGGAAGGAGTCCTCGTGGTCGTAGTGCTCGGCGTTGGGGATGATCTGCTCGTCGGCGAACTGGCGGACCATTTCGATGATCGCTTCCTGCTCGTCGGTCATTTCGCGGTACGCGGCGGTGTCTACGGCCATGGCTCCTGCTCTGAAGTGTCGGGTGTCTGGGTCGGCTGTCTGGATCAGGTCATCAGGGCGCGCCTGCGGCGGCACTCTGGAGAGCCAAGGATATAGACGCGGGGTCGGCCTCGGGGTCGATGGCGCGCAGCGGCGCCGCGGCCTTCAGCAGCATCTCCTCGTGCTCGCGCTCGGGGTCGGAGTCGAGCACGACCGCGCCGCCGGCGCCGATCGTGGCGCGGCCGCCGGTGAGCACGATGGTGCGGATGGCGACCGAGAGGTCGGCGGCGCCGCCGAGGCCGAACCAGCCGATGGCGCCGGAGTAGACGCCGCGGGGGGCGCCCTCGAGCTCGTCGAGGATCGCGGTGGTGCGGAGCTTCGGCGCCCCTGTCATCGAGCCCGGAGGGAAGCAGGCGCGGACCGCCTCGGGGGCCGTGACGCCGGTCCGGAGGCGGCCGCAAACCGCGGAGACGAGCTGGTGGACGGTCTCGTAGGTCTCGACCGCCATCATCTGGGGAACCTCGATCGATCCCACCTCGCAGACCTGGCCGAGGTCGTTGCGGAGGAGGTCGACGATCATCAGGTTCTCGGCCCGGTTCTTCTCGTCGGCGGCGAGGGCGGCGGCGAGGGACGCGTCTTCCCCTGCCGTGTCACCACGCCTTGAGGTTCCCTTGATCGGCCGCGCTTCAGCATCTCCCTCGCGGCCGACGCGGAAAAAGCGCTCCGGCGAGGAGCTGAGGACGGCGAGGTCGCCGAAGCGCAGGTAGGCGGCGAAGGGCGCCGGGTTGGCCCGGCGCAGGCGACGGTAGAGGTCGAGTGGATTGATCTGCACCTCGACCGAGAGTTGATTTGTGAGGCAGATCTCGTAGCTGTCGCCGGCGAGGAGGTGGTCGAGAGAAGTCTCCACGTCCTCCAGGTATTGATCGGGGGACCGGCTAAGCGCAAGCGTGCTGGGAGAGAAATCAGGAGGAGGTCCTACTTGCAAGTGGGGACCTCCTCCTGATTCCTCCCCCGCACGCAGCGCGGTTAGGCGACGAGCGGTGTCTTCGAGCCAAGCGTCTGCCGCGTCCTCTTCACCGAGCTCGTGAAGGCAGAGCAGATAGGTGCAGCTCTCCTCGTGGTCGAAGGCGATGACGCGGTCGGCGAGGATGAACGCGGCGTCGGGGTGCTCCGATCGGTAGGGGGACGCGTAGCCGCACTCGCCCTTCAGCTCATAGCCGAGATAGCCGACGAAGCCACAGTCGAACTCGAAGGGAAGGTCGGAAAGTCCGGCAGGAAGAAGTTGAGCGGCTCCAAATTTGAGGTAGTCAAAAATTGAGTTCTCGAAGCTGTGGCTGTTGCGGTCGTAGGTGATGACATCGGCCAGGGGGCCGCTGCTGTCACCCATGAAGGAGAAGCGCCCACGCTCCCCCGAGCGCGAGCTGTCGAGCCAAAATGCGTTTTCGCTCTCCCCGTAGAGGCCGAGGAAGACGCTCTCGGGGCTGGGATGCACGTCGAGCCGCCGCACCTCGATCCTGAGATCGGCGCGGCCTGTCGACTTTGTTACCTCTGAGGTAACAAAAGCGACACCCGATCCGCGGGAGCCGAGACTGAGGTCGCGGAAGTTGGCCAGGAGGCGCTTGCCGTGCTCGGTGGCGATCGACTCCGGGTGGAACTGGACTCCCCACTGGGGGCGGGTGCGGTGTTCGAGGGCCATCGGGACGCCGTCGCAGCTGGCGATCTCTCGCAGCGAGGACGGCAGCGGGTGCGTGAGGGCGAGCGAGTGGTAGCGGGTGGCGCGGAGGGGGCTGGGGATGCCGGCGAACAGCGATGAGCCGTCGTGCTCGATCTCGGCTACGCGGCCGTGCATCGGCTCGGGCGCCTGCGCCACCTCTCCCCCCTCGATCCAACCGATTCCCTGGTGGCCGAGACAGACGCCGAGCAGCGGCTTGTCGCAGCGGCGGATCGTCTCGGCGCAGACACCGAAGTCGCTCGCGACATCGGGGCGCCCAGGACCCGGCGAGATGACGACGTTGTCGAATTCGAGGCGCTCGAGCTCGACCCATCTCGCCTCGTCGTTGCGGACGACGATCGGCTCCCGCCCGTTCACCTCCGCCAATAGCTGGAAGAGGTTGAAGGTGAACGAATCGTGGTTGTCGATCAGCAGCGTCTGCATCGAGCGGGCCGCGTCGGCAAGATATCCGTCCGATGGCCCAGCGCCGGCAACCCGACCGCAGCCGCGGCGTCTTCGAGACCTTGCTCGTGGTCGACGGCGAGCCGGTCGGGCTGGAGGCGCACCTCCAACGTCTGACACGGAGTCTCGAGGAGGTCTACTCGCGGCCCCTGCCCACCCAAGCAGAGGAGGAGCTGCGACGCGCCGCTGCCCACATCGACCTTGGCCGCCTCCGTCTTACCCTCGCTCCCGCAGAAGACGGTCTCCGGATCGACCTACTTGCCCGTGGGGTCGATCCGGAGACCGTCTTCCCGAGCCGAGGCGTGAAGCTGCGAGCCCACCCGGTCGCGGGCGGCCTCGGTTCCCACAAGTGGCTCCACCGTTCGGGCATCGACTGCCCCGCCCCCGCCGAAGCCGGCGCCCTGATCGTCGACGACGGCGAGATCCTCGAGGCCGGCTGGGCCAACGTCTTCGCCGTCCGCGGCGGCATTCTCTGCACACCCCCGCTCGACGGCCGCCTTCTTCCAGGCACCACCCGCGCGGCCCTGCTTCAGCTGGCGAGCGAGGAGGAAATCGAAGCCCGCGAGCTCCCTCTCGGCAACGACGACCTGATCACCGCCGAAGAGGTCTTCCTCAGCGGCTCGATCCGAGGCATCGAGCCCGCTCTCGAGCTCGACAATCAGCCCCTGGCCGGCTGCGGCGAGCTCAGCCGTCGCCTCGCCGCCGCCCTGCGGGAACACTGGAAGCTTCCGGCCCCCCAAGCCGCCGCAACCGAGCCGAAACTTGGTCAGCCCTCTCGGTAAAGCTGCGAAACCTCACCTCGAACCGCGGCGCCCGAGGTAAATCAGCTCTCCCCTTAACCGATGGTGGAGCAGGCTCCGCCGCAACCGTCCCTCCGGCGGGTGGCGACGATGCGGAGGACTCTCCCGATAGGGAGAGCCCCGTATCGGAGACAGGACCCGCCGGCCGGAGCGCCTCGTCCCTAGGCGTCAGCTTCACCGCCTCCACCGCCACCAACGCACTCCGCTCAGCCGCCTCCGCCGCCCGCCGCGCCTGCCGCGCCGCGTCGAGCGCCATCTCCCCCACCTCGCGCACGCCCTCCTCGGAGGCGCGGGCGATCACCAGCGCCTCGTCGATCCGCGCCTCCAGCTCGCCGACCAGCGGCACGCTGCCGCGAGGCAGCACCCAGTCCTGCGTCGTGTCCCGCTCTTCTGCCGCGATAGCGGGCAATTTAGGCGCGGGGGAGGCGGCAAACCTGTCCTCTGACTAGATTTACGCCCCGGCCCTTCCCCAGAACCAAGACCGAGGAGCACCTTGAGACACCCACGAGACTTCTTCCTGCCGCAGGCGATCGGCGCCCCCGAGCCGCTCCACGAGATCCCCGTCAAGCCCTCGCGGATGATCCACTTCCTCGACTTCTCGAACGAGAAGATGGTCGCCAAGGCCGGCGCCATCGCAGAATCGACCGACATCCTCCTCGGCAACCTCGAGGACGCCGTCCCGGTCGACCGCAAGGAGGCCGCGCGCGAGGGCCTGATCCGCGCCGCGAAGGAGAACGACTTCGGCGCGACCTCGCTCTGGACCCGGGTCAACGCGCTCGAGAGCCCCTGGGTCCTCGACGACCTGACCCAGGTGGTGAGCGAGATCGGCGACCAGCTCGAGGTGATCATGGTGCCGAAGGTCGAGGGGGCCTGGGACATCCACTACGTGGACCGCCTGCTCGCCCAGCTGGAGGCGAAGGCGGGGCTGTCGCGGCCGATCCTCGTCCATGCGATCCTGGAGACGCCGCAGGGCGTGGTCAACCTGGAGGAGATCGCCAACGCCAGCCCGCGCATGCAGGGGATGAGCTTCGGCCCGGCCGACCTGGCGGCGGCGCGGCGGATGAAGACGACCCGCGTCGGCGGCGGCCACCCCGGCTACCGGGTGATGGAGGACCCGGACGATCCCGAGAACCCCGAGGCCGACCGCGTCAGCGCCCAGCAGGATCTCTGGCACTACTCGATCGCGCGCATGGTCGATGCCTGCACCTCCGCCGGCATCCTTCCCTTCTACGGCCCCTTCGGCGACATCAAGGACACCGCCGGCTGCGAGACCCAGTTCCGCGCCGCCTTCCTGATGGGCTGCGTCGGCGCCTGGTCGCTGCACCCGGTCCAGATCGGGATCGCCAAGAAGGTCTTCAGCCCACCGCCGGACGAGGTGAGGTTCGCCAAGAAGGTGATCGAGGCGATCCCCGACGGCCGCGGGGTCCACATGATCGACGGCAAGATGCAGGACGACGCCACCTGGAAGCAGTGCAAGGTGATGGTCGAGCTGGCGGAGATGCTGGCTGAGAAGGACCCGGAGCTGGCCGAGGCTTATAAGTAGTCGGTAGCGGGGTAGTTCAGTAATAGGGCAGTTTGCAAAGGGCCGCCCCACCACCGAGAAAAAGAAATTTTTCCTTTCGACATTCCCGTAATCTGCGGGAAAGTAATTAACCGGTTGCAGCGGCTCAGGTGATCCGCAGCGGCTGCCGATACGGAGGTTGCGTGACCCACCGCAACCATCGCTCCGTTTAGGCCTTACAGATAAGCCCAGTCCCAATCTCTCGCGCCAATGCACTCTTCCACCGACGTCCCCCTCGACGGCCCCTTCCAGCCTCAGCCGAGTACGCGCGAAGCCCTGGTTCAGGATCGCCCCGCGCTGGGTGCGATGCCGATGGCACGGCGGGGCGCCGGCCTCTGGCTGGTGCCGGCAATCGACTTCATCTCCTCCTCGCTCGTTCTCGCCGCTGTGGTGGCGATCGCGAACGTCGGCTTCCTCCCCGCTTTCCCGGTGGCGCCCGCCGTCCTCGTCCTCGTCTACGCCCTGCTCGGCGTCTACGGCGCGCAGTCCACTCGCGGCCGGGAGGGTGCCGGCTGGCCCGTCATCCGCTTCCTCGTCGCCGCCCTCCTCGCCTGGTCGTCCTCGCTGCTCACCCCCCTCGGAGGCATCGAGCAGCTGGGGCTGTGGCTCGGCTTCATCGCCTTCGACAGCGCCTGCCGGGCGATGCTCGCCCCGTATATCGAGCGCCTCAACCCGCAGGAGCGCTGGGTCCTGGTCGGTGACGAGGACACCGCCGACCGCCTGCGCGCCTACGCGCCGCTGAAGAAATACGCCAACGTGGTCGGCACCGTGCCGCCGGCGGAAAAGGACCCGGGCACGGCCGGCCGTGTCGCCGCCCTCGAGGTGGTCGAGCGCTACCACGCCGACCGCGTCGTCATCTCCAGCCAGCACGCCGACGACGAAGGGCTGCTGGAGCTGATGCGCGTCTTCAAATCGATCGGCATCCCGGTCAGCCTGCTGCCGCGCCCGCTCGACCTGCTCGAGGCGCAGTCGATCACCGCCAACCGGGTCGGCGGCGTGCCGCTGATCGAGGTCGAGGCGCTCGGCGCCCGCAGCTCCGTCCCCTACAGGGGCCCGGATCGCCGCCGCACCCGCAAGACCAAGGTCAGTGTCGTGGTGCCGGCGATGAACGAGGAAAAGAACATCGGCCAGGTCCTCTCCGAACTGCCCGCGGGCCTGCACGAGGTGATCCTCGTCGACGGCAACTCGCACGACAACACCGTCGAGGCGGCCCGCCAGGCCTATCCGGGCATCCGCGTCACCTCCCAGAGCGGCCGCGGCAAGGGCGACGCATTCCGCACCGGCTTCGCCGCCGTCACCGGCAATCTCGTGGTCATGCTCGACGCGGACGGGTCCGCCGACCCGGCCGAGATCCCCCGTTTCATCGCCGCCCTGGAGGCGGGCGCCGACTTCGCCAAGGGCTCGCGCTACATGGAAGGCGGGGGCAGCGCCGACATCACCCGCCTGCGCAGCCTCGGCAACACCGTGCTCAGCGGCACCGCCAACCTCCTGCACGGGACCCACTTCACCGACCTCTGCTACGGCTACAACGCCTTCTGGGCGCGCTGCCTCCCCTTCATCTCGCTCGACGTCCCCGGCTTCGAGGTGGAGACGCTGATCAACCTGCGGATGGCTTCCGCCGGGATGAAGATCACCGAGGTGCCGAGCTATGAGAAGGAGCGGATGCACGGCGAGAGCAACCTGAAGACGTTCCGCGACGGCTCCCGCGTCCTCGGCACGATCTTCAGCGAGGCCCGCCGGCGTCGCACCCTCCGCCGCGGGCGTCCGAGCGCTCCCGCCGCCGAACTGGCCGAGCGGCAGCGCGCCGGCGTAGCCGCCTGAAGCCGAGCTCCAGGCTCTCGGAGAGCGCGGGCGCTAGCCTCGGCGGCGATGAGAGATCGTGGCGAGGAGGACGCACTCGGACTGGTTGCCCTCGGGACGGCGATCCGCACACGGCGGATCGAAGCGGGCCGGCGAGAGAGCGAGCTCGCGGCGCGGGCTCGAATCGAGCCTTCGGCCCTCGCCGAGATCGAAAACGGGCGTCAGGAGCCGACCTGGGGAGAACTGCGCCGGATCGCCCAAGGGCTCGACGAGCCCCTGCAGAGCCTTCTGGAGCTGGCCGAAAGGTTCGAGCAGGGCACTTCCTAGGAGGGGTTGCCGCTCGTGGTCCGCACTCGCCCGCCGCGCACGCGGGTTTCGCCGACGATCCCTCCTAATGCTCCGCGTCGGGGGGCGCGATCGGGCTGTTGGCGATGCCGCCGAATTCGTTGGGGCGGTAGGCGTCGACGCCGATCCCCCGGCGAAAGGCTCCGTAGTCCTGCTTGCGTCGCTCGATCGGCCAATCGGTGCCGCGATCGATGACGTCGTACCAGACGACCGCGCGGACTTTCCGGTACCGATGGCGGATGGTCCCGAGCATGTCCTCGATCCAAGCCGGCTTGTCGCCTCCTTTGTCGCTCGAGGCGACCTCCGGCAGCATCATCGGCTTGCCCGGCGCGACCCGGCTGACGATCCGCCTGTAGGTGCGGTGGAAGACCTGGTTGAAGGTCTGCCAGCCCGGAGAGCCGGCGCGCCTGCCCCAGTTGAAGCCGTCGAGGCCGGTCCAGTCGACGTATTCGTCGCCGGGGTAGAGCTCCCGAAGGGAAGTGAGATTGCCGTAGTTGTCGACGTTCGGACACCAGACCCAGGTCGCGTTGGTCGCCCCGACCGAGGCGAAGATGTCGTGGACGTGGCGCCAGGCGGCGACGAACTCGCCGGGCGAGTTGCCGTTCACCCCCTCGTTCCAGGGAAACCAAAAGCCGTTCATCTCCCAGTCGAAGCGGAGGAAGAAGGGGTGGCCCCAGGCCCTGGCCTTGAGGGCGAATTCCCGGATGTATGGGTCATAGCGGCCTCCGGCGATCGCCGCGAGCGTGAATTCGGGCTGGCTCACTTCCGAGGAGCTCGAGCTCGAGTTCCAGCTGAGAACCGGGATCGCCCCGTAGTTGCGGATCGCTTGGAGCGGCGTGTCCGGAAAGCTCGTCGCCGTGCAGGCGCCGCCGTCGCATTCTGCGAAAGGGGTGCCGAACTCCACGAGCGAGAGACCCTTCCCGACGATCCCTTCGAAGCTGTAGACCGGGTTCATGTCCCAGGGGGGCGCTGCGCCCGTTATCTGGTCGCCGATCTGCGCCCCCCAGTAGAGCGAGGCCGGAGCCCGTACCGTCGCCTCGGCCCCCGGAGCCGAAAGCAGCGATACGGCCAGCAGGCAGCCGATCCCGAAGCCGAGCGCGCGCCCCCTGGGGGAGCGCTTGCGGTCGGCGGGGGCAGGATCAGGGCAGGGGCGGGATCGGATTGCTCGCCAGTTCGCCAAATCGGTTCCCCGCGTAGAGGCCTCTGTGGATCGCCAGCGCGAACGCGCGGGTGGCGTTCGGAGACGTCTCCAGCGGCCAGTCGACGTTGCGATCGACGGTGTTGAAGTAGACCAGCGCCCGCACCTTCGGGTACCGGCGCGGGACATCCTGGAACATCTTCCTGATCCACCGAGCCTTATGGCCCCCGAAGGAGCTGGTCGCGAGCTCGCCCAGCATCACCGGCTTGCGCGGGGCGATCCTCTTGGTGAGAAGCCGGTAAGCCGGATCGAAGATCTGCGAGAAGCTGCGCCAGGGTCGCGGGTTGACCGGGTTCCGACCCCAGTTGTACCCGTCGAGGCAGGTCCAGTCGACGTAGGAGCTCCCCGGGTAGAGGCTCTTGAGCCGCTGCCTGCGCAGGCGCTGCGGCGTATCGGCGTAAGGGCACCAGACCCAGGTGGCGTTGGTGGCCCCCACCGCGGTGAAGATGTCGTGCACGTGGCGCCAGGCGGCCACGAACTCGCCGGGCGAGTTGCCGTTCACCCCCTCGTACCAGGGGAACCAGTTTCCGTTCATCTCCCAGTCGAAGCGGAGGAAGAAGGGGTGGCCCCAGTTGCGGGCTTCTTCGGCGAATTCGCGGATGTAGCCGTCGTAGGCGCCGTCGATCAGGTTTCCGAGCTGGAAGGCCGGCTGTTCGGCCGAGGTGCGCGGCGAAGCTTCGGACCCCCAGCTGAAAAGCGGGATCGCCCCGTAGCTGCGGACGTTGTTCATCGCTTCGAACGGGAAGCGGTATGGAGAGCAGGGGCTGCGGCTGCAGTCCTGCCACGGCGACGAGAACTCGATCAGCGAGAGGCCCTTGCCGACCAGCTGTTCGAACTCGACCACCTGGGTCATGTCCCAGGGGGCGTTGCGCTGCGCCGTCGGGTCGCTGATCCAGGCGCCCCAGTAGAGCGGTTTCGGCTTGATCTTCGGAGCCGGCTGCGGGCGTCCGGCGGCGCCGGCTGCATCGGCGACGGAGGCAAGCGCGAGTGCCTCGGCCAGCACGGCCAGGAGCAGCAGAACGATCAATCGCGCCCTGAGGGGGCGCCACGGGTGGACCCTCGAAACCAGGGGGACAAGTGTAGGGATCGTGCTTCCGTTCACCGGAAGGCCGCTCAGCTCGGAGGCGCGATCGGGGACGCCTGCAGCTGCGCGTAGTCTGCGCCGACGTAGACCGGCTGCCCGATTCCTTCGGCAAACGCCGAGGTGGCAGTGGCCGAGGTCTCGATCGGCCAGTCCATGCTGTCGTCGAATTTGTCGAACCAGAGCAGGGCCCGGATCTGAGGGTATTCGGCCGGGACCCGGCTGAGGGCTTCGCGGATCCAGGCCGCCTTGTCCCCGCCCTGCTCGCTCGAGCCCATCTCCCCGATCATCAGCGGCTTGCTCGGCGCCACGTCGGCGGTGATCTCTTCGTAGGTGGTGGCGAAGAGCTGGTCGAAGCTGCGCCAGCCGCGGGGCGACGCGGGGTTGGTGCCCCAGTTGTAGCCGTCGAGGCCGGTCCAGTCGACGTATTCGTCGCCGGGGTACAGCGAGGAGAGGGCGGTAAGCGAGCCTCCCGGGTCGACGAACGGGCACCAGACCCAGGAGGCGTTGGTCGCCCCGACCGCGGTGAAGATGTCGTGCACGTGGCGCCAGGCGGCGACGAACTGGCCGGAGGAGTTGCCGTTGACGCCCTCCGACCAGGGGAACCAGTTGCCGTTCATCTCCCAGTCGAAGCGGAGGAAGAAGGGGTGGCCCCAGTCGCGGGCTTCTTCGGCGAATTCGCGGATGAAGTCGTCATAGCGGCCTTCGGCCACGTCGGAGAGCTGGAAGTCCGGCTCTTCGACGCTCGACGGGATCGCCTGCGAGCTCCAGCTCAGGACCGGAATCGACCCGTGCTGGCGGACGTTTTCCATCGGCGTGGTGGGAAAGGGGTAGAAGGAGCATTCGGATTCGCAGTCGGCGAACGGCTGGAAGAACTGGAGCAGCGAAGCCGATCTCCCGGCCTCAGACTCGAACTTGGCGAGGGCCGACATGTCCCATGGGGCCTGTTCGCCGGTCACGTGGTCCCCGATCGTCGCGCCCCAGTAGAGCGGTTGCGGGGTTCGGCTCTCCGCGGCCTGCCGCGAGCCACAGCGGCGCCGCACGGCGGCGGGCCTGATCCGCCTGGCGCGAGCGCTGAGGCAACGGTTGAAGCGTCCCACGACGCGCGCGTCGGAGAGCTTGGCACGGTGGTGGGAGCCGACCTTCCCGGCGCCGCGGGCGGCGCCCGCAAGACCGGCGGTGAGCACGAGGATCGCCGCCGCCGTCCAGAGGGCATGGAGGACGAGGTGACTGAGGGGGCGCCTGGCCATAGAGGGCCATCGGCGCCCTGGCCGCTTGTTTCAGCGGCCGTTGCCCGCCTGGACAGATGTCCGAGCGGGGTTGAAATCGAGCGCTCAGCTGAGGGGCTGGATCTTCGAGGTGCTGAGGCTGCCGAAGCTGGCGCCAGGGTAGGTCGGGTTCTTGATGACTTCCGCGAAGGCTTCGGTAGCGGTGCTGGAGGTCTCGATCGGCCAGTCCATGCTGCTGTCGTATTTATCGAACCAGAGCAGGGCGCGGATCTTCGGATATTCGGTCGGAACCTGGGTCAGCATTTCCCTGATCCAGGTCGCCTTCGAGCCGCCGTACTCACTGGAGGCCACCTCGCCGATCATCAGCGGCTTGTTCGGCGCCACCGTTTCGACCAGGTAGCGGTAGCTCGCGCGGTAGAGCTGGCTGAAGGTCTGCCACTGCCCGCCGTGGCTGGGGTTGGTGCCCCAGTTGTAGCCGTCGAGGCCGGTCCAGTCGACGTATTCGTCGCCGGGGTACATCCCGCTGACCGCCTTGAAGGCTTCCATGCCGCCGTACCCGCTGACGTTCGGGCACCACACCCAGGTGACGTTGGTCGCCCCGACCGCGGTGAAGATGTCGTGCACGTGGCGCCAGGCGGCGACGAATTCGCCCGTCTTGTTGCCGTTGACGCCCTCCGACCAGGGGAACCAGTTGCCGTTCATCTCCCAGTCGAAGCGGAGGAAGAAGGGGTGGCCCCACTGCTTCGCCTTCCCGGCCCATTCCCGGATGTAGGAGTCGTAGCGGCCGGAGATGATGTCCGAGAGCTGGTAGTCGGGCTCGCTGACGCTCGACGGGATCGTCTCCGAATCCCAGCTGACGACCGGGATCGAGCCGTTGTTACGAACGTTTTCCAACGGGGTCCAGGGGAAGCTGTAGAAGCTGCAGCTACCGCCGCTGCAGTTCGACCAGGGCTGGAAGAAATGCACCAGCGACATCGACTTGCCGGTCAGTTCCTGGAACTCGGAGACAGGGGTCATGTCCCAGGGCGCCGGGGTGCCGGTGAACTGGTTGCCGATGGTCGCCCCCCAGTAGACGGGGGCACCGGTGCCGCTTTCCGGCAACGGTTCCGATGCGAGGCCGAGTTCCGGTGCCGAAGGCGCCGTGCCGTTCGAGACGTTGACGGTGACGCTCGTCGTCGCCTTCACGCCCCGGGAGCCGTAGGCGGTGGCACTGAGGGTGTGGCTGCCGTTGGCCAGCTTGGTCGTGTCGAGGGTGCCGCCGTAGGGCGCCGACGAGTCGCTGAAGCTGGCCGCCCCGTCGACGAGGAATTCCACCCGGTTCGGGGAGCCGGTGCTGACCGCGGCTTCCCAGTCGATCGTCCCCGAGACCGTGCTCGCGTCGATCGGCGCAACGGTCCCGATCACGAGGGCTTCCTTGGCGCCACCGGTCCCGCTGTTGGTCTTGGTGCCGCTGGTGCTGACGGTGGTCGTGCTGCCGCCCAGAGCCTTGCCGGGGCCGATGCCTTCGGCGGCGAGGGCGCTCGGTGCGAGCAGCGCGAATAGAGCGAAGCAGATGGACAGGAGCTTGGGGAGATTTCGAGCGGGAGCCATTGCCCCGCACTCATCGGACCCCCCTTACCAGCGGTTTACCGCGGCCCGCGGGCGCTGGACGTTTGTCCACGGCCGGCGTCGCGGTGACTGGACGTTACGTCGGCATCTGGCACCTCACTTTTAAGTAGGGAGCCGTATAGATCGAGCAAAGCGGCCGCGCATTCGTCCCAGGAGGTGAGGTTGTCGGGCGAGCTCTGCGGCGCCGGCTTGCCCAGCTCCTCGAGGGCGGCGGCGGCGATCTGCTCGCAGCTGGAGTCGGGTGGGATCGCGCGGCCGAACCCGCCCTCAGCGATCTCCGAGAGGCCGCCGGCATCGGCGACGAGCAGCCGGCGGCGGGCGGCGGCGGCCTCGAGTGCGACCAGCGGGTGGGTCTCGAACTCGCTCATCAGGACCACCAGCGAGACCCGCCCGAGCAGCGCCGCCATCCCCCGGGGATCGCCGGCAGGGACGCTCGTCACCTCCACGCTCTCGCCGAGGCCGAGCTCCTCGACCCGGCGCCGCAGCTCCCCCTCGTAAGGCCCCTTGCCGACGATCAGCAACCGCGCCTCGGGCCTTTGCTCGAGCACGAGCGGGAAAGCCTCCAGCACGCGCTGGTGCCCCTTGTAGCGCTCGAGGCGGCCGATCGAGGCGAGGGTCGGCACCGCCGGCTCGCCGCCGACCAAGTCATCGTCGGCGAAGCTGAGGTCGGTGCCGTTGGGGATGAAGGCGAAGCGCTCAGCCGGCACGCCCAGGAGCATCCCGTATCTCTCGACCTCGAAGCGGGCGATCGCGACGAGGCGCGTGGCCCGGCGCAGCAGCGGCCGCAGCAGCCGCATCTGCAGGCCGCGGGCCCGGTTGCGGTGCTCAAGCGAGTGACCGCCGCCGTGGAAGGTGACGACGAAGGGGATGCGCAGCGTCAGCGCTCGCAGCATCGCCAGCGGCGCGACCAGCGTGTGGTAGCTCTGGACGTGGACGACGTCCCAGTGCTTCTGCCCCATCGCACGCCAGATGCCGGGGGCGAAGTGCCAGTCGCGGCCGCGCGGCCAGGCGCGCAGGGTGCGGATGCGGACGCCTTCGTGGGTCGCATCGGTGGCGCCTTCGGAGTCGGGGTCGGTGCAGAGCACCTCGACGTGGACGCCCACGGCGGCCATCCGCCTGCTCACCTCGAGCACGTGGCGCTCCACCCCGCCCTGCTCCAAGGGGCTGCGGGGGGTCACCATCAGCACCCGTGGCCTCGTGCCGTTGGAGCTCGGATGCGCCCCTTCGGTCTCGTCCGGCTTGGCGATGCCGGTACGGACCCGCAGGTAGTCGGCCGTGGTCGCGGCCAGGCCGACGAGGATCATCGCCGCCCGGCGGGGACCGCTGAGGTCGCCCTTGAAGGGGGCTCCGAGGTCGCGGAGGACGCCGAGCGGCAGCGTCCGCCTCACGTAGGAGCGCTCGGAGGAGAGGCCGTCGCCGGTCCCCACCATGCCGCTCAGGACCGCCTTCGAGCGGCCCTCGGCGCGGCAGCGGTCGAGGAAATAGCTGACCTTTCCGCGCGCCGGCGGGACGACGTGCTCGACCGCGGCGGCGGGGTCGTAGAGGATCTCCGCCTCGGGCCAGCGCTGGTGGACGCGGATGCTGAGGTCGGTCTCCTCGCAACCGACCGGCAGCGTCCCGACCCGGCCGAGATCGTGGCTGAAACCACCCACCTCGAGGAGGGGTTGACGGCGGAAGGACATGTTGGCGCCGACGAGGTTGCGGACCGGCTCCAGCCGCTGCGGCATCCCCGAGTGGGTACAGCCGACGACCCAGTCGAACTCGGGCGGGAACCAGCGCGGCCTGCCCTCCAGCCAGCGCGGCCGCACCGCCCCACCCGCTCCGAGCACCTCGGGGTCGTCGTAGGCGGCCGCGAGGCGCTCCAGCCAGTCCGGCGCGGCGATCGCGTCGTCGTCGAGGAAGGCGACGACCTCCCCCGTCGCCTCGGCGACGCCGCTGTTGCGGGCGCCGGAGAGACCCTGCCTCTCGCGGTTGGGGACGGCGGTGATGTCGGGCCAGCGCCGGCGCGCTTCGGCCAGGAGCTGCGGAGCGTGATCGATCACGAGGACGATCTCCCGCGGCGGACGGGTCTGCCCGCGCAACGAGTCGAGCGCTTCGGTCAGGACCTCGAGACGCTCCTCGGTAAACGCGCAGATGACAACCGAGATCGTCGGCAGTTGCGTGTCGGAACCGGCATCCCCAGGCAAGTCGCGGATTCTGCCACGCGGGCGAAGGGACGGCTGCGGACGGATCCCAGCAGGTCTGGGGCACCATGCGCTCTGGCGCCTCCGCAACCGTCAAGCTCAGTGACCAAGATGGCTTCCACCACAGGCGCGAGCACGACCCGCCGGGGCCGGCTGCGGGCGCACCTCGACGACCGCATGTACCGGACGGGCTACTACCTGATCCTCGGCACCGGGGCCTCGGGCGTGCTCGGCGTCGCCTTCTGGGCGCTGGCGGCGCGCTCCTACAGCGCCCACGTGGTCGGCCTCAACGCCGCGGCCGTCTCCGCGATCGCCCTCATCTCCGGGGTCTGCTCCCTCGGGCTCTCGGCGGTCCTGGTCCGCTACCTCCCCATCGCCGGACCCGCCGGCCGGACCCTGATCGTCCGCAGCTACGCCCTGACGATCTTCTTCTCGCTCCTGGTCGGCGGCGGCCTCGCCCTCACCACCGACGTCTGGTCGCCGAGCCTGGGCTTCCTCGGCGAAGGCCTCTGGCCCCTGGCCTTCGGCCTCTCCACCGCGGCGATGACTACGTTCACCCTGCAGGACAGCGTCCTCACCGGGCTCCACACCGCCGCCTGGATCCCCCTGGAGAACACCCTGTACGCCGTTGCCAAGCTGGTCCTGCTGGCGGCCCTCGCGGGCCTGCTTCCGTTCGCCGGGCTGTTCGTCGCCTGGAACCTGCCGCTGCTGCCGGCGATCGTCGTCGTCAACTACCTGATCTTCCGGCGCCTGGTCCCGGAGATGTCGAGCGAGGGCGGACTCGAGCGCAACAAGGTGATCGCGATGGCCGTCGGTAACTACGGCGGCAACCTGCTCGGCCTGCTCGGCAACATGTACCTGCCGATCCTCGTCGCCAACCGGACCAGCGCCGCCGAGGCCGCCTACTTCTACGTCCCCTGGATGATCTCGCTGACGGTCGAGCTGGTGGCGCTCAACATGATGACCTCGCTGACCGTCGAGGCCGCCCTCGACATGCCGCGCCTGCGCCAGCTTTCGCGGCAGGCCCTGAAGCAGTCGATGCGCCTGGTCGTCCCGGTGGCGGCGGTGACCGCGCTTCTGGCCCCGCTCGGGCTGCTGGTGTTCGGCCGTGAGTACGCCGACGAAGGGACGACGCTGCTGCGGCTGCTCGCCCTCGGCGCGCTCCCCAACGTGATCGCCGCCCTCGGTGCCGGGGTCGCCAGGATCGAGCACCGTGGCTGGATCGTCACCGCGATCCAGGGCTTCCAGCTCATCTTCGTCGTCGCCCTCAGCGCCGCCCTGCTGCCCGGGGTCGGCATCGCCGCGATCGGCATCGCCTGGACCGGCTGCCAGTTCCTGCTTGCGGCTGCCCTTCTGGCCACGATCCTGCGGCCGGTCCTCTTCTCAGGAGGCGGCTACGGCGGCGCTGGCCGGTAGCTGCGCCTGCGCCCGCCAGGCGACGAGGCGCCGCAGCGCGAGCGTCCCGTGCGCCACGGCGCGAGGGCCGATCAGGCCGAGCGCCAGCGTCACCCAGGCCTGCGGTTCCAGCGGGCGGCGCCTCAGGGCCGCGACCGCGTAGCGCATGCCGGCGCTGCGCTTGCCGAGCAGGAAGGCCTGCACGGAGGCCACCCGCAGCAGCGTCGTGTACTGGCCCGGCCCGTTGCGGCGCAGCGCTCCGCCGTGCCGATCCAGCGCCGTCTCCGCCATCCAGAGCATGTCCGGCGCATCGCTGAAGAGGCGGGGAACCAGTTCGTCGGCGACGGCGGTGCGCAGCCAGCTGTTCGGGGCGTCGGTGTGCTCGTGGCCGAGCACGTCGTTGACGTAGAGGCTCCTCTCCCTGCTGGCCAGCTCGAGCTCCCAGAGGGTCTCCATCGCGCCGCGCCGATCGGCAAAAAACGGCGTCGTCTCGAAGACCGCCCGGTGTATGCAGTGGAGGGCGTCGTTGCCACCCTCGGCCTCCGCCCAGCTGATCCGCCCCTCGTAGTCGATCGGCTCCGGAGGCATGAAGGACGGGGTGAGGTGGCCGTCGTCCCAGACCAGGCGGCTGCGTAGGACTCGAATCCCCTCGGGCAGGTCGAGGACGATCTCGCGCAGCCGCTCCAGCGCCCCCGGCAGCAGCTCCCAGTCGCTGTCGAAGACGATCACCCAGGTACCGGTGGCGTTGGTGACGCCGGTGTGCCGCGACGGATGGATGCCGCGATTCCGCTCATGCGCTACCACGCGCAGCCGGGGGTCTTCGTAGCAGTCCAGGGCTGCCAGGGTGCCGTCGCTGGAGTGGTCGTCGACGACGACCAGCTCGAAGTCCTCGAAGGCCTGCCCCAGAATGCTGTCGATGCAGCGGCCGACGATCCGCTCCCGGTTGTAGGTAGACACGATGATGCTGAAGAAAGGTGGCGACATCGCGCTTTCGAACTGACGGCAACGGCTCCCGGAGGTGGATGGAAGGGTGGCGGGGGGCGAGGCGGGCAAACCTAGCAGCGGTCTACGGGTCCCACGCGTGAGCAAGGTTCCATGCGGGAATTGGGCGTCGCTTCGGCTGGTCCGATCCCTATCCTCCCCAAGCCGATGCAGACCGAGACCGCCCAGCCGCCCGCCGCGATAGCACCGACGATGACGTCCGAGACGATCCGCCTGCAGCCGACGAGTGGCTTCAGCCGCGTCCTCTCGCCGCACGAGCTGTGGCGCTACCGCGAGCTCGCCCTGCAGATCGCCGTCCGCGACATCACGGTCCGCTACCGCCAGACCGCGCTCGGGGCCGCCTGGGCGGTGCTGCAGCCGGTCGGCTTCATGATCGTCTTCACGCTCTTCTTCGGGCACCTCGCCGGGGTCGCCTCGGACGGGCTGCCCTACGCCCTCTTCAGCCTGTCCGGCCTGGTTCCCTGGACCTATTTCGCAACCGTGCTCCTGCTCAGCGCGGAAAGCCTCGTCAACAACTCTGCCCTGGTCTCGAAAGTCTATTTTCCGCGAATCTTCGTGCCGGCGGGGGTGGTGGCGGCCGGCTTGGTCGATCTCGGGATATCGCTGGTGATCCTGCTGGTCGTCGTCTTCGTCTCGGGCTTCGTTCCCTCCGCAGCGATCCTCTTCCTGCCCCTGCTGGTGGCGATGGCGATGCTGACCGCACTTGGGGTCGGTGCCGCTCTGGCTGCGGTCAACGTTCGCTACCGAGACGTTCGCTACGTGATCCCGTTCGCAATCCAGATGTGGCTGTTCGCGACGCCGGTGGCCTACCCCAGCAGCCTCATCGGCGAGCCCTGGAGAACCGTCTCGGCCCTCAACCCGATGGTTGGAGTCGTGGAAGGCTTCAGGTGGGCGACGCTTGGCACCGGCGACGCGCCGCTGGCGATGATCGGGGTTTCGGCGCTTTCCGCCTGCGTGCTTTTCGTCGCCGGCCTTGCCTACTTCGACCGCGTCGAGCGCGGCTTCGCGGACTTCGTCTGAGCGTGTCCAGCAGCGCGATCGACATCCACGGGCTCGGCAAACGCTATGCGCTGGGCCTGCACGGGGGCTACGGGTCCGACACCCTTCGCGAGCGGATCCAGCACCTGAGCCGAAACGCCCTGCGCAAGGCCGTGCGCCGCGGCCCGCCCGCGCGACAGGAGAGGTTTCTCTGGGCGCTCCGCGACCTGGACATCAAGATCGACAGTGGCGACGTGGTCGGACTGATCGGGCACAACGGCGCCGGCAAGAGCACCCTCCTGAAGGTGCTCTCGCGCATCACCGAGCCTTCCGAGGGATACGCCGAGGTGACCGGACGGGTCGGCTCCCTGCTCGAGGTCGGCACCGGCTTCCACCCGGAGCTGACCGGCCGCGAGAACATCTTCCTCAACGGCTCGATCCTCGGCATGAGGCGGACGGAGATCAACGCCCGCTTCGACGAGATCGTTGAGTTCGCCGAAATCGAGCGCTTCCTCGATACCCCGGTGAAGAGGTATTCGAGCGGGATGTCCGTGCGACTCGCGTTCGCCGTCGCCGCCCACCTCGAGCCGGAGATCCTCCTCGTCGACGAGGTGCTCGCGGTGGGGGACGCCTCTTTCCAGCGGAAATCGCTGGCGAAGATGAACGAGGTCGCCAGGCAGGGCAGAACGGTGATCTTCGTCTCCCACAACCTGGCGATCATCCAGGCGCTCTGCGAGCGGGTGGTGCTGCTCGAGCACGGCAAGGTGATGGCCGACGGACCGGTGCGCTCCACGATCGACAGCTACCTGCGCCAGCTGGAGTCCGCCGCATCCGCCGACCTGCTCCAGCGCACCGACCGGGAGGGCAGGGGCTGGGAAGAGTCGATGGTCAAGCGCATCGAGGTGCGGGAACGGGAGGGGGGCACGGCGGACGTGGTCGTCGGCGGACGCCCGGCGACGATCGTCGTCCACGTGACCGAGGTGCTGCCGGCGATGGAGTGCCAGCTGACGATCGTCGACAGCCTCGGCCATCCGCTGATGACGATGGACAGCGAGATCTCCTCCGAGCGAGACGTCCGCGACGACGAGCTGGGGCCCCGGATCGAGTGCGAGATCGGCGCCCTGCCCCTGCTGCCCGGGCGTTACCGGATCGACGTCCTCCTCAAGGGGAACTCCCACATCCAGGACGGACTGCAGGCCGCCAGCTTCTTCGACGTCGAGGCCGGGGTGATGGACGGGCGGCCGATTCCGGTCTCCGGCGCCGAAGGCAACCTGGCGGTTGCCCATACCTGGCGCCTGCCGTCCTAGGAGGCGCCTCGGCCGGCGACGATGAGCCGGCGCGCCACCCCACGGGGCAGGCCGGCGGCGACTCCGATGGCTTCGCGTGCTGCCGAGCGCGGCGAGTAGCGGAAGGCTGCGCCGAGGTACCGGGCCGAGGGCACCGGGCGGCCGGCTTCCGTCATCCGGGTCGCCGCGCGGAGGTGCAAGCGGGAAAGCGCCCGCCGCCCCAGCTTCGACCGCCGCAGGTCGGGACGGCGGTCGAAGAGCCTTTCGAGAACCCGCGTGTTGACCTCATCGGCGGACTGCCGGCCCGTTATCGAGGCATGGTGGCGCCGGTACCTGGAGGCGATGAAGCCGCCGCCGCGGACCGGCGCGCGTTCGAGCGCTCGCAGGACGTAGTCGAAATCCTCGTTGGGGAAGGTGGAGGGGTCGAATCCACCCACCGCCTCGACCACGGCACGGGGGAAGAGCATGCCGGTGATGTAGACCGAGAAGTCGCCGAGCATGCACTCGGCAAGGGCATCTCCCTGCACCGTGGAGCCGACCGTCTTCTGGGGCCGCAGGTCGTCGTCACAGACGAGGGTGTCGCCGTAGGAGATCGCGCCGTCGGGGCCGCTCAGCTCGAGCAGCTTCGCGGTGCTGCCAGGCTCGAGGACGTCGTCGGAGTCGACGAAGCGGATGGCTGCGCCCCTCGCCCGCTCGATGCCGGCGGTGCGGGCAGCGCAGATCCCCCCGTGGGGCACCGCCACCACGTCCAGGCGGGGGTCGTCGAGGTCGCGGAGTAGGTCGGCGGCAGGCTCGTGGCTCCCGTCGTCCACGACGATCAGCTCGATCTCGCAGCCGTCCTCCGCGAGAGCGCTCGCAACCGCTTGTCGCAGCCAGCTGGGCTTGGTATTCCAGACCGGCATCACCAGGCTAACCATCGGGCGAACTTTATCCCGGGATCTGGATGCCTGAACCCGGACTAGGATGAGCGGATCGCAGCGCCGACCTTCACGATCGTCATCACCGCCTACGAAGCCGCCGGCACCGTGGGCGCCGCGGTCGAATCGGCCCTGCGGCAGACCCTCCCGGCCCGCGAGGTGATCGTCGTCGACGATGGCTCCGAGGACGACCTCGAAGCCGCGCTGCGCCCCTTCGGTGATCGGATTCGCACGATCCGCCGCGAGAACGGGGGCGGCGCCGCGGCCCGCAACACCGGCTGGCGGGCGAGCGAAGCCGACTTCATGGCTGTCCTCGACGCCGACGACCGCTACCACCCGCGCCGCCTGGAGGTGATCGCGGAGTTGGCCGGGAGGCGGCCGGAGCTCGACCTCATCACCACCGACGCCCGCCTCGTCCTCGGAGACGAGCCGCTGGGCACCTTGGCCGCCCGGACGCCGTTCGTCGAAGACGACCAGCGCACGGCGATCTTCGACAGCTGCTTCCTCGGCGGCTGGCCGGCGATCCGGCTCGACCGGCTGGAGTCGATCGGCGGCTTCGACGAGAGCTTCCGGATCGCTTACGACTGGGATTGCTGGCTGCGGGCTCTGCTCGACGGCGCCGTCGCCGGCTTCTGCCAGGAGGCCTACTACGACTACGTCGTGCACGAGGGCAGCCTCTCGTCCAGCCGGGCGGCGAGCCTTTGGGAGCGGGCGCGGCTGCTCGAAAATGCCACCCGGAACCCGGGCCTGCGCGACGAGGAGCGACCGGCGCTGGAGCGGGCGCTGCGAATGCACCGCTCCCGGGCGGTCATGGCCGACGTCCAAAACGCCCTCTACGGCTCGGCGCCGCGCAGTCGGCTCGCGGGGCACGCGATCGCCCCCCGGCTCGATCTTCGGGCCCGGGAGGCGGCGCTGCTCGCGGCGGCGGCACCCCGCCTGGCGCGGCGCCTGGTGCGTCGCGACCACTCCCTCACGGAGCGCCTCATCGCGCCGGAGGTGCCGGCATGACGCAGGATCCGACCGCTGCGCCGGCTGCGAAGGGTCGCCCGCGGTAACCCAGGGCGAGCGACGGCGAGGAACGCGCTCGGTCGGGCCCGCGGTCTGGCGTCGCCTGCGCCGCCGACCTTCAGCGCGCCGCCCGCTCCAACTCCTCTAGCAGCAGCCCGAGGAAGGGGGCCTTTCGCAGATCCTCGATCACGGGCTCGCCGGCCGCGGCGAGGCAAAGATGCCGGTAGTCAGAGCGGCAGTGGATCATCCAGCAGAGCCGTCGCAGGGCCGGCAGGAGATCGGGGTCGAGACCGAGCGCCTCGCAGTACCGGGCGGTCTCCGCGGCGGCGACGGCGCCGTAGGGCGTGAGTGGGTCGAGCAGGCGCCGGTAGGAGGCGCGGGTGGTCCCCTGCTCGAGCGCCTTGTCGAGGACGAAGGCGGCGTTGGCGAGGAAGTAGACGAGGTCGAGGCCGGGCAGCCCGCGCGGCTCGGCGGACTCCCAGTCGAGCAGAGCGGCACGGTCGCGGGCGGCCAGCACGAGGTTCCAGGGGGAACAGTCACGGTGCTCGCAGACCACCGGCAGCTCAGCGACTGCCTCGGTCGCCGCGCGCAACGCCCCCAGCTGGTCCCCGTCCAGCAGCACGCCGAAACGGTCTTCGAAGAAGCCGAGGTGCTCGGCAACCGTGATGCTTTGCGCCTCGCCGCCCGATCCATCTCCGGCAAGCTCGATCAGCAGATCGGTGACGCGGCGCGCCATCTCCGGGAAGCTCTTCGAGGTAAGGCGGTCGAGCATCGAGTCTCCGTCGACGGCCCCCTCGACCACCCCCTCGCGACCGCAGCGCCTCAAACGCCGGCGGAACTCGGGGATGCCTTCGACCCCAGGCCGCTCCTCGGCGAGGCGGGCGAGGATCGACGCCTCGCGCTCCAGCCCAGCCTCGGCCTCGGCCACCCGGGCGAATTTCGCCGCAGCGGACGGACGCAGCGTGCCCTGCGTGAAATCGAGCGCGACGACCTTGTTGATGCTGCGATGCCCCCCCGTCAAGAGCATCGGCGACCGCTCGCCGCCCGGCTCCTCCTTGCCGTTCTCGCCGGGAAGCCGCGCGAGCGCGTACATCGGGCTCAGGCAGCCCAGCCGGGCCGTCCACCTCCATAGGCGGCGCAGGCCTGCGCCGGTCGGCGACTTCGGCGGCCGCTTGGCAAGCATGTAGGACAACGCCTCGCGCGACTCGAGCGGGAGCCAGAACTGGGGTGGCCGGTTCGGTTGCGGGCCCGCCCAGTAGAGCCTGACGTCAACGAACCCGGCCCTTCTCAGCCGCCGCCTCGCCCGCTGCGGCCCAGCCAGGCGCGGCATCCACCAGCGGCAGACCACCTCGCCCCCCGGCGCCATGGCAGCGCGGACCGAGCGCAGGGACGTCATCGTCGGGAAGCCTGCGAGCACGAGATCCGCCTCGCCGGGGCCGGCTGACTCCGACACCAGCCGCAAGGCCTCGGAGTCCGGTCCGGGCGCCAAGTCGATCGCCCGCGGCAGCTCGCGGCAGCGCAGGAGGAACCGCCAGTCCACCCGCCGCAGATGCTCGTTGCGCTCCCGCTCGGGCAGCTCGGAGTCGCGGCCTCGGGCAGCGAGTCGGACCTCACTCATCGCCCAGCAGCTCCCGGTAGACGGCGCCGACCCGGGCGGCGAGCCGTACTCGGGTGAACTCCCGTTCGACCCGCTGGCGGGCATGCTCCGCCAGCTGCTCGCGCAGGCCGCTGTCTCCGAGCAGCCGCCGCAACGCCCCGGCTAGGGCCCCGGCGTCCCCCGCGGGCACGAGCAGGCCGCTGCGTCCGTCCTCGATCAGCTCTTCGGTGCCGGCTATCGCGGAGCTGACGACCGCCCGCCGCGCCGCCATCGCCTCCAGCACCGCCAGCGAAGTCCCCTCGTAAAGCGAGGGCAGGGCGAAGACGTCGCAAGCCGCAAGCAACTCCGGCACGTCCTCCCGGCGGCCTAGGAAGCGCACCCGCTCGGCGACTCCCAGCCGCTCGGCCAGGCCTTCCAGACGGGCCCGCTCCGGTCCCTCGCCTGCCAGGGCGAAGACCGCCTCAGGCACCTCCGAGGCTGCCTCGAGCAGGACCGGAAGCCCCTTCTGCTCGCTGAGCCGGGCGGAGGTGAAGACCAGCGGCCGATCGCCGGCGCCGAGCTCCTCGCGCAGCCCCGGCGGCGCTTTCCCGCCGAAGCGCTCGACTTCGACGCCGTTGTGGACGACCTCGATCCTCGCCGCCGGCCAGCCGTAGCCCTCGACCAGTTCGGCGGCGATTCCCCGCGAGACCGCGATGTAGCGGTCGACCCGCCCCGCCAACAGCCGCAGCTGCAGCCGCGTCGAGCGATCCGGGACGTACTGGGAAACCACGTGGACGGTCCCCACCACCGCCCGCACCCCGGCCAGGACGGCGCCGGTGAGACCCCACTTGGCGGCCATCGGCGAGCTCATGTGAGCGTGGAAGACGTCCGGCCGCGCCCGCCGCAACAGCCGGCGCAGTGCCGGCAGCTGGCCAGCGCCGGCAAGCCCGAGCGGCATCGGGGGGACCATCTGCACGGGTATGCCGGCGGCTTCGGCCCGCTCGCGGATCGGCTCGACGCCGGCGGCGTCCTCGAGCAGCAAGGTCGGCTGCCAGGCTTCGCGGTCGAGCGACTCCAGCAGCATCAGCATCGCGTTCTCGGCTCCGCCGAAGACGTGGCTATCCGTGTAGAAGAAGGTGGATCGGGCCATGATGGAGCTCGCGGGCGAGCTCTCCCAGCGCGCCCCGATCGTCTGTTTCGGCGAGAGCGGCGTCCACCCCTGCCCAGAAGGCGTAATCGAGGGTGGCACGGTAGAAGAGGGGCGATCGCCAGGCGCCCAGCCGCTCCAACAGCGAAGCGGCCGCGAAGACCGCGCCGGAGACGGCGGGCAGCCTTCGCGTCACCCACAACAGCAGCGAGCGCGCCGCCAGCCAGGGGCGCGAGCCGTCGTCGGGCGTGGCCAGGCGCAGATCGCCGAAGACCCGGGGGTGGCGGCGGGCGAGCAGCACCGCCGTCCTCCCTTTCGCCAGGGTGTCGCGCTGCAGGCCTGCGAGGTCCTTGCCGTACCCTTGGCGGGCCAGCGCCTTCGGGTCGTAGGCCAGCTCCACCCGTGCCTCGCGCAGCCTCAGCGCCAGCTCGACGTCCTCGTTGCCGTAGATGCCGAAGGACTCGTCGAAGCCGCCGGCCTCGCGCATCGTCTCCGCCCGCAGCGACGCGTTGCCGGTGTAGAACGAGCGGGGCCGGTTGAGGTGCTCGGGGTCCTTCTCGAGCCGGGCCAGATGGAGGTCGAACCTCTCCTTCACGTAGCGGGCGGCGAGCGGGCCGCCGGGCTCGAGCTCGACCGGGACCGCGCCGAGCACGCAGCGACGGGAGCCGGCCGGATGGTGGGAGCGGTGCCGCTCGACGAACTCGGGCACGACCTGCATGTCGTCGTCGAGGACGATCAGGATCTCGCCGCGGGCAACGGCGATCGCGGAGTTGCAGGCGGCGGCCCTTCCGCGCCTGGGAGGGTCGACGCGGCGCAGCCCGTAGGGCGCCGCGAAGGCGTCGATCATTTCGGCGCTGCCGTCGTCGCAAGCGTCGGTGGCGACGACCACCTCGAAACATGCGGGGTCGGCGGTCTGCGTCCGCAACGACTCGAGCGTGTGGCGCAGGGTCTCGCAGCGCTGGTGGGTCGGCACGATCACCGACACCGAGGGATCAGCCACCCGCGGCTCCCTCCCGGGAAGCGCGCGCCTCCTCGTAGACCGCGGTCATCCGTCGCGCCCAGGGCTCTGGGCCGCAGTGACGCTCGGCGAACCCGCGCGCCCGCGCCCCGAGCGCGCGGCGCCCCTCGTCGTCGCCGAGCAGTGCCGCGGTCGTCGCGGCGATCCCGCTCTCCTCGTTCGCCACCGCAAGCGGCGGCTCCTCGCCGAAGCAGTCGTACCCCGCGCGGCCGCGGCCGGTGGTGACCACGGCCTTGCCCGCCGCCATCGCCTGCAGGACCTTCATCCGCATGCCGCCCCCGGTCCGCACCGGCGCCAGCACCACCGCGGCTTGCTCGAGGTGGGGGATGACGCTGGGAGCGTCGGCGACCACCTCGACGTGGGGCCCGGCCAGGGCCATGATCTCCGGCGGCGGTTCGCTGCCGACGATCCGCAGCCGGGCCTCCGGGGCCCGGGCCCTCACCGCCGGCATGATCTCGTCGACCAGCCAGTGGGCCGCGTCGCGGTTGGGCGAGTGGGCGAAATGGCCGACGAAGAGCACCGTCCCGGCAACCTCGCGGGCGGGGTCGGCGGCGGGCGGCAGCACCAGACCGAAGGGATCGACCCGTACCCGCGCGGCGACCTCCGGCGCCAGCTCGGCGAGCGCGTCGGCGTCGCGACGGCTGAAGACTTCGACCAGGTCGAAGCGGTTCCAGGCCCGCCGCTGGAAGCCGGCCCAGCGACGCCAGTCGATCTCTCCGAAGGCCCAGCCCGGCCAGCGACGCGGCGAAGCGGGCGGCAGGGTCAGCGGTCGCGGGCGCAGGACCTCATGGTGGGTGAAGACGCTCGGCAACCCGGCGGGGTACCGGAAGACCGACATGGCGCTGTCCTCGATCGCCACCACGTCGAAGTCTCGCCGGGCGCCGAGGCGGTCGAGGATCGCCTGGATGCCGGGATCCGCGTACCAGACGGTGCGCCACGGCCAGGGGCCGCGCGCCCACGTCGTCGCCAACCGGATCTGCCGGCGCCGCCGCCGCCGCCCGGGCGGCGGCCGGCGGCGATCGGCGGCGTGGACCTCGACCTCTCCCCGCAGCCCCTCGACCGCCTCGGCCTGGCCCGGCTCGTCGCCGACCGCGGTCACCAAAGTGACGTCGTGCAGCCGGCGCAGCCCGGTGAGCTGGGCATGCAGGAGGACCGGGATCGCCCCGCCCCCATCGGCCTGTGGCGGCACCGGGGTGACCAGCAGGACCTTCATCGGCCCCGGTTGACGCAGGCGTTCGGCATTACCCCAGCTCGGCTCGGATGCCCGCGTCGGAGCGCCGCAGGCGGCCCAGCAGGCGGTTCAGGGTGCGGCGCCGATCGGGAAACAGGAACAGCTCGGCGAGGCGGTGGGCGAGCGGTCGCGGCAGCACCGCCTCGAGCGTGAACCAGACGAAGAACATCGCCTTCATCGGCGCCGAGATGTCGAAGCGGCGGTGCATCGCCCG
The DNA here is from genome assembly GCA_035708105.1 of Solirubrobacterales bacterium. Classification (GTDB taxonomy): domain Bacteria; phylum Actinomycetota; class Thermoleophilia; order Solirubrobacterales; family 70-9; genus VAYN01. The sequence continues at coordinate 11,072 of DASSTG010000019.1, read as the reverse complement.
CAGCGAGTCCAGCAGCAGCCTCAACCGGGTGTCGTCCGGCAGCGGGTGCTCCTCCGGCGCCAGACGCAGCGAGATCATGCGGTTGCCGAGATCCGACAGCGAGAGGATCCGATCGGGCCGTTCCAGCCCGATCTCGTCGGCTCGGCGCTCGAGCGAGCGAAAGGTCGCCGTCGCGTAGGCGATCGCGTCGCGGACGTAGCCGAGGTCGAGCTGTTTGGCGTCGAGTTCGTAGCCGTTGCCGCCGTGGATCCTGTACTCGGCGCAGACGTCGTCGAGCGCCCCGGAGCCGCCCGAGAGGGCGGTGAGGTGGACGAGGTACCAGTCGGCGCCGTGGCGGGGGTAGTCAGCCTCGGGGATCGGCAGCAGCTCCCGCAGCGAAGACAGGCGGAAGGCGGTGCCGCCGCCGGGCAGCCAGGCCAGGTCGAAGGGGAAGGCGAGCTCGGCGCGCCGCACGTCCCCGGTCGGCGCCAGGAGGTGCTCGAAGGGCTTTTTGATCCCGGTACGTCCGCCTTCGGCGTCGATCACTTCCATCCGGAACTGCACCTTGACCAGATCGGGGTCGGCTTCGAACGCCGCGGCCACGAGGTTGGCGGCCTCCGGCCGCAGCACGTCGTCGGCATCGAGCACCAGCAGGACGTCGCCCTCGCATCTTGCGATGCCGGCGTTGAGCGCCGAGGCCTGACCGCCGCACTCCTTGAAGATCACCTCGATGCGGTCCTCGTAGGTGGCAAGGATCTCGTGGGAGTCGTCGGTGGAGCCGTCATCGACGGCGATCACCCGCACTCCAGGACGGGTCTGGGCGAGGGCGCTGTCGATCGCGGCAGCCAGAAACCGCCCGTAGTTGTGATTGGTGATGACTACGTCGACACCAAGGTCGCGCCCCGCGTCAGCCATGCACTAGCGATGTTCGCGCCCACGCCGAATCAGGAGCGCAGTGTATCCAGGCGCTCGGCGACCAACGGCCGGACGCGGGTGGACGCGGAGGGCCGGAGCACTAGTATCGCCCGCCATGGATGCCGCCGCCATCCGACCGGGGATGTTCGCTCAAAGCAGGCGTTTCGTGATCTCGAACCGCCTCATGCTGATCGTCCTCGCTGCCGGCGCGGGGCTCCTGGTCTGCTCTATAGCCAACGCCCTCACGCGCGCGGGAGAAGCGCCCACGCCGCTGCTCTACTGGGCCGGCATCCTCCTGATCGCGCTGCCGATCTTCTACCGGCTGACCTCCGAGGATGCGTCTCCGGGGGAACGCCTTGCGCTCGTGTGCCTACTCGGCCTCGCCCTCTACGGGGTCAAGCTGGTCCGCGACGCCCCGATCTTCACCTTTTCCGACGAGTTTCTCCACGGCTACAACTCGAACCAGGTCAGCCAGTACCACCACCTCTTTCATCCGAACCCGATCCTCGAAACCTCCCGTTACTACCCTGGCCTCGAGGGTGCGACGTCGGCCCTGAGGACGCTGACGGGGTTTTCGAGTTATACGGCGGGCGCGATCGTCATCGGCGCCGCCCGGCTCACCGCAATGAGCTCGATGTTCGTGCTGTTCTGGCGGGTCTCGGGCTCCCACCGGGTCGCCGGGCTCGGGGTGGCGATCTTCACCGGCAACTTCAACTTCCTCTTCTGGAGCGCGCAGTTCTCCTACCAGTCGATGGCATTACCCCTTTTACTGCTGATTCTGCTCGCGGTGGTGGAGATGGACTGGGCGGCCCGGGCAGCGCGAGGCGCATGGCAGGCGCTGGCCGCCCTGACGATCGCGGCGGTGGTGATCACTCACCACATCACCTCTTACGGGGTCGCCGTCACCCTCGTCGCGTTGTCGGCCCTCTCGGCGATGGCCCGGCGTGTCCCGAACCCGTGGCGCCTTGCGGTGCTGGCAGTGGCACTAACGACCATCTGGCTCGTCGTCGTCGCCAGCTCCACCGTCGGCTACATCACGCCAACCGTCACCAACGCGATCACCTCGAGCCTCCACACGGCTGCCGGGGAAGCGCCGACGAGGGGCCTCTTCCAAGCGGGCACTGCTTCCGCAACGGTCGAACAGGCGCCGACCGCCGCCCGAGCCCTCTCCCTGCTTGCCGTGCTGCTGCTCGCCGCCGGGCTGCCATTCGGCCTGCGAACCGTTTGGCGCCGCTACCGCAAGCAGCCGATCGCCATTCTGTTCGCCGTCGCCGCGGTCGGCTTCTTCGGCGCGCTCGCCCTGCGGCTTGCGCCCGCAGCCTGGGAGACCGGCAACCGAGCCAGCGAGTTCCTCTTCGTCGGGCTCGCCTTCGTCCTCGGCTGCGTCGGGCTGGAGCGCTGGCGACCTCCATCGGCCAGATGGCTAGGTCGGACGCTCGCCGCGGCCGCCTTGACGATCATCCTCGTCGGCGGCGCGATCGCCGGCTGGCCGTGGGACTCTCAGCTCGCCCGCCCCGTCAGGGTGCACTCCGAAGACGGGCCCACGATCTCATCGCCGCCGCTGGCGCTGGCGGAATGGGCCGAGGAGCGCGACTTGGGCGAGAACTTCGGAGCGCTCACCGCGACCTCCCGCCTGCTCCTCGAACCGGGCGACCAGAAGGCCTACGGCGACTTCACGGCCAACCTCGTCGAAGTCATTCCCGCAACCAAGATCGTGAGCTTTCAGATAGCGCTTCTGCATGAAAAACACATCCGCTTCGTCGTCATCGACCGCAGGGCAGTCGCCAGCGATGGCATCCGGGGCTTCTTCTTCTCGAGAAAAGGCTCTTCGACCACCGGTTGGCTGCCGCGCTCAGCGGTGACGAAGTTCGAAAAGGTCCCCGGCGCCAGTCGGATCTACGACAGCGGCTCGATCGTCGTCTTCTCGCTCGAACCCAACCGGAAGGGCGAGACGCTGAAGCCATGAGAGGGCACCGCGATCTGAGGCTGATTGTCGCCTTGACCCTCGTTTGCGCAGTCGGGTCGCTGATCACCCCGCTCGGGGCGGTTCGGGCGATCTTTGCCGTACCCCTGGCGCTGATCCTCCCCGGCTACGCGCTCGCGGCGGCGGCATTCGGGTCGCGCCTGCCGACCTGGCCCGAGCGGCTGCCGCTGACGCTGGGGATCAGCCTTGCCTGCCTCGCGCTCTCCAGCCTCATCCTCAATTTCGCGCCCGGCGGCATCCACGGCATTTCCTGGACGCTCCTTCTCGTCCTGGTCGTGCTTCTCAGTTGCACGGCCGCTGCGCGCCGCCGCGGGGCCGCCCGCCACAAGCCCCTCTTCCGCCGGACGCTCAGGCCGAGCGGCGCCACCGCCATCCTCGGCATCGGCACTTTGGCGATGGTGGTGGCAGCGCTGATCCTCGCCCAGGCCACCTTTGAGAACGATCAGGCCTCCGGGTACACGCAGCTCTGGATCGCGCCTCCGAAGTCGACCGATGAGTCGATGCGGATCGGGATCACCAGCGAGCAGCAGCAGGCCAGGAATTACCGGCTGGTGGTCGAAGTCGAAGGCGCGAGGCGCCCGGTGGTCGAATCGTTCGAGCTCGCGCCGAGCCAGACTCGTCTCGTGGCGATTCAACCCGGTCAGCCAAACTCGCCGGTCGGAGTCGAAGCGAGGCTCTACCTGCGCAGCCAACCGACCAGGGTGTACCGACGGGTTTCCACCTTGCTGCGAGATCACGTGCCCAGCGCCTGACGAACACCTCGCGCGCTTGCCCGGGCCCGCTGATCCCGTCTAAGGCATCAGTACGATGACGCGCCGATGCGCATCTTGATGCTGACTCAGTCCTACGCGCCGATCGTCGGCGGCATCGAGCACATGGTCGAAGACATCGGCGGGGAGTTGGCCAAGCGGGGGCACGACGTGGCCATTGCCACGCTTCGCCAGCCGCAATCGGAACCGGTCGGCTCCGCGGAGGTCCCGGCCTTTGGCCTGAGGACATCGATCCACAACCTCCCGGGGCTGCACCTCGACGAAGAGCGCAGCCACGCCCCGCCCGCGCCCGACCCGCTTACGACTCGGGAACTTCGCCAACTGAAGAAGAGGTTCCGGCCGGACATCGTCCATGCCCACGACTGGCTGATTCACTCCTACCTCCCGCTCGACCGGCGCTCGGGCCCGGCGCTGCTGCTCTCGATGCACGACTACGGGTTGACCTGCGCGACGAGGCGGTTCATGTACAGAGGATCGTCGCTATGCAGCGGCCCGGGGGCCATGAAGTGCGTGCGATGCGCGTGCGAGGTCTACGAGAGCGTCGCCAAAGGCGGCCCAACCGCGCTCGGGACGAGGCTTTCCGAGCGCCGCGTCCGCAAGCACGTCGACGTCTTCCTGCCGGTGAGCACGGCTGTGCGAGACCTCTGCCGGCTGGGACCCGAGGACACACACCGCGTCATCAACAACTTCGTCACCGGCCAACCGCCGCCACTCGGAGACCAACCGGAGCTATCGCAGCTCCCGACGGAGCCGTTCATCATGTACTTCGGCGACGTCAGTGAGGAAAAGGGCGTACACAACCTCCTCGCCGCCTACCGGGAGCTCGACGCGCGGCCGCCGCTCGTTCTGATCGGTCGTCGCATTCCCGGCGAGATCGAGGACACCGGCGGCGCACTGGCGCTGGGGCGGATGCCCCACCGGCTTGTGCTCGAGGCCTTGAGGCGATCCCTGTTCACCGTCGCGCCGTCGATCTGGTCGGATCCGTTCCCGGTTGTCGCGCTCGAGGCCGCGGCGGCAGGCAAACCGACGATCGCCTCCCGGATCGGGGGCCTCCAGGACTCGGTCGTCGACGGGGAGACCGGCTTGCTCGTCCCTCCCGGAGACCGCCTGGCCCTCGCCAAGGCGATGCGGCGCCTGCTCGACGACACCGAGCTGAGGGAGCGAATGGGCGCCGCCGCCGCCGCCCGCCAGGCGGAGCTGTATACCCCCGCCACGGTGATTCCCCAATACGAGGAGGCCTATGAGCTGGCGCTGGAGCGGCGCCGGCTACGGGCTGCCGAGTAGTTGCTCAACGCTCAGGTGATCGCCGCATCCTGCCGAAGAAGCTCGTGTTCCTAGTGAACCGACCGTTCCGCGGCAGCGTATCGAGGTTGAACAAGATGAACGCAACCATCAAGAGCATTCGGGCGCCCCGTGCCCACCGTCTCCGCGCCTTGATGCTGTACTCGCTCGCCTTCGCGGCGGCCCTCGCGGTCGGTCTCGACAGCTCTGGTTCGGCCGTTGCGAAGTCGAGCCAAGGCGGCGGGCCGGCGATCTACTGGGGGGCGCAGATCGGCGACCAGCTGACGGGCGAACAGGCACCCTGGGACATGAACGCGCTGTACAAGTTCGAGCAGCTGGCGGGAAAGAAGGTCTCGCTGGTGAGCTTCAACGCCCCCTTCGCCAGCTGCGAAGGCTCGAGCTGTAAGTTCAACTCGTTCCCGTACACGCCGTTCGAAGACCTGCGCGCCCATGGAGCGATCCCGGTCTACGGCTGGAGCTCCTCCTCGGTCTCCGAAGGCACGCACGATCCGAAGTTCTCGCTCTCGAAGATCATCCATGGGAGGTACGACGCCTACATCCGCCAATTCGCAACCGCCGCCGCTGCTTGGGGCCACCCGTTCTTCCTCCGCTTCAACTGGGAGATGAACGGCAACTGGTTCCCCTGGTCGGAAGGGGTCAACGGCAACAAGTCGGGGCAGTTCGTCGCGGCCTGGCGCCACGTCCACGACATCTTCACCTCGGTCGGCGCCACCAATGCCACCTGGGCCTGGTGCCCGCAGATAGACCGGGCCAGGGACCTGAGGAAGGTGTATCCCGGCAACAAGTACGTCGATTGGACCTGCCTCGACGGCTACAACTGGGGGACCCGGTACAGCTGGTCTCACTGGCTCTCCTTCAGCCAAGTGTTCGCCAGCTCGTACAGGGCTCTTCGCAAGATCGCCCCCCGCAAGCCGATCATGGTGGGAGAGGTCGCTTCGACCGAGTACGGCGGGTCGAAGCCGGCCTGGATCAAGCAAATGCTGTCCTCGATCCCGAGAGCGTTTCCCAAGATCCGGGCGCTGATCTGGTTCGAGGGCGACGACCGTGGGATGCGCTGGCCGATCGAGAGCTCGGCCGGGGCCAGGAATGCCTTCGTCAGAGGCATCCGCAGCCCCCTGTACGCCGGCAACGAATTCAGGGACATCGAAGCGCGTCCGATTCCCGCACCCAGGCGCTGACGGCCTTGATAGGTTCCGCCCCTCCTACCACCTGATCGTCGCCTGATTGGAAACCCCTGAGCTCAGCGCCTGGCAAAGCCCTGCTGCAGTCCCACGATGAGTGGGACTTCCGCAACCAGGTCCTCTCGGAGACGCTCACGGAGCTGGTGCGAAGCGAAGCGAGCGCAGACGCCAGGCAGGCGCTCGACATCGGCTGCCAGAACGGCTGGACGACCGATCGCTACGCGCAGCTGACCGGGCTCGATTGGGTCGGTATCGATCCGGCGCTGGAGGAACCGAAGAAATCGCCCCAAGGGGTCGACCTCCACCCGGGCTTCTCGAACAAGCTCGACTTCCCCGACGATTCCTTCGACGTTGCGATGCTGGCGAACGTCTATGAGCACATCTTCCCGGAGGACCGAGTCGCCTCCTTCGAGGAGATGCGCCGGGTCCTACGCCCTGGAGGAGTTGTCGTCGGCCAGATCCCGAACCCGTACTTCCCGATCGAGTCCCACAGCCGGCTGCCCTTCATGGGGTGGCTGCCGATGCGGGCCCAGAAAGCGTATTGGAAACTGTCCCCGGTCTCCTGGGAGCACGACTTCTTCGTCGTCACTCCGAAGCACCTGCGCCGCGACGCCGCCGCCGGCGGCATGCGGCTGGCGATGGTGCGCAAGTTCAACTACCCGCCCGAGGTGATCCCCGAGCGGGTGCGAGGCGTCTACCGGGCGCTGGAGCGGCCCATGCGGGTCTTCCCGTGGGCCTGGCAGTTCGTCCTGCGCCCTAGCTGACCGGACCGGGCAGCGAGGCCGCCCGGTCCGGATCCCGAAGCTCAGCCCAGCCGCTGTTCGAGCGCCTCGAGCTGGGCGCCCACCTCGGCCGGCAGCTTGTCGCCGAACTCGGCCAGGTGCGCTTTCACCTGCGGCAGCTGCTCCCTGACCTTCTCGAGGTCGACGCTGAGCAGCTCCTGCATCGCCTCGTCAGAGATGTCGAGCCCCTCGGTGTTGATCTCGCCCGGGGCGGGGAGCAGCCCGACCGGCGTCTCGACGGCCTCCGCTTCGCCTTCGCAGCGGCGGAAGACCCACTCGAGGACCCGGCTGTTCTCGCCGAAGCCCGGCCAGAGGAACTTGCCGTCGTCGTCTTTGCGGAACCAGTTGACGTAGAAGACGCGGGGCAGCTGGGCGCCCTCGCGCCGGCCGATCTTCAGCCAGTGGCCGAAGTAGTCGCCCATGTTGTAGCCGCAGAAGGGCAGCATCGCCATCGGGTCGAAGCGCAGTTCGCCGACGTTGCCGGTCGCGGCCGCCGTCTTCTCCGAGGACATCGTCGCCCCCATGAAGACCGCGTGCTCCCAGTCGAAGGCTTCCTGGACCAGCGGCACCACGGTGGCGCGGCGGCCGCCGAAGAGGAAGGCGTCGATCGGCACCCCGGCGGGGTCCTCCCACTCCGGCGCGATCGAGGGACACTGGGCGGCCGGGGCCGTGAAGCGGGCGTTGGGGTGGGCGGCGGGTTTGTCGGACTCGGGAGTCCACTCGTTGCCGTGCCAGTCGATCGCGTGCGCCGGCGGCTCGCCGGTCATCCCCTCCCACCAGATGTCGCCGTCGTCGGTCTTGGCGCAGTTGGTGAAGATCGTGTTCCGCTCGATCGTGTCCATGGCGTTCGGATTCGTCTTGTGGCTCGTATTCGGAGCGACGCCGAAGAACCCGGCCTCGGGGTTGACCGCGTAGAGGCGGCCGTCCTCGCCGAACTTCATCCAGGCGATGTCGTCGCCGACCGTCTCCACCTTCCAGTCGGGGAGGGTCGGGACCAGCATCGCCAGGTTGGTCTTGCCGCAGGCCGAGGGGAAGGCGCCGGTCACGTACTTGACCTTGCCCTCCGGCGAGGTCAGTTTGAGGATCAGCATGTGCTCGGCCATCCAGCCCTCGTCGCGGGCCATCGCCGAGGCGATCCGCAGCGCGAAGCACTTCTTGCCGAGCAGGGCGTTGCCGCCGTAGCCCGAGCCGAAGGACCAGATTTCGCGGCTCTCGGGGTAGTGGACGATGTACTTGTTGGCCTCGTTGCAGGGCCAGGAGACGTCTTCCTGTCCCTCCTCCAGCGGCATCCCGACCGAGTGGACGCAGGGGACGAAGTCACCGTCGGAGCCGAGCACCTCGAGCGCTCCCCTGCCCATCCGGGTCATGATCCGCATGTTGGTGGCGACGTAGGCCGAGTCGGTCAGCTGGACGCCGATTTCGGAGATCTCGGAGCCGAGCGGGCCCATCGAGAACGGCACCACGTACATCGTCCGGCCCTTCATCGAGCCCTTGAAGAGGTCGTTGAGGGTGGCCCGCATCTCGGCCGGGGCGCGCCAGTTGTTGGTCGGGCCGGCATCCTCCTCCCGCTCGGAGCAGATGAAGGTGCGGTCTTCGACCCGGGCGACGTCGCCGGGATCGGAGAGGGCGAGGTAGGAGTTCGGGCGCTTGGCCTCGTCGAGCCGCTCGAAGGTGCCGGCGTCGATCAGGGCCTGGGCGAGGCGGTCGTACTCCTCGGCTGAGCCGTCGCACCAGTAGACGGAGTCGGGCTGGGTCAAAGAGGCGATTTCATCGACCCAGCTGAGCAGCTTCTCGTGGGTGGTCAACTCGGCTGGGGCAGTGGTCAGGTCGCTCATTTCGCCTTTAGCTCGCCTCTCTATTTCTCGGGTTTGAGACTGATGATGGACATGTCCGCATCCTTGTCGCGGATCTTCAAAGTGGCTACTTCCCGCCTGTCATCGGAAAAAATCACGTCGCACGTGAAGGTCGCGCCGGGGTCCACAGACTGGTCCGAAGGGCATTCGACCTGCTTGATCTTTTCATGAATCGACTTTTCCAGGCTCGCTTGGATCGTGTCCTGGAGCTTTTCGCGGCTGACAACCGTGCCACATCCGTACAGCGCCACAACGCCGAAAATCAGCGCCAGCAGGGATGAAACGAGGGGCCGGAAGCGCTTCTTCCGGCCGGAGGCGGCGGGAAACACCCGGGCAGTAAAGCAGGGACGCGAGACGCCTCTGGCCGGGGAAGCGCTCGAGTAGGGCAGTTGGATAGGGTTCCGCGCCGCAGATGAGGTTCTACGAGTACGAGGCACGCAAGATCGTCGAGCTGGCGGGGATTCCCGTCACCAAGTACGGCTTCTGCACGAGCGCCGAGGAGGCGCTCGAGGTCGCCGAGGAAATCGGCGGCCCGGTCGTGATCAAGAGCCAGGTGCTGAGCGGCGGCCGGATGAAGGCCGGCGGCGTCAAGTTCGCCGACACGCCCGAGGAGGCCGCACAGCACGCCGAGGCGATCCTCGAGCTCGAAATCAACGGCCACATGCCGCGCGGCGTCCTCGTCGACCCCAAAGCCGAGGTCAAGCAGGAGTACTACGCGGGCGTCGTCTGGGACGGGACCGCGAAGAAGCCGCTGATGCTGTTCAGCGACATGGGCGGGATCGACATCGAGGAGGTCGCCGAGAAACATCCCGACCACGTCGGCAAAGGCCACGTCTCCAATCTCCTTCCCGTCGCAGACTTCGAGGCCAAGCAGGTCGTCGCCGCCACCGGGGTCACCGGCTCGCAGCTGAACCGCGCGACCCCTGTCCTCGCCCGCCTCGCCCGCCTCTTCCGCGAGAACGACATGACCCTGGCCGAGATCAACCCGCTGGCCGAGCTGAGCGACGGCAGCTTCGTCGCCCTCGACGCCCACATGGAGATGGAGAACGAGGCGGTCGGCCGGCAGAGGAAGCTTCTTCGCAAGGAGCTCGGGATCGCCGAGGAGGACACCCGCGAGACCTACGAGCCCTCCGACTTCGAGAAGAACGTCAGCGCGATCGACGCCGCCGACCACCGCGGGGTGATCCAGGGCAAGGACCACGGCTTCACCGGCAACCTCGGTCTGGTGATCGGCGCCGGCGGGGGCTCGCTGACCTTGACCGACGCGGTCCGCAGCCAGGGCGGCAAGCCGGCCAACTACTCGGAGATCGGCGGCAACCCGTCGGTCGCCAAGGCCTGCGGCCTCGCCAAAGAGGTGCTGGAAAAGGACGGCGTCGAGAAGATCGCGGTGATGATGTCGATCGTCTCCAACACCCGCGTCGACATCGTCGCCCGCGGCGTGATCAAGGCCTGCCTGGAGCTGGGCAGGGACCCGGGCGAGACGATCGCGATCTTCCGCATCCCAGGCGCCTGGGAGGAGGAGGGCTTCAAGATCCTCGACAAATACGGCGTCGAGTACTGCGACCGCTCGGTCTCGATGTGGGAGGCCGCCGGGCGCGCCGTCGCCAAGATCCAGGGGGCGCCGGCATGACCCCCGCCTTCGCCTGTTCCTTTTCGTTGCTATCCACCCGGAAGGAACAGACGGGAGGGACGCGATGAGCATCCTCCTCAGCAAAGACACCACTTTCATCGTCCAGGGGATCACCGGCCGCGAGGCGGTCAACCTGACCCGCGAGTGCCTCGACTACGGCTCCAAGATCGTCGGCGGGGTGACGCCCGGACGCAAGGGCCGTGAGGTCCACGGCGTGCCGGTCTTCGACACCGTCGCCCAGGCGGTCGAGCACCACGGCGGCCCGATCGACGGTTCTGTCGTCACCGTCCCCCCCGCCTTCACCAAGGACGCCGTGCTCGAGGCGATCGAGAACGGGATCGAGCTGATCGTCATCGTCACCGAGCGAATCCCGCGCGGCGACGTCGCCCAGATGGTCGAGCTGGCGAACATGCGCGGCGCCCGGATCATCGGCCCCAACTGCCTCGGCCTGATCGTCCCGGAGGTCTGCAAGATGGGCGGCATCGGCGGCCCCGCCAAAGACGCCGCCAAGGCCTACCAGCCCGGCCGCGTCGGGGTGATGAGCCGCTCGGGCGGGATGACCACCGAGATCTCCTCCTCGCTGACCGCCGCCGGCCTCGGCGTCTCCACCGCCGTCTCGATCGGCGGCGACGCGATCATCGGCTCCACCTACGCCGAGCTGATGCCCTATTTCGAG
>DASSTG010000018.1:0-35485 GCA_035708105.1 Solirubrobacterales bacterium | reverse complement strand
GACCCCGCCCCGCTGCTCACGCTTAGGATGCTTGCGTGGCCGATCTCGCTGCTGCCAAGGCGGAGTTGCTCTCCGAGCTGAAGGAGCATTCTTTGATGCTTGGAGAGGTGACACTGGCGAGCGGAGCTACGGCGCAGTACTACGTCGACGCTCGCCGGGCGTTGATGAGACCGGCGGGATTCAGAGCAGCTGGGGAGCTGATCGCTTCGATCGCGCATGAGGTGGGTGCCGCGGCGGTTGGCGGCCCGGCGACGGCTGCGATCCCCCCTGCCTGCGCGGCGATCGCCGTCCCCGCCGGTGAGGACCTGGTCGCCTTCTTCGTCCGCGGCGCCCGCAAGGAGCACGGGCTGCAGCGCTGGGTCGAGGGGCCGGTCGGGCCGGGGGTGCGCTGCCTCGTCGTCGAGGACACCGTGACCACCGGCGGCTCGACCGCGCAGGCGATCCAGCGGGTGCGCGAGGAGGGCCTCGAGGTCGCCGGCGTCGTCGCCGTGGTCGACCGGCTGGCGGGCGGGGCGGAGAAGATCGAAGCGGCTGCGGCCGCTCCTTACCGGGCGCTGATCACGATCGACGAGATCTATCCCGACCGCCCCGACCGGAGCTGAGGCGATGGAGCCGGACGCGGTCGAGATCAGGGTGGTCGGCTGCCTGGTCGAGAAGCAGCGGACGACGCCGGACGCCTACCCGCTCTCGCTGAACGCGCTGCGGCTGGCCTGCAACCAGTCGACCAACCGCCATCCGGTGGTCGCCTACGACGAGGCCACGATCAGCGAGGCGCTGCGCCGGCTCGCCCTGCGCGGCTGGACCCGCCTGGCGAGCGGCGCCGGCAGCCGCGCCCGCAAGTACCGGCACCTGTTGCCGGAGGCGCTCGAGATCGACGACGCCGAGCTGGCGCTGCTGGCGGTGCTGATGCTGCGCGGGGCGCAGACGCCGGGCGAGCTGAAGCAGCGCAGCGAGCGGCTGCACACGTTCGAGAGCCTGGTGGCGGTGCAGGAGACGCTGGAGCGGCTGTGCGGGCGCGAGTACGCCGTCCGCCATGCGCGCCGGCCGGGGCAGAAGGAGGACCGCTACGAACAGGTCCTCGGCGGTGGGAAGGAGCCGGAGGGCGGCACCGAGCGACCGGTTGCCTCAGAGCAGGACCCGCAGTCGGCCGCGCCCACGCCGGCCGCCGCCGCCGATCCCGCCGAGAGCCGCCTCGACCGGATCGAGCGTGAGCTCGGCGAGCTGCGAGCGCAGGTCACACAGATGCGCGAGGCGCTCGGCGAGGATCTCTAGCCGCGCAGTTCGACGACCCTCACCCGGCGGCCGCCGGGGATCGCCACCAGCACGTGGGTCTTCAGCCGCGCGCGCAGGCGCAGCAGCTTGCGCCCGCCGAGGGTGAGGGGGACGCGGTAGGTGTGGCCCTGGCCGCCGCTGAGGCGGAAGGGCGCGCGCCCGACCACGCGGGTCACCGGCCGGGTCCGCGGTCCGCGGCCGCGGTAGTGGGCGACCGGCACCCGGAAGCGACTGCGGAGGACGATCTGGCCCGGGCAATCCGTTCCTTCGGGCCAGAGGCAGGTGACGCGCACCTGCACCCGGCCGGCGCGTGCACGCAGGTTGGAGAGCCGGAGCGCGACCGGGATCGTCACCCCCTTGCAGCCGAGCAAGGTGTCTTCTCCCGGTTCGACGTCGAGGGCGTAGGCGCAGACGCGCTGGCGCCCCGACTTCACCGTCGCCAGGCTGAGGTCGAAGCCGTGGCGGCCGCCCGCTTCTGGGTAGCGCAGGCGGACGTCGCGCCGGGGCATGCTCGCCACCGCTCCCAGTTCGTAGGGGATCGCTCCCGGTTCGCCTTCCCGGCCGCCGACGAGGAGGCGGATCGCAAGCGCCGAGGTGGGGGCGTTCGGGTCGAAGGCCCAGCCGCGGACCCTGACCTGGCCGGGCACCGGTGACTTGACGAGGTCGAGGAAGCCGATCGGGTCGTCTTCAGGAACCGGCGGCAGCGTCGCTTCGCCGACGGTGGAGCCGTCGACGTAGTCGTTGTCGATGTTGATCGTCACCCCGCCGTAGCTCTCGTTGTGGCCGCCCTTGTACTGGTGGATGCGCTGGTGCTGGGCCCAGGCGCTGCTCGGCACCACCGGGTCGGAGGTGCTCTGGGCGCCGTTCCAGTTGGCGATCCAGACCTGGTCGGGCAGTTCGTAGCCGCTGCCGACCTGGTCGCCGAGGTCGGCGATCCCAGAGGCGCTCGAGCTGTAGACGCCGGAGACGTAGCCGAGCTGGTGCAGCTTCTCGGTCCAGGCTTCGAGGAAGGCAAGCGTCGCCGCGCTGGCCGCGGAGGTGCGGCTGTAGGACTCCATGTCGAAGTAGATCGGGCTGCCGGGCCCCATCGCCACCGCGGCCGCCTGTTCGACCGCGTCCACCGCGGCGGCGACGCCCTGGGCGGTGGCCTGGGAGGCGCTGAGCTTGGCGCAGCTCGAGCAGGCGCTGGTCGGCGCCTGGAGGCCGACGTAGGTCGGGATCAGGTGCCACCCGGCCGCCGTCTGCGCCGCCACCCATTCGGGCGTCAGGTTCGGCTGCGAGCAGGCGCGGTTGATACCGCCGATGTAGACGCCGACGGCGCGATAGGGGGATTCTCCCCAGGCGCTCATCGAGTGGGCGGAGGGGGCGCTGCAGGCGTCGAAGCCGAGGCCGGTGAAGACGGCGCCGGACCGGGCGGCCGTGCTCGCCCGGGCCCTCGGCAGGCTCGAAGCGGATGCAGCGGCGCGCGGTTCGACCATGATCGCCCGCCGCCGTCCGATCGCATCGGCGGGACAGCTCTGCTGCGGCGAGGGAGTCCCGAGGTAGACCGCCCGCCGGTCGAGCCGGACGCAGACGCGCGGATGAGCGGCAAGGCGGATGACCGGCCAGGCAGCCGGCACGCTCAGCGTGTGCCCGTCGAAGCGCAGCGTCCGCTGCCCGCTCGCCGCCGCAGCGGTCGAGACGCCCAGCACCCCGCAGAGGGCGACCAGGAGCAGAAGCGGCATCGAGCGGGAGGGCAGGGTCACGGTCTGCACTTTCCGTACAAGCAACCCGCGGCGTCAAAAGTTGCACCCTCCTGGGCGACGGCCTGCACCGCCCGGGGGTCGGGCTATCGAGCCGCGTCGATCCGCCGATCTCCGGCCCGGTCTTTCAAGCTTGCTCCAGGGCCAGGACGCGTGGGCCGAGCCGAGATGGGAGCAGCAGCGCCGAGAAACAGACCATCGTGAAGGCGGTGATCTGGAGCGCGATTCCGAGGGGACTTGGTGAGAGCGGATCGCCGAAGACGAGGATGCCGCCGATGATCTGGGTTGCGTTGGCGATGATGCCCATCAGGCCGATCGTCTCGATCGCGCCGCCGCTTTGCAGAGCGGCGACCGCGGTGTACTGGGCGAGCCCGCCGCAGGCGATGGTCACCGCGACGAGGGAGGCCGTCAGCGGCCAGCCACCGGCGCCGCCGGTGAGGGCCTTGATCGCGATTCCGGCAAGAGCGAAGAGAAGCCCCGCCAGCGTCGCCAAGAGCACGCCGCGGCGCTCGGCCAGGCGCTCGGAGCGATGCCCCAGCGCGATTCCCGCCGCCAGCAGGACCAGGCCGCCCTCGAAGCTCACGATCCCTGCCAGGGAGAAGCCGGAGTCGGCGCCGCGGAAGTTCGGCAGGGTCGCCGCGAGGAGGGCGAGACCGGCGCCGCCGAGCGCCAGGGCCAGCCACTGACGCCGCTCGACCCGCTCGCCGAAGATGCGCTGCGAGAGTACGGCGAGGGTGACGGCGCCTCCCGCCAGCACCGCCTGGACGAGGGAGATCGGCGCCATCGAGAGGGCCGCGACGTGGACCAGCCAGGCCAGCGCCGCAAGGCTCCAGCCGGCGGCGAACCAGGGTGAGCCGGCGAGGCCGCGAAGGCTGCCGAGTGGGCGGCTGATGCAGACCGGCTGCGCGTGCTGGCAGCCACGGTGCTTGAGCAGCGAGGCCAGGTTCGTCATCAGCGCGGCGGCCGCGGCGAGGCCGATTCCGATCTCCACGACGAGGTCTCTCTAGCCGCCGACCCGGGCGGCGGCGTCGGGAGCAGTGGGGGCGGGCCGCTCCAGTCCGCTCCGCACGGCTGCGACCGCGGCGCTCGAAGTGCGGCAGGCGAGCGCGATCGTCCGGTTCGGGGCCCCGGGCGCTCGGGCGATCTCGAACTTGATCAGCGCCGTGCGCCGGAGCCGGACACGCTCCTCGCGGGTGCAGAAAGCAGGGGCTGAGTTCATCGCTGCCTCTCCGGCCAGGGCTCTGCTGCACGACAGGCAGTAGGTGCTCCCGTCCACCCGGCTCCAACTTTCCGGCAGCTCCGTCACCTCGCCGTCGAGTCGCCCGACGGAGACGTCGCACCTGGCACAGCACCACCTGACGGCATCGGCGCTCATCAGGCCGCGGCCCTGCTCCGCCGCCGGCGGTTGCGACGCGGTCGCTGCCGGGGTCGCGTGGACGTCGCCGCGGGAGCCGGCTCGGCGAGGCCGTGGTCGAGGCCGAGGCTGGCGGCGATCTGGCTCATCTCCCCTGCCTGGTCGGCGAGGACGAAGCTGATGCCGGTGCCGGTGCGCCCGGCCCGGCCCGTGCGGCCGATCCGGTGCACGTAGGCCTCGCGGTCGGCGGGCGCGTCGTAGTTGATCACCCGGGCAACGTCGGGGATGTCGATCCCCCGGGCGGCGACGTCGGTCGCGACCAGGGTGACGACGGCGCCGCTCTCGAAGCGGGCCAACGCCCGCTCGCGCTGCCCCTGGGACTTGTCGCCGTGCATGGCGGCGGCCTTCACCTCCCGGCTGCGCAGGCGCTTGACCAGCCGGTCAGCGCCCCGCTTGGTGCGGACGAAGACGAGCGAGCGCCCGCCTCCCTCATTGGTCAGCTGTTCGATCAGCTGCTCGAGCTTGGCGCCCTGGGAGTCGACCGCCACGAAGCGGTGCTCGATGCTGGGCTCCGCGCGCTCGGGCTCGGCGTGGGTGTGGGAGCGGGCCTCGCGCGTGTAGGAGGCCGCGACCCGCCCCGCCGCCCCCTCCAGGGTGGCCGAGAAGAACAGGGTCTGACGCTCGGTGGGGGTCCGGGCGACGATCCGGTCGACCGCGGGCCGGAACCCCATATCGAGCATCCGGTCGGCCTCGTCGAGGACGAGGACGCGAATTCGCCTCAGGGAGGCGGCGCCTCGCCCGATCAGGTCCTCGAGCCGCCCCGGGGTGGCGACGAGGATGTCCGCCTTCCGGGCGGCGGCGATCTGCGGGCCGAACCCGACGCCCCCGTAGACCGCGGCGATTCTCAGGCCGCGGGCCTCGGCGAGCGTCGTCAGCTCGGCGACGATCTGGATCGCCAGCTCGCGGGTAGGGGCAAGGATCAGGGCCTGCGGGCCCCTGTCCCGGGGATGGATCAGGTCGACCAGGGGAACGCCGAAGGCGAGGGTCTTGCCGGATCCGGTGGGGGACTGGACGAGAAGGTCGAGACCGGCGAGCGCGTCGCGGACGACCATCTCCTGGACGGGGAAGGGCTGGGTGATCGAACGCGCCCGCAGGGCGTCGACCACCGGCTTGGAGGTGCCGAGATCGGCAAATGAAGTGATGTTGTGAACTCCTAAGTTGAACGTCTGGGGAGATCCTGCGGCCCCAAGGCGCCAACTGAGCACGAGGAGGAAACGGAACCTCTCGGGCGGCGAATCGGCCAGGCCCGACTCCTCCACGGTAGCAGCAGATCTCCGCAGGGCTGGGGAATCGCCCCGCCTGGGACGCAGCGGGCCTCGGCCAACAGGTCCCTTGGCGCCCCGAATGCCCCGAGCTGGATTCGAACCAGCGGCCTATCCCTTAGGAGGGGATCGCTCTATCCATCTGAGCTATCGGGGCGGGGTGGAATTGTCGCTTAGTTGGCAAAGCCGGGGGAGAATTGCCTCGATCTGCGCGCCACCGTTGCGAGGTGGCGCGGCAAGATCGCCTGCATGGAGGTAGCACAGATACTCGACATGTCCTCCACACGGGTTAATGTGGAGCACATGTCCAAGATGATCCAGATCAGGAATGTGCCCGACGATCTGCACCGCGAACTGAAGATGCGGGCGGCCGCGGCCGGCATGACGATGTCCGACTACATCAAGCAGGAGCTCAGCCGCCACAGCCGGAAGTCGACGATCCCGGAGATCGCGGCGAGGAGAAGGGCGAGGAACCCTGGAAGGAGCTCCACCCTCACGACCCAGAAAATCGTCGACATCATCCGCGAAGCCAGGGGTGACTGATGCCCGTGGTCGACGCATCCGTTTTCGTCGAGTTCTTCCGCGAAGGGGAGCAGGCGGAGGTCGTCGACGAGCGGCTTCACGCAGCAGAACACGAGCTTTGGGCGCCCCATCTCGTCGACGCGGAGATCGGGCATGCGCTGCGGCGGGCGGTTCGACTGGGTGAGATGGACGCGGACGATGCCGGCGCGGCGCTTTGGGAAATCGACAAGCTGCCGGTCGAGCGGGTGGAGCACGAACCGCTGGTCCACCTTGCCTGGGATCTACGCGACAACTTCAGCTTCTACGACGGCCTCTACGTCGCCTTGGCGTTGATGCTCGACGAACCTCTTCTCACCTTCGACGCCCGCCTGGCGCGAGCCGGTTTGGACCTTCCGATCGAGGTGCTCGGTCAGGCGTAGAGCGTCTCGGAGGCGAGCTCGTCGGCGCGGCGGCTCCAGAGCTTCACTTCCATGAAGATCTCGTCGCCGTAGCCCTCGAGCGCGTCGAGGGCGATCAGCGAGAAGCGGTCCTGCGAGATCAGCTCCTGGTCGACGGTCTCGCTCTCCAGCACGGCGGTGGCGGCGACGGCGCCGCGGACGAGCGGCCGTCCCCAGACCAGGGTGACGGCGCCGGCGCGGCCGTTCTCACCCCGCCAGCGCCCGATCACGTCATCGTTGAGGTCGATCCGCCAGTCCTCGTTGTCCTCGGCGAGGATGTCGGTGAAGTCGGCCTTGGCGGCGAAGTCCCGCGGCTCGCCCTCCGGCGGCTGCACGTAGGAGACGTGGCCGAACAGCTCCAGCCGCCCCTCCTCGCTCTCGGTCCGGGCCGAGCCGGGGACCCAGACCCGGCCGCCCCAGGCGCGCTCGGGAAACCAGTCGATCGCGGCGGGGAGCTCGGCCCCGGCGGGCAGGTCCTCGATCGCGCCGACGGCCTTTGCGAACTCCTCGCCCAGCCGCTCGGCGAAGCGGCCGTGGGGGATCCCCTCCTGCGTCGTGTCGGCGATGAAGCGCGGGATCGGTCGTTCGGTCGGCCGCATCGCGGCAGCCTACCTACGGCTCGACGCAGTCGCGGAGATCCGAGGCGGCCCGCTCGGGCGGGTAGACGTTGATGTCGACGCCGGTGCCGAGCTCGAAGCCCGCCTTGATCGTCAGGCGCGGGGCGATGTCGACGTGCCAGTGGAACTGCTCGGCGCCGCGAGGAGCGGTGCGGATCCAGAGATTGAGCTCCGGCGGGCCGTCGAAGAGGTTGGCGAGGGCGCGCAGCGCGGTGCGGATCATCGCCGTGCCGCCCTCGTCCGCCTCGAAGCGGGCGCTCTCGCGGCGCGGGATCACCCGCAGTTCGAACGGCGAGCGCGAAGCCCAGGGACAGATCAGCGCCGCCTCGTCGTCGATCGCCACCAGGCGGTCGCGGCGGCGCACCTCCTCGACCAGGACGTCGCTGAGCAGCCCGCCGCCGGCGGTGCGTTCGCCGTAGGCGCCGACCCGCTCGCGCTCGCGGGCGACCGCGACGGGGACGAAGGGCAGCGCGTAGAGCTGGGCGTGGGTGTGCTCGAGCGAGGCGCCCGCCCCACCTCCCTCGTTGACGATCAGCTGCAGGTAGGAGGCTTCGGGGTGAGCGCGCATCCGCTCGCGCCAGGTGGCGAGCGCCGCGGCGAACTGTTCGTCGGAGAGCTCGGCCATCGCGGTCAGGTGCTCGGGCGAGTTGATCAGCACCTCGTGGGTACCTTCCGCCGGCCGCGAGGAGAAGAGGTCCGGTTCGCCCGCTCGTTTCGTCGCCAGCAGCGGATCGCCGGCGCTGGCGAAGGCGCCGGTATCGGCGTCGGCGGCGGGTGCAGCCTGGGGCGCTTTTCCGTCCTCCTGGTTCGGAAAGGAGCCCCCGAGCGCCGGGTAGAGGTTCGGGACCACCCGCGTCGTCCACCCCGGCGTATCCGGCTCGCCGCTTCGGGGTCGCGTCGCGTAGAGCTCGGGCGGGGTGCGGTCCTCGCGCCCCTCGCAGAAGGGGCAGTTCTCCGGCCCCTTCGGCTCGCTCGCCCGCGCCGAGAAGCTGTCCGGGCGCGCGGCCCGGCCGGGGGCGAGGATCGTCCTCAGCCCCGTCAGCTGGTCGATGCGGATTTCCGGCGAGCTCAGGAGCGGGAGGGTGGCAGGTCGTCGGGTGGCGGGGGCGGCGGCTCGCTCGGCGGCGCCGGCGGCCGCGGCCGCGGTTTCGCGCCCTCATCGCCGCCCGATCCTTTGACGAACGGCTCGAGCACGTCCATCGGCAGCGGGAAGACCACCGTCGTGTTCTGGTTGCTGCCGATTTCGAGCAGCGTCTGCAGGTAGCGGAGCTGCAGCGAGGCCGGGTTGGTGCTGATGATGTCGGCGGCGTCGGTGAGCTTCTGCGCGGCCTGCCACTCGCCCTCGGAGTTGATGATCTTCGCCCGCCGCTCGCGCTCGGCCTCGGCCTGACGGGCGATCGCGCGCTGCATCTGTTCGGGGATTTCGACGTCCTTGATCTCGACCGCGGTCACCTTGATCCCCCAGGGCTCGGTCGACTCGTCGATGATCTTCTGCAGCTCTTCGTTCAGCCGCTCGCGGTCGGAGAGGAGCTGGTCGAACTCGGCCTTGCCGAGGACCGAGCGCAGCGCCGTCTGGGAGATTTGGGAGGTGGCGAGCAGGTAGTTTTCGACCTCGACCACGGCTTTGTTCGGGTCGACGACGCGGAAGTAGGCGACCGCGTTGACGCCGGCGGGGACGTTGTCGCGGGTGATCACCTCCTGCGGCGGGATGTTCAGCGTCACCGTCCGCAGGTCGACCTTGACCATCCGGTCGACCAGCGGGATCAGCAGGATCAGGCCCGGTCCCTTCTGGGCGATCAGGCGGCCGAGGCGGAAGATCACCCCGCGCTCGTACTCGCGCAGGACCCGGACCGACGTGCCGAGCGCGATCAGCGCGAAGAACACGATGACGATGAGAATCCCTGCCACAGCCTCCATCAGCGGGCTCCTTCATTGGACCGGACCGCGGTTCGCGGTTGCGGGCGCACCACCAGCGTCAGCCCGTCGACCGCCTCGACCCTGACTTTATCCCCCAGGCGCACCGGCTCCGCCCCGGGCGCGAGCCGGGCGCTCCAGATCGTCCCACCCAGCCAGACACGCCCGTCGGGGTCGATCGAGGTGCGCGCCTCGGCGGTGGAGCCGATCATCTCCTCGCTGCCGGTGCGGACGTGCGGGTCGCGGTGGGCGGCGATCACCTTGCGGGTGACGAAGTAGAAGCTGACCGCGGAGATGACGCCGAGGGCGATCAGGGCGCCGCCGGCGTACTCGGCGGTGGTGCTGTGGGAGTTGAGGGCGACGATGCCGGCGCCGGTGAGCCCGGCGACGCCGACCGCTGCGAGGACGCCCCCGGTCGGCAGCAGCAGCTCGGCGAGCAGCAGCCCGAACCCGATCAGTGCGATGACGATGAAGGCTTCCATCGCCCTCGATTATGCGCCGCCGGCGGCGTAGCGGCGGACGTCGGCTTCGAGCTCGGAGTGGTCCGTGTACGGCCCCTGCTTGAGGTAGAGGAGCTTGCCGTTGCGATCGTAGAAGGCGGTGTCGGGGAAGCCGCGGACGCCCAGCGCTTCGGCCAGCTTCTTGTCGGGGTCGGTGTAGCTGGGATAAGGCACCGGCTCCTCGCGCAGGAAGGTTGCGGCGGCGTCGTCGGAGTCTTCGGAGTTGATCCCGACGAAGGCCACCTGCTTGCCGTAGCGGGCGGCCAGCTTCTGCAGGACCGGGAACTCCTGCCGGCAGGGCACGCACCAGGAGGCCCAGACGTTGGCGACCACCGGGTAGCCATGCAGCGCCGCCAGTCGCTTTTCGAACGCTCCCCGGCCGCCCGGGATCAGCGCGTTCGCCTGCTCATGGAGGGCGGCGAGGGGTGCCGGCGAGCCGGCGAGGGCCCTGGCGTAATCGGGATGGGGTCCGCCGTAGTCGCCGCCGCTCGAGCTTCCGCAGCCGCCGAGCAGAAGCAACGCCGCCGGCAATCCGCAGAGCGCCAGAAGGGTTCTGATTCGTGCACGCATCCGCTCAGTGGGTACAATACGTACGTTCGGTTCGCGGATCGCGGGCCGCTGAGTTCTTCGGGGGGGACCTCCAGTCAAGCCCCTGCAGCCTCGTTCACTTGTCTCAGCCGCACGTACGTCTGTCCGTGTTCGGTCGGGACGACAAAGCCCCGAAAGCCTTTTATGGCCAACACCACCGACGTTGCCGCCGAGGCGGCAGTCCCTTCAGGCGCCGACATCGAGCGGGCGGCGGCGTTCGCCCGCGAGCCCTTCCTGCTCGACGGCGAGGGACCCGAGGCGCTGGCGCCGGGGACGGCGCGCCGGCGGGCGCTGGACGCGGCGCTGAAGGAGCTCGACGAAGGCGCCGAGCACCCGTCGATCGAGTGGCGGCGCGACTTCTCGCTGCTGCTGGGGCTGGAGCGCTTCCTCGCCGAGGAGCCGCCGAAGCTGCGCGACGGGGCGGAGCTGAACCCGCACCAGGTGGATGCACTCTCCGGCACGCTCGCCGAGCTGATGGGGCAGCAGCAGCTGGGAGGTGCCGCGGAGGCGCCCGCCAACGGCAACGGCGGCGAGAACGGCAACGACGCAGGCGATCTCGATGGCACCGGCGACCTCGACGAGGACGAGGAGCTGGCGCCCGACGAGGAGCCGCAGGACTGGGAGGAACGGCCCGCCGACGACGACGAGGAGGTCGTCGAGGAGGCGCCCGAGGATCCCGGGGCCGAGCGCCGCTTCTGGTTCGAGCACGCGACGGGCGCCGGCAAGACCGTCGCCGCCGTCGGCTTCGTCGAGGCCACCCGCACCGGCGGCGTGCTGATCCTCACCCACCGCCGCAACCTCGTCGATCAGTTCATCGGCGAGATCTCCGACCGCGGCTACAAGGAGCGGCTGCGGCCGCCGCTGCTCGACGGCCGCGACGACCCCGACGGACCGGTCACGGTCGAGACCTACCAGTGGTTCGTCCGCAACCACAAGAAGGTCTCCGACGCCTACTCGATCGTGATCTGCGACGAGGCCCACACCGCCTTGGGCGAGAAAACGAGCGCCTGCATCCGCGAATGGACCGGCCCCGTCTACATCGGCATGACCGCGACCGGGGCGCTGATCGCCCGCCACGTCGCCGACCTCTTCCCGACTCAGACCTCGCGCTTCGACCTCGCCCAGGCGGCGCGGCGCGGCGTGATCGCGCCGCTGCGCTGCCTCCGGATCCCGCCGGGGCCGGGGGTGCGGACGATCGCCAAAGTGCCGCTGCGCAAAGGCGAGGTCGATCAGGACTTCGACCAGGAGGAGCTGGCCGCGCTGCTCGATCAGGAGCCCTTCAACGTCGCCATCGCCGACCTCTACCGCTCGCGCTTCCGCAAAGTCCCCGGCGTCGTCTACACCGCCGGCGTCCAGCATGCGAAGAACGTCGCCAAAGCCTTCCGCGACGCCGGCATCAACGCCAAAGCGGTCTCCGGCGAGACGCCGAAGCGCGAGCTGGCCGAGATCCTCGCCGGCTTCGAGCGCGGGACGGTGGACGTGCTCTGCAACGCGATGCTGCTGGCCGAGGGCTGGAACAGCCCGCGGGCGACGATCTGCATGCACCTGGCGCCGACCGCCTCGCGCCGGATCTACCAGCAGCGGGTCGGCCGCGTCACCCGCCGCGCGCCCGGCAAGGAGGCCGGGATAGTCCTCGACTTCGTCCACCCGGCGACGACCCACGACGAGACGATCGTCACCCTGCACAGCCTGCTCGACCGCGACGTCTACCGCGGCGGCGCCATCGTCGTCGGGCCGGTGCGGCGCGGCCGCGGGCGCAAGGTCCGGGTCGAGCGGCGGATCGTCCCCGTCTCCGACGTCGAGGAGCGGCGGATGGAAGTGCTGGAACGCGAGATCTGGCGGATCGCGGTCGAGAACCTCGACTACCCCGAGCAGCACGCCTGGGCGGCCCTGGCCGGGGCCCGGGTCAACACCCAGGGCTGGCGACGGGCGCGGGCGATGCTGCAGAACGACCGCAGCAAGGAGCTGCGCCGCCGCTTCCTGCTCACCTGCGTTCAGCGCAACCGCAACTCGCAGCTGCGGCTGAAAGCGCTCAGCGAGATCGCCGACCTCGGCGACCCCGACGCCTTCGACGACGCGATCGACATCGTCGGCACCTGGAGCCGCGAGGACAAGCGGGCGGGAACCAAGTGCCTGCTGCAGGCGCTGGTGGACAAGCGGATCGGCCGCCGCGACCAGGCGCAGGCCTGGGTCTGGCGGCTCGCCTCCTACACGCGCGAACTGCACGAGGAGTACGCGGTGCAGCGCTGGCCGGAGACGAAGCGGCTGCTCGGGCTGCTGGTCAACTCCTCCGGCCGGGCGCACGGACGCAACGCGCGGCGGCTGGTCCACGCGGCGCGCAAACAGGACCGGCGCCTGGCGGTGTCGTTGCTGGCGGCGGCGGTCTCGCACACTCCGGAGGGGGAGGAGGTGCTGCGCGGGGCGCGGATGCGGATGGCGCGGAAACCCTCGGCGGTGGCGCGGGAGCTGCTGAAGAACTTCCCCAAGGGGGGCAAGCGCCGGCGCAAGCGCAAACGCAGCAAACAGGGCGAGAACGGGAAGCCCGAGTCAGTACCGAGTCAGGTGGACCTCGCCGGCGCCGACGGCGACGCGGTCGCCGCCGGGGGTGACGACGACGAGGTAACCTCGGTCGTCGACGCCGTCGGCGACGCCTGAGCCGCCGTCCCACTCGATCTCTCGGCCATGCAGGAAGTCACGGTTGCGCCAGGCGGCCAGGACGTCGTCCGGCTCTGCCTGGACCCAGTGGTCGAGGTGCTGATTCAAGACCGCTATGGGGGCCGGGGAAGGGGGTCCGCCGGACCACAGCGGGGAGGGTCCGGCGGACCCCCTTCCCCGGCCCGTGTGGGCGGGGTCGAAGAGTGAGAACGCTCGGTCGCGGAGTTCGGGCGGGAACTCTTCTCTAGAGATGAAGATGTTCAAGCCGACACCGATCACTGCCCAGTCGTCTTGAGGACGGGCCTCGATCAGGACTCCGGCCAGCTTGCGACCATCGACCAGTACGTCGTTCGGCCACTTGAGCTTGCACTCGAGGTCCGGGTTCAGTTCCTCGCCCGCCTCGCAGACAGCAAGAGGGACGGCTAGGGGGAGCGTCATGTGGTGCTCTTCGAGCGGGCGCACGATTGCGGAGTAGAGGAGAGCCTTGCCCGGCGGCGCGGTCCAGGTGCGGCCTTGGCGGCCGCGGCCGGCGGTTTGCTCGGCGGCGGTGACGACGGTTCCGTGCCGCGCTCCAGCGGCAGCCAGCTCGCGGGCGCGGCTGTTCGTCGAGTCGGTCCGCGAGAAGTGGCGGTGTGGAACGCCGAAGCCCATCCCTTACCTCCGGGGTCGTGCTTCTTTCCGCATACCGACCAGAACTACGACCGCGGGTGAGCGGCGTCGGCGAGGAGGGCGGCTAGGAGGCCGTCTACGTCGTGGCGATCGGCTTCGGCGTCCACCTGCAGACCGGCGGCGCGGGCGGCTTCGCTGGTGACGGGGCCGATCGAAACGACGCGGGCATTGCTCGGGAAGCGGTCGCCAAGCGCTTCGACCAGGTTGGTCACGGTCGAGGAGGAGGTGAAGGCGACGTAGTCGGCTTCCTGGGCACGCTCGATCTCCGCCTCCTCGGGTGTCTCGCGGACAGTTTCGTAGAGAGAGACGACGTCGACCTCGGCCCCGCGCTCGCGCAGGGCGTCGGGGAGGACGTCGCGGGCTTCGGCGGCACGGGCGACGAGCACGCGGCTGCCCTCGACCTCGACGTCGGCAAGCGCCTCGACCAGTGCCTCGGCGACGAAGCGCTCCGGCACCACGTCGGCGGCGATCCCGCGTTCGGCGAGCGCGCGGGCGGTGCCGGGGCCGATCGCGGCAACGGTGGCGCCGGCGAGGGCACGGGCGTCTCGCCCCGCCACGGCCATCGCCTCGAAGAGCAGGCGCACCCCGTTCGGGCTGGTCAGGCAGACGAGGCCGTACTCGCCGATCCCTGCCACCGCCTCCTTCACCTCACCGCTCTCGATCCGCGGCTCGATCCGGATCGCCGGCAGCTCGACCACCTCGGCGCCGAGGTCGCGGAGGGTGCGGGCGAGGGCGCTGGCCTGGGCGCGGGCGCGGGTGACGACTACCCGTCGGCCGTGCAGCGGCCGGCGCTCGAGCCAGGCAAGCTGCTCGCGCCGTCGCGCCACCTCGCCGACGACGATCAGCGCCGGCGCCTTCACCTCCTCGCGCGCCACCGCCTCGGCGATCGTCCCCAGCGTCGCGGAGACGGTCCGCTGGTCGGGCCAGGTCCCGCGTTCGACCGCCGCCGCCGGCTCCGCGGCGCTGCGGCCCGCCGCGATCAGCGCCGCTGCGTTTTCGTGCAGCCGTTTCACCCCCATGTAAAAGACGAGCGTGCCGGGGAAGCGGGCGAGCCCCGACCAGTCGAGCGCGCTCTCTTCCTTCTCCGGGTCCTCGTGGCCGGTGACGAAGGCGACCGCGGAAGCGTCGTCGCGGTGGGTGACCGGGATGCCGGCGTAGGCGGTGGCGGCGACGCCGGCGGTGAGTCCAGGGACGACCTCGAACTCGACGCCCGCCGCGCGCAGCGCTTCGCCCTCCTCACCGCCGCGGCCGAAGACGAAGGGGTCGCCTCCCTTGAGGCGGACGACGCTCCTGCCCATTCGCGCCGCTTCGACCAGTCGCTCGCCGATCTCCTCCTGTGGGACCGAGGGCACGCCCGGCTGCTTGCCGACGTAGACGAGCTCCGCGTCATCGAGGACGCCGGCGAGGGCCCCGGCCGGGATCAGGCGGTCGTAGAAGACGACGTCGGCGCCGGCGATCAGCTCCAGCGAGCGCACCGTCATCAAGCCCGGGTCACCCGGCCCGGCGCCGACGAGGTAGACGACCCCTCCGCGCGCGCTCACTCGTCTGTTCCTTTCGGTCGCATAGCAACCAAAAGGAACAGGTGAAGGGCTGGGCGGTTCATGCCCCAGCCTCGGCGCGGTCGAGGAGTTCGCGGGCGCCGGCTCCGAGCAGGCGCTGGGTCAGTTCGGCGCCGGCCAGGGATGGCTCTTCGGCGCTCGCCTCGAGGCGGTCGCGCAGCCACTCGCTGCCGTCGGGGAGGCCGACGAAGGCGTCGATCCTCAGCACCTCCCCCTCGACCCGCGCCTGCACCCCGAGGGGCGTGTTGCAGGTCGCCTGCAGCAGCGCCACCACGGTTCGCTCGGCGGTCAGCTCGCGCATCGCCTTCAGGTCGTTGACGGAAGAGGCGGCATCGCCGGCGGCCTCGTCGCCGCTCCGCACCTGCAGCGCCAGAGCGCCCTGGCCCGGCGCCGGGCACAACTGCTCGAGCGGAAGCCGGAAGCCGATCTCGTCCTCGCGGCCGAGGCGGCGCAGCCCCGCCGCCGCGAGGACGATTGCGTCGAGGGCGCCCTCCTCCAGCCTGCGCAGCCGCGTGTCGACGTTGCCATGCAGCTCCTCGATCTGCAGGTCCGGCCGGGCTGCCAGCAGCTGCGCCCGCCGCCGCAGCGCAGCGGTCCCGACGCGCGCTCCCTCCGGCACGTCGTCGAGCGAGCTCCCGGCTCCGATCCAGGCGTCGGCCGGGTCCTCGCGCTCGGGCACCCCGGCGATTTCCAGCCCCTCCGGCATCTCCCCCGGCAGGTCCTTGGCCGAGTGCACGCCGATCTCCGCCTCCCCGGCCAGCAGCGCCCGCTCGACTCCGCGCACGAAGCGCGACTTGTCTCCCGGTTCGCCGTCCGAGCTCGCCTCGACCAGCTCCGCTCCACCGAGCCGGTCGGCGACCCAACGGGCTTGCGTCAGCGCCAGCGCACTGCCGCGGGTAGCGATCCGCATCTCAGCCCTTTTGGTCTTTGCGGCGGAGCTCCGTCACGTTGCCCCGCGCTTCGCCCTCGGGCTCGGTCTCGACGTCGAGACCGAAGAGCTCGCGCAGGGCGCTGAGGTACAGGTAGGCGTCGTCGGAGCCGGCGGAGCGGCGGATCCGCAGGGTGGGCTCGTGCAGCAGCCGCGAGGCGATCGCCTTCGCCATCGTCTCCAGCCGCTCCCGGTCGGCATCGCCGAGGCTCTCCCAGCGACCCTCGTTCTCGGCCAGCACCCGCCGCACCACCTCGTCGCCGCGCTCGCGCAGCGCCGCGATCGTCGGCACCACCTCGAGCGAGGCAAGCCAGCGCTCGAAGCGGTCGAGCTCGGCCTCGACGATCCGCTCCGCCCGTGCCGCCTCCGCCTCCCGGCCCCCCTGGTTGCGTTCGACGATCTGCTGCACGTCGTCGATGTCGTGGACGGCGACGCCGGGGACCTCGCGGCAGGCCGGTTCGATGTCGCGCGGCACCGCCAGGTCGATCGCCAGCAGCGGCCGCTCCGCCCGCGCCGCCATCACCTGTTCGAGGCCTTCGCGCTCGACGATGTGGTGGGGCGAGTTGGTCGCCGAGACGACGATGTCGGCGCCTGTCAGCTGCTCGGGGAGCTCTTCGAAGCGGACCGCGGTGCCGTCGAAGCGCTGCGCCAGCCCGATCGCGCGGTCGTAGTGGCGGTTGGCGACGAAGACGGTGGCGACGCCGCGGGAGACGAGCGCCCGGGCGACCAGCTCGGCGGTCTCGCCGGCGCCGACGACCAGCACCCGCTTGGCGGAGAGGTCGCCGATCGCCCGCCGCGCCAGCTCGACCGCAACCGAGGGGATCGAGACGCCCTTCTGGCTGATCCCGGTTTCCTCCCGTGCCCGGCCGCCGGCCGAGAGGGCGCCGCGGAAGAGGCGGTTGAGGATCGGGCCGGTCGCGCCCTCGACCAGCGCCAGCTCGTAGGCGCGTTTGACCTGACCCTGGATCTCGGCCTCGCCGAGGATCATCGAGTCGAGCCCGGCGGTGACCTGCAGCAGGTGCCGGGCCGCCTCGGCCGCCCGCAGCGAGTAGAGGTGGCCGAGCAGCTCGGTCGGGCGGATCTCGGCCTGCCGGGTTAGTACGCCCAGCGCCGTCGACTCGGCCTCGACCGGATCGGAGACGATCAGGTAGAGCTCGGTCCGGTTGCAGGTCGAGATCGCCGCGGCCTCGTGGATGCCGTTCGCCGCCGTCAGCTCGGCCAGCGCGCTCACCGCCCGCCCCTCGGTCAGCGAGAGCCGCTCGCGCAGGTCGAGCGGAGCGGTCTTGTGGGAGACGCCGAGGGCCAAAAGCTCGGACATCAGGCTCGCACCTCCTCTTTCTCGTCCCGGCGCTCCTCTGCGATCGCTGCCACCTCGCGCAGTTCGCGCTCGATCCGCTGCAGTTTCATCGCCATGATCGCCACGTAGACGACGAGGAGGACGACGAAGACGACGTAGGCGCCGGCGACGTACTTGCCGGCCTCGTCCAGCGGCAGCGCCGGGGCTCCCAGCGGCAGCAGCATCAGCTCACCTCCGGGGCGATCCGCGAGGAACCTCCGGCTGCGGGCGCGTCCAGCGCTCGCCGCAGCCGCTTCACCTGGCCCGAGGCGCTCTTCGCGGTCAGCTCGAACTTGACCAGCGTCACCCAGAGCAGCGCCGTTGCCGCCAGGCAGCAGAGGAAGACCAGCAGCATTTCCCCGGGCAGGCCGCCGTTGCTGGTGGCGAAGACGCGCGGGTGGACCAGGCTCTGCGCCATCCGCACCGCCATGAAGTTGAGCGGCACGAAGGCCCCGGCGGTGATCGCGAACACGGAGGCGTAGCGGGCCTGGCGGTCGCGGTCCTCGATCGCATAGCGGAACGGGTAGTAGGTCGCGTACATCAGGAAGACGATCAGGAAGCTGACCAGGGTCGGCTCGTTCCAGACCCACCAGTGCCCCCAGGAGGCCTTGGCCCAGATCGCGCCGGTGATCAGCACCGCGACGCCGTAGATCACCGAGATATGGATCGCCACGTAGGAGTAGGCGTCCCACTTGCGGTTGCCGGTTCGCAGGTGGGCGATGGCGAAGACGCCGCCGACGACGAACCCGACCAGCGCCGTCATCGCCAGCGGCACGTGCAGGTAGAAGATCTTCTGGATGAATCCCTGGTCGGCGTCGAGCGGCGCGTAGAAGAAGACCAGCGAGAGCGACACGGCGATCATCGCCACGGTGGCGATCGAGAGGGGCTTCAGTCCTTTGCCGTACATGCCTCGGGGAGTGGGGAAGTGGGCGCCCGGTCAGTCCTCGAGCAGGAAGTCGAAGACGGCGTATCCGACCAGGCCGAAGATCAAATCGTATAGGCCGAGGACCATCAGCCAGGTTCCGAAGCGGTGGTAGGACGGGCCGCCCAGCGTCAGCAGCGGCTCGGTGGCGCCCGTGGCGGCGATCATCAGCGGCACCACCAGGGGCAGCAGGACCAGCGGTACCAGCAGGTCGCGGGCGCGCGAGTTGACCGCCATCGAGGAGATCAGGGTGCCGGTGGCGGCGAGGCCGAGGTCGGTGAGCAGGAGGACCGCGATCAGCGGGCCGAGGCCGCCGGCGCCGTCGAGGAAGAAGAGGGCGAAGATCGGCACCGCGACCAGCTCCAGCGCCGCGAGGTAGACGATCAGCGCCGCCACCTTGGCGCCGAAGAGGACGCTGCGGTCGATCGGCGCCAGCCGGATCGCGTCGAAGCCGCCCTCCTCGCGCTCGGCGACGAAGAGGCGGTTGACGCCGAGCACGGCGGCGAACAGCAGGGTCGCCCAGAGCACCCCGGCGGCGAGGCTGCCGGAGAGGCTGGTCCGGTCGATCCCGAAGCGGAAGATGACGAAGGTGGTGACGGCGAAGAGCGCCATCGCCGGCAGCGACTGCAAAGTGCGCAGCTCCGAGCGCAGGTCCTTGGCGAGGATCGCTGCGAAGGCGGTGCGCGACCGGGTCACGAGACCACCGCCGTCTCGCCGATCCCGAGCCGCAGCACCCGGTCGGCCTCGGGCAGGTGCCGCTCGGGGTCATGGGTGACGAGGACGCGGGTGCGCCC
This sequence comes from Solirubrobacterales bacterium, assembly GCA_035708105.1. Lineage (GTDB taxonomy): Bacteria > Actinomycetota > Thermoleophilia > Solirubrobacterales > 70-9 > VAYN01. Next base: position 16,354 of record DASSTG010000018.1, on the reverse strand, counting down.
GCCGCCCGGGCCGATCAGCCCGCGGGCCAGCTCCCGCCCCGCGGCGTCGAGGTTGGAGTCGGGCTCGTCGAGCAGCAGCAGCTCCGGTTCGTGGAGGACGCAGCGGCAGATCGAGAGCCGCTGGCGCATCCCGGCGGAGAGCTCGGCGACCCGCTCGTCGGCGCGCCGCTCCATCTCGACCGCCCGCAGCAGCTGCTCGATCCGCGCCTCCGCCGCCGCCCGCTCGATCCCGTGCAGGCGCGCCTGGAAACGCAGGTTCTCGCGGCCGGAGAGGTCGCGGTAGAGCAGCGGCTCGTGGCCGAGGTAGCCGATCCGCCCACGCAGCTTCCAGGCCTCCTCGGGGAGCGAGCAGCCGAGCACCCGCGCCTCGCCGCCGCTCGGGCGCAGCAGGGTGGCGAGGACCCGCAGCAGCGTCGTCTTGCCGGCGCCGTTGGGCCCGAGCACGACCATCGATTCGCCGGCGGCGAGGTCGAAGCCGACGCCGTCGAGCGCTGGCCGGTCGCCGTAGTCGCGCCGCAGCCCGGCGACCGCGATCGCGGGCGCCGCTTCCTCCATCAGCGCCGCTTCTGCATGGTGCGCCGCCCGACCTTCAGCAGCGGGCCCATCCCCTCGCGCAGCGCTTTGGCTCGGGTCTCGCCCTTGCCGTAGAGGATCCGGGCCGAGGCGCGGACGGCGTCGCCGAGGGTCTGGTCATACGGGTGCCACCAGAAGTCGCGGGTGAGGCCAGGCTCCCAGGCGTTCATCTTGATGTTGACGCACTCGTAGAAGCCGAATTTGGAGTGCGAGCGGCCGAGGCCGGAGTCCTTGACCCCGCCCCAGGAGCACTGGCAGGCGCCGTGGCTGAATGAGTGGTCGTTGACCCAGACCATCCCCGACTCGATCCGGCGGGCGATGCGGGCGCCGCGCTGGCGGTCCTTGGTCCAGACCGAGGCGCCGAGGCCGAACTCGGAGTCGTTGGCGAGGTCGATCGCCTCCTGCTCGGAGTCGACGACGACGATCGGCAGCACCGGGCCGAAGATCTCCTCGCGCATGATCCGCATCTCGTGGGTGACGCCGGTGAGGACCGTGGGGGCGATGTAGCGACCGGGGGCGAGGCCGGGTGGGTCGACCGGGCCGCCGCAGCGCCTGGTCGCGCCGGAGGCGACGGCATCCTCGATCAGCTCGACGACGATCCCGTACTGCTCCTCGGAGGTCATCGGGCCGATTTCCGTGTCCCACTCGAGCGGGTCGGCGATCCTCATCTTCTCTGCCTCGCGGACAACACCCTCGACGAAGCGGTCGGCGACGTCGCGCATCACGTAGACGCGCTCGATCCCCGAGCAGGTCTGGCCGGCGTTGGCGAAGCCGCCCCAGACGGCGCCGGAGACCGCGTTGTCGAGGTCGGCGTCGGAGCAGACGATCATCGGGTCCTTGCCGCCGAGCTCGAGGACCGAGCCCTTGAGCTCGCCGGCGCAGACCTCGCCGACCTTGCGGCCGACCTCGACCGAGCCGGTGAAGAAGACCTTGCCGACGCTGGAGCGGCAGAGCGCGTCGCCGATCCGGCCGCCGCCGTGGACGACGCGGACCAGGCCCTCCGGCAGGCCGCCCTTCTCGAAGACCTTGGCGATCCGCTCGCCAAGCAAGGGCGTCAGGCTTGCCGGCTTGAGGACGACGCCGTTGCCGGCCATCAGTGCGATCGCCACCTCGCCGAAGGGGATCGACCACGGGTAGTTCCAGGGCGCGATCACGCCGACGACCCCGATCGGCTCGTAGCTGAAGCGGCCTTTCTTGGAGAGCGTGAAGGCCTGGGTCATCGGCACCTTCTCGTCAGCGAGGATCTTCGGCCCCGCCTTCGCGCACCAGTGCAGCGCGTCGACCGTCGGCAGCAGCTCCATCGTGTAGGCCTCGGTCAGCGGCTTGCCCTGCTCCCGGCTCAGCAGCTCGGCGATCTCGTCGATGTCGTCGAGCAGCGCCTCGGCCGCGCGCTTCATGTAGCCGGCGCGGGTCTTCGCCGGCAGCTCCGCCCAGGCGGGCTGGATCCGGGCAACGTCGTCGACCACTGCCTGCACTTCCTCCGGCACGATCGTCGGCACCGAGCCGACGAGGTCGCCGGTGGCGGGGTTGAACGAGTCGAGGGTCGAGGTGGAAACGGACTCGGGTACTGCGGTTGCGCTCTCCATGAAGGCCGATTGTACGGGGGTGGAGGGAGCCGGGAGAGGGGTTCGGCGGACAACAGCGGGGAGGGTCCGGCGAACCCCTCTCCCGGCTCCCTCATACTCCGCGGCAGTGGCTGAGCAGCTGTTCGATACCGGGGGCGGTGGGAATGCGGAGCCCCGTTGGCCGGCTGGGAAGGAGATTCCGAGGGACGCGCCTCTCGCCGTCCGCATGCGGCCGCGGTCGCTGGACGAGATGATCGGGCAGGAGCACGTGCTCGGGCCGGGGTCGGCGATGCGGATGGCGATCGAAGGCGGCAGGCCCCACAGCGCGATCCTCTATGGGCCGCCGGGGTCGGGCAAGACGACGCTGGCGCGGATTGCGGCGGCGGGGGCGAAGGGGGCGTTCGAGGAGGAGTCCGCGGTAAACGCCGGCAAAGCCGAGATCCGTGGCGTCATCGAGCGGGCGCGGGAGCGGCGGCGGGCGAGCGGCCGGCCGACGATCCTCTTCCTCGACGAGATCCACCGCTTCAACAAGGCCCAGCAGGACGCCCTGCTGCCCGCGGTCGAGGACGGGACGCTGACGCTGATCGGGGCGACCACCGAGAACCCGTATTTCGAGGTCAACTCCGCCCTCCTCTCGCGGGCGCAGATCTACGAGCTGCGGCCGCTCGAGCCGGCGCAGGTGGAAGCGCTGCTGCGGCGGGCGCTGAGCGATCCGGAGCGCGGAATCGAGGACCCGCCGACGGTTACGGATGAGGCGCTGGCGATGCTGGCGAGCCGCAGCGGCGGCGACGCCCGGGTGGCGCTCTCGGCCCTGGAGCGGGCGGTGGAGCGGGCCGACGGCGACGTCGACGTCGCCGCCGTCGAAGACGCGATGCAGCGCAAGGCGATCGACTACGACCGCCAGGGCGACCGCCACTACGACTTCGTCTCCGCCTGGATCAAGGCGACGCGCGGCTCCGACGTCGATGCCTCGCTCTACTACCTGGCGGTGATGCTGGAAGGCGGCGAGGACCCTCGCTTCATCGCCCGCCGGATGGTGATCCTCGCCTCCGAGGACGTCGGCAACGCCGACCCGCAGGCGCTGCTGGTCGCCGACGCCGCCGCCCGCGCGGTCGACCGTGTCGGCCTCCCCGAGTGCGCGCTCAACCTCGCCCAGGCGGCCGTCTACCTGGCGCTGGCTCCGAAGTCCAACGCCTCCTACAAGGGCCTCGCCGCCGCCCGGGCCGAGGTCCGCGCCAACGGTGCCCAGACGCCTCCCGACTACCTGCGCGACGCCCACTATCCGGGGGCGGCGAAGCTCGGCCGCGGCGAGGGATACCGCTATGCCCATGACGAGCCGGGCGGCGTCAGCGACCAGCCGCTGCTGCCCGAGGCGCTGCGCGGCCGCCGCTTCTACGAGCCGACTGATCGCGGCTTCGAGTCAGAGCTCGGACAGCGCCTGGCGGCGTTGAGGAAAAAGTTAGACAACCTGTAAAACGCGGCGCAACTTCCGGGGCCGCCCCGGGTTTTCAGGTTCGGCATCCCAAGCTAAAGCCAGGGAGAGCCGACACCCGGTAGCGAGGCCTGGACTGGGGGCCTCCTACCGGGCCTGTTGAAAAGGGGGAACGAGGGCGCCGAGTGGACTGGGCTCGGCGCCCTTCTTCGAAGGTGCTTGGGCCGATCGCCTATCGTGAGCGCGTGGCTGAGAAGCAACCCGATCGGCTCCGCCTCGGCGGCATGGCCCTCCGCAACGGGCTGCTGATCCACGGGCCGACGCACTGGGCCGCCGCGGTTCGCGGGGGCGACGAGGGGATCGAAGTCGCTTCCGAACGCAAGCCCGAGCTGGCACCGGCGCTGGTGGCCAAAGTGCCGGGCCTGCGCGGGCCGGTGAAACTGGCGGAGGCGATGCTGGTGCTGCCCCTCGCCCGCCGCCGCCTCCGCTCGGCGCGCATGCCGTTCGAGGACGGCCGCGTGATCGCCGCCGCCGGGGCGACGATCCTGCTCACCTCGCTGTTGCGCAGGCGGGCGCCGGCGACGGCGCTGCGTGAGGGGATCGTGCAGGCGATCGGGGTGGTGCCGGCCCTGGTTGCGCTGAGCGACCGCGACCTCGCCGCCTACCACGGCGCCGAGCACAAGACGATCGCCGCCTACGAGCGCGGGGTCGAGGACGTCGCCTCGGTGCCGAAAGAGCACGATCGCTGCGGCTCCAACCTGATCGTGCCGATGATGCTGCTCTCGGCCGCGGGAACCGTCCTGCTCGAGCGCCTGGTCAACAGCCCTGGCAACGCCGCCCGCGCCGGCGTCGGCCTCGGCGGCGCTTCGCTCGCGGTCGAGATGTTCGCCTGGAGCGACCGCCACCACGGCGACCCCCTCGCCGAGGCCTTTCACGCCCCCGGCCGCGAGATCCAGCGCCACTGGGCGACGAAGGAGCCGACGCCCGAGCAGCTCGAGGTGGCCGGCGCGGCAATGGAGGAGATCCTCCGGGTCGAGAAGGGCGTGTCCGGGCGCGGCGGGGACGGGCCGCCTCCGGCCGCATAGACTCCCGCCCGTGTTCGGCCGCATCGACCACATCGGAGTCGCCGTCGAGGACATCGACGCCGCCATCGCCCTCTACCGGGACAGCTTCGAGATGGAGCTGGCCCACCGCGAGACGGTCGAGGAGCAGGGCGTGGAGGCGGTCCTGCTCGACGTCGGCGACGGCCACGTCGAGCTGCTGGCGCCGCTGGGACCGGATACGCCGGTCGGCAAGTTCCTGGACAAGAACGGCGCCGGCCTGCACCACGTCGCCTATGCCGTCGAGGACATCGACGCCACCCTGGAGAAGCTCGCCGCAGCCGGCCTGCGGCTGATCGACTCGGAGCCGCGGGTGGGCATCCGCGACAGCCGCGTCGCCTTCCTCCACCCCCGCTCGACCGGCGGGGTCCTGACCGAGATCGTCGAACCCGCGGGAGGACACTGATGGCCGAGGCACAGCGAGTCGAGATCGGCTTCGAGGGCGGACAGGTGATCTCCACCCGCCTCTCCGAAGCGGACCTGAGGGACCTGCGCACGGAGCTCGAGCGGGGCGGCTGGTACGACCTGCCGACCGAGGACGGGACGATCGCCCTCTACCTCGGCAAAGTCGCCTTCGTCCGGGTCGAGTCCGGCGAGCACCGCGTCGGCTTCGGCGGCTAGCCGGGACGATGCGCCCGCGTCACCTCCTGGGCGCGGCCGCCGCCGCGACCCTGGCCGCTGCCATCTGGTGGCGGAAGAACCCCTCGGCCTGCCCCTACGGCCAGCGCTTCTGGGTCGAAGCCCCGCACCCGCTGATCACGCGCGAGCGCCTGCGCGAGGTCCTGCGGCCGCAGCCGGGCGAGCGCCTGCTGGAGATCGGCGTCGGCACCGGCTACTACAGCCTCGGCCTTGCCGAGTGGGTGGCCCCTGGCGGAACCCTGGAGCTGTTCGACCTCCAGCAGAAGTTCCTCGACCACGTGATGCGGGCAGCCGAAGAACGGGGGCTCTCCAATGTCCTGCCCACCCAAGGCGACGCCACCGACCTTCCCTACGAAGACGCCTCGATCGACGCCGTGGCCCTCACCGCAGTGCTGGGCGAGATCCCCGACCGCGCCGCTGCCCTGCGCGAGATTCGGCGCGTCCTCAAGGCAAGCGGCCGTCTCGTGGTGGGTGAGCTCTTCGGCGACCCGCATTTCACCACCCGGGGGAGCCTGCAGCGACTCGCAGCTGAAGCCGGCTTCGAGCTGGTCGAGTCATCCGGCCCCTGGTTCGGATACTTCGCCCGCCTGAGCCCAAGCTGACCGCCACGGCTCCCCTGAAAAGCGCCACTTCTTGAGCATCCGAATAAAGGCCGCCGCCGTACGCGCAAGATCGGAATAGTTTCAGCGGTGGAGATGCCTACTTCGGTGTAAGTTTGTTGAATCCACGTTCCAAACGTCCATCGTCGCGGGAACGACGACGGCTGGGAGTGGGAAGAGGCACAGAGGGTCTGTCTTCGGCTGGCGTATCGCTACTCGAACAATCCGAGCGAAGCCGAGGACATAGCTCAGGATGCCCTTCTCCGGGCCTGGCGTCGGCGCTCGACCCTGCGCGACGCCGACCGCCGCAACCAGTGGCTGGCGGCGATCGTCCGCAATGAGGCGTTCCGCCAGCACGCCCGCGTCCGTCCCGACCCACGCTCGACGATCGAGCTGCAGGAGGGCGCCGAGGACGAGCGGGTCCTGGCGACGGTCGAGCTCGCCGATCTGCACGCCGCGCTTGAGCGGATGAGCGACCGCGACCGCGAGATCCTCGGGATGCGCTACGCGGAGGATCTGACCCATCCGGTGATCGCCCGCCGGCTCGGGATTCCCGAAGGCACGGTCAAGGTGCGGCTGCACCGGGCGCGGGAGAAACTGCGCATGCTGTACGCGGGGGTGACTGCCGCCACCTGAACTTGGGACCGCTGTACAAGGAGGTTGCGAGGCGGCGGGACGAACATGCCGTCATGGAGACCGCACGCCGCCAGATCATCGCTTTCGGCGGCGGCGGCTTTTCGATGGAGTCCGGGAATCCGCTGCTCGACGACTACGTCCTCGGGCTGACCGAGGCGGAGCGTCCGCGGGTCTGCTTCCTCCCCTCGGCAAGCGGCGATGCCGACCACTACATCGTCCGCTTCTACCGCGCCTTCTCCGCCCACCGCTGCGAGCCCAGCCACATCTCGCTCTTCCGCCGCGAGCAGGGGCCGGCAGATCTCCGCCGTCACCTCCTCTCCCAAGACCTGATCTACGTCGGCGGCGGCAGCGTCGTCAGCCTGCTCGGGGTCTGGCGGGCCCACGGGATCGACTCGATCCTCCGTGAGGCGTGGGAATCGGGGGTAATCCTCTGCGGCCTTTCCGCCGGCTCGCTCTGCTGGTTCGCCGAGGCGGCCAGCGGCTTCCACGGCGCGGCGAAGCGGGTGCGGGGGCTCGCCCTGCTGCCGTTCAGCAACTGCGTCCACTACGAGCGCGGCGGCAGGACGCAGGACGCCTACATCCGCTTCCTGCGCGAAGGGATGCGCGGCGGCTACGCGGCCGAGGACGGCGTCGCTCTGCACTTCGTCGGCGAGGAGCTGAACCGGGTGGTCTCCTCACGGTCCGAGGCGAAGGGCTACCGGCTCGACCTGGCGGAGCGGCGAGTGGTGGAGATGCGGATCGCGACCACCTACCTCGGCGATCGTGACGCGCCCCCGGCGCCGCCGCTGCCGGAGGCGCTCTCGACCGCCCCGCTCGCCGGATGAGCGGCACCGGGCGCCTTCCTCATTCCGCCACCCCCGTGCGGCGCATCCTCGCCCTCGGCGGCCACGAGTTCAGTGCCCGCCCGGCCGACCGCGCCGTCTGCGAGCAACTGCTGCGGCTGGCTTCCGAACGCGGCGCCGCGCGACCGCGCATCTGCATCCTCCCGACCGCCAGCGGCGATACTTCCGAGCAGATCGCGAGCTTCTACGCCGCCTTCTCCGAACGGGCTTGCGAGCTCTCCGACGTCTCCCTGTTCCGCCTCGGCAGGCGGCCGCTGGAGCTCCGCGATCACCTCCTCTCCCAGGACCTGATCTACGTCGGCGGCGGCAGCATGGTCAACCTGCTGGCAGTCTGGGAGGCGCACGATCTGGCCTCGATCCTCGGCCTCGCCTGGCGCCGAGGGATCGTCCTCGCGGGCCAGAGCGCCGGGGCCATGTGTTGGTTCGAAGCCGGGATCACGAAATCCTCTGGCAGGCCCCGCGCCGCCGCCGGCCTCGGCCTGCTTCCCGGCAGCCTCTGCGTCCATTACAACAACGAACCCGAGCGCCGAGCCGCCTATTTCGACGCCGTCGCCCGGGGGATGCCGGGCGGCTACGGCCTCGACGACCACGCCGGCCTGCTCTGGGAGGGAGAGAGCACGCCGTCGGCCCTGACCGCGCGCCGCGGCGCCCGCGCCCATCGCGTCAGCGCGCAGGGCGGCGAGGTGCTGGAGTCGCCGCTTCCCGCTCGCCTGCTCCACGCCCCGGCGCCGGCCGCGCTGCGCGCTGACATCGCCGAGTTCCGGCGCATCAAGACGATGCGCGAGCAACTCGGGCGGCTCGGCTAAGGTAGTAGGAAATGTTCTGTCTGCTATCTTCTCGTCATGGAGGCGCTGACGATGGAGGGGAAAGTGAGCAGCTGGAACGACGACAGGCTCGACGAACTGAACCGGCGCGTTGACGAGGGATTCGTTCGCGTTGACAACCGACTCATTCGCCTCGAAGGCGAGATGAAAGAGGGCTTTGCCAAAGTCGACCGGGAGATGAAAGAGGGTTTTGGCAAGGTCGACCGGGAGATGAAAGAGGGCTTTGGCAAGGTCGATCGGGAGATGAAAGAGGGCTTTGCCGAACTCCGAGGAGAGATGGGCCATCTCGGCGACCGGTTTGATCGTCTCCTCAACACGCTGGTACTGATCGCGTGGAGCTTCGTAGGCACCCTGGTCGCAGCTCTCGCCGCTGTGCTTGTTGCTGCCTTGGCCTAGGAGGACTACTCCCCCGCCACCGGCGGTGCGGTCGGGTCGCTGCCCTCTTCGCCGAGATTCTCGCGGGCGATGTAGTCCTCGGCGAGGAGCAGGTTGTCGTGGGACCGCTCGACGACGTTCAGCAGGTCGCCCATCAGCGAGACCTCCTCGACCTGCTCCTTGACGAACCACTGCAGGAACTGCTCGGCGCGGTAGTCCTTCAGCTCGCGGGCGAGCTCGAAGAGGCCGAAGATCTCGTCGCTCACCCGCTGCTCCTGCTGCAGCGCCATCCGCACCGGCGCGGCGCCATCGTCGAAGCTCGTCTTCTGCGCCTTGATGTCCGGGATGCGGACCTCCTCGCCGACGTCGAGCAGATAGCGGATCATCATCATCGCGTGCTCGCGCTCCTCCAGCGCCTGCCGGTAGAAGAAGGCGGCGAGGCGGGGGAGCGTCTCGGCGTCGTAATAGACGGCCGCGGCGACGTACTGCTGGTGGGCGGCGAACTCGTTGGCGATCTGCTCGTTGAGGGCGTCGGCGAAAGACTTGTCAGGCATCTCGGCTCCTTCTCGATGAGGACCGGCCCAACGTACCCGAAAGCGCCTATTCGGCTGGCCGAACTAGAGCTTCCAGCGGAAGCCGGTCTGCTCGATCGCGGGCTCCAGCGGGCTCGTCGGTAGCCCCGGCCTGGTCGCCTTCTCCGGTTCGTTGTAGCCGCTCGGGGCGACGTCGTTCGGGGTGTCGGGATGGAAGATCGAGGCCAGGTACTGGATCTGGCCGCGTCCCTGGCCGAGCTCGGACTGGCCGCCGCCATAGGCGCCGATCCCGCGCTCGTCGCAATAGTCGTAGGCGGCGAAGAGGTTGCGGATCGCTCCGAAGCGCGAAGGCTTGACGTTGACGGTCTTCGGCGGCGCCCACGGCATCGCCTCGATGTCGGCGATCGAGTGGATCGGCGCGTCCCAGGTGACCCGCTCCGACACCGGGTCGAGCAGTGGTTTCGTCTCCTCGGTCACGTCGGGGTCCTCGAGCCAGGCATCGGGGAAGGTCTCGATCAGCTTCGCGTAGAGCTCGGGGTCGGTTTCGACGTCGACCGGCGTGCCTTTGTAGAAGCCCTTGAGGTCGAGCGAGTCGACCGCGCCGGTCTCGGCCAGCGCCGCGATCAGCTCGTCGTCCCAGTCGTTTGCCGGGTCGAGCTTGAAGCGCAGCGTCGGGTAGGCCGCAAGCCGCGCCTTCAGCGGCTCGATCGAGGAGCGCTCGCCCTCTTGCCAGCCGGCGAGCCGCATCGAGTTGACGAAGTTCACCGGGCGGGGCTCGCGGCCGAGCGCCTCGGCGAGGCTGGTCCCGGCCTGGCGCAGGGCCAGGTCGAGCGCCGCCGACTCGAAGGCCCAGCGGCGGTAGTCGCGGGAGACGTCTTCGCGGACCGGCTCGCCCGCGGGGAAGAGGTCGACGTCGTCGAGCCGGTCGGAGAACTCGGCGAAGCTGAAGGTGCCGCTCAACCCCGGCGGCGGCCCGTGGTCCTGCTGGCCGATGTGGTCGATCGCGTCGTAGACGACGTCCTCGCCGACGCCCTCGTGGCCGCCGCCGCGCAGCTTGACGATCGTCGTCAGCCGTTCCATCGTCCCCCAGTCGATGCTCAGTCCTTCGAACTCACAGCTCTCAATTTCGAGCGGCAGGTCCGCGATCGCGTCGAAGCTGGACATGCCTGGAGGCTAGAGGAGTCGGGGGAGGGGTCCTCCGGACACTCCCCGCTTTTGTCCGGAGGACCCCTTCCCCGACTCCTCTCAACGCGCAACCCGAAGAGTCTTCAGCTCACGGTCCGAGCCGCCGCGGACGTAGCCGCCGTGGGAAATGCTTTCTTGGATGAAGTCCAGGGTCTCGGGGGTGAGCCGCTCGCCGGGGAGGACGTTGGGGATGCCGGGGGGGTAGGCGGCGAGGCCCTCGGCGGCGACCCGGCCGCCGGCGGCGTCGAAGGGGACCACCTCCTGCGGGCCGAGGAAGGCTTCACGAGGGGTGAGCACGAGCTCTCCCCACGGCGGAGCCGGCGCCAGCTTCTCGTCCGGGGCCCCCGGCGTTTCCTCCAGCTCGGCGACCGCCTGCCGCAGCCCCTCGACCAGCCGCTCGCCCGCGATCTCCGGATCCTCGCCGACCCCGAAGATGGCGACGACGACGTTGCCCGAGTAGAGCTCGAGGTCCAGGTTGGCGGTGTGGAAGGCGGTTTTCCAGAGGCGCTGGGCGCTGGAGCCGGTGCCGCGCACGTCGATCCCCAGTCGCAGCGGGTCCCAGCCGGCGACGCCGGGTTGCCCGACCAGCCGCTCGTCGAGCACGTCGAGCCCGGGGATCTCCCGGATCCGCTCCCGCGTCTCGGCGATCGCCGCCAGCGCCCGGCTCAACAGCTCCTCGCCGTGGACGTAGATCTGCCGGCGCTGGGCGTCGAGCGAGCCGGCGAGGAGGCCGCTGGGGCTCGTCGTCTCGACCAGGCTTACGCAGCGGTCGACGATCGCGCCGTCTATCCGCCCGCCCCTGCCGAGGTGCAGCATCGCCGCCTGGGTGAGACTGCCGACGATCTTGTGGGTCGAGGAGGTGACGAGGTCGGCACCGGAGGCGAGGGCGTCGGCGGGCAGGTCGGGGTGGAAGTGGAGGTGAGCCCCCCAGGCCTCGTCGGCGACCAGCGGCACGCCGCGCGAATGTGCCGCCTCGGCCAGCGCACCGACGGCGGCACAGGCTCCGAAGTAGGTGGGCGAGACGATCATCGCCGCCACAGCTTCCGGCGTTTCGTCGAGCGCCGCTGCCAGCGAGTCGGGCGTCAGGCCATGGGCGATCCCCAGCTCGGGGTCGATCTCCGGCGAGACGAAGGTGGGCCGCATCCCGCTCAGGACCAGCCCGTCGATCACCGAGGAGTGGACGTTGCGCTGGACCACGACCCGGTTGCCGAGGTGGGCGAGCGCCATGCAGGCGGCGTGGTTGGCCTGTGAGGCCCCGTTGGTGAGGAACCAGGAGCGCGCCGCCCCCCAGGCCTCGGCGGCCAGCTGCTGCGCCTGCTGGAAGGGGGTGGGTTCGGGACCGATGTCGACCCCTTCGGTCACCGAGGGGATGTCGTTGCGCAGGCCGGTGTCGCCGACCAGCTCGATCATCTTCGGGTCGGCGCCGAGGCCGCCCTTGTGGCCGGGCACTTGGAAGCGGCCCATCTCCAGCGCCGAGTAGGCGAGCAGGGCATCGACGTAGGGGGTCGAGTCCTGACCGGAACCGGACATCGAGCCGAGTCTACGCACCTGCCTCTCCGTCCAGTGAACGATGCCAGTTCCCGCCGAACTGCATCAAATTTCCGACCCGCGAGGGAGGAAATTTGATGCAGTTCGAGGGAGGGGCGAGAATCCCGGGATGCGGCATACGCGGCTCGGCTACTGGATCGAGGAGGCCGGCGAAGTCGAGTCCCGGCCGCCGCTCGCCGCCGCGCTCGAGGCCGACGTCCTCGTCGTCGGCGGCGGCTACACGGGGATGTGGACTGCCTGGTACGCGCGTCAGCTGGAGCCGGAGGCGCGGGTCGTCCTGCTCGAGGCCGAGCCGGTCTGCGGGCACGGCCCGAGCGGCCGCAACGGCGGCTTCTGCAACGCGATGTGGTTTTCCCTCGCCTCGATGTGCGACCGCTGGGGGGCGGACGGGGCGCTGGCGACCGCGCACGCGGCCCAGGAGGCGGTGGGGCGGATCGAACGCTTCTGCGACGAGCAGGGCGTGGACGCCTGGTTCCGGCCTGCCGGCTACGTGCAGGTTTCGACCGCGCCCGCCCACGACGGCTCCTGGCAGCGGGCGCTCGACGCCTGCCGCGAGCTCGGCGTGCCGGAGATGCTGCGGCCGCTGAGCGAGGAGGATGTGGCCGAACGCTGCCAGTCGCCGGCCTTCCGCGCCGGCGCGGTCTCGCCGACCTCGGCGACGGTGCAGCCGGCGCGACTGGCGTTGGGGCTGCGGACGAAGCTGCTGGAGGCGGGGGTGGAGATCTTCGAGGGCTCGCCGGTGCGCTCGTTCGGCCAGACCGGGGAAGCGGTCGAGGCGAAGACGGCAACCGGGTCGGTTCGGGCCGGGCGCGGGGTGCTGGCGATCGGCAGCGCCGCCAAGGGCCGGCACGGCCCGCTACGCGGCCGCCTCACCGTTGCCTCCTCGCACATCGTCCTCACTGAGCCGGTGCCCGACGTGCTCGAGCAGATCGGCTGGACCGGCGGCGACTGCATCACCGACTCGCGCTCGCTGCTGCACTACTTCCGCACCACCGAGGACGGCCGCATCGCCTTCGGCTGGGGCGGCGGCCGGATCGCACTGGGCGCGCGGACGCGTGGCCGCGCCGAGATCGACGCCGCCGTCATCGCCGCCGCCGCCGAAGACCTCCACGCCTACTTCCCCGCCCTTCGCGGCCGCCGCATCACCCACGCCTGGGGCGGCCCGATCGACGCCTCCCCGACCCACCTCCCTGCGGTTCGCTCCCTGGCCGGGCGCCGCGCCTTCGTCGCCGCCGGCTACACCGGCAACGGCGTCGGCCCCTCGAACATGGTCGGCCGCACCCTCGCCTCCCTGGTTCTAGGAAAAGAAGACGACCACACCCGTCTGCCCTTCGTCGATACTCACACCCCGCGGCTTCCCCCCGAGCCCTTCCACTGGCTAGGCGGCGAATCGATCCGCTACGCGATCGAGAAGAAAGAGCAAGCCGAGCTGCAGAACCGCCGCCCCGGCCGAGTCGCCTCTGCTGTAGCGAAGGTCCCCGACCTGATCGGCTTCCACATCGGCCGGTAGCAGGATGAGCAGTGGCAGGAGGGGCGGGTGCCCCTCTCCAGACACTCAACCGCGAGCCATAAGCGAGCGGTGTCTGGGGAGGGGCACCCGCCCCTCCCCTAAGTTGCCGCCGAAACTCCAGCCGAAACTCCGATGCCACTCTCCTGTTCAGGTCTGACCGAAGCCATCTTTTCGGCCCGCCGCTGCTGCCAGGTGGCGAAGCCCATGGCGGCGACGGTGAAGGAGAAGAGGATCATCGCGATCACGTTGACTTCGACCGGGATGCCGCGCTGGGCGGCGCCGAAGATATAGAGCGGGAAGGTGACGGTCGTCCCGGAGTTGAAGTTGGAGATGACGAAGTCGTCGATCGAGAGCGCGAAGGCGAGCATCGCGGCGCCGAAGATGCCGGGCATGATCAGCGGCAGCGTCACCAGGCGGAAGGTCTCGAAGGGGTTCGCGCCGAGGTCGCGCGCCGCCTCCTCGAGGCTGCGGTCGAAGCCGATCAGCCGCGAACGCACGACGACGACGACGAAGCTGATGCAGAACATGACGTGGGCGATCAGCAGGGTTTCGAAGCCGAGGCTGAACCAGGGGATGATGAGGAAGAAGGAGAGCAGCGCCGCCCCCATCACCACCTCGGGCGTCGCCATCGGGATCACGATCAGGAAGTTCGCCGCCCGCCGGCCGAAGAACTTATGGCGGACGAGGGCCAGCGCCATCATCGTGCCGATGATCGTCGAGATCGCCGTCGCCAGCAGCGCCAGTTTGAGGCTGGTCAGCAGCGCTTCGTTCAGTTCGGGGCGGCTGAAGGCATGGGCCCAGTGTTCGAAGGTGAAGCCGACCCAGGTGTAGTTGTAGCGACCCTGCGGATCGTTGAAAGAGAACAGCAGGATGACCGCGATCGGCAGCAGCAGGTAGACGACGACGAGGGCGGCGACGATGTTCACCGCGTGCTCGCGCAGCCAGCGCCACGCCCTGGTGCCGACGCCCTCGGCCATCAGACCGCCTCCTCGCCCATCAGTGCCTCCGACCCGGCGAAGCGGATGTAGACGACGACGGCGACCATGATCAGCGCCATCAGCACGAAGGAGAGCGCCGCCGCCGAGGGATAGTCGGCCTGGCTCAGGTAGAGCGACTGGATCACGTTGCCGATCATCCGGTTGCCGGCGCCGCCGAGGAACTGGGCGTTGATGTAGTCGCCGGCGGCGGGGATGAAGGTGAGCAGGGTGCCGGCGACGATCCCGGGCGCCGAGAGCGGCAGCGTCACCCTCCAGAAGCTCTGCGCCGCCGAGGCGTACAAATCCTTCCCGGCCTCGATCAGGCGCTCGTCGATCCGCTCCAGGCTGGCGTAGATCGGCAGGATCATGAACGGGAGGAAGTTGTAGGTGAGGCCGGCGATCACCGCCCAGCTGGTGGCGAGGATGTGCCCGCTCGGCGCCAGCCCGACCGCATGGAGGAATTCGGTCACGGGGCTTTCGTCGGAGAGAATCGTCTCCCAGGCGATCGTCCGGATCAGGTAGGTGGTGAAGAACGGGGCCACCACCGCGAACAGCATCAGGTTGCGCCAGCGGCCCGCCTTGAAGGCGATCGCGTAGGCCAGCGGGTAGGCGATCAGCAGCGCGATCAGCGTCGCCGCCCCGGCGTAGTAGAAGGAGCGCACGAACTGGGTGTCGTAGGCGGAGAGCGCTTCGCTGTAGTTCGACCAGTTCCAGTCGAATTCGAGGCTGCCGACGACGCCCGACTCGAGCGAGAGCCGCGCCATGTAGTAGAGCGGAACGACGAAGAAGACGACCAGCCAGATCGTCCCCGGGCTGAGCAGGAAGTAAGGGGAGAGGCGGCGGCGGAGGGAGCTCATCGACCCTCGCCCCCACCGCCGCTCTGCGCTGCCTCTCCCATCGCCCTCAGCCGTTCAGCACGTTGTCGAAGGCCTTGATCACGTTCTGTTCCTCTTCGCCTTCGAGCACCGGCGTCCCCGAGCACTTCTTGGTGAAGGATTCGCTCGGGAAGATCAGCTGGTTCTTCGCCAGCGCCGGTTCCCGTTCGGCGAGGATTTCTTTGACGCCTTCGACCGGCGTCACGTAGTTGACGTATTCGGCGATGTTGGCCTGAACCTCCGGCTTGTAGACGAAGTTCATCCAGGCCGTGGCCGCCGTCGGGTTCGGCGCCCCGACCGGGATCACCATGTCTTCGGACCAGAGCATGCAGCCCTCGGTCGGCATCCGCCATTCGAGGTTCGGGTTGTCTTCCTGCAGCTGCACCGCGTCGCCCGACCAGCCCATCACCGCGACCGCGTTGCCGCTGGTCAGGTCCTGCTGGTAGTCGTTGCCGGTGAAGCGGCGGATCTGCCCCGACTGGACCGCCCCTTCGATTTTCGAGATCGTCTTCATCCAGTCCGCTTCGCTGGCCTTGTCGGGGTCGATCCCTTCGCAGGCCATCACCAGCGGCACCGTTTCGATCACTTCGTTGAGGAAGTCGACCTTGCCCTTGTACTTGGGGTTGAAGAGGTCACAGATGGAGCGCACCTCCGGGGCCAGGTCGGTCCGCACCAGCAGACCGCCCATGCCGCTCTGCCAGGGGACGCTGAATTCGCGGTTGGGGTCGAAGGAGGGGTGGCGCAGGGATTTGCTGAGGTTCTTCTCGACGTTCGGGATCCCCGACTTGTCGAGGTTCTGCAGGTAGCCGAGTTCGCGCATTTTCGCCGCCATCCAGTCGGTGACGATGAAGAGGCTGCGGCCGCCCGATTCGCCCTTCGCGAGCAGCGGCTGCATCTTGGCGAAGAAGCCGTCGTTTTCGTTGACGTCTTCGATGTACTTGACCGAGACTCCGGTCGCCTTTTCGAAGTCCGGCACGGTGTTCTTGTCGATGTAGAGCGGCCAGTTCGAGATCGTCAGGCTGCCGGAGGGCTTGCCTTCCAGCTTCACCGTTTCTGCTTCTTCGCCACCGCCGCCTTCGATGCCGCCGCCGCCACCGCCGCCGCAGGCCGCCAGGCCGAGCGCGAGCGCGGCCAGCGCCAC
>DASSTG010000017.1:0-21857 GCA_035708105.1 Solirubrobacterales bacterium | reverse complement strand
GCCCGGGGCTTTTGGGAGTTCGTCGTCGGCGATGATTGGCGGGTCGCACTGTGGGTCGTGGCAACGATCGCAGCGACCGCAGCCATAGCCGCCGTCGGCTGGCCCGCCTGGTGGCTTACCCCGACGGCGACGCTTGCGATCCTGCGCGATTCGGTCAGGCGGGGATCACGGCCGATCTCTACCGAGGGATCGGAGTCTGACTAGCGGGTCCTCGCTGCGGCGAGAAGCAAGATCAGCCCGCCCGCGACGAAGGGCCAGCCGGCCGTGACGACCAGGCCGACGCTGACCAAGAGGACGCCGGCGAGCGCGAGCGCGAGGCGCGCGGATAGCGAGTCGGCGTCCAAGCCTCACTCCGCCTCTACTGCTTCCTTACCTCCAAGTCCGCCCCCGCGCCGCCGCCTGACGATCAGGTAGACGACGCCGCCGACGATCGCCGCCAGGATCACGTAGTCGAGGTAGCCGAGTTTGTGGCGCCAGTCTTCCCAGTTGTCGCCGACCGCTTCGCCGACCAGCGCCAGCATCAGCACCCAGGGAATCGAGCCGAGCAGGGTGTAGGCGCTGAAGCGCCAGAACGGCATTTTCGCCACTCCGGCGGGCAGCGAGATGAAGGTGCGGATGATCGGCAGCATCCGCGAGAAGAAGACGGTGAGGGCGCCGTAGCGGGCGAACCAGTCGTCGGCCCATCTCAGGTGCTTGGGGCTGATGTGGATCAGCTTGTTCTTTTCCAGCAGGTCGATGCGGCCGTAGTAGCCGACCGCGTAGGCGATCCAGGAGCCGACCAGGTTGCCGAGCACCCCCGCGGCGACGATCCCGACCAGGGTCAGTTCGCCTTTGGAGGCGCTGAAGCCGGCAAAGAGCATGATCCCCTCGCTGGGGATCGGGATGCAGGCCGACTCGAAGATCATCAGCACGAAGACCCCGAGGTATCCGGCTGAGCCGATGAATTCGGTGGCGACTTCGATGATCGGTTCGACGACCTTGTCGCTGAGGGTGGCGAGCAGGAGGGGTGGCATCTGCCCAACTTCGCGACTCGACATTAAATCTCGATGAGAGGCCCGCCCGTGGTCCTCTGGCGGGAGCCTAAAAGTTCGATGAAACGGCCACTGCTCTCATCTTGGGTTAAGCATCTTGGTCCAGCCTGCCGCGCCATGACCTCCGCCACGATGTCCCCAGCCGCTCCGCAGTCCGCGCGCTCCGCCAAGTGGTGGGCGCGAAAGATGCTCAACAAGGTCCCCGAGATCACCGTCTACTTCTGGGTGATCAAGGTGCTCTGCACGACCGTCGGCGAGACCTTCGCCGACAACCTCAACGAAAACCTCGGCCTCGGGCTCAGCGGCACCAGCTACCTGATGGGCGCCGCGCTCCTCGTCGTCCTCTTCTTCCAGTTCCGCGCGAAGCGGTACGTGCCGGGCATCTACTGGCTGGCGGTGGTGCTGATCAGCGTCGTCGGCACCCTGGTCAGCGACAACCTGGTCGAAAACTACGGCGTCACCCTGGAAACGACGACGATCGCCTTCAGCGCGATCTTGATCTGCGTCTTCGCGAGCTGGTACGCGGTCGAGCGCACCCTCTCGGTCCACACCATCTTCACCACCCGCCGCGAGTCCTTCTACTGGCTGGCGATCCTCTTCACCTTTGCCCTCGGCACCTCGGCCGGCGACTTCCTCTCCGAGCAGCTCGAACTCGGCTACCTGGCCGCGCTCGGGATCTTCGCCGGGGCGATCGTCGTCGTCGCGGTCCTCCACTTCGGCCTGCGGATGAACGCGATCCTCTCCTTCTGGCTCGCCTACATCCTCACCCGCCCGCTCGGCGCCTCGATCGGCGACTACCTCGCCTCGCCGAAGAGCGAAGGCGGGCTCGGGCTCGGCACCAACCTGACCAGCATCCTTTTCCTCAGCACGATCCTGGCCTTGGTCGTCTACCTGGCGATCTCCAAGCGCGACGTGATCCGCTCGGGGTCCGTGTCGGCGGCAGCAGCCGTCGATGGCACCCCGGCGGTTCTCGTCGTGCTGAACAAGGTCGAGGCGACCGCGGAGCTGCTGGAGGCGGTGCGACAGCGCGCGGCGACGGGCGCCGCTCGCTTCTTTGTCCTGGTCCCCAACCCGGACCACCTGGCCTTCGACCGCAACAGCCCCGACACCAGCGAGGGAGAGGAGCTGCTGGCGAGAGCGCTGTCGCAGCTCCAAGGACCGGCGGGCAGCACGGTATCGGGGCGCGTCGCGAACAGCCCCAACGCCTATGACGACGTCGTCGCAGAGCTCGACGCCCGACCCTACGGGGAGATCATCATCGAGACGCCCCCGAGTCACATCTCGCATTGGCTCCATGTGGATCTGCCCCATCGGATTTCCGAGCTCGGCTACTCGACGCTGGCGGTTGCGCCGGCGCAGTAGGAGCGCTAAACCCCGAAGCGGGGCCAACACCCACCGAGACGAGGAGGACAGCATGAAGTCGATCAACCGTCTCTTCACCGGGAAGGCGATCCTGGCGCTGGCGATATGCGGGAGCCTGATCGGCGGGGCGGCTGTCGCGTCGAGCGCCGCTGGCGCCGCGGCCCCAACCGCGAGCACGATTCCCTCTGGTGCCGGGCCGGGCTGGCCGGCGACGATCAGCTCCGGCGACTTCGTCAATGAAGTCACCAATCCCTGGTTCCCATTGAAGCCGGGCAGCGTCTGGCGCTACAAGGGCCTCAAGGAAGGGGTGAGGACGACCGATGTCGTCACCGCCACCCATCGGACGAAGAAGATCCTCGGCGTCACCACCACCGTCGTGCACGACGTCGTCTCGGTCAAAGGCAAGCCCGAGGAGGTGACGGACGACTTCTACGCGCAGGACCGCCACGGCAACGTCTGGTACTTCGGCGAGGAAACCGAAGAGCTGAACGCGCAGGGCAAGCCGACCAGCACCGAAGGCTCTTTCGAAGCCGGAGTCGAAGGCGCCCGCCCCGGTGTCCTGATCCCGGGGCACCCGAAGGTCGGCCTGGTCGGCCGCCAGGAGTTCCTGAAAGGCGAAGCCGAAGACCACTTCCGGGTGCTTGACCTGAAGGCGAGCGTCTCGGTCCCCTTCGTCTCCACCAGAAAGGCGCTGCGGACGAGGGAGTGGACGCCGCTCGAGCCGGCCACCGTTGACAACAAGTACTACGTGCGCGGGGTCGGCACCGTCCGCGAGATCGCCGTCAAAGGCCCGGTCGAGAAGCTGGAGCTGGTTGCCTATAGGGCCGGCTGACGGGGCGGGGCGGTCAACCCTGGAGGTGCTTGGGGGGGCGCATCGGCCCCGATGGGGAGATGCTGTTAGGGTGCCCTAACTAAGTTCCCACAGCGTCTCCCAATGTCCTTTGCAGAAACCGCACTTCTCGGAGCCCTCGCAGGCTTCACCATCTATCTGGGCCTTCCGTTCGGCCGCTTGCAGCTGCTCGGCGATCGCGCCCGGGTTGCGCTCGCGATGTTCTCGGTCGGCGTCCTCGCCTTCATCTTCGTCGACGTCATGGAGCACGCGTTCGGGATTGTCGAGGGCGCCGTCGCGGGCTTCAAGGACGACTCCACCAGCCTCGGCCACGCCCTTTTCCTGGTGGCGCTGCTCGGTGTCGGCTTCGCGCTCGGCTCGGCGGGGCTGGCGACGCTCGAGCGGCGGCTGCGCTCGATGAGGCCATTGCCGCCGATCTCCGGCGGTGCGGTCGACGTGCTCACTGTTGAGCAGATCGCCCAGCGAGATTCGGCCGACCGTGCGCGGGCCTTGCGGATCGGAATGACGATCGCGATCGCGATCGGACTCCACAACTTCGCCGAGGGCCTGGCCATCGGCGTATCGGCCAGCGCCGGAGACATCAGCCTCGCCACTGTGCTGATCATCGGCTTTGCCCTCCATAACGCCACGGAGGGCTTCGGCATCGTCGGGCCGCTCGGTGACGTACGACCCTCCTGGGGATGGCTCGGACTGGTCGGGCTGATCGGTGGGGCGCCGACCTTCCTCGGCGCGATGCTCGGCTACAGCGTCACCTCCGAACCGCTCGAACTCGCCTTCTACGCCATCGCAGGCGGCGCGATCCTCTACGTCATCGGAGAGATCCGGAGTGGGATGCGCCGCTACGGGCATCGCGAGCTCGGGCTCTGGTTGGTGGCCTTCGGCTTCTTCGTCGGAGTGGCCACCGATCTCGTTGTCGCCTACGGCGGCGGCTGATTCGCCAGGCGCGGGCGCTTCTCATCTTCTCTTCATCTCCGGCGATCATCGTCCTGCCATGCACGTCTTGGTGGTAGAGGACGAGGTGAAGATGGCGGCCTTGATCCGCCGTGGCCTGAGCGAGGAAGGGCTCACGGTCGACATCGCGGGAACGGGAGAGGACGCCCTGGTCATGGCCCGCTCCACCGGCTACGACGCGATCGTCCTCGACGTCGTGCTGCCGGGGATCGACGGTTTCGAGACCTGCCGGCAGCTCCGGGTCGAGGGCATCTGGACGCCGGTCCTGATGCTGACCGCCCGCGGCGCCCTCGTCGACCGGGTCGCCGGCCTCGACGGCGGCGCCGACGACTACCTGACCAAGCCGTTTTCGTTCGTCGAGCTGCTGGCGCGGTTGCGGGCGCTTGTCCGCCGCGGTCAGGCGGAGCGCCCGACGGTCATCGAGGTGGGCGACCTGAAGCTCGACCCCGCTACCCGTCAGGTCTGGCGGGGCGAGGCCGAGATCGAGCTCTCGGCCAAGGAGTTCACGCTTCTGAGCGTGTTCATGCGCAACCCCGGTGTCGTTCTCTCGCGCTCGCAGCTTCTGGAGCAGGCGTGGGAGTACGACTTCGAACATCGCTCCAACGTGATCGAGGTCTACATTCGCTACCTGCGCCGCAAGATCGACCACCCATTCGACGTCGCCTCGCTGGAGACGGTTCGCGGCGCCGGGTATCGCCTGCGAAAGGATGGAGGCCGCTGAGCCGCCTCCCCTTTAGCCGTCTCTCGATCCGCCTTCGCGTCACCCTGGTCTTCACCGCGGTGATGGCGCTGGTCCTCGGGGCGATCGGCCTGTTCGTCTTCCTGCGCTTCCGCGCCGAGCTCGACAACACGATCAACGCCGGGCTGCGCTCGCGGGCCGCCGACGTGGTCGCCTTGGTCAAGGAGGCGGACTCCGGCCTCAGCGAGGGTCGCGGGAACCTGGTCGGGCGGACCGAGAGCTTCGCCGAGGTGCTTGAAGCCGACGGCAGCGTCGTCGATTCCTCCGCCGCGGTCGGCAAGGAGGTCCTGCTGAGGCCGGCTGAACTTGCGGCAGCGCTGCGTGGGCCGCTGATCGTCGACCGCGGCCCCTTGCCGGGGCTCGAGGAGTCCTCACGATTGCTGGCGACGCCGGTGACGGCCCACGGCCGCCAACGGGTCGTCGTGGTCGGCACCTCGACCGAGGCGCGCGACGACTCCCTCACCGACCTCGTGCAGTTGCTTCTCCTCGGCGGCCCCGTCGCCTTGCTAATAGCTGCGCTCGCCGCCTATGGCGTCGCCGCCGCTGCACTCCACCCGGTCGAGGCGATGCGCACGCGGGCCAGCGAGATCTCCGCCGCCGAGCCCGACCAGCGCCTGCCGGTGCCGCCGACCCACGACGAGGTCGCCCGCCTCGGGGTGACGCTGAACGAAATGCTCGACCGCCTCGGCGAGGCGCTGGCGCACGAGCGAGTCTTCGTCGCCGACGCCAGCCACGAGCTGCGCACTCCCCTGGCGATCCTGCGAACCGAGCTTGAGCTGGCGCTGGCCGAAGGACGCTCGCCGGAGGAGCTGCGAGCCGCGATCGCCTCCGCCGCCGAGGAGACCGACCGGCTCACGCAGCTCTCCGAGGACCTCCTGACGATCGCCCAGACCGAGCGCGGCGAGCTGCCATTGCGCCTGGCGCGGGTCGAGCTGACCGAGCTTCTCGAAGGGGTCAGGCAGCGGTTCGAGCGCAGGGCGGCAGAGAGCGGGCGCGAGATCGAGGTCGCAGGCCCGGCCCTAGCGATCCGCGGCGACCGCCTGCGCCTTGACCAGGCGATCGGCAACGTCCTCGATAACTCCCTGCGCTACGGGAACGGCACCATCTCGCTAGAGGTCGGCGCCGGGGATGAGGGCGTCGAAATCCGGGTGCGCGATCGAGGTCCCGGCTTCCCGGCCGAGTTCCTGCCGCGTGCCTTCGAGCGCTTCAGCCGCGCCAGCTCCAGCCGCCGTGACGGCGGCAGCGGGCTCGGCCTCGCGATCGTCAGGACCGTGACGCGTGCTCACGGAGGCGAGGTCGACGTCGGCAACTGGGAAGGCGGAGCAGAGGTCCGCTTCACCTTGCCGCGGTCGAGCCGCTGGTCCTAAGCAAGCCTCTCCTGCTCTCACCGCAGACTCATCTGCACCCCCTACACCTTGAGGCCGAGAGTGGAAATTCGGCGAAGGAGGAACCGTGAAGCTGAGGGTCGTTGTCACCGCGTTGACCGGGATACTGCTCGCAGGCCTGCTGTTGACCGCATGCGGCAGCAACAGCGGTGAAGCGAGCCTGACCGACGAAACCACCACCGGCGCCACTACCGAATCTGGAGCGCCCAAAGCGGAAGACCAGGGCGGCGAAGAAGGGGTGGGCCAAAACGCCGAAGCGCCGAGCGAGGCCGAATCGGCTGCAACCGGGGACATCCCCGACAACCAAACCTTCCTCGTCTTCAAGAACCCCAGCGCTGGCTACACGATCCGCTATCCCGAGGGCTGGGCACGGAAGGGCTCGGGGAACGACGTCACCTTCAAGGAAAAGGCGAACGTAATTCACATCGCCGTCAAGCCCGGAACTGCCAAGAGCAAGCCCGGCGAAAAGACGACGGTGAGGAGGCAGAGCGCACCGGACCCGGTCACCGGCAAGCGCCTACCGCTCAACGTTGATGTCTACGAATTCGAAAAGGGCGGCAAGGTTGCTGTTCTCGAACTCAGCACGCCGGAAGGGGTCGACAACGTCGACGCCTACCGCCTGATCAGCGAAAGCTTCGCGTGGCGCTAGAAAGCCTCTATCGGGAGCCCGAAGCGGCGCAGGAGCCGACCCGGTGGCCGGCCTTGGAGATGCACGACGTCTTCAAGATCTACCGCTCGGGAGATGTGGAGACCGTCGCGCTCCGTGGCATCGACCTCGAACTGCATGCGGGGCAGATGGTCGCGATCCTCGGCCCGTCGGGTTGCGGGAAGAGCACGCTTATGGCCCTGGCCGCCGGCCTTGATCGGGTCTCCGCCGGGGAGGTGCGCAGCTTCGGTACCTCGCTCGTCACCCAGACCGAGGCCGAGCTCGCCAGGTACCGCGCGCGAGGCGTCGGGGTGGTCTTTCAGAGCGACAACCTGTGGCCGACCCTGAGTGCCCGCGAGAACGTGGTGATGGCGCTGCGCCTCGCCGAGCAGGAGATACCGGCGTCCGATGCCGACCTCGCTCTCACCGAGCTCGGCCTCGGCGAGCGCCTCGGTCATCGCGCGAGCGCCCTCTCGGGAGGCGAGCAGCAGCGCGTCGCGATCGCCGCCGCACTCGCCCGCCGCGCGCCTTTGATCCTGGCCGACGAGCCGACCGGCGAGCTCGACGCCTCGAGCCAGCAGGTCGTCCTCTCCGCGTTGCGCCGACTCCCGGGCGAACATGGCTGCGCGGTACTGGTCGTCACCCACTCGCACGTCGTCGCAGGCGCCGCCGACCAAGTGATCGAGATGCGGGACGGGAGCCGGGTGCGGTGAGCGCGACCGCGACCAGCGTCGCCGAGCTCTCCCGCTGCGCGGCCGTCTCGGTTCGCTACGGTCGCGCCGGGGCTGAGGTGAGTGCCTTGGAGGAGGTCGACCTCGCGGTCGGCGCCGGCGAGACGGTGGCCCTTCGTGGCCCGTCGGGGTCAGGCAAGACGACGTTGCTGCAGCTGATCGGCGGGCTGCTGGTGCCGAGCGGCGGCGAGGTCTCCTGGCGGGGCAAGCCGCTCTCCTCGCTGGAGGCGGCGGCGCGGGGTAGCGCCAGGGCCGGCGGGATCGCCTACGTCTTCCAGGGCTCCAATCTTCTACCCAACTTCACGGCCTTGGAGAACGTCGCATTCGCGGCCTGGGTGGCCGAGCGCGCGGGCCGTCCGGTGCGCCAGGAGCCGAGCGAGCTGCTCGAGCTGGTCGGCCTCGCCACCAAGGCCAAGGCCCTGCCCGCCGAGCTCTCCGGCGGCGAGGCCCAGCGAGTTGCGCTCGCCAGGGCGCTGGCCGAGTCGCCGGCGCTCCTGCTCTGCGATGAGCCGACGGGGCACCTCGACTCCGACACTGCGACCCGCGTCCTCGACCTGCTTGCCGCCCTCCACGAGCGCTTCAGTTTCGCCCTTGTCATCGCCACGCACGACCGCGCTACCGCGGCGCGCTGTCAGCGGGAAGTCCGCCTCCTCGACGGGAGGGTGGTTGAGGGAGAGCTGCCATGAGCACCGCCTTCCAATTTGGTCTTGCCCGCCTCGCCCGTCGGCCTGGGCAGAGCGCCGTCCAAGCGGTCGTTCTCGCCCTGGCGGTCGCTCTGCTGGGGGCGATGCTCCTCTTCATCGGCCACTCGCTGCGGACGATGACCGCCTCTGCGACCCGCAGCGTCCCGCTGGACCTGCAGGGCCCGGTGGCGAGCTATCCGAAGGCGCGGGCCCTGGCCGGCGCCGTCGGCCGCCAGCCCGACGTCGCCCAGGCCTCGCCGGTCGCGACCGCGCCCTTTGCCGGCGTCAGCCATTTTGGGGCGGCCGGTGTCACCGACGCCGGCGCCGGGGCGATCCTCGCCGTCCCCCACGACTACCTGCGCCACATCGACACCTTCCGCCTCCTGCGGGGCGGCCTTCGGCCAGGCGAGATCGTCCTCGACCAGCAGTTGGCGGCGACGTTGCGAGCCCGGATCGGAGACTCGGTCCGGCTTCGTCTGAGCGGCGGCCAGGCGCGGGCGTTCCGGGTTGGAGGCGTCGCGCTCGTCACCGCGCCCGATGTCCTCTTCCAGCCGCTGAATCCCCTGGTCGGCCCCGCGCCCGCGCAGCCCCCGGCCAACATCGCGATCCTACCGGTCGCTACCTTCGCCCACCAGATCGGCGGCGTGCTGCCGAGCGTCAACCCGTCGAGCCCCGGCGCGGCGGTGGTGCCGGGGACCGTCGCCGGCGTGCAGTGGCAGGTGCAGGCCCAGCTCGACCGCGCCAGCCTCACCGGCACGCCGAGTGGCGCTTTGAAGCGCGCCGGCCAGATCCGCAACTCGATCGAACGTAGCCTGCCCGGCAAGATCCAGTTCGTCGACAACCTCTCCGAAGGGCTCGAAACGGCTGCCGGAGATGCCCTCTATGCGGAGGCTCTCTTCATCATGCTCGCCGTCCCGGGGGCGCTCCTGGCGCTCGGGCTGGCCTATCTGGCGGCGCTCGGCACCGTAGACCGCGACCGCCGCGAACTTGCCCTGCTGCGCGCCCGCGGGGCCAGCCCGCGCCAGCTCGTGGCGATGGCGGGCGTCGAAGCCGGGATCATCGGGCTCCTGGCCGGGGCACTCGGCACCGGACTCTCCTTTGCGGCGGTCAGCCTCCTGATCAACGGCTCCGTCGGCCTGACGGTGGCGCGAGCGCTGATCGTCGTCGCTGTCTGCGTCGCGCTGGCGATCGCCGGCGGCCTCGCGGCCAGGCTGGCGGCGGGCCTGCGGTCACTTCGGGAGACCGTCGCCGTTGGGCGCCAAGGAGCCGGCCGTCAACGGAAGCCCCTGTGGCAGCGCTTCTATCTGGACTTCCTCGCGCTGGCGCTGAGCGGACTGATCTACTGGCTGACGGCGAGCACGGGGTTCTCCGCCGTGGTCAATCCCGACTCCAATCCGACCCTCTCGCTCTCGATCTACATGTTCTTCGCCCCGGCGCTGCTTTGGATCGGCGCCACGCTGCTCCTGGTCCGCCTGCGCGGGCGCCTCTTCGGCTGGACCGCGAAGCGCCTCGGATCGCTCCGTGCCGGCGCGGGCCGACGCCGCTTCCTCCTCGCCAGCGCTTCGCGACGGGGGGCGGCGATCAACCGCGGGCTCGTCTTCGTCGGCCTGCTGCTCGCCTTCGGGGTCAGCATGGGAGTCTTCGCCGCCACCTACAACCAGCAGGCCGCTGTCGACGCGCAGCTGACCCTCGGCGCCGACATCACCGCCACGGCGCCGCCGGGGGTGGCCGCGAAGCAGGGCCTGGCGCAACGGATCGAATCGGTCCCCGGCGTCTCCGCGACCTCGCCGGTCGACCACTCCTACGCCTACGTCGGTCCCGACCTGCAGGACACCTTCGGCGTCGAACCGGCGACGATCGGCAAGGCGACCACCCTGCGCGACTCCTACTTCCTCGGTGCCGGGGCGAAGACGATGATGAGCCGGCTCGCAGAACAGCCCGACGGCATCCTCGTCTCCAAAGAGACGATCACCGACTACTCGCTCGAAGAAGGCGACCTGCTGCGGCTGCGCGTCCTCAACCACCGCACCGGCAAGTTCGGGATCGTGCCCTTCCACGTCGTCGGCACCGTGCAGGAGTTCCCCTCGGCCCCGCGCGACTCCTTCATGGTCGCCAACCTCTCCTACCTGCAGCGCGCCGACCGCGCCGGCGGCCCCAACGTCGTCTTCGCCAAGACTTCCGAAGACCCCGCGACCGTAGCCGCGCGGGTCGCCACGGCGACCAAGGGCTTCGGGGTCACGGTCAAAGACATCCGCCAGCAGGCGATGCAGACGGTGAGCTCGATCACGACGGTCGACCTGACCGGGATCACTCGCCTCGAGCAGGCGTTCTCGATCATCCTCGCGGCGGCGGCGATGGCGCTCTTCGTCAGCCTCGCGGTCAACGAGCGCCGCCACGAGTTCGCGACGATGGCCGCGATCGGCGCCTCCCTGCGCGACATCGGCGCTTTTGTGCGCTCCGAGGCAGTCGCGGTCCTCCTGGCGGCCGGGGTGCTCGCGGCCGCCCTCGGTTGGCTGATGGCGGAGATGCTGGTGGCGATGCTCCAGCACGTCTTCGACCCGCCACCCGACCACCTCGCTGTGCCGTGGGGCTTTCTTGGCCTACTGGCGCTCGGCGCGGTCGCGGGCGCGGCCGTTGCCTTCGTGGTGGCCACGCGCGCTCTGCGACGACTGCCGTTGGGGGCGGTGCTCAGGGAGCAGTGAGGAGCTCTCGTCCTTTCCTCTGGTTGCGCTCTCATCTGAGCTTAAGGGCTGCTCCCTAGCTTGCCGTCGCGCGGCTCGTCCACCGCACACATGGATCTGAGACAACGCATAGAAGGCAACCGCCAAACGCTGTCCAAGGTGCCGGAAGTCACGGCCTACTTCTGGATCGTCAAGGCGCTGACGACGGCGATGGGCGAGTCGACCTCCGACTTCCTGGTCCATTCCCTGGTGCCAGAGATAGCCGTCGTCCTCGGCGGCATCGCCTTCTGCGTCGCCCTCTACCTGCAGTTCGTCAAGGACCGCTACGTGCCCTGGGCCTACTGGCTGGCGGTGGCGATGGTCGGCGTCTTCGGGACGATGGCCGCCGACGTCCTCCACGTTGGCCTCGGCGTCCCCTACATCGCCTCGACGGTTTTCTACGCTGTGGTCCTCGCCTTGGTCTTCCGCACCTGGTACACGGTCGAGGGCACGCTCTCGATCCACAGCATCACGACGCCGCGGCGCGAGCTCTTCTACTGGGCGGCGGTCCTCGCCACCTTCGCCCTCGGCACCGCCGCCGGCGACCTCACCGCGGTCACCCTCGGGATCGGCTTCTTCGGCTCGATCCTCCTCTTCGCCGCGATCATCGCGATCCCCGCCTTCGGCTACTTCCGCCTCGATTGGAACCCGATCTTCGCCTTCTGGTTCGCCTATGTCGTCACCCGACCTCTCGGCGCCTCCGTCGCCGATTGGCTCGGCGTCTCCCACGCCCGCGGTGGCCTCGCGCTCGGCACCGGCCCGGTCAGCCTCGCCCTCGCCGCCGCGATCGCGGCCTTCGTCTACCACCTTTCGAAGACCGGCAAGGACACTCCGCCCGACCAGGAGCCGAGTCGCCGTCGCCGCCCCGCTCGCGAACCGGCAGAGATCGCCTTCGGCGGGCCCGAGCAGGCGACCGAGGAGGCCTGATCACCGCCGCCGAAGTTACCGTCGGACTCGGCGCTGCCATCCGGCGGCGAGCCACCTGGGTCCAGCTGGTCAAGTTCGCTCTCGTCGGCGGCTCGGGCTACCTGATCAATCTGGCGGTCTTCGCAGTGCTCACCGAAGGGCTGGGCGTCCCTCATGCGCTCGCAGCGATCGGGGCGTTCTCGGTCGCCGTCACCAACAACTTCCTCGGGAATCGCAACTGGACCTTCGCCGCTGACGGAAGCCGGGCGGCGTTCCAGGCTCCCCGCTTCTTCCTGGTCAGCCTCGCCGCCCTGGGCGTCGACCTTGCGGTTCTGGAGACCTTGCTGCGGGGTGAGATGGTCAGTGAAGTAGCCGCCCAGGCGATCGCCATCGGGGTCGCCACCCCGTTCAACTTCGTCGGCAACAAGCTCTGGACGTTCAGTTAACCCGTTCTCATTGAACTTTTAGGCCTGGATCGGCTTCGTTTCATCGTTATCCAAGGTCTGACCCCCACCATCGCACCTCAACCAACCCGGAAGGGGGATGCGATGAAGAGGTTCAAGAGACTCATGTTGACGGTGGCCGCGCTCGCCGCACTCGCTGTCGGTGGTGCCGCCTTCGCGCAGGCGCAGAACGCCGGGTCCGTGGCGAAGACCCAGGTGGAAACGCGCTCGGTCGAGACCAACAGTCCGGCCGATCCGGCTGATGGGCCTACCGCCGATCGGAACGAGGCAGACGGCAGCGAAGCAGGCGAGCAGGAGGAGTCCGGCTCCGAAGCAGGGGCAGATAGGCCCGATGCCGCCGGTGAAAATGAGAGCCCCCACGGACCCACCGACCAAGACCCGATTGACGGCTCCGGTCGGGACGATTGACCGTCGGAGATGCTGCGATCCCGCTCGGCATAAGGCCGAGCGGGATCGCTGGCGCGTCCAGATGAACGACGGCGTTGCCTTGTTGTCCGCCGTCTGAGCCTTTTTCCAGTCGGTGACCTGAGCCGATCATCCTCCTGAGTTGACGGGGTCGCTCCGAGCCTGGCAGGGGCAGTGAGGCGCTTCACCTCGTAACGCAGCTCCCGCGCGTCCACCTTTCGCACCTCCCTGTCCCCTGCCGGACGGCTCCGCGACCCCCGTCAACGAGTCAGGAGGACACGATGGACGCTTCTTTCGACCACCACAGCCCACTTCGGGAGATCGTGCCGGGCCGCTTCACTCGGGTCTCCGTCCAGACCCCGGCCGGCGAGATCGAAGCGAGGTTGAGCGAGCGAGGGAACTGGGAGCTGCGCGTCCGGCGCGACCAGGAGACGACCTGGCGGCTGGCCTGCACCGGCGACCTTGACTGCGGGATTGTCACCGCCCAGCCCGTCGCGGCCGTGCAGGAGGAGACGATCAATCTCGGAGCCCTGATGGTTGACCCGGCGGGCAGACGAGTGACCGTGAAGGGCAAGAAGCTGGAGCTGACCCGCAAGGAGTTCGGTCTGCTGCTCGTTCTCGCGGCGCAGCCCGATCGGGTCTTCTCGAAGGAGGAGCTGCTGGCGACGGTGTGGGGACACAACGGAACGACCCACACCAGGACCCTCGACAGCCACGCGAGCAGGCTGCGGAGCCGGTTGCGGAAAGCCGGCGCCCCTGGTCTCGTCGTCAACACGCGAGGTGTCGGCTACAGGCTCAGGGACCGCCCCGATCTTGCCGCCTTGCCCGCCCTGGGTCCTGCCAGCAAAGTCGCATAGGCACCTCGCTCGTTGCCGGGAGTCGTCTGAGCCTGGCAGCGGCCGGCGGCACGTCAAGGCCCGCTTCGCGGACCTCGCTGGCGCGCCCTTCGGGTGACGTGCCGCCTTACCCGCTGCCGGACGGCTCACGACTCCCACCAACGAGCCAAGGAGGTGCGCGATGAGCGCCACGGCAATCCAGTCCCAACCCGCACAGCTTTACGAACTCGGCCGCTACAGCCTCTCCGACCAGGAGCGCGTCCTCGTCGGCCGACGGATCGACGGCGAGGTCTTCGTCTACGACTACCCGCGCGATGGAGATGGTCGCCGCTACTTCGTCGAGTCGGGGTTTGAGTCCAAGGCAGAACTGGCCGTACTGATCGCCGACTACCGGCGGGAGGCAGAGCGTTTGGGTGCCTGCCCGATGAGCGCCGAGGCGATCGAGCGGGGCTTCGAGCTGGCCGCCCTCGCGTAGCCGCTACGGCCCAGGATCGCACGCCCTCCGGGCGTGCATGGGCCTTCGCATCGGCTCCGCGAAGGGCGGGGCCCTCGGAAAGGACGGCCATGTCAACCTCAGCATCACCTGCGCCCGCGGCGCCGAAGGCAAAGCGCGGAGCCCTAACCGGCGCTGCCCTCAGCGATGAAGTCTTCGACTCCTCGCGGTCGGTCCTCCGCCCGGTGCGCGGTGCCCAGACGGCGGTTACGGGACTACAGCAGTTCTTCTCACCGCCCGAGGCGGCAGAGCTGATCGCCGTGGTCAACGGCCGCGCCCACTCGACCCTCGACCTCACCGCCGGCGACGGTTCGCTGCTGGCGGGAGTGGACCCGGACTTCCGCTTCGGGGTCGAGATCGACGCCGACCAGCTGAAGGTCGGCGGCTACGAGGGGATCCACGGCGACGTGCAGCTCGCCTACCCGCTGCTGCGCCTGCTCGGGACCACCTTCCCGAGGGTCGCCTGCAACCCGCCCTTCGGCCTCGACTGGAGTCTCGGTGGCCAGCCCGAGAACTCCACCGTCGCCACTTGGCGGATGGCGACGGCGCTGCTGGCGGCCGACGGTGCCGGCGCCTTCATCGCAGGCCGGGATCGCTTCGCCCGCGAGGTGATGAGCCGCCCCGACGCCGCGGGCGTCTACGCCCTGGTCGAGTGCGAGGAGCTGTTCGAGCGGGTCGAGCTGCCTTGCGTCATCGCCTTCTTCGTCGCCGCCGACAACGCCGAGAACCCCCGCGAGGGAGGGCCGCTGATCCTCACCGCCGCCCGCGATGAGCTGCCAGGGCTGGCGGAGGAGATCAAGGCCGAGCGCGAGCGGGTCGCCACCTACGTCGCCGAGCCCTTCCGCTGCCGCTACCGCGCTTCGCTGATCGAGCGCTTCCAGACGGTCAACAAGGAGCTGGAGCGCCGCCGCGTGAACCTAGCCGCCACCCGGCAGAAGTTCGACCTGATCCTGAAGGGGAACAAGATTTCGGCGCGGCCCAGCCCCTTCGCCCGCCTCGCCCTCCAGCAGCGCCGATTGCTCCGCAACGTCGAGCGGCTGAACAACCAGCCGACGACGTATTTCGCGCTGAACCTGCGGGAGTGGCGCCAGCTCCGCTCGCTCGCCGCGGACGGCGCCCTCACCTTGGAGCCGGCGCTCTGCGAGGCAGTGTCGGCCGCGACGGCGGAGGCCGAACAGGCGGTCTGCCCGCTCTACGAGGTCCGCCCCCAGCAGCGGCTCGCTTTCCTTGACGACCTCGACTCGATCCGCTGCACGACCTCGGACCCCGAGCGCGGCTTCGAGGCCGGGGAGCGCTACCCGCTCGTCACCTCCAGCGACGTCACGGTCTCCCTCACCGAGCGCCCCCATCAAAAACGGAACGGCGACGTCGAGCTGCGCAAGTACGAGCACGAGGCCAAGGTGCTGCGCGTTGAAATCGACGGGCAGGTCTTCAATGAGTCCGCCGCCGATGTCACCTACCTGCTGGAGCACTTCGAGTTGCCTGACCCCGGCGACCTCGGCACGCGCTTCCCCGAGCAGGTCGAGGCGGCGCGCGTCGTCCTGCGCACCCTGGCCGAGCGCCACGAGTTCGAGTTCAAGGCCTCCGACGTGGAGGACTGGCAGATCGAGGATCTGGCACGCCTGGTCGTCAAGGGCTCGGGCGTGCTCGGCTGGGAGCAGGGTGGCGGCAAGAGCCTCGGCGGTGCGACCCTGATCCACGCCCTTTGGGAGCGCGGTGCCGCCCGCAAGGGGCTGATCGTGTGCCCCCAGGATCTCGTGCCGCAGTGGAAGCGGGAGATCAAGCGCTTCTACGGGGTCGAGCCCGAGCACATCACCACCCCCGCTCGCGCCCGCGCGGTCGCTCGCCATCTGAAGGTGGGCGGCACCGGCCTCTACATCACCCACTACGAGGTGCTGTCGCTGATCGGCCGGGTGGACGAGCCGCTGCCGGTCGCGGTGGTGAAGGCTCCAGCCGTCGACCGCGGGGAGGCGGGTCGCACCGCGCTCACCACCGAGGAGTTCTGTCCGCGCTGCCTCGCCTCCTTCGAGGCCGGATGGCAGCGGGAGAGCCCGCAGGTCTGCGACCGCTGCCACTACGTCCACAAGCGTCTGCGGGTGAAGACGGCCGGGCACTACCTCGCCCACGCCTTCGCCGACGGCGTGATCGTGGTTGACGAGGGGACGCTCGCCAAGGGCAATGACTCCCTGCGCTCGAAGGCGGTCCGTGGCCTATGCGCCCGCTACCGCTTCCTGCTCACCGGCACCCCGATCTCCAACTACGTCAACGACGTCTTCTGGCTGCTGTGGTGGACGCTTGGCAACGCCAGCCTGCGCTTCCCCTTCGACTACGAGGGCGGCCGAGCGAAGTTCGAGGCCGACTTCTGCGTGATCGAGTATTGGCGCCGCGACGGTCGCCGCGAGAACCGCAAGGTGCTCCCCCAGGTCACGAACGTCTCACGTCTCTGGCGGCTGCTTTCCGGCGCGATGGTCCGTCGCCGCAAGCAGCACATGGGCGAGCTGCCGCCGCGGACGACGCGGACGATCGCCGCGCCGATGGGCAAAGCCCAGCTCGACCTCTACAAGTTCTGGCTGAACTCGGGCAACTTCGAGCGTTACTTCGCTTGGAAGCACCCCGGCCACCCGCTACTGGAGGCGGGCCTGGTCGAGAAGTTCGCTGCGGGACTCGGGCAGCTGACGAAGTTGGAGTACGCGACGACCTTGCCCGAGGCCGACCCGGATCGGGAGTGGTCAGGCTTGGACACGCTCGCCCACTCCAACTGGACGCCGAAGAACCTCAAGGTTCTCCAGGTCGCCCTCGATCACGTCAGTCGCGGCGAGAAGGTGCTGATCGGCTCCGACCTGATCGAAACCGGCCTCTGGCTTTGCGAGCGGCTGCGGGAAAAGGGTGTCGAAGCCGCACACATCGTCGAGGAGCGAGGCGGTAAAGCGGCAACGATGAACCCCCGTCGCCGGGCGAAGGCGATTGAGGCGTTCAAGACCGGAAGAACGCAAGTCCTGTGCTGCGGGATTCCCTCGATCCGCCTCGGACACTCCCTCGAGGCAGCTTCCTGCGTCATCGCGACCGGCCTCGTCTTCTCCTACGAGATGTTCGACCAGTTCATCGCTCGTGCCTGGCGGCTGACCTCGCCGGCTCCGGTCTCTGTCTACGTGGCCCTCACGCTCGGCTCGCTCGATCCGAAGAAGTGGGAGCTGCTGTGTCAGAAGGCGAAGGCCGCCGACCTTGCCCTGGACGGACAGCTGGTCGATGAGCCCGAGCAGCCGATCTCTCGCGAGGAGTTTCTGCGCGAGCTGCGCAAGCAGGGGGTCAAGCCCAGCGGCGAGGAGATCGCGGAGGCAGACATTGAAGCCGCCTGGGAGTCCACGCCCAACCTACGGGCGGTGGTGACTCCGATCCGCCCGGCGAAAAATCGCGAGTCGGCGGGGACCTATCCCGACTGGCACCGGACCCCCGTCGAGCCGGCCGAACAGCTCGATCTCTTTGCCGCGGCGTGACAGCTGGGAATTGGTCAGGGCTGGACGCCTAGCAGACCTCCCCCGGCCGGCTTCGCCGACCTCCTCCGGCCTGCTGTTCGGCTGGCCCATGACCAATTCCCAGCTACACACCAAAAAGCCGACCGCAAAACAGCTTCGTTACTTGAAATCGCTCGCACAGAAGCGAGGGGAGTCCTTCACCTACCCCGCGTCTGCCGCGCAGGCGAGTGCCGAAATCGAACGCCTGAAGAAGCGGAAGCCGATGACCGTGACCGATCGCCGCGCCGAGGCGCACGAGTTCGGAAAGGTCGCTCATCGCAACGACGCAGCGGCGGTGCGTGCCTCGGAGATAACCGGCTACGGCTCGACCGCCGCGTGGGTGTAGAGAGGTGAGCGCGGCCACGCAGATGAGCCTCCTGGCGCAGCCGTCGGACGCGCCGCTGAAGGTTCCGGTCTGCTGGTCGGTTCTCTACCACGGTGCCGACGCCCGCGCTGATCGCGGTCGAGGCGAGCAGCTGTTTCCACACCGCTACGTTCCGCCGCCGCCGCCGAAGCTACCCGACGAGCGCGGTTGGTTGGCGGCACTCGACTTCGCCGAGGACGCAAGACGCTTCAACCAGGCTGGCCGTGCCGTCCTTGACCTCACCCAGCGGGACGGCGCCGGCTCGAACGGGCCGCTTGGTTCGGGTGGCCCCGGTCGTCCCTCGATCTCGGCGTCCTCTCGCGGAGTCGAAGTCGAGCGAAGGCTGGCCACTTGGCCCCAGCTACTCAGAGGACGCCAAGAGCAACGCGATCTTGAGCCGGATGTCGCTCGCGCCCGCGATCTCGCCGAGGCGTACCACTACCTCGACTACTACGGCCGGGTCTACGACGAACCGGAGGAGGGCGATACCTGGAGCCCCATCCCGCTGATCCGCCGACTCGCCGAAGAAGCCTGCCACCTCGGCGGCGACCCGGCCCAGCTCAAGACCCATACGGCCTACATGCGAGACGGGATCGCCCTCGGAATCTCCGACGCCGGCGACCGCCGCCTCTGACCAAAGCACCTAGACCCAAAGGAGGAGCCATGCCCGATATCGAGGACCTGCCCAAGATCAACAGGCCCACCACGGGAACCCGAACGGAGCGCCTGAAGATCAAGCAGAAGATCAGGCACGAACTTGGCACCAGCCGGGACGGCGCCCCACACGTCAGGCGCGTCTTTCGCGCCGCCAGGATGCTCCACGACCTGATGCAGCGCACCAGCGGCGGTGTCTATGGAATCGCCATCGTCAGGAACGGGAGTTTTCCCGGTCCCGCCGAGCTGCAGGAGTTCGCAGACGGGTGGCGAGAGTGATGTTCAAGCTCGCAGAGCCGTCTTCCCCGGACCTCAGCGACGAGGCAAAGCAGCTGATCGCAGCGCTCCTGTCCCCGGTCGAGATCGAGCGCATCTTCGCCACCGACGAGGTTTGGGAAGAGGCCCAGGCCGCCTTTCCCGTCGACCTGATGCCCGACCCCGATGCCGACACCGGCACGATCCGCATCGGTGAGGCGGAGGTCGATTAGGTGATGCCGGCGATCGAGACAGCCGAAGCCCGCCTCGCCGGGCAAGCGACCCCTCCCGATGGTGGCACGGCTTCGCCGTGCGTTGGGTCGGGGATCGCTCGCCCGCGAGGGGCGGGCACAACGAAACGGAGGAAGACATGACCCACGCCGGAGCATGTCCCGATTGCCTTCGACGGGCCTGGCTTCTCAGCCTCGCCGGTCCCTACATCGAGCGGACCCTCGTCAACGATCCTGGCCGCAGTGTCTTCGACATCCTGCGCCTGAGCAACGAGGCGCTGGTGGAGCGAGTCGCCCCCGAGGTGGCGGCATCGTTACTCGCCCGGATTGAGGCGTTGCCCGAGCACTACTTCGCCGACGCTCTCCGCGTTGCCGAGTGTTGGGCGACGTGCCGTCACGACCCGTTCTTCCCCGAGTCGGCGGAGGAGGCACCCGGAGCCTCGGGCGCGCTGATCGGGGTCGGCGATCCCCGCCACCTCGTCTCCTTCGAGTGGAGCCAGACGGCCACGCTCGTCGGCGCGCGCCGCGCAACCAGCTACGGACGTGAGATGGCCCACGCGCTCGGAGCCGACCTCGCGGCTTCCGGTGTAACCGTCGTCAGCGGCCTCGACTTCGGGATCGGCGGTTGCGCCCATCGCGGAGCGGTCGAGGCCGGACGGACCATCGCGGTGCTGCCCTGCGGCCCCGACGTCACGTTCCCGGCAGTCCACCGAGGGCTCTGGAAAAAGATCGCCGAACGCGGCCTTGTGCTCTCAGAGCTGCCGCCCGGCGCTACGCCCTGGTGCTGGAGTGTCCCCGCCCGCAGCCGGATCATGGCGGCTCTCGCTGGTATGACCGTCGTCGTCGAGGCCCACGAGGGTTCGGGCTCGCTTCTCACCGCCGAGCTCGCGCGCAGACTTGGCAACGAGGTCGGTGCTGTGCCGGGACAGGCGACCTCGCGGTGCTCCGTCGGCACCAACGCGCTGCTTGATGAGGGCGCCCATGTCGTTCGCGGCGCCGATGACGTCCTCGGGGTTCTCCGGGGCAGCGCCCGAGGTGCGAAGTCGTCGGTTGGGGGGCGGTCCTGATGGCGGCAACCGACCAGCTGCCGGCGATCCCGTTCGACCTCACCACTCACGGCGTTGTCGCCGACCTCGGGCAGGTGGTGGAGCCCGAGCAGCGATTCGAGGCGACTGTGCAGCTCAGCTTTGCCGGGGGCGGCGGCAGCCTCGTCGGAACCGGCGCCAGCGAGGCCGACGCCGTAGTCGACGTCTTGGAGACGGCGGCCATGCTCGTAAGGGGCATCACCTACGAGAGCGCCGCCCACAGCGGATGACAGGAAGGATTTGGCGACTTGAGCTGTCCGTTGCAACGGGCAAGTGGGTTGACCGCGAGGACAGTTGCCATTCCTCCGTCGGAGGGCACGGCTTCAGCGACATCGAGGCCGGAGTGAACAACGTCGGTGCGCTTCGGGTCCATCGAGAGAGGCAGTCCAATTTCCTCCCGCCAGGGTGGCACGCGCCGCCCGCGCTTCAACCCCCGCAAGGGGGGTTCCCCTCACCTCCGACATTCGTCTCCGGCTCGGTTCCGCACGTTCGGTCGCGCGCCCTACCTGGGCTCGTCAATCGAACCACCTCTCAAGGAGGCCCCGAAATGCAGAACGTCAACGTAGTGGTCATCACCGGCAACCTCACCCGCGATCCGCAACTGCGGACCACCGAAGGCGGGAGGAAGGTCTGCAACCTCCGAGTCGCGGTCAACGGCCGGCGCAAGAACGGGAACGACGAGTACGTCGACAAGCCCAACTACTTCAACGTCAGCGTCTGGGGAGCCCAGGCGGAAGCCTGCGAGAAATACCTCAAGAAAGGCCGCCCTGTCGCAGTCGAAGGCCGCCTCGACTGGAAGGAGCAGGGCGAGGGCGACGACCACCGGGAGTACGTCCAGATCATCGCCAGCATCGTCCAGTTCCTCGGCGGCAAGCCGAAGGACGGGGACGAGGGAAGCGGCGAGGCCGAGCCGGAGTCCGAGGGCAACGGCGGCGGCGGCGAAGAAGACATCCCCTTCTAGACGGTTCTCCCGAACCAGGGCGTCCACCGAGAGGTGGGCGCCCTTTTTTTGTGCCCTCCAGCCGGGCGGCCATGAAGAAAATCCCGGCGAGGGGGGACACTTTTCGCCGCCGCCGACTTACCGCTCTCGACAATCCATATGCGCCCTGGGGCGGCGCTGACACGCCAACCCCAGGACGACTTCACAGGAGGTGTGATCTCCCATGCACGACGACGATAACCCGCGGCGCTCGCTGACGACGCACGCGGAAGATGACCGCGATCAGACGGCCATCCTGGGCGTGGTCCTCGAAGAGCATCCGATCCAGCTGACGGTCGCGGAGCTGGCGCTGCAGATGGTCGGCGGCAACCCGGCCTGGGCTGACTCCGACGCCGTGGAGCGGGGGGTGCGCGAACTGGTCGGGATGGGGCTGCTGCACCTCAGCGGCGACACGATCCGGCCCACCCGCTCGGCGCTGCGCTTCCACGTCCTCATGCTCGACGGCGACTCCGAGTGACGCCACCGGGCGAGGCGAAGGGGCTCCTCGGGGGCCGGGTTATGCGCTCGGGCGGTGGCCGTATGCCATGCAGAGCCGCCTGGGTCTCTCGGCCCCCG
>DASSTG010000016.1:0-44195 GCA_035708105.1 Solirubrobacterales bacterium | reverse complement strand
TCGAAGCGCCCCCGGTCACCGCCTGAGCGGGAGTCGCAGCCGCGGCGAGCGCCAGTGCGAGCGCCGCACACAGCAGGGCTCGCCGTGGACGAGTTGCGATCGTCCCAGCGCGTCGTTTCTTGTCATGCCGCCCCTGGCGGTCGTTGCCGGTCTTCATATCTCTTTCTGGCGCTTACGGGGTTAGCTGTCGGGCTCGCGCTGAAAGAGCTGCGCTACGCGGCAGAAGCCGGCGATTCGCCCCAACCATTGGGTCCCCCGATCTCCGCGATATGTAGGCGGAGATTCAGCAGAAGATGAGCGCACGTTAGCAAACGCTAAGACAGAATTATGTGAACGCTCTACCGGGGGCCTTTCCACGAGAAGGGGATCGGCAGACCTCCCCCCGCCCCCAAGACATGCACGCCGCCGACCAGAAGCGCGCCGGCGCAGGCATGGGAAAGGCCCCTTGCGGGGCCTTTCCGGTAGCGGGCCTGTAAGCCGGATCCTGTCGTGAGCGACCATCTATCTCTCCGGGGCCGAAGCCCCGGGGGGCCGCCAAAGCGGCCCTGCGGCCCACCTGAACCTCCCCGGGCTGGATCGTCGGTCCTGCTTGGCCTTGCACCTGGCGGGGTTTGCCTGGCCGCCGCGTCACCGCGACGCCGGTGCGCTCTTACCGCACCATTTCACCTTTGCCTGTACGCGACTCACGTGAGGCCGCGCCATCGGCCGTGTCATTTCTGTGGCACTTTCCCGCGGGTTTCCCCGGGTGGGCGTTACCCACCGCCCTGCCCTGTGGTGTCCGGACTTTCCTCGAGGGGTTTTCTCTCCCCCCGCGGTCCGCTCAGCCCGCCTGTACAGGGTAGCTCGGCCGCTGCTTCTTGCCAACGAAGCGCCTCCCCAGGGCGTGCCTCCTCAGACGGCGCGGAAGACGCCGACGACCTTGCCGAGCACCCGGGCCTCGGTCGTCAGGATTGGCTCCATCTCCTCGTTTTCGGGCTGGAGCCGGATGTGGTCCTTTTCGCGGTAGAGCCGCTTCACCGTCGCCTCCTCGCCGATCAGGGCTACGACGATCTCGCCGTCGTCGGCATCGTCGCTGGGGCGAACGACCACGTAGTCGTCTTCGAGGATGCCGGCGTCCTTCATGCTTTCGCCGCGGATCTGGAGGATGTAGTCCCCGTCCTCGCCGCCGATCACGTCGGGGATCTCGAGGTACTCCTCGATGTTCTCTTCCGCCAGGATCGGAGCCCCGGCCGCGACCTGCCCGACCAGCGGCAGCCCGCTTTCGGAGCTGATCGCGCTCTTCGCCTTGTCGAAGAGCAGCTCGATCGCCCGCGGCTTCGACGGGTCGCGTTTGACCAACCCGAGCTTCTCCAGGTTGGCCAAGTGGGCGTGCACGGTCGACGAGCTGTGCAGACCCACGGCTTTGCCAATCTCGCGCACGGTAGGCGGGTAGCCCGTCTTGGCCGCGTATTTGCGGATGAAGTCGAAGATCTCCTTCTGCCGCTTAGTCAGGTCCAAGTCCATCGTCTTTCCGCTTTCCTCCGTTGCCGGGTTCCGCCTCGCGCAGGCGCAAAATTGCCTTCGAACACCTGTTCGTAGAGTACCGCCCCCCTCGGACGACCGCAACGTCCGCCCTCCCCCTGCACGCAAACATCTAGAATCGCTCTCCTCAAGCGGCTGTGGCGGAACTGGTAGACGCGCAAGGTTGAGGGCCTTGTGGGTGGCAACACCCGTGATGGTTCGACTCCATTCAGCCGCATACGAAAACCCCCGCAGGTCGGGGGTTTTTTGTTATCGCGCCGGTCAGGACCCTTCGCAAGAGCTGTTCTTGTGCCCCAGTCCGTGCGCCAGTCAGGCGCAGCCCGGCCGACTCAGGAACGAACTCCGGCAGGATGGGAAGAATCGGCAGCGATATGCGTCGGCGGCTCAAATAGTTCGGGGTCGCCTCGCACTTCGAGATCCAAATCCGTCGGATCCGCGGCAAGAATCTCCTCGAACTGAGGATCGGAATCGGCTATGAACGATCGGGATTCACTCGATCGGGATTCACTCGCGCGGAGGCGATCCCAGTGCGCGGGTCGACATCAAAGCGATCCATGGGGAACGTGCCATCGGCGGGCAGGATGCCGACAAGGGGACGAGCCTGATTTCCGTGCGCCAGGCGGGGGAGGGGGAAGGTCAGGCAGCGACGTGCTCGCCCGCCGGGACGAAGTGCTCCAACTTGGCCTCGTGCTCAAGGGCAAACGGGATGCCCTCTTCGGCCAGCTTCACGACCTCCGCGTAGCTGTCGCCGGCGGCAGACCAGCCATCGACGTCGGGGGACTCGGCCCGCCAGCCATCGCTTTCGTGGTGATAGATGACGCGGACGATCTCCATGATTGCTCCGATTCAGAGTAGCTTCCGGGCTTCGTCTTCGGCAAGCCCCACGTCGCGGACAAGGATCTTGCGGACGAGGCCAGCCGGGATCGTCGCCTTGTCGTGGAAGGCGAAGGTCAAGGGGGGCGCGAATCAGCCCCCGCCTGCGGGGCCTTCTTCGTTCACCTCCAGCTGGGGAGAGCTCAGTCGACCGCCGTGCCGAGCGCCTTGTCGATGAACGGCCCCAGCAGCTCCGCCACCCCCGTGGCCGTGTGCTCGGTGGACTCGCCCGGGGTCGTCACATAGCTGATTCCCAGTCGCACTAGGCTCTCGGCGAGCGTCTGGGCGTCGGCCTCGGGCGCCTCCGGCCAGCCGGCCTGCATCACCGAGCTGAGCCGCGCCGTGGCCCACTGCACCACCGGCAAGCCTTTGGTGGTGACGAAGGGAAGCATCCCCCCCGTGCCGTCGTCGCTGAGCAGGATCCTGATCAGCGGGTCCTCGCCGGCGCTGCGCAGGAACAGCTCGAGCGCCGCGGTCACCGCCGCACGCGGGTCGTCGCGGTGCTCGAGGACGGCCCCTTCGACCCCGTCCATGAAGCGTTCGGCCTCATGGATGACGAAGGCGAAGCCGAACTCGTTGCGGTTGCCGAACTCGTTGTAGAGCGTCTGGCGGCTGACCCCGGCGCCGCTGGCGATGTCCGCCATCGTGATCTCCGACCACGACTGCTTCCCCAGCTGCTCGCGGGCGGCGTCGAAGACCGTCTGGCGCAGCAGCTCCCGCGCCGCCTCCTGATAGGGAGTCCTCCCGTTCTGCATCCGCCCTATCGTCGCAGCGAAAGCGGTCAGGCGCCAGCCTCCACGGGCTCGAAATCGATCTTGTCGCGCACCCCGCAGTCCGGACAGGGCCAATCGTCAGGCACTGCGCTCCACGGCGTCCCCGCCGGAAAGCCCTCGCGGGGGTGGCCCGCCTCCTCGTCGTAGACGTAGCCGCAGCTGGGGCAGCGCCAGGCGCTCACGGGGACCGCCCGTAACGCTCCCGCACCCAGCCCAGCTTGCGCGGCTGGATGTTGCAGCGGCTGACGTCGCCTTCATAGTGGTCGAGCAGGATCGGGTCCATCACCCGCCGCCACAGCGGCGGGAACCAGGCGAGGACGATCATCCCGGCGTAGCCCGTCGGCAGCTGCGGCGCCTCGTTGACGTGGCGCAGCGCCTGGTAGCGACGAGTCGGGTTGGCGTGGTGGTCGGAGTGCCGCTGCAGGTGGTAGAGGAGGACGTTCGAGGCGACGTTGTTGCTGTTCCAGCTGTGCTCGGGTTGGCAGCGCTCGTAGCGGCCGTCCTCTTTCTTCTGCCGCAACAGCCCGTAGTGCTCGAGGTAGTTGACGACCTCCAGCAGCGAGAAGCCGATCACCGCCTGCACCAGCAGCCAGGGCAGGACGACCCAGCCGAAGACCAGCGTCAGCCCGGCGAAGAGCGCGATCGTCATCGCCCAGGCGGTGAGGATGTCGTTGTGGATGCCGAGGTGCGGTTCCTCCAGCCGGTCCAGCCGCTTGCCCTCGATCTCCCAGGCCGAGCGCAGGCTGCCGACGACCGTGCGCGGGAGGAAGGCCCAGTAGCTCTCCCCCAGCCGCGAACTCGCGGGGTCCTCGGGGGTGGCGACGCGGACGTGGTGGCCGCGGTTGTGCTCGATGAAGAAGTGGCCGTAGCCGGTCTGGGCGAGGGCAATGCGACTGAGCCACCGCTCCGAGCTGGCGCGCTTGTGGCCTAGCTCGTGGGCGGTGTTGATGGCGATCCCGCCGACCACCCCCATCGTCAGCGCCAGCCCGATCGATTCGACGATCGTCAGCTGGCCGCTCGCCCAAATCCAGCAGGCGAAGATCAGGCCCGCGTACTGGATCGGGATGAAGACGTAGGTGCACCAGCGGTAGTAGCGGTCCTGCTCGAGGAACTTGAGGACGCTGTCCGGCGGGTTGGTGGGATCGAGCCCGATCGCCATGTCGAGCAGCGGGAAGACGACGAAGACCAGCGCCGGGCCCATGAACCAGAAACCGCCGAATCCGGTCAGGTACCAGTAGAGCCCTGCCCAGAAGGGCCCGAGCGGGACGATGATCCCGAGCAGCCACGCGTAGCGCTTGGCATCCGACCACGCCGCAGGATTGACCTCGACCTCGTCGTGGTGGTGATGGTGATGATGCGCATGCTCCGCGTGAGCCTCCAAGGCCTCCTCCTTGTCATCCGTCCGCAGTACGTCTCCTATCTTTACACAAAGAGCCGCCGTGTCAAGTAAGCCTACAGCGCAGCGTGACCTGTCCGCGGCACCGAGGCGGCATCGCAGGACGGAGGAGGGACCCCCGGAGGAGCCTCCACAATTTGCGACGGAGGGGGTCCCTCCTCCGTCCCCCCTGCCGCTTTAAATCTTCAGCAGCAGGAACGTGTTCAGCACGAAGAGGACCGCGAAGAAGACAGTGGCACGATCCAGATTCCGCTCGACCATCGAGCCGCCGCCGATCGAGCTGCCGCCGCCGCCGATGCCGAAGGCGCCGGAGAGGCCGGCGTCTTTGCCCGAGTGGAGCAGGATCAAGAAGATCAGGACGACGGCGATGATCACCTGGATGACGCTGAAGAACGTGAACACGGTCGGGAAAGTCTAGCCCTGCTCGACTTTTTCCGGCTCGCGGGGATGGGCGCCGTTGCCGTTCGTGCCGTTGCCATCGGCCCCCACCGGCACCTTCGCGCCGTTCTCACTGTCGAGGATCTCGAGCGCTTCACGCCGCAGCTCGGCATCGACGGCGGCGAAGTCCGCGTCCGAGAGCTTGCCGACCGCATGGTCGAGCTCGGCGTCGCGGATCTCGCGGTACTTCGCTTCCTTGCGGGCGTCGGCCTCGGTGCGGACGAGGGCCCCGCGGCGCCTCCCCCGGGTCGGCCAGATCGCGATCAGGGCCCCGGCCAGGGCGATCAGGCCGCCGATCCACATCCAGGTCACCAGCGGGTTGACGATCACCTTGAAGGTGGCGGCGCTGTTTTCGGTCAGGTAGCGACGGGAGATCCG
This sequence comes from Solirubrobacterales bacterium, assembly GCA_035708105.1. GTDB lineage: Bacteria > Actinomycetota > Thermoleophilia > Solirubrobacterales > 70-9 > VAYN01. The sequence continues at coordinate 38,816 of DASSTG010000016.1, read as the reverse complement.
CTGCGCCGATACCTCCTGCAACTTTTCGATCTGCGTCAGCGCCGCCGGCCGCAGCTTCGGATTGGCGAGCGCCGCCTGCATCATCGCCCCCACCGCTTTGCACTGGGGCGGCGTTCCCGGTCCGCCGGCGACGCAGGTTTTGAAGAGTTCGTCGGCCTTGCGGGCGGCCGCCTCCATCCCGGTGATGTCGGGTTGCTCGGCCGTCCAGAAGTCCCTCGCCAGACCGGCTTCGAGGCCGATATTGCTGTCCGATTCGCCGCCGAAGTAACCGCTTATCGAACTGCCTTCAGTCCCGGTCCGACGGTAGAAATTGCGGGTCGGGTGCAGGGTGAATTCTTCGCCCCCCTTTACGATCCTCAGCACTGCGCCGGCGGTGAAGGCCAGTTTGTCGACACTCGCGGTCGGGCGGACGTAGGTGACCTCGTAGCCGTCGATGACGGTGCTTTCGCCCGGCTTGAGATCGATGTCGCGGTTGGTCTGGAAGCTCGAGGAGGCGGCGATGCCGATCAGGAGGACGGCGACGCCGGCGTGGACGATGTAGCCGCCGTAGCGGCGGCGGTTGCGGGCCACCAGCCCGACCAGGGCCTGCGGGGCCGACTCGCCGCTGAGGCGACGGCGCGCCGCGGCTCCCGTCCAGAACTCCTGCGCCAGCCCGGTCAGGGCGAAGGCGGCGAAGGTGAACAGCGCCAGCGCCCAGGGCTTGTGGGCGGCGTCGGTGAAGATCGCCAGCCCCAGCCCGGCCACCAGCGCCACCGCGGCCGGCACTCGGAAGACGCGCCGCGCCGACTCCCAGCTGACCCGCCGCCAGGCGAGCAGCGGCCCGATCCCGGTGAAGAGGACCAGCAGGATCGCCAGCGGCGTCGTGTAGCGGTCGAACCATGGCGCCGCGAGCGAGGCCTTGTTGCCGGTGAAGAGTTCGGAGATCAGGGGGAAGAACGTGCCCCAGAAGATCACCGCGGTGAGCCCGACGAGGAGCAGGTTGTTGATCAGGAAAACGGCCTCGCGCGAGACCAGCGAGTCGATCCGCTTCGGCGTGCGAAGGTCGTCGAGGCGGCTGACGATCAGCAGGGTCGAGCCGACGACGACGACGCCGATCAAGCCGAGGATGTAGGGGCCGACGGTGTTGTCGCCGAAGGCGTGGATCGATTGCAGGACGCCGGAGCGGACGAGGAAGGTGCCGAGCAGCGCCATCGAGAAGGTGCCGACGACGAGACAGGCGTTCCAGACCTTCAGCATCCCGCGCTTCTCCTGAACCATGATCGAGTGCAGGAAGGCGGTGCCGAGCAGCCACGGCATCAGCGCCGCGTTCTCGACCGGGTCCCAGGCCCAGTAGCCGCCCCAGCCGAGCTCGGTGTAGGACCAGCGGGCGCCGAGCAGCAGCCCGAAGCCGAGGAAGGTCCAGGCGATCAGGGCGAAGCGGCGGGTGGCGCGGATCCACTCGGCGTCGAGGCGGCGGGTGATCAGTGCGCCGACTGCGAAGGCGAACGGCACCGTGAAGGCGACGTAGCCCGAGTAGAGCATCGGCGGGTGGATCATCATGCTCGGGTGCTGCAGCAGCGGGTTCAGCCCGATCCCGTCGCTCGGGGGGTTGCCGAGGGTGGCGAACGGCTGGACGTCGGGCGCGAACAGCATCAGCCCGGTGAAGAAGGCGGCGACGCCCATCAGCACCGCGGTCGCATAGGGGACGATCTCGCGCAGCTTGTTGCGGGTGGCCCAGAGGGCGAGGCTGGAGGCGATCGAGAGGACCCAGGCCCAGAGCAGCAGCGACCCTTCCTGGCTGGACCACATCGCCGCCAGCTTGTAGAACGCCGGCGTCTCGATGGAGGAGTGTTCCTGGACGATTTTGAAGCCGAAATCGTTCCTGGCAAAGGCGATCTCGATGATCACCACGCAGGCGGTCAGCAGACCGCAGAAGGCGTAGACGACGCGGCGCGAGATCTCCACCTTGCGGCGGTCGCCGTTGCGGCCGAGGAGGGCGAGGATCGCCGCGGCCACCGCGGCCGCGAAGGCGAGCGCCAGGAGGACGCTGCCGAGGCTAGCCATTCGACTTAGTCGTGAACTTCGACGGGCACTTGGTGATCAGGGTTTCCGGTTCGCCGACGAAGGTGCCGTTCTGAACCTGGCCGGTGAGGACGATCTCGCGGCCGCCGCGGAAGGGGTCGGGGACGGTCCCCTTGTAGGTGACGGGCAGCGCCTTCCCCTTGCCCTCGGCTTCACGGTCGACGACGCGGAAGGCGATCCCGTTGCCGACGTGGCGGATCGAGCCTTTGACGACTTCGCCGGTCATCTCGTAGCTGGTGCCGGGACTGGCACCGATCAGTTCCGAGGGCTCCTTCGCCTGGTCGGAAGCCGCGAACGAGGTGTAGATCAGCGCCACCGCGAGCAGCACCGCGACGCTGAGGGCGAGGACAAGCCGGATCTTTCGCTTCCGCTGGGGATCCACGAGGAGGCTGAATTATCGCAAGGTGGGTTGGGGGCCGGTTGTGAGGGGGTCGGCGGACGCCCTTCGGGCTGAGTGTCCGGCGACCCCCTCACAACCGGCCTCGACGGTTCGGGTGCGAGAATCGACGCATGAGCGATTCCCCGGTACTGCTCATCACGGGAGCTTCCAGCGGTATCGGCGCGGCGACGGCGCGGGCGGCGGCTGGGAAGTACCGGCTGGTGCTGGCGGCGCGGCGGCTGGAGGAGCTGGAAGGGCTTGCCGAGGAGCTCGGCGGTGAGGAGCGGGCGGTTGCGGTTCGCTGCGACGTCACCGAGTGGGAGGAGGTCCAGGCGCTGGCGCAGGCGGCGCTCGACCGCTTCGGCCGCATCGACGCGGTCTTCGCCAACGCCGGCTTCGGCGCCACCCGCGGCTTTCTCGAGGAGTCGGTCGAGCACTGGCGCTCGATGGTCCTGACCAACGTCTACGGGGTGGCGCTGACGATCCGCGCCACCCTCCCCCACCTGCTCGAGCGCGGCGACGGCCACTTCCTCGTCACCAGCTCGGTGGCGGGCCGCCGAGCGCTGCCCGGCTCGCTGTACTCGGCGACGAAGTGGGCGGCGACGGCGATCGGGGAGTCGCTGCGCCAGGAGCTGCGCCAGATGCACGACAACCACGCAATCCGCGTGACCCTGATCGAGCCGGGCATGGTCGACACCCCGTTCTTCGAGAAGCGGCCGCAGAGAGCGCTCGGCGACGAGGACGTCGCCCGGGCCGTCCTCTACGCGCTGGAGCAGCCGCCGGACGTCGACGTCAACGAGATCCTGATCCGGCCGACGAGCCAGCCGAACTAACGCATCCGGTTCTTGCCCCAGCCGGGTGGGGCGAGATCGGTCAGCGCAGCAGGCCCCGCACGACCCGCCAGTAGCCGCGCAGCAGCAGCCGCGCCGGCAGCGAGCGGGCGAGCGGCGAGATCAGGTCGGAATCGAGGTCGGGGGTGAGCCAGGCCGCGAACTCGGCGGCGCTGACCACGCGGCGGCGCTGAATCTCGCGCCTCTCGCGCAGCAGCCGCGGCAACCAACTGATGAATTCGCGGTCCGCCCGCCGCTTCTGCGCTCCCCAGCCGCCGACGGCCGAGACCGCGAGCAGCGCCAGCTCGGTGGCAATGAGGGCCGGGGCCAGCAGCGCCAGCAGCGGTGCCGGGAAGGTCCTGAGCACGAAGGCGAGGCGGTTGCGCTCGAGCCAGCGCCACTTGTCGGCGCTGGCGCTGAAGTCGTAATCGTGGGCGACGACGGCGCTCGGCTCGATCCCGACCGCCTCCCCCGCGAGCCGCAGCCGCACCGCGATGTCAGCGTCCTCGTGGTACATGAAGAACTCGGGGGGAAAGCCGCCGATCCGGCGCCACTGCTCCGGCGGGATCGCCAGACAGGCGCCGGAGAGCGCCGAGACCTCCCGCGGCGGGGGCGCCTCGTCGAGCGGACGGCCGTGTCCGCCGGCCCAGACGATCCCGGTGAAGTGGATCGGGTTGCCGGCCGAGTTGATCCGCTCCCCCGCCCCGTCGGCCACGAGAGCCTGCCAGGCGGCCCAGCCGCGCCCCTCCTGCCACGGGCGCCTGATCGCCTCGCCGAAGCCGGGCATCGGCGCCGCATCGGGGTTGAGGATCACGAGGAGATCCCCGCGCGCCGCCTCGGCCGCGGCGTTGATCCCGCCGGCGAAGCCGGTGTTGCGACCCGTGCGGACGATCCGCGCCGCCGGCGCCAGCTCCCGGACGACGTCGATACTGCCGTCGCCGGCCTTGTTCTCGACGACGACCAGCTCGTCGTCATCGCCCAGCTCGGCGAGCAGCGCCGGCAGGGTCCTGCGGAGATCGTCGCCGCTCTCGTAGGCGACGATCAGGACTGAGAGCGTCGGTCGCACCGGCGCGGAGGCTAATGGGACCCCCGCGCCGGTGCTCCGACCGGCTTCCTCGACTACTTGTGGTGCTTGTGCTTCTTGCAGGAGGCGATGTTCAACCTGAACTTGTTGTTCTTCACCTTCCTGCCGTTCTGGCCTTTGATGTTCAGCACGGCCCGCTGCGGCTTCGCGCAGGTGTTGGTCGAGTTGACGAGCAGGCTCTTCTTGCCGCCCCTCATGCTGAGGACGAACTTGCTCACCGGCACGTCGGGGACGCGGTTGAAGACCGTCTTCAGGCCTCCATGCTTGGAGCCGATCACGCCGCGCAGGTAGACCTCCACCTGGCCGCGCAGGTCGACGAGCAGGTCCGGCAATTTGTGGTTGGAGGACACGAGGAACACCTTGCCCTTCAACGGCTTGTCGAGCAGCGGCGACTTCGCCCAGCCCTTGCCGTAGACCGATGCCTTCGGGCACTGGTGTTCGGCCAGCTGCGGCCTGGTGCAGACGGTGCCGATGTGGCTCTGGTCGAGGAACAGCGAGTGCGGCATGGTCAGTGCCGTCCTCGCCACGTTGGCCTGGCCCTTGTGAGCGGTCAGGACCGCCTTCAGGCGCGGGTTCTTCGCCCGCTTGGTCGGTCCGAACAGCTTCACCTTCAGCTTCGGCTTGAAGCCGAGCTTCCTGCACCCGGTCGCCTGGAACGGGTCGTTGACCGCGTAGGAGCTGAACGTCGCGGGGTTGGTGGGATCGGCCCCGCCGCCGTTGATCGCCCCGGTCGTCGCCTGAGCGGCGCAATTGGTCGGGTTGAGCATGAACTTCTTGCGGTAGATGTTGAGATCGATCGACCGCAGGTCCAGCTTCACCCCGCCGAACACGTCGGGGATGACGTCGGACACGCCGTTGATCTGCGCCGTTTCGGGATTGACGTTCAGCGCCACCCGGACGACCACCACTCCGAGGTCGAACGGGCCGGCAACCGCCGGCGTCGTCGTCACCAGCGAGAGCGGTGCGCCCTTGTACGGTCCGGCCAGGTAGACGTTCCCGGCCAGCTTCAGCGGGTGGTCACCGGTGCCGGAGACCGTCTCAGCCGTCCCGAGGAAGCTGCTGTCGGGACAGCTCGGGTCGGCGATCTCCTGCACCCCGCTCTTCGCCGCGGCAGCCGCGATCACGTTCTCCGGGCAGTAGGCGACGCCGGAGAGATTGCCGGTCAGCCCCTTCGGGAGAGTCACGTCGACCACCTTCAGCTCTTGTTCCCCGTCTCTGCGGGTGATGTGCACCTGGAAGGGGCTGTAGGCGCCGGCCTTGGTGCTGTTAGTGCTGGCTTTGTAGCTCGGGGCGAACTTGCGGTCGGCCATCGTTTTCGGGCAGCTCCCGCCGGTCGGGTCGCTCGTCAGCGTGACCGTGCTCTTCGGTTCGGCGTTGGTGCCCGGCCGAGCCCACGGTTCCAGCTTGCTCGTCGATTCGCTCGAGCAGACCGGCGGGCTGGTCAGCACCGCCTTGCTGCCGTCGAAGTGGAGTTTCACCGAGGTGAACGGCACCTGCGGGAGCCCGCTGGGCAGGTCTTTTTGCGACCCGGTTATTTCCAGCGTCTCCTGTTCGTCGAGCACGGCGGTGAGCTGACCGGTGTTGGGGTCGGCCTTGACGTGCCCGATCAAGCGGGCGGCGATCCCCTCTTCTTTTTCCTTGGCTTCGACCAGGATCCGGAACTCTTCCCCGGACTGCGGATCGCGGCTGTTCTGGGTGCCGACGTAGACGTTGCCGGTCAGCGGCCGCTCCAGCGGCGGCGATTCGACGGTCGCCGTGCCGACGATCGAGCCGCTCGGGCATTCGTTGTCGTAGACCCGGACGCCCTTCTTGAACTGGGCGTCGCTGCAGGCGACCAGCCCCTGCGCGCCGGAGGGGTTCAGGCCCATGTACTTGGGCAGGGTCACTTCCGCCTTCCGCACGTGGGACTGCGACTGCCCTTCACCGCCTTCTTTGGCGGGATCGAAGGGAAGCTTCACGTCGACCGTCGCCGGCGAGGGCGAATCGACCTGAGCCGTTCCGGCGCTCATCTCGATCGACGGATCGAACGGCACGGTGTCGCAGCCTTCCTGCTGGATCAGCGTTCCCGAGGAATCCTCGACCTTGGCCTCTACCGGCGTCGATCCAGTCGGAAAGGTGGGGTTCGGTTCTCCCCAGGACTCGGCCCGCAACCAGGTCGAGTAAAGGTGCGGAAACTGGTTCGGGTCGAAGCAGGTGGTTGGGTTGGTGATGAAGGTGCCGTTGCCGGATTTGTCAGCGCCCACGTTACCCGCGTCCCGGCCGAAGTTGACGAGGCGATTCTTCAGAGGCGTAAATGGAGGTTCGGGTTCGGGCTCATGGATCGTGAATGACTCGTGGAAGTCGCTCTGCCAGGCGACTTCCGTTTCGAGGAAGAGCAGGTGCTCGAAGCCGACGACGAACCCGAACAGGGCCGGTTCCCCGTTTTTCGGCTCGATGTTGTACACGGGGATTTTCGTTCCTAGGCCGGGATTTGGCGGGATCACGAAGCCCTTCGGAAGAAAGGTTCCCGGCGGGGCGGGAGGCGGTGCGGGGACAGCGTTTTCCGTGTTGACCACGAGCGTCACTTCGTCTTCCCCAACGATGGTGTTTTCCGGGCATTGGGGGACGTGTTTCATTTCGCCGCCGACTTCCACCTCGGCTTCGAATGCCTCCAGCGGGCACCTCGGCGTCGCATTGGGATTGACGGTGAGCCCAGGCGGCAGGTCAACCTTAAGCGTCTTCATCTTCCTGTTCGGGATCGGTTCTTCGATCGGCATCAGGGTCCCGAATGGTGATGCCGCTTCGGAGTGCCGAACCAGATACTGGGTGAAGCCGACCGGCGGGTGGCCTCCCGCCTGCTTGAAGAAGAGCTCCGGGGTTTCCGGGGAGCATTTGGTCGGTGCATCCGAGATGCAGGTCCCGGCCTGCCAGCCGTCCGCCGCGGTCGGCGGTTCGTGGTTCGGTTCGACGATGTTCGTCGTGTCGGCCTGCGCCAACACGGGCACCGCGAGTAGAGCCCCGACACACAACAGAAGCAACGCCAGCGAGCGCTTCGCCATCAATTTCCTCCTCGTTTTCCCTTAACGAGGACGCCCCCCTGAAAGCGCCCTGAACAACCCTCCCGCGGAAAACCATACAGGGCGGCACGACTGGTCCCGCTGACACATATCGCAAACATGTCACCTTTTGGTGACATGACACTTTTCGGTGTCACTATTTGTGGCGATGCCCACGCCGGTGCTTCTTCTTGCAAGGGGTCCGGAGCTTGTTCTTGCGTGCTCTCGGCTTCAGCTTCTTCCCGTTCTGCGCGGTGAAGCGGATGATCGCCCTGACCGGCTTCGCGCAGAGGTTGGTGGAGTTGACGAGCAGCCCATGCTTGCCGCCCGGAAGCGTCATCACGAACTTTTCGACCGGAACGTCGGGCACGTGGCCGAAGGTGGTGCGGATGCCCCCCTTGAAGCTGTCGATTTTCCCTACCAGGTCGATGTCGACCTGGCCTTCGAGGTGGGCGACTAGATCGGGAAGCGGGTTGTTCGATGAGCGCAGGTACACGGGCCCTTCTAGGGGCTTGCCGAGCAGCGGCGTGAAGGCGCGAGCCCTGCCGTAGATCGATTTCTTCGGACACTGGTCGGCGGCGAACTGGACCCGGGTGCAGATCTTCGACAGGCTCGCCTGATCGAGGAAGAGTGCGTGCGGCAGGCCGACCGAGGCGCGGGCGATGTTGGCGTCGCCCGGCCGCGCCCGCAGCACCGCGCGCAGTTTCGGGTTCTTCGCCCGGCGCGTGGCGCCGAAGAGGCGCAGCTTCAGCTTCGGCCGGAACTTCAGCTTGTTGCAGCCGGTCGCCTGGAAGTCGTCGCTGACCTTGAAGGCCGAGTAGGCGGCTGGGTTGGCCGGATCGGCCCCGCCCCCCAGGATCGCGCCCGCCGTCGCGCCTTTGCGGCAGTTGGTGCCGTTGAGGGTGAATTCCTTGCGGTTGACGTTGAGGAAGATCGAACGGATGTCGAGCTTGGTGCCGGCGTAGACGTCCGGCAGTTCGTTCGTCACCGGATGAATCTGGGCGGTTTCCGAATCGACGAAGAACGGCACCCTGACCACGACGTTGCCGAGGTCGAATGGACCGGCGAGCGCCGGGGTGACGACCACGGCCGAGAGCTTCGCTCCCTGGAAGGGACCGGCAAGATAGGCGTTGCCCTTGATCTCGAGCGGCGAGTCGCCGGTTCCGGCCTGGACGGTGGCGACGCCGATCTTGCTGTCGTCCGGGCAGCTCGCATTCTTCTGCTCTTCGGCACCGGAGCGGCTCTCGGCGGCTGCGATCTGCTTCGGCTGACAGTACGAGACGCCTTTCAGTTTTGCGGTCGCCCCTTCCGGCAGGGTGACGTCGATCCCTTTCAGCTCCTGCTGCCCCGGCGTACGGGTGATGTGGGTGGAGAAGGGAGTGAAGGCCGCGGCTTCGTCGCTTTTCGGCTTCGCCGTGAAGCCCGGCGCGAACGGCCGCTCGGCGAGCGACTTCGGGCAGTCGCCGCCGCCCGGCGCCTTCGTCAGCGAGAACTCGCTCGAGGGAGTCGCCGGAGCATTGCCCGACCAGGGAGTCAGCTGGCTGTCCGCCTTGTTCGGCCCGCAGGTCGGTGGGCTGCTGAGGGCGGCTTTGTTGCCGCCGTCGATGGCGATGCGGAAGGTGGTGAACGGGACCTGCGGCAGCCCGCTCGGCAGGTTGTCGTTATTGCCGCCGCGAGTGACGGCTTTCGCCGGTTCGTCGAAGACCGCCGTGAGCTGGCCGGTCTTCGCGTTGGCGATGACGTTGCCGATCAGGCGAACGTCGACTCCATACCTGGCGGAGCCGGCGTCAACGAAGATCCTGAACTCTTCGCCCGATTCCGGGTTGCGGCTCTTCTGCTCGCCGACATAGACGTTGCCGGTCAGCGGCCCCTCCGGGAGTGGCGGCGTCGCCACCGTCGCCGTCCCGATCTTCGAAGCGGCCGGACACTGGACCGGGTTCCTGGTCCCCTTGCCGAACTGAGCTTCGGTGCAGGCCTGCAGGCCGTTGGCGGCTGAAGGGTTCAGCCCCATCCCTGCCGGCAGCGTCACCCGCGCCGCTCGCATCGTCGAGGTTTCCTGGCCGGTCGCGCTCGGTTCGACGGGCAGCGTCACTTCGGTCGTCGCGCCGGCGGGGGAATCGACCTCATTGGTCCCGGGATCGAGGTGGAGGCCAGGGTTGAAGGGGATCGTGTTGCAGCTTTTCGGGCTCGTGCCCGGCGGCAGCGGCGACTCGACGAACGGCGAACCGTCGGGGAAGGCCGGATCCGGGTTCTGCAGCGAATCACCGCGGGCGTAGGTCGAGTAGGTGTGGGCGAACTGGGCCGAGCTCGGGTCGAAGCAGGTGCTCGGGGTGGTGAGGAAATGGCCGATCCCGGACCCCGCATTTGCGAGCCCGTTGAAGGTCAACCGGTTCTCGAGCAGTTTCACCAGCGAGACCTTGGGGACGTTGATCGTGAAGCCCTCGTGGTAGTCCGACTCCCAGGCGACGCTCGCTTCGAGGTAGATGTCGCTGGACGGCAGCAACGGTATGAGCGGCACCGCTTCGACGGTGAAGCCGAACCGAGCCGGCTCTCCTGGTTTCGGGACCATGTTGTAGACCGGCGCCGTAATCGGGACGGGCGCCAGCAGTCCCGCTTCGTCGGAGACGAAGACGCGGCTTTCGCCGACCAGGCTCAGAGGCTGAGCGGTCGCGCATTCTTTCGGGTGTTCTGCCGCGCACTGCGGCGTCGCGCCGGGGTTGACGCTGAGCCCGACAGGCAGATCGACCCGCAGGTCTTTCAGGTCGACCAGGGGTTCTTCATGGCCGACGATGGGGGTCGGTTCGCCGTGCTTGATGATGAACTGCGTGACCCCGAAGTCCGGATGCCCGGCGGCCGTTTCGTAGAACGAAGCGGGCGGGTCCTGGGGTGCGCAGTTGGGATTTACGCAGGTCCCCGCCTGCCAGCCGTCGTCGTTCTGGGGCGGGGTGTGCTGGGGCGCGAACGGAACTTCTCCGGCCTGCGCCGGCGCCGCCGCAAGCAACGCCAGCAGCGCCGCCAGCAAGCCGATCTTCGCAACGAGTCCTCTCACCTCGCCAGGCCGGTACCCAGCCGCTCCGCTTGTTAATCGCGGCTAACGGTGACGGCGCTTGTGGTGAGGATGACGGCAGCCGGGGGTGCGCAGCGGCAGCTTCTTCTTGCGCAGCCTCTTGCCGTTCTGCGCTTTGAAGTTGAGGAAGGAGAAATTGGGCTTGAGGCAGAGGTCGCGCGAGTTTTCCAGCAGGCCCTTCTTGCCACCCTTCATGCTGAGCACGAACTTGCTCACCGGGACGTCGGGGACGCCGCTGAAGACGGTCTTCAGACGCGCCTTGGTGGAGCTGATCACGCCGCGCAGGCGGATGTCCACCTGCCCCTTGAGGTCGACCAGCAGGTCGGGCAGTTCGTGATCGGAGGAGACCAGGTAGACGGGCCCGGCGAGTTCGTCGTCCAGCAGCGGGCTCTGGGCGCGCGCGAACCCGTAGACCGAGCGCGCGGGGCAGGCTTGCGCGGCCAGCTGAACCCGCGTGCAGATCGTGCCGATGTGGCTCTGGTCGAGGAACTGCGAGTGCGGCAGGGTCAGCGCCGCGCGACTGATGTTGGCGTCGCCGCCACGCGCCATCAACACCGCGCGGAAGGCGGGGTGCTGGGAGCGCCTCATCTTCTTACGGCCGCCGATCAGCTTGGTGAATAACTTCGGGCGGAACTTCAACGCCCCGCATTCGGTGGTCTGGAAGGGCACGCTGACGGCGAACGAGCTGAAGGCCGCCGGGTTGTTCGGGTCGCTGCCGCCGCCGTTCAGCGTCCCGGTCGTCGCCAGCGGTTCGCAACTGGTCGGGTTGAGGGTGAATTCCCGCCTGTTCATCGAGATGTCGACCGAGCGGATGTCGAGCAGGCTGCCGCCGTAGACGTGGGGAAGCGGATCGGAGACGGCATCGATCTGCGCCGTTTCCGGATTGACGAACAGTGCCACCCTCACCACGACCGTGCCGAGATCGAAGGGCCCGGCCGTGGCGGGGGTGACGACTGCCAGGGAGAGAGGGGCCCCGTGGTAGGGGCCCGAGAGGAAGACCTTGCCGTCTTCGATCTTGTAGGGGGAGGGGCCGGTCCCCGACTCGATCGCCGCGGTGCCGACCTGGCTGGCGGCGGGGCAGCTCGCGCTGCCCTTCTCTTCGTTGCCGGCCCTCGCGCTCGCCGCCGCCAGCGCGGCCTCGGGGCAGTACGGAATGCCGGCGAGCTTGCCGGTCATTCCCGGCGGCAGGGTGATGTTGGTCCCTTTCAGCTCCTGCTGGCCGTCGGGCCGGGAGATGTGGATCGCGACCGGGCTGAAGGCGCCGGCTTTGGAGCTCGTGGGGACGATGCCGAAAGACGGGGCGAAGGGGCGTTCGGCCAGGGTCTTCGCGCATTTGCCTCCTCCCGGCGCTCCGGTCAGCGTGAACTGGTCGCCGGGATGAACGGGTGGGGTGCCCGACCATGGGGTCATCGTCGTCCCGGTCTGGTTCGGGCCGCAGGTCGGCGGGCTGGTCAGCACCGCTCGGGCGCCGCCGTTGAAGGTGAGGTCGAAGGAGGTGAAGGGAACCTGCGGCCCTTCGGAGATCGTCGTCGAGAGCTGCCCCGTGACCGGGTCGGCGCGGACGTTGCCGATCAGGCGCACCGAGATCCCGTAGCGGTTCGACTTGGCTTCGACGAAGACCCGGTACTCGTTGCCTGAGGTCGGATCGCGGCTCAGTTGCCTGCCGGCGTAGACGTTGCCTTCGAGCACTTCTTCGGGTTGCGGTTCGGCGACGTCGGTCAGGGGCGGAGATTCGATCCGCGCCCGCCCGATGATCGACCCGGCCGGGCAGGCGACCGGGTTCGTCGTGCCCTTGCCGAACTGTTCGTCGCTGCAGACCTGCAGGCCGTTGGCGGCCGAGGGGTTCAGTCCCATTCCCGCCGGCAGCGTCACCGTCGCCGCCCTGGTGTGGGAGCTGTCCTGGCCATCTTCTTCGCGGAGATGAGGAACGGTGATGTCAACCGCCGACCCGGAAGGAGAGTCCGTCAGCGTCGTATTCGGTCTGACGCCGATTTCCGGTTCGTAAGGGATCGTGCCGCACTCTTTGGGTTCGGTCGGAGCCCCCGAGGCGCTTTCCGGCGGGATCGGGGACTCGAAGAACGAAGAGCCGCTGGGGAAGGTGGGGTCAGGTTCGCCGACCGAATCTGCCCGAAGGAGGGTCGAGTAGATGTGGCCGGAGGAGCCGTTCGGCTGCTCTCCCGGCACCCAGTCGGCGGCGTAGGCGGGACCGAAGCAGGTCGTCGGGGTGGTGATGAAGGTTCCGTCGCCGGAGCGACCATCGAAGACCAGGCGGTTTTTCAGGATCAGTCCTTTCGCGCCTCCGAAGGCCGCGCCGAGCGCTTCCGGCAGGGCAGCCGGAACGTGAATCGTGAATCCCTCGTGATAGTCGCCGGCCCAAGCGACATCGCCTTCAAGGTAGACGCTGTTGCCGGCGAGCCTCAAGCCGAACCTCGCGGCCTGCCCCGCCGGGGGCGTGACGTTGAAAACAGGGACTTTCGTCACCCCTGCCTGCGGGGGGAAGACGACACCCGCGACGGAGACCCAAACTTCGCTGTGGCCGACTTCGGATTCAGGTGGGCAGGTTTCCGAATCGAACTGAGCCTGGGTACAGCGTTCGGTCGCGCTCGGGTTGACGCTCAGTCCCACCGGCAGGTCCACGCGCACGGTCTTCAATTCGCCTTCGGGGGTTTCCAGCGGACCAACGGTGCTGTGCTTGATGATGAACTGCGTGAACCCGACTGGCGGATGAGCGCTCGCCCGTTCGAAGAACTGGTCCGGGGTTTCCACGCTGCAGGGAGGGCTGTCTTCCGTGCAGGTGCCTGCCTGCCAACCGGAGTCGACTTCGGGATGAGCCGGATCGCTCGGGGCGATGATGTCGCCGGTGTCGGCGCTTGCGATCGGAGTTGCCGCCAGCAGCACCAGGAGGCAAAAAACGGCCGCGCTGAGAACCCCAACGGGCCAAGGATTTTTCCTCCCGACAAGCATCCTCAACAAATAGCCTACCCGAAATTGATGACTTGAATCAATAATTTTGGGTAACCTATCTACATGGCTACCCCAGATGGCAGTTACCCAGAAAGTCCTTTCAAAACCATCGAAAACGGCATCTTTGCAGCCCAAAATGGGCATTCACAGATCCGAAACGGACGTTCTCCAGAGTCGATCCCGGTGAACTGGGAGCGGCTGGCCCGGGCGACGGCGCATCCGCTGCGGGTCTCGATCCTCGAAATTCTCGGAATCGACGGCGGCCGTACGCTCTCCCCCAGCGATCTCAGCCACGAGCTGCAGATCCCGCTCAGCAACACCAATTACCACGTCACCGAGCTGGCGAAAGCGAACCTGATCGAACTGGTGCGCGAGCGGCAGGTGCGCGGTGCCACCGAGCACTTCTATCGCCTTCCGTCGGAGGAGCGCGGCGACGCGGACGAAGGGGATGCCGAAGCCGAAGAAGAGGTGCGGCACCCCGTCGCCGCTTAGCCGGTCAGACCTCGATCTCGAGCGCGACCTCGTATTTGTCGACGCCGACGCGGGAGCCGAGGCCCTCGCCGGGCGGGCTCATCGCGTCCAGCGTCTCGTCGCCCTGGCGGTAGTCGTCCTCCGTCTCGAAGAAGGAGATCGCCATCACCTTGCCGCCGGCCGGGTCCTGCAGCATCAGGAAGCCCTTCGCCGGTACGCCCTCGGGCGGTCCGGAGTCCGCCTCGCTGCCGATTTCCTCCGCGGTTCTCTTCATCGCCTCCGCCGCGGCTCCCTCCCAGCGAACTACTCGTGCATACATTGCAGCCCTCCTTCCGTGAAAGCCCCGCCCACGGCTAGCCGACCACGTTTGCGCCGCCAAATCAACCCCTCGGGACGACGACAGCGGACCCAACGGCGGCACTAGAAATGCCCTTAGCGCTGCATTAGGCTGCAGCGCGTGGGAGAAGAGTCGGTCCTCGCGGCATACGAGGCGTTCGCGCCGATCTACAACGAGTTCAACCACCTGAACGACTACGAGATGTGGCTCGGGCGGGTCCTGCTGCCGGAGCTGGAGAAGCACGGCCTCAAGCGGGGACGCGTGCTCGACGTCGCCTGCGGCACCGGTCGCGCCTTCGCACCCCTGCTGAAGCGCGGCTGGGAGATCCAGGGCTGCGACCTCTCGCCGGCGATGCTCGAGCGCGCCCGCGAACAGAGTGGCGACGAGGTCGATCTTGCCGAGGCCGACATGCGGGAGCTGCCCGTCTTCGGAGAGTTCGAGCTGATCATCTCCCTCAACGACCCGGTCAACTACCTGTTCGAGGACGGCGACCTCGAGCGCACCTTCGCCGGCATGCGCTCGAACCTCGCCGACGACGGGCTCGTCCTCTTCGACTGCAACACCCTCGCCACCTTCCGGTCGACCTACGCGACGGGGACCAAAGAGGTCGAATACGAGGGTCGCCACTGGACCTGGCGCGGTGTCGGCGAGACCGCCTCGGGCATCTACGAAAACATGATCGAAGGCGACGACATCGAGCCGATCACCCACCGCGAGCGCCATCGCTCCGAGGGGGAAGTGCGCGAGGCGATGGCGGCGGCCGGCCTCGACTGCCTCGCGGCGCTGGGGATGACCGAGGTCGAGGGCGGAGTCGAGCTCCACGACCCAGCCGACGAACAGCAGCACTTCAAGGTCATCTACATCGGCGCCAAGGCGCCTTGAGAAAGCAGAGGGTCTCGAGCCCGCGTCTCCTCTCGCCGATCAACCTCTGTCCTTGCGGTAGTAGGCGGCATTGATCTCGATGTATTTCTGCCACTCGGGCGGCACCATGGCCTCCGGCGTGATCGCGTCCACGGGACAGGCCTCGACGCAAGCGTCGCAGTCGATGCACTCGTCGGGGTCGATGTAGAGCATCTCGTGCTGCTCGTAATCGGGCTCCTCGGGGGTGGGATGGATGCAGTCGACCGGGCAGACCTCGACGCAGGAGTTGTCCTTGGTGCCGATGCAGGGCTCGTTGATCACATAGGCCATTGCTGCTCCTTTCGCTCACGGCGCCAGAAAGCTGTTTGTTTTACACAGTAGCAATGTGTAAAATAGCCTTCCAACCCACTACGACTCGAGGCCAAGCGATGACCGAGGACGCCAAGACGCACGTGCTGATCGCGGGAGGCGGCGTCGCGGCCCTCGAGGCGCTGCTGGCCCTGCGCCAACTGCTGGGCGACCGGGTCACGATCGAGATCCATGCTCCTCGCCGCGACTTCGTCTATCTGCCCCTGGCGGTGGCCGAGCCGTTTGGCATCGGCCAGGCGCTGCGCTTCGACCTCGCGGAGATCGCCGAGAGGCACGGGGCGACCTACCGGGCAGACGGGCTTCGATCCGTCGAGCCCGACTGCCACCGAGCCACCATGCGACGCCGGCAGCGCATCGGCTACGACAAGCTGCTGATCGCCTGCGGAGCCAAGATGCACTGGTCGGTGCCCGGCGCGATCACGTTCTGGGGTCCGGCGGGCCATGAGGGATTCGACCGCGTCCTCGAGGAGCTGGAGGAAGGCGCCGCGAAAAAGGTCGTATTCACGATGCCGGCCGGCTTTGGCTGGCCGCTTCCGATCTATGAGCTTGCCCTGATGACCTCAGCGCATCTCGCCGAACTGGGAGTGGAGCGTGCGGAGCTGACCATCGTCACTCCCGAGGACGTGCCGCTGCAGCTATTCGGGCCGCACGCCAGCGATCAGGTCGCCGCCCTGCTCGCTAGTCGGGGGATAGCGATCGAAGCGGGCAGGTACCCGATCCGCTTCGCGGACGGGAAGCTGACCGTCGCCCCAGGCGACTCGATCCCGGCGGATCACGTGGTCAGCATGCCCAGCTACGAAGGACGCCAGATCGACGGCATACCGAGCGACCCGCGGGGGTTCGTCCCGGTTGACGAGCACGGCCGCGTGCGCGGTCTAACCGACGTTTTCGCAGCGGGAGACGCAACCGATTTTCCGGTCAAGCAGGGTGGGCTCGCAGCCCAGCAGTCAGACGCGGTTGCCGCCACGATCGCCGCACAGCTCGACGGGGACATCGAGGCTGAGCCTTTCCACCCGACCTTGCGTGGCCTCCTGCTGACGGGAAGCCGGCCCAGGTATCTGCGAAACGAGCTGGGGGGCGGCCAGGGCGAAACCTCGGCGGTCACCGACCACTCGCTTTGGTTCCCACGCGGGAAGGTCGCCGGGAGATATCTGGCGCCCTTGCTCACGTCACTTGCCGAGGAGAGCCTCGAGCCCTCCAGGGCGATGCTCGACAGCTCGACCGAGATCCACCTGGAGGGCCTCGACCTCATGCGCGGCGCGGTCAGAGCCAGCCTCGATCTCGCCACCGCCCCCGCCACCTAGCTGGCTTGCCGGTCAGCTCCGAGCCCCGCGTGGCAATCCCCGCCTCAGGACCTCCGCAAGGACGACGGCGTCGTTGTGATCGGTGTCCTTGGCGGCGTAAACGAGCGTGAGCGTGCCCTCGCGTGCCCGCCGCCGCAGCTCCGCCAGCAGCGGACGGCGCGCCCGAAGCTCCTCGAGATAGCGTCGCCGAAACTCCGGAAAGCGGCTTGGCTCGTGGCCGAACCACTGCCGCAGCTTGGTGCTCGGTGCCAACTCCCTCTCCCACTCATCGATTGCTGCTCGCTCCCGGGAGAGGCCGCGGGGCCAAAGCCGGTCGATCAGGACCCGATAGCCGTCGGTCGGCTCGGCCGGCTCATAAGCGCGCTTCAGGCGGATCTCCATCGCGCCCCTGCTCATGAGTGCTCCTCCGCCCGAGCGATCGCAACGGCGAGGCGAGCGAGGTCCTCGGACGCGAGGGCATCTTCGACCATCGGGAAGAGCTCGCGCTCCTCGAAGCGCACGTGGTCGTCCAGCAGCTGCCCCAGGTCTCGCAGCTCCTCGAGCGAGGCCACTTCGGCGGCGGCGCGCAGGGCGCCGCGCCTGATCGCCAGGTGCTCCTCCAGCATCCGCCCCACCGCGACCCGATCCACCGCGCCGTGCAGAGCCCAGCCCGGCAAAAGCACCTCCTCCTCGACGCGGAAGTGATGCCGGCCCTCCGTCCGCCAAAACTCCAGAAAGCCCTGGGCCGCCGAGGCGGCGTCGGTCGCCTCGCGCAACCGCTTCGCGGCCAGCAGCGCCTTCAGGTGGTCGCGCGAGAGCGGCTGCAGCGCCTCCGCCCGCTTCATCAGATGCTCGGTCGAGCTCGAAGCAGGATTCGCGCGGCGAGCATCCCGATGCGACCGGCGAGCATGGCGTAGGCCGCGAGCAGCGCGGCGACTGCAGGGCCCCGCAGCCCGTCGAGGCCGAGCGCCTGCGAGAGGGCCAGGACGGCGATGCCGATGACCGCAAGGGCGGCTATCGAACCGTCGAGCCGTGGTCTTGCCGCCGGCATCCGGGCCAGGAAGCCGCCCCTCACCCGTACGACCACGGCGAGCAGGTGCGTCAGCGAGCCGAGCACGGTGAGCCCGATCCAGCCGCTGACCAGCAGGGTGCCCACGGTCGTCCGGGTCGAGCCGGCCAGGGCATTCGAGGGGCCGTCCCCGATCGCCGACGCCGTGGCGACCAGCAATCCGGCGAGGAGGAAGGGCTGGGCCACGCCGACGATCCGCGCCGGCAGCGAAAGCGGCCGCGCGGCTCCGCGGAGGCAGGCGACCACGTTTGCAAGGAGCGCGACCGCACCCGCGCAGAGGCCGATCCACCCGGCCAACGCAAGCGGTTCGAGCGCCCAGCCGTAACCGGCGGCGAGCGCCGCCACGCCTCCGATCCAGGCGGCGAACGCAACCGCCTGCAGCCGCGGAAAGCGCAGCTGCGTCTGGGTCAGCGAAGGGAAGAAGGTGTGAAGCGTGCCGACGATCGAGGCGCCGAACCAGCCGGCCAGGTTCAGGCTCATATGAGCGCCGAGGAGATCCCCGTGGCTCCAGGGAGTCCCGCGGGCCAGCAGCGACCCCGCGATCATTCCCAGCCCGAGGAAGGACGCCCCGCTGACGTACCAGCGAGTGGCCCAGGGGGAGCGGCGCAGCGAGGAGCGCCTCATCCCGGCGATCGCCGCCGCCCAGGCCGCGAGCCCGCCCACCAGCAGGCAGACCGCGAGCCAGAGCAGCGCATCGGCGCGCTCGGGAACGGCGAACCCAAGCAGGGCCGCACCGGCATTCCAGCAGAGGATCTGGGCGCGGATCAGGGCCCGGCGCGGCGGATCGGTGGCGAGGAAGGCGCCGGCGAAGAATTGGGTGGCGCCGAGGACCAGCTGCGAGACCCCTCCGACGAAGGCCAGGTGCAGGGCTAGCCAGTGGCCCCACGGCCATGGGGCCACCGCCTGGGCGATGCCGACCGCCTCGGCGGCGAGAAGAAAGCCGATCCCGCAGATGAAGAAGGCGCCGACGACGTCGGTCGGGCGCAGCTCGCCGTCGCGGCGGGTAAGTGGCTTTCGACAATGGCGAGGGGCGGCGCTATTCACGCGAGACCTCGACCAGGCAACCCGCCCGATCCGGGTCGTGGGGCTCGAAGCCGATCAGCTCGGCGTTGGGAGCGAGCTCCTCCAGGACGCCGGCCGTGATCCCGCGGTGCAGGGTGCAGACGACGTTGGCGTTCTCACGCACCGAGTCGCGGTAGGGGCAATTTTCGAGCCGGCAGGTCAGGCCGCCGCCGGCTTTCACCTTCATCGAGGGCTGAAAGCCGAGCGCCGCGAAGGTCTGGCGCAGCCCCTCGACAGGCTCGCCCCCTCCCTTCGGGGCGAGCTCCCGGCCGATCTCTCGACCGGTGCGTTCGACCTCGCGCAGCCGAGCGGGCCCGGCAGGGATCGCCCGCGCCAGCCACACCGCCAGGCTGGCGTAGGCGGAGGGGGCTTCGCCGGAGGGCCGCGCGTCCGGAGCCACGCTCCAGCGATCGCCCGGACGCCCCCTCCCCGCTCGCTGCTGCCGGCGCTCGACGAGGCCGGCCTCCTGCAACCGCTCGAGGTGCACCCGCACGCCGTTGGGATGCAGGCCGAGGCGGCTCGCCAGCTCGTCGGTCCTCATCGCCTCCTTCACCTCCGCGAGCGTGGCGAAGATGCGCGCCCGCGTCGGCTGTGTCAGCGGATCCTCAGTCGACCTCGGGAGGTCCATTGCCCAAGTTTTGCAAAGACGGCGTGTGAAAAAGGAGAATCTCGGTGATCATCGCTCACCGGTTGCCGCTCCCACGACGGCAGTCGCCGCGGGCGTTGGAGCTTGTTCGGACTCGTTCATCAAGGCATGCTGCGCGCCGGGGATGCCGTATTCGTAGGGGCCGCCGACGACGCGGGGTATCTGATCGAAGTTGAAGCGAGGAGGGGGCGAGGAGACCTGCCACTCGATCGTCTTCGCCCGCCAGGGGTTGCCCGGGGCGCGCGGGCCGAAGCGCCAGCTGACGACCATGTTGTAGAGGAAGACGAGCTGAGCCAGACCGAGCATGAAGCCGAAGACGGAGATCAGCAGGTTCCAGTTGCCGAACCGTTCGGCGTAGTCGACGACCCGCCTCGGCATCCCGTCCATGCCGATCCAGTGCATGGGGATGAAGGTGCCCCAGGTCCCGATCAGGGTCAGCCAGAAGTGGGCGCGGCCGAGCCTCTCGTCGTACATCCGCCCCGTGATCTTCGGGAACCAGTAGTAGACGCCGGCGAAGATCGTGAAGACCGAGCCGGCGAAGAGGACGAAGTGGATGTGGGCGACGATGAAGTAGGTGTCGGTGACGTGGATGTCGATCGGCACCATCGCGATCATCACGCCGCTGATCCCGCCGAGGATGAAGCTGCCGATGAAGCCGAGCGCAAACAGCATCGAGGTCGAGCGCAGGTGGATCCTGCCGAAGTAGAGCGTCCCCAACCAGGAGAAGATCTTGATCCCGGTGGGAACCGCGATCAGCACCGAGGTCAGCATCATCGGCACCCGCAGCCAGCTGAACATGCCGGCGACGAACATGTGGTGGGCCCAGACCGAGTAGCTGAGCACGATGATCGCGATCAACGAGAGGGACATCAGCCGGTAGCCGAAGATCGGTTTGCGCGAGTGGGCGGAGATGACCTCGCTGATGATCCCGAAGCCCGGGATGATCATGATGTAGACGGCCGGGTGGGAGTAGAACCAGAAGATGTGCTGGTAGCTGACGACATCGCCGCCGGCCGCGAAGTTGAAGAAGTTGGTGTGCAGGATGCGGTCGAAGAGGACCATGAACTGCACCCCGGCGATGAACGGGGTGGCGGCGATTACCAGCAGCGAGGTCGCGAGGTTCGCCCAGACCAATAGCGGCATGCGCCAGAAGGTCATCCCCGGCGCCCGCATGGTGACGATCGTGACCAGGAAGTTGAGGGCGGCGAGGATCGAGGAGAAGCCGGCGAACTGGACGCCGATGTTGAAGAACGACTGGCCGAGCGGCGCCCCGGTGGAGAGCGGCGCGTAGCCGGTCCAGCCGGCGTCGAAGGCGCCGCCCGGGACCAGGAAGCTGGAGAGGAAGATGATCCCGGCCAGGGGCAGGAGCCAGAAGCTGAGCGCGTTGAGGCGCGGGAACGCCATGTCCGGCGCGCCCAGCATCAGCGGCAGCACGTAGTTGGCGATCCCGGCGAAGACCGGGATCACGAAGAGGAAGATCATGATCGCGGCGTGTGCCGAGAAGATCGAGTTGTAGGTCGCGGCGTCGACGATCTGGGTGCCGGGCTGGGCCAGCTCGGCGCGGATCAGCATCGCCAGCAGGCCGCCGACGAAAAAGAAAAAGAACGTGGTGACGATGTACTGGATGCCGATCACCTTGTGATCGGTGTTGAAAGTGAAGTAGTCGCGCCAGCTGGCGGCTCCGTGGCTGGCGTGGTCCTCCTG
The DNA here is from genome assembly GCA_035708105.1 of Solirubrobacterales bacterium. GTDB lineage: Bacteria > Actinomycetota > Thermoleophilia > Solirubrobacterales > 70-9 > VAYN01. The sequence continues at coordinate 17,594 of DASSTG010000016.1, read as the reverse complement.
CCGCGTCGGCGCGCCGAAGGCCCACCGCACCCAGTAGCTGAGCGCGCCGAACCCCACCAGGAAGCCGAAGGCGCCGGTGATCACCGGGACGACGACGTGCGGGTAGCCCGTTTGCTCGGTCTGAAAGGTCGGCAGGCCCGAGATCGCCCGCAGTCCGACGACCAGAGCGAAGCCGAGGGCGCCGCCGATCAGAGCTCCGGCGATTCCCCGCGACCAGGTGCGGAGCAGCTCGTCGCCGGAGATGCCGAAGCCGGGCGCGCCGGGATCGACCGTGGCGCTGTTGGCCGGAGATGCCGATTGTCGGAGGGCGGTGTCTGCCATCGAACGTCCAGGCGCATCATCTTTTTCCTACGAACGCTGTGAAAAATAGCACCGGCCGGCGCGCCCGACCCCGGCCCCGTCTAGCCCTGCTTCACTTCCCAGGTCCAGACGGCGGGCGGATCGCTGGCCGGGAAGGATGCGTGACCCATCTCGTCCGTGGCCGTCGACGCGGATTGCACCGGTTCCGCAGGGCCAGTCGGCTCGGGCTTGGTCGCGCCGGCTGGGCGGTTCGGCTCGGTCATGCGAGCGCACCCTCGCACTCGGCCGGCTCGAGACTCGCGCTGCCTGAGCCCTCCCCTTGAAGCACCGAGGGCTGGACGCCCAGCAGACGCAGATCACTCAACAGCTCGTTCAGGCTTCGATCGTCGATCGGGGGCACGGGCGGGGCCACGCCGATCTCGATCTGCCAGCCGACTTCTATCTCCGCCTCGGGACCGGGCTGACTGAGGCGGAGCAGGCGAATCGCCGCTTCTGGAGCGATGTCGCGCAGGCGGTCGATCTCCGCGGTCAGCCACCGCTGAAGCTCCTCGGCGGCGACGGGGGCGAATGGATGGCAGCGGACGGCGATCTGGCTCATGCATCGATCATCCGCCTATCGGTGCGCAAGCCAATGGGTACCGCTATCCATTTCAGCCCGCCCCCCGCCGCCGTGAATTCCACCGGCTCAGGCCTCGATCAGCCCCCGCCTGATCGCGTAGCGGGTCAGCTCGACCCGGTTTCGCATGCCCAGCTTCTCGAGCATGTTGGCGCGGTGGCGGTCGACCGTCTTCTTGCTGATCACCAGCATCTCGGCGATCTCCTCGCTGGTGTGCCCTTCGGCGATCAGCTTCACGACTTCGAGTTCGCGCGGGGTCAGCGGGTCCTCGGGAACCGTCTCCCCCCGGCGCGCCCCGTCCAGGTAGTCGCGGACCAAGCTGGTCACCGCGGCCGGGTACAGAAAGGGCTCCCCGCGCATCGTCGCGCGGCAGGCCTCGATCAGATCGCGGTTGGCAACCGACTTCAGCACGTAGCCCGAGGCTCCGGCCTTCAGGGCTTCGAACAGGTATTGCTCGTTCTCGTGCATCGAGAGCATCAGGATTCGCAGCTCGGGTTTCCTGCGGGCGATCTCCCTCGCCGCCTGCAGGCCCGTCATCCGCGGCATCGAGACGTCGAGGATGACGAGATCGACCTCCTCCGCCATCGCCCTGTCCACGGCCTCGGCTCCGTCGTCGGCCTCGGCCACGACTTCGAGGTCGGGGGCGGCGTCGAGCACCATCCGCAAGCCATCGCGGACGACGACGTGGTCGTCCGCCAGCAGGATCCTCGTCTTAAGCGGGACCGGCATCGCCCTCCCCCGATGGCAGCTCGAGGTGGACGGTCGTGCCCGCGCCCAGCTTCGAATCGAGCTCCAGCTTTCCGTGAACCAGGCGCGCCCGTTCGCGCATGCCGCTGATGCCGGCGGTGTGAGCCGGAAGATCGGCGGGCAGGCCGCGGCCGTTGTCGACGACCGTCAGGGTCACCGTCTGCCCGCTTGCCGCGAGGCTGACGATCGCCTCGGTGGCCCGGGCGTGGCGCACCACGTTCGTCAGGCTCTCCTGCGCCACGCGGTAGATGACCAGCTCGAGGTCAGGGGGGATCGGAGGAAGCTTCTCCAGTCGACGCTCGATTCGCAGGTCTCCCTGCGATGCCAGGCGCGAACAGAGGGAGATCAGGGCATTGATCAGGCCGAGGTCGTCGAGAGCCTCCGGCCTGAGCTCGCGGGCGATGCGGCGGACTTCGTCGAGGCTGCCGCGGACGGCGTCGGCAATCCGGCGCAAGTCCGCCGAGGAATCGTGGCCGAGGTCGCCGGCGTGCTCGATCTGGATCGCCGCCGCGGTGAGGGTCTGGCCGATCTCGTCGTGCAGCTCACCGGCCAGGCGCCGGCGCTCGCTCTCCTGCGCGGCAAGGGCGACCCGGGAGCTCTCGTAGCGCTCCCGCTCGAGGCGATCGAGCATCTGGTTGAAGGCATCGCTGAGAGCTGCGACGTCGGGGCCATAGGAGCCGATGTCGGTGATGCGTTGGCCGGGCTGATCGGGATCGATCCTCGCCATCAGGGCGGTTAGCTTTCGAAGCGGCGCCAGCACCTTCCTGAGGCTCCAGAGATTGGCCACCAGCATCAGGAGGAGGCCGCCGAGGACGATCGCGAACTGGCCGGTGGTCACCGAGGTGTGGATCGTCACCGGGGTGACGACGAGCAGCGCCGCGGCGGCGACCATGATCAGGGCGCTGGCGATGAAGGCGCGCCAAAGCAGCGGGAGACGCTTGTCAGGCGGGCGGAGCGGAGGCGCGACGCCTGGCCCACCGGCCTTGAACGACGCCTGGATGCTCTTGTTCACGGGTGCCCGCTCGAAGCTTGCATCGAGATCAATGTCCCACATCGGCGGCGGCCGCCAATGGGCACTTCAACCCATGCCGAGATGGTCGCTCGAGGCGGCGAAGCCGGGTGTTCCTCCCCGCCGGACATGCTCCCCGACGAGACCCTCTAGCCTGCCGACGGTGGCTTCAGGGCGCGATGCCGGGTACATGCCGCTCCGTGAGTACGCGGCAATCGGCGACGGGCGCACGTCGGCATTCGTCGCCGGCGACGGCTCGCTCGAGTGGCTGTGCCTGCCCGATCTCGACTCGCCGAGCATCTTCGCCGCGGTTCTCGACGCCGAGACCGGTGGCAGCTTCAGCTTCGCCCCCGAGCAGCCGTTCGCCACGGAGCGCCGCTACCTGCCGGACACCAACGTGCTGGAGACGACCTTCGAAACGGCGACCGGCTCGGTGCGGGTGACCGATGCGATGCTGCTCCCGGACGGCGGCTTGGTGCCGACCCGAGAGCTGGCTCGGCGGGTCGAGGGACTCTCCGGGGAGGTGCCGATGCGCTGGCGAGTTGAGCCGCGGTTTCACTACGGAAAAAGGACTCCCCGGATCGGTCGGCGCGAGGGGACGCCGGTGGCGACGGCCGGAGGCGACGCCCTTGCCGTATCGAGCTGGGCAGCGGGGGCTCCCGTCCTCGGCGATGGATCGATCGGCGGCAGCTTCGTTTCGACCGCGGGTTCCGCAGCGCTGGTGGTTCTGAGCAGCGCCCACCGGGAACCGCTTGTCCTTCCCTCCCGCGCCGACGCGGAATCCCGGCTCTCGTCGACGATCTCCTTCTGGCGTCAGTGGTCGGCGGATCGGACCTATCGGGGGCCCTGGCGGGATGCCGTGATCCGCAGCGCGCTGGTCCTCAAGCTGCTGATCCATTCGCCTTCCGGGGCGATCGCGGCGGCGGGCACGGCATCGCTCCCCGAGCAGATCGGCGGCGAGCGCAACTGGGACTACCGCTTCTGCTGGGTTCGCGACTCGGCCTTCACCCTTCACGCCCTGATGCAGCTCGGCTGCCCGCATGAGGGTGAGTCCTATTTCTGGTGGCTGCTGCACGCCTCGCAGTTGACGCATCCCCGCCTGCGGGTTCTCTACCGGCTCAACGGCAGCGAGCGGACGCCCGAGTCGACGCTGCCGCTGAGCGGCTATCGCGGCTCGGAGCCGGTGCGAATCGGCAACGGCGCGGGCGGCCAGGAGCAGCTCGACGTATATGGCGACCTGATGCAGACCGCCTGGCTGTATGCCACCGCGGCCGACGGGCTCGATGCCGACACCGCTCGCCGGCTGGCGGAGATCGCCGACTTGGTCTGCGAGATCTGGCGGCTGCCCGACAGCGGCATCTGGGAGGTCCGCAGCGAGCCGCTTCACTTCACGCACTCCAAGATCATGTGCTGGGTCGCCCTGGACCGAGCGGTGCGCTTGGCCGAGCGCGGTCTAATTCCACGCGCGCAGATGAGCAGATGGAGAGCGGAGGCCGAGGAGGTCAGGGGGTTCATAGAGGAGCTCTGCTGGTCGGAGGAGGCCCGCAGCTACACCCGGGCGGCCGGTAGCCGGGAGCTCGATGCCAGCCTGCTGCTCGGAGCCCTGATGGACTACCCGAGCGAACGCGACCCCGGGCTCAGCACCACGATCTCGGCCCTGAGGCGGGAGCTCGGCTCCGGCCCGCTGCTGGATCGCTACAGCGGCGAGGACGGCGTCGAGGGAAAAGAGGGAGCTTTCCTCTGCTGCTCCTTCTGGCTCGCCGACGCGCTCGCCCGCGCCGGCCGGGTCGACGAGGCGGCCGAGCTGACGGAGCAGCTGATCGGGCTGGCAAACGACGTCGGGCTCTACGCGGAGGAGATCGATCAGGGAAGCGGCGCCTTCCTCGGCAACCTGCCCCAGGGCCTGGTCCACCTGGCCCTGATCAACGCCGCGGTCTCGATCGGAGAGGCACAGCGTTGATGAGCGTCTGGGGTGCCGTCGCCGGCGGCTTCGTCGGGACGCTGGTCCTGACTACGGCGCTGCGCGCCGCCGGCGAGCTCGGGCTGACCCGGATGGACCTGCCGTTCCTGCTCGGCACCATCGTCACCTCCGACCGATCGCGAGCGAAGGCGCTGGGCTACGCGATGCATTTCGCCGCCGGGCTGCTCTTTGCCTTGATCTACTTCGGGATCTTCGCGGCGATCGGTCACAGCGGCTGGTTGCTGGGGGCGCTCTTCGGCCTCCTCCACGGGCTCTTCGCCGGCACCGCCCTCGTCAACGTGCTCCTGCCGGTGGTTCACCCCCGCATGGGCACCCCCTTCAGCGCGGCGGCGGACCGACCGCTGCTGGAGGCGCCGGGGTTCATGATGCTGAACTACGGTCGCCGAACGCCGCTGGCGACGATCCTCGCGCACATCGCCTACGGCACGATCGTCGGCGGCTTCGTCTCACTCGCCTCCTAGCGCCTGCGCGTGAGACTCACGGGCCTGGCCCGCCAGCGTCATCGCCATCCCGGCGCAGACCCAGGCGAAGGCGACGAGGAAGACGAAGGCCATGGCGTAGTCCCCGCTGGCGTCCTTGACCAGCCCGAGGACGAGCGGTGGGAAGAAGCCGCCGAGGCCTCCCGCGGCGCCGACGATGCCGGTCGCCGCGCCGGTCGCCTCCGGGAAGCGCTGGGGCACGAGTTTGAAGACGGCCCCGGCTCCCAGGCCGAGGAAGAAGGCCAGCGTCAGGCAGATGATCGTCACCGGGACGATCTGCGGGTCGACCGAGGACTGCCAGGCGAGGGCGACGGCGTCGAGGCCCACGCCGCAGAAGGCGGCGGCCGCGACCCGGTAGCCGCCGTGGCGGTCGCCGAGCCGGCCGCCGATCGGGCGCGCCACCACCGCCGCCATCACCACGAAGCCCGCCGTCCGCAGGCCGGCGTCGGTGAGCGAGTAGCCGAACCAGTCCTTGAGCAGCTTCGGCAGGTAGATCGACATCGCGACGAAGCCGCCGAAGCTGACGAAGTAGAAGAGGGACAGCTGCCAGAGAGCCGGCCCGAGCCGCAGGACGCTGCGCAGCGGCATCGCCCGCGGCAGCTCACCGCTCCTGGGCGCGTCACGGGCGAGGCCGAACCAGACCGTCGCGAACCCGGCGAGCACGATCGCGTAGATCACACCCGCGGTGGTGCGGCCGGGGCCGTTGAAGAGAGCCGGCATCGCGAAGGCCGAGACGGCGGTGCCGGCGGTCCCCACCCCGTAGATGCCCAGGGCCCAGCCCTGGCGCCGGGGCGGAAACCAGGAGGCGACGAAGGGGACGCCGATCGCGAAGGAGGCGCCCGCGACCCCCAGCAGCAGCCCGGCCAGCAGCAGCAGTGGGTAGGTGTCGACCGTGCCGACCAGCAGCGGCGGCAGCGCCGCGTAGACCAGCATCGCCGTGAACATCGCCTTGCCGCCGTGGCGGTCGGTGAGGCGGCCGAGCGGGATCCGCAGCAGCGAGCCGAGCACCACCGGCAGCGCGACCATGATCGCGGTCTGGGTGTCGGAGAGGCCCAGCTCGTCCTGCAGCTTCGGCGCGATCGGCGAGAGCATCCCCCAGGCGGCGAAGCAGAAGAAGAAGGCCAGCGTGGCCAGGGTCAGCTCGCGGACGGGCGCGGCACTCGGTTTGGTCGCTGGCTCTGTCATCGGGCTTGCGGCGCCGAGTCGCCCTCACCCTAGAGCCTCGTCAGGACCGCGGAAACCCTCTCGGGGCCGAATCGGGCCTGTGATACGAATGGCTGCCGTGGCAGCTCGGTCAAATCCGCTGCTGGAGGCCCACCGCTTCCTTCGAAGAGGACCGATCTCCGCCGAGCACTGGAGCCAGCTGGTCGCCAAGGACCGCGAGTGGGAGCGCTCCTACCGCGGCCGCTGGGCCCACGACAAGGTGGTCCGCTCGACCCATGGCGTCAACTGCACCGGCTCCTGCTCCTGGAACGTCTACGTCAAGGACGGGCTGATCACCTGGGAGTCGCAGGCCGTCGACTACCCCTCGACCGGGCCCGAGATGCCCGACTACGAGCCCCGCGGCTGCCCCCGCGGCGCCTCCTTCTCCTGGTACACGTACTCGCCGCTGCGGCTCAAGTACCCCTACGTGCGCGGCAGCCTGCTGGCGATGTTCCGCGAGGCCCGGGAGCGACTCGGCGACCCGGTCGACGCCTGGGCGGAGATCGTCGAGGATCCGGAGAAAGCCCGCCTCTACAAGCGCCAGCGCGGCAAGGGCGGCTTCCTCCGCGCCAGCTGGGAGGAGGCGACCGAGATGATCGCCGCCGCCCACGTCCACACGATCAAGCGGCACGGCCCCGATCGCGTCGTCGGCTTCTCGCCGATCCCGGCGATGTCGATGGCCTCCTACGCGGCGGGCACCCGCTTCCTCTCGCTGATCGGCGGGGTGATCCTCTCCTTCTACGACTGGTACGCCGACCTGCCGCCCTCCTCGCCGCAGTCCTTCGGCGACCAGACCGACGTGCCGGAGTCCGGCGACTGGTGGAACGCCGGCTACCTGCTGGTCTGGGGCACGAACCTGCCGACCACCCGCACCCCGGACGCCCACTTCATGACCGAGGCGCGCTACCGCGGCCAGAAGGTGGTCGTGATCTCGCCCGACTACGCCGAGCACACCAAGTTCGCCGACCACTGGCTGGCGGCCGAGCCGGGCTCGGACGGGGCGATGGCGATGGCGATGGGCCACGTCATCCTCAAGGAGTTCTACGTCGAGCGCGAGGTGCCCTACTTCCGCGACTACGCGCGGCGCTTCACCGACCTGCCGCTGCTGGTGACGCTGCGGCAGCGCAACGACGCCTACGTGCCGGACCGGCTCCTGCGCGCCTCCGACCTTGCCGGCTCAGACGAGGAGAACGCGGAGTGGAAGCCGGTCCTGATCGATGCCCGCAACGGCGAGCCGGTGGTGCCGAACGGCTCGGTCGGCCACCGCTACGGGGAGCCGGGGGGCTGGAACCTGAAGCTGGACGGCGTCGAGCCGGCGCTCACCCTGATCGACCGCGCGGCGGACCGGGTCGCGGTCGACCTTCCCCGCTTCGACGTCGGCGAGGGGGAGGGCGGCGACTCGGTGCGGCGCGGCGTGCCGGCGATCCGGGTCGGCGATCACCTGGTCACCACCGTCCTCGACCTCAGCCTCGCCCACTACGGGGTCGGCCGCGAGGGGCTGCCGGGCGAGTGGCCGAGCGACTACGAGGACCCCCACCCCTGCACCCCCGCCTGGCAGGAGCCGATCACCGGCGTCGACGGCGAGCTGGTCGCGCGGGTCGCGCGCGAGTTCGCCCGCAACGCCGAGGTGACCGAAGGGCGCTCGATGATCGCGATGGGCGCCGGCACCAACCACTGGTTTCACTCCGACCAGGTCTACCGCACCTTCCTGGCGCTGGTCCAGCTCTGCGGCTGCGAGGGCCGCAACGGCGGCGGCTGGGCCCACTACGTCGGCCAGGAGAAGGTCCGTCCCCTGGCCGGCTGGCAGACGCTCGCCTTCGCCCTCGACTGGACCCGGCCGCCGCGCCACCAGTCGGGGACCCCGTTCTTCTACCTCGCCACCGACCAGTGGCGCTACGAGCGCCACCCCCCCGAGGCCCTGGCTTCGCCCCTGGGGCGCGGCTTGCTCGAGGGCAGGCACGTGGTCGACGTCAACGCGCTCGGCGCCCGGCTCGGCTGGCTGCCGTCCTACCCGAGCTTCGACCGCTCGACCCTGGACCTGGTCGACGAGGCCGAGCGGAAGGGGGTCGGCCCGGCTGAGCACGTGATCCGCGAGCTGAAGGATGGGCGGCTCAGCTTCGCCTGCGAGGACCCCGACGCGCCCGGGAACCATCCCAAGGTGATGACCGTCTGGCGCTCGAACCTGCTCGGCTCCTCCGGCAAGGGCCACGAGTACTTCCTCAAGCACCTGTTGGGCACGACTGACAACGCGGTGCGGGCCGAGGAGTCGCCGCCGGAGCTGCGACCGGGCGAGGTCACCTGGCGCGAGCAGGCGCCCGAGGGCAAGCTCGACCTGCTGAGCACGATCGACTTCCGGATGACCAGCAACGCGCTGTTCTCCGACGTGGTGCTGCCGGCGGCGACCTGGTACGAGAAGGTCGACCTCTCCAGCACCGATCTGCACCCGTTCGTCCACACCTTCAACCAGGCGGTGCCGCCGCCCTGGGAGGCGAAGACCGACTGGGACGCCTTCCGCCGCATCTCCGAGCGCTTCTCGGAGCTGGCCGAGACGCACCTGGGCAGCCGCCGCGACCTGGTCGCCGCGCCGCTGCTGCACGACACTCCCGACGAGATCGCCCAGCCGCTGGGCGAGGTCCGCGACTGGCGCGCCGGCGAGTGCGAGCCGATCCCCGGCCGGACGATGCCGAAGCTGATCGTGGTCGAGCGCGACTACCCCGGCGTCGCCGAGCGCTGGCGGGCGCTGGGGCCGCTGGTCGAGGAGCAGGGCACGGCCGTGAAGGGAGCGAGCTGGATCGCCGACGAAGAGGTGGCCGAGCTGGCCGCCAAGAACGGCGCGGTGCGCGGCGGCGTCGCCGACGGCCGCCCCTCGCTGGAACGGGTCGAGCAGGCCTGCGAGGCGATCCTCACCCTCTCCGGGACCACCAACGGGCGGCTCGCGGTCGAGGGCTTCCGTTCGCTCGAGCAGACGACCGGCCTGGAGCTGGCCGACCTCGCCGGGAGCCGCGCCGGCGACCGCATCACGCTCGCCGACGCGCGGGTGCAGCCGCGCACGGTGATCACCTCGCCGGAGTGGTCGGGGATCGAGGCGCACGGCCGCCGCTACGCGCCGTTCACGATGAACGTCGAGCGCGAGAAGCCCTGGCACACCCTCTCGGGGCGCATGCACCTCTACCTCGACCACTCCTGGATGCTGGAGCTGGGCGAGGGGCTGCCGGTGTTCCGGCCGCCGCTGCACCACCGGGCGATCTTCGGCGACCAGCGGGCCGAAGACGGCTCCGCCCGCAAGGAGCTGACCCTGCGCTACCTGACCCCGCACTCGAAGTGGTCGATCCATTCCGAGTACCAGGACAACCTGCACATGCTGACGCTGTTCCGGGGCGGCGGCATGCTCTGGATCAGCCGCGAGGACGCCGAGGAGCTGGAGATCCACGACAACGACTGGGTCGAGGCCTACAACCGCAACGGGGTCGTCGCCTGCCGGGCGACGGTCTCCCACCGGATCCCGGAGGGGACCTGTCTGATGTACCACGCCAAGGACCGTCACCTCAACGTCCCCCTGACCGGGCTGGAAGGCAAGCGCGGCGGGACGGACAACTCGCTGACCCGGATCGTGATGAAGCCGACCCACTTCATCGGCGCCTACGCCCAGCTCAGCTTCGGCTTCAACTACTACGGCCCGACCGGCTCCCAGCGCGACGAGGTGACCGTGCTGCGCAAGCGCCGGGCGGAGGTGACGTTCGAGTGAAGATCCGCGCTCAGGTCGGGATGGTGATGAACCTCGACAAGTGCATCGGCTGCCACACCTGCTCGGTCACCTGCAAGCAGGTCTGGACGAACCGCCCGGGGGCCGAGTACATGTGGTTCAACGACGTCGAGACCAAGCCGGGGCTCGGCTACCCCAAGCGCTGGGAGGACCAGGAGAAGTGGAAGGGCGGCTGGGAGCTGGACGGCAAGGGACGGCTGCGGCTCAAGGCGGGCGGCAGGGTCAAGAAGCTGCTCTCGATCTTCTCCAACCCGGACCTGCCGCAGATCGACGACTACTACGAGCCCTGGACCTACGACTACGAGAAGCTGATCACGGCGCCGCTCTCCAAGCACGACCCGGTGGCCCGCGCCCGCTCGCAGCTGACCGGTAAGGAGCTGGCGGAGATCGAGTGGGGGCCCAACTGGGACGACAACCTCGCCGGGGCGCCGGAGCGGATCCACCAGGACCCGCTGACCGAGGGAATCCAGGAGCAGGTCAAGGCGACCTACGAGCAGGCGTTCATGTTCTACCTGCCGCGGATCTGCGAGCACTGCCTAAATCCTTCCTGCGTCGCCTCCTGCCCGTCGGGGGCGATGTACAAGCGCGAGGAGGACGGGATCGTCCTCGTCGACCAGGCGAAGTGCCGGGGCTGGCGCTTCTGCGTCTCCGGCTGCCCTTACAAGAAGGTGTACTTCAATCACCGCACCGGCAAGGCCGAGAAGTGCACCCTCTGCTACCCGCGGATCGAGGCCGGCCTGCCGACGATCTGCTCGGAGACCTGCGTCGGGCGCATCCGCTACATCGGCCTCGTCCTCTACGACGCCGACCGGGTCGAGGCGGCGGCCTCGGTGCCCGACGAGCACGACCTGCTCGACGCCCAGCGCGACATCTTCCTCGACCCCGCCGATCCGGCGGTCCGGGAGCAGGCGAGCGCCGACGGCATCCCCGACGACTGGATCGAGGCCGCCCGCCGCTCGCCCGTCTACGCGCTCGCCCACCGCTACCGGGTGGCGCTGCCGCTGCACCCCGAGTACCGCACGCTGCCGATGGTCTGGTACGTGCCACCGCTCTCGCCGATCGTCAACTCGCTGGAGACCGACGGCTACGAGGCCGACCCCGACGCGGTCTTCCCGGCGATCGAGCGGATGCGGATTCCGGTCGACTACCTCGCCAACCTGCTCAGCGCCGGCGACCCCGAGGTGATCCGCGGCGTCCTGCGCCGCCTCGCGGCCATGCGCGCTCACATGCGAAAGCGCGAGGTGCTGGGCGAGCACGACGCCGATACGCCGGCGGCGGTGGGGATGAACGTGGAGGACGTCGAGGACATGTACCGGCTGCTGGCGATCGCCGACTACGACGATCGCTACGTGATTCCCGAAGCCCACGCCGAGCTGGCCGATCGGCTGATGGAACAGCAGGGAACCTGCGGCCTCGACTTCGAGGGCGGCCCCGGCAACTGCGGCATGGTGGTGCCCGAATCCGAAGCCGACAGCGAGGGCTTCATGCTCGAAACCGAGGAATCGGCCCAGATCGACCTGATCAAGATGGCGGGCGGCCGCCGTCGCCGCGAGGGGGAGGAGGCGTGATGGCACGGGTGCGGCGTCGCGAGCTGGCAGCGAGCGTCTACAAGCTCTGCTCGGTGCTGCTGCTCTACCCGGACGAGGAGCTGACGGCCGCCCGCCCGCAGCTGCGCGCCGCGGTCGAGGAGCTGCCGCGGGGGCGAGCCTCGGCGGCGCTGGAGCGATTCCTCGCCTGGTGGGAGGCGACGGGACCCGACGAGGCCGCCCGGCATTACGTCGAAACGATCGACCTCAACAAGCGCTCGGGGCTCTACCTGACCTTCTACTCCGACGGCGACAAGCGCGAGCGCGGCAGCGCCCTGCTGCGGCTGAAGCGCCTCTACCGCGCCGCGGGACTGCCGCTGGAGGGAACCGAGCTGCCCGACTACCTGCCGGTGATGCTCGAGTTCGCCGCCGCGGCACCGGAGGGGCGGGGCGAGATCGTCTTGCGCGAGCACCGCGCCGCCCTGGAGTTGGTGCGGCTCAGCCTGCACGACCTCGGCAGCCCCTACGCGCAGCTGCTGGAGGCGGTCTGCGAGACGGTGGGCGCTCCCTCCGCCGCCGAGCGGGCGCAGGTCGGCCGGCTGGCGGCCGCCGGGCCGCCGCAGGAGCTGGTCGGCCTCGAGCCCTTTGCCCCGCCCGAGGTGATGCCGAGCGCGGAGGCACGGCGGTGAGCGCCGGCGAGGTCCTGCTCTGGATCATCCTTCCCTACGTGGCGATCACCACCTTCGTCGTCGGTCACTGGTGGCGCTACCGCACCGACCAGTTCGCCTGGACGAGCCGCTCGACCCAGCTCCTGGACCGCAGCGTTCTCGGCTGGGCCAGCCCCGCCTTCCACTACGGCGCCCTCGCCGCGGTCGGCGGCCACGTCGTCGGCCTCTGCATTCCCGCGGGGCTGACCGACGCGCTGGGGATCTCCGAGAGCGCCTACCGCTGGTTCTCGGCGATCGCCGGCGGTATCGCCGGGGCGGTGACGCTGGTCGGCTTCATCGGCCTGCTCTACCGGCGCGCGGCCAGCCCGCGGGTGCGGCGGGCGACGACCAGGATCGACATCGCCACCTACCTGCTGCTGACGGTGCTGATCCTGATGGGCTGCGCGATGACCTTCGGCTACAACCTCGCCGCCCACAGCCCTTACAACTACCGCCCGTCGATCGGCGAGTGGTGGCGCTCGATCTTCTACCTCAACCCGAAGGTCGACGCGATCGAAGGGGCGCCGCTGCTCTACCAGCTGCACGCGATCATCGCCTGGTCCTTCTGGGCGCTCTTCCCCTTCAGCCGCCTCGTCCACGCCTGGTCGATCCCCCTCCAGTACCTCGGCCGCCCCTACATCATCTACCGCCGCCGCTTCAGCCCGTAGAGCCGTCCCGGCCTTGCGGCCACCCCCGCGGGCACTCGGGCTCGCTGCCACCGGCCTACTTGGCTGTGGGGACGCGCCCGGCGAGGGCAGAGCGCATCCCCTTGTCCTGGATGCCTCTACTGCATCTTGGTGATCTGAACGGCCGGATAGGCAGTCGCAATGGTTGCGATCTTCATCGTGTGTCACCTCCCGAGAGGTCGCGTTGGAACCGACCTTGGGAGTTTGCTTCAAACAGCTAAAGCGGTAGCGGCTCGTTCGAGCAAAGGCGCAAGCGGGATTGCGAACTGGGGAACGCTCCAATACTCTGCGACCTTCGACTGAAGCGACTGAAAGAACTTTTGGAGGGACTCGGGATATGGCGAAGCGCAAAAAAAGGAGGAAGGCAGGCACGGTGAGCGCTTGCGGCAGCCCGATGGATGGGGTGCTCGCCAAAGCACTCGGCCATCCCCTCCGAGCGGAGATCCTCGCCTTCTTGAACGAACACCGGGTCGCCAGCCCCGCCGAAATGGATAGGGCGGGAGTCGGGCAGAACCGAAAACCCGATCCGGAGAACAGCAAGCTTTCCAGCATCAGCTACCACATCCGGGTGCTTCTCGACCTGGGGCTTGTCAAGCAAGTGCGCTCCCGGCCGGTCCGAGGCTCCGTAGAGCACTTCTATGAAGCCAACGCCAGGATGCTGCTCGATATCGAGGAATGGTCACGGTTGCCGAAGGCGACGAAGAACGACGTCAGCATCACGGCGTTGGAGGAAACGCTCGGGCTGGCAAGCAACGCAGTCGCCGCCGACACCTTCGACAGCTTCGATGAGCGGGCGGTCATCAACCTCACCCTGCGATTGGACGAGGAGGGGTTCATTCGACTTGCCGACGACCTAACCGAGTTGATGAACCTGGCCGAACAGCGACAAAGCGAAGCCCTTCAGCGTGTCGACGGAAATTTGGACGCCTTGGTTTATGCCTCGACTTCACTGCTCCTATACCAGTCGCCTCCACCGGAGCGACCAGGCCAGGCGGAGGGACCCCGGTGACCGACCTCCAGGATTTGCTGTGTCCTGCTTCAGAGGGAACTTCGAAGTAGGCAATCGACACGGACACGGGAATTCCTGGCTCGGCAGATGTCTCCCAGAGAGCTTGCGCAGACCCGAGGTGGTGGTGAGAGCACCATCAAAGAGGTATCCCTAATTCTTGGCCGACTCAGCGCCGGCCATCGCGGTGACCGCTACAGCGGTGAAGCCAGCAGCGATCGAACCAGCGATGGTTTCAGCGCTAGTGGACCGCGCACCCAAAAGCCCCTTCAGTGCGTAGTACTCCCCCACGGCCAGCAGCAGCATCGTGAAAAGAATCGCGCTGACATCGAGGCGGTCGCTACCGGCGCGGAGACGGAAGAACCGCGCATCAATCGCAAGGGCGAGAAGGAGGACGATGATGACCTGGGCGCCAACTTCGTCGAAGCGCACGGTGCCCGCCGTCTTGCCCATCAGGATGGTGGTGAGGCTGAAAGCAACGATTGGCAGCAAAAGGCGTAGACCGCTAAGGATGCGAACAAGCAGACCGGTGTCCGTGCGCAAGAGCACGACGAAGGCAGCAATGGCAACGACGGTGGTTATGAGACTCGCCACGAGATGCCTTCCTTCGGCCAGCGCGATAGCGACGCCCGCAGCCACCATCAAAAGACCGATAGCCAGAAGGATGCCGGTGACGATGACGCGCTGGCGAGTAGTTGAGCTCATTGATGTAGACCTTGCTGCGTAGAGAGGACGGATTCCGCGCTCAGTTTCGCGTCCGGGGTTCCGACGAGGGCGCGGTCGCCAACGGGTCTCGAACCCCAGCAGCGACCTCGGCTCTGACAAGGGGAAAAGAAGCGGACGACGGGTCTCGAACCCGCGACCTCAAGCTTGGGAAGCTTGCGCTCTACCAACTGAGCTACGTCCGCGCGGAGCTTGATTCTAGGGTGTGAGCGGGGTGCCGGCGAGCTGCTGGAACTAATCTTGGCGGTCCCGTGAGCGTGCGCTCTTCCATCGCAGTGCTGGCCGTGCTGGCCCTCATCGGCCTGCTCGCCTATGGGCTGGTCAGCAAAGGGTCCACGGGCGTGGCCCTGGGCGATCCGGCGCCCGCCGGGCCGCTGCCGCGGCTGGAGGGCGGCGGCACGGGCTCGCTGGCGGAATACCGCGGCAGATGGGTGCTGGTCAACTTCTGGGCCTCCTGGTGCGGTCCCTGCAAGCAGGAGGCGCCGACGCTGGAGAAGTTCCAGCGCCGACACGGCGGAGCCGACTTCACGGTGCTGGGGATCGACAGCCGCGACCTGACCGGCGACGGGCGCGGGTTCGTCCGCCGCTATGGCCTCAGCTACCCGCAGCTGCGCGACGGCGACGGCGCCACCGCGCACGACTACGGGACCACCGGGGTCCCGGAGAACTTCCTGATCGACCCGCAGGGGAAGGTGCGGCTGCTGGTCCACGGCCCGGTCGATGCGGAATACCTGGAACAGAGCGTGGCGCCGCTGGTGGGTGGCAAGTCGTGAGGGCGCGGGTGGCGCTGGTCGCTCTGGCCCTCGTCGCGGCGACGGCTCCCGCCGCGCTCGCCGCGCAGCGCGCCTCGCTGATCGAAATCGAAAAGCAGGTGATGTGCCCGGTCTGCGGGACCCTGCTGCAGCTGGCCGAATCGCCGCAGGCGCAGCGCGAGAAAGCCTTCATCCGCCGGCTGATCGCCGCCGGCAAGACCGAAGCCCAGATCAAGGACGCGCTGGTCGCCGAGTACGGCGACGAGGTGCTGGCCCTGCCCCAGGGCTCCGGCTTCAGCCTCTCCGCCTACGTGGTCCCGATCGTCGCCTTCCTCCTCGCCGCGATCGCGCTGGCGATCGGGGTGATGAAGTGGCGCCGCGGCGGCCGTGGCGGATCGCAGGGCCCTCGACCTTCCGCGCCGCGCGGCGAGGATGCCGAGCGGCTCGACGCCGACCTGGCGCGCTACGACCTTTAGCAAGGAACTTCCAGTGGCACTTCTGCTCGCATAGCGAGCAGAAGTACCACCGCTCAAGACTCGATTGCGATCGCCCCGAGCGCCGGGATGGGCAGACGGCTGACCGCCTTGGGGGCCTTGCGGGCTTCCCCCTTGCCCAACGCGGCGACGACGGCGTCCGCCTGGTGGGCAGCGGCCGCGAACGCGTCCAGTTCCTCGCTTGGCGACGCCCCGGCGAGCAGCACCAGCTCGTAGGCCCCCCGCAGCTTCTCGACCATGTGGGAGAAGCTCTGCAGGCCGAGCAGCGTCTCGGCTTTGCTCGAGGGGCGCCCGGCGCAGACGCAGATCAGCGGGTCCTCCGCCCCGCCCGCCGCCGGTCCCCCCAGGACCACCGGCTGGATCACGTCCGCCGGTTCCGCCTCCCATCGCAGGTACTCGTGCAGGCCGGGCGCCGCCGGGAGACCGACCTGCGCCGCCAGCCGCGGCTGGGCCAGGTCGCACTCGACGAGGATCGTGCCGCGGCCGGCGACGACCGCCGCGGCGGCCAGGGCGATCGCCGCAACCGACGGCGCCTCGCCCTGCCCGGTCACCAGCACGACCCGCCGCTCGGCCAGGCGCGGCAGCACCCCCTCCAGGGCCGCGAAGTCCTGGCGCCGCAGCGACCACGTCCGCGCCCCCTCGGCGGGGCCGGCGATCTCCGCCAGCACGGGAAGCTTCGCCCGCCGGCGCAGCATCACATCCGCTCTGGCGCGGCGATCCCCAGCAGCCCCAACGCCGCGGCGATGGTCCGTTTCGTCGCCAGGCAGAGTGCGAGCCGCGAGGCTTCCACCCCCTCGTCCCCTGCGCCGACCACCTGGCAGTCGCGGTAGAAACCGTGGAAGTCGGCGGCGACGGCGGTCGAGTAGGCGCAGATTCGGTGCGGCGCCCGCCGCGCCGCGGCGCCGCGCACCTCCTCGGGGAATTCGAGCAGCCGCTTGATCAGAGCCCTCTCGCTCTCCTCGAGGGGCGCCCGGCCGGCCGCAGGGTCGAATCCTTCCACCCGCGACCCCTCCTCCGCGGCTTTGCGGAGGATGCCCGCGATCCGCGCGTGCGCGTACTGGACGTAGTAGACGGGGTTCTCGCTCGACTGGCTCCGCGCCAGCTCGAGGTCGAGGTCGACGGTCGTCTCGTGGCTGCGCCAGAGCATGAACCAGCGCGTCGCGTCGACGCCGATGTCGTCGAGCAGCTCGTCGAGCGAGACGAAGTCGCCGCTGCGCTTGGACATCTGGGCCCGCTCACCCTCTTCGACGATGTGGACGAGGCGCATGATCGGCGCCTCGAAGGTCTCGGGATCGACGCCGAGGCCCGCGATCGCCGCCCGGATCCGCGGTACGTAGCCATGGTGATCGGCGCCGAGAACGTCGATCAGGCGACCGAAGCCGCGCTGCAGCTTGTCCCAGTGGTAGGCAACGTCGGCGGCCAGGTAGGTGGGCTCGCTGCTGGCGCGGACCAGGACCCGGTCCTTGTCGTCGCCGAAATCCGTGGAGCGCAGCCACAGCGCCCCGTCGCTCATGTAGGTGTGGCCGTGGCGCTCGAGCGCGGCAAGCGCTTCGTCGACCTCACCGCGCTCATACAGCTCGCGCTCGGAGAACCAGGTGTCGA
>DASSTG010000015.1:0-56477 GCA_035708105.1 Solirubrobacterales bacterium | reverse complement strand
GAGCGCCCCGCCGCGCCCGGCGAACATGCGGGCGAGGACGAGCCCGAGGCCGGCGGCGAACATGATCAGCAGCGGCTGGAAGATCATCTGGAACTGCGGCACGCCGAAGTCGAACTCCGCCTGGAAGGTGGAGAGCCCGAGCAGGAGGCCGCCGGTCGAAGCGACCGTGCGGGCGAACCTGGGCAGGAGGCGCTCGCCAGCGGGCCCGCCGGGGGCGCCCGCCCTGGCCCTCGCCCCCTCGACCGCCAGCACCGAGATGCCGATCAGCGCCATCGCCGCGCCGCCGATCAGCATCAGGTGGGTCGGCGACCAGAGGGTCACGTCCTGGCCGAAGAGCCGGTGCCAGACGTCGTCGAGGGGGAAGCCGATCAGCGAGAAGGCGCCGCAGGCGCAGATCAGGACGCCGCCGAGCGGCGCCCACCAGTCGCGGCCGATGCGGACGGCGACCGCGCTCGGCTTCTCCTTCGGCAGCACCATGGCGAAGAAGCCGGCGCTGAAGATGCCGAAGAGGCCGGCGAGGATGAAGTAGTGGGCCGGGTTGGCGAGCGGGCCGGGATCGCGGCCGTTGTCGATGTGGATCGAGATGTCCCAGTACATCCCGAAGACGGCGGTGATGAGCGACAGCGACGCCACCGCCGAGGGAAGGGCGACCCAGCCGGGGAAGCGGGAGGTCTTTTCGGCGAAATCGGCGAGGCGCTGGAGGATCATGACGCGGCCGCTGCGGTGGCCGAGGCCGAGGTAGAGAAGCGCGGCGGTGACGATCATCGCGGCCAGGGTGGCGATCACGATCTGCCCGAGTTCGGCGCCGCCCGCGGGAGGCGGAGCGGCTGCGGCGAGCGTTCCGAGGCTGGAGGTCATTGGACTGTCCTTGAGGAGAAGGTCGATGACAGAAAGCTTGTTCCCAAAGAAACGTTACCTCAAACGAGGTTACATTCAAACCGTAGAATCGTTGTGTGGCGAAGAGCACGAAAGCCGCCCCCGTCCCCACGCAGGAGGCGGACCTGACCGTCGAGCAGCTCGCCTACGAGACCGGGATGTCGGTGCGGAACATCCGCAACCACCAGTCCCGCGGGCTGCTGCCGCCGCCGGAGGTGCGGGCCCGCGTCGGCTACTACGGCCCCCAGCACGTCGCCCGCCTGCGCCTGATCCAGGAGATGCAGGCGGAGGGATTCAAGCTGAGCGCGATCGAACGGCTGATCGGCGAGCACGGGGCGGACGCCGACCGCTTCGTCGGCCTGCGCCAGGCCGTCACCGCACCCTTCGACACCGAGGCGCCCGAGGTCTACACCCGCCCCGAACTGGTCGAGAGGTTCGGCACCGACGACGACCGCCTGGTCGAGAAAGCGAAAAAGCTCGGCCTCCTCGTCGACCTCGGGGAGGACCGCTACGAAGCGCCCAGTCCGGCCCTGGTCCGGGCGGCGGAGGAAGTCCTCGCCATGGGGATCGAGCTGCCCGCGGCCCTGGCGGCGATCGAGAAGCTGAGCCGCAACGCCCAGTCCTCCGCCCGCACCTTCGTCGACCTCTTCGTCGAGGAAGTCTGGAAGCCCTTCGACGAGGCCGGCCGCCCGGAGGAGGGATGGGACGAGATCATCGCCGCGATCGGCCGCCTCCGCCCCCTCGCCTTCGACGCGCTCAACGCCACCTTCCGCCTCACCCTCACCGCCGAAATCGAGAAAGCCTTCGGCGAAGTGCTGGAACGGCGCCAGAAGAAGAAGTAGTCCCTCGGCCGAGGGCCGCAGGAGGGGTAAGCCGACACCCGGACTTGAACCGGGGACCCCTTCATTACGAATGAAGTGCTCTACCAACTGAGCTATGCCGGCCTGCTGGGGAGCATTTTAGGCGGCTTTCGGGTCGCGGTTCCGTCGCGGCCGCCGGGGATGATCCGGCGGTGGCCAGAGAGCGGTCGGTGACAGAGCGCGAGGGCAACGAGGTCGAGTTCAGCCGGATCGTCGCCTTCAGCGACGGCGTCTTTGCGATCGCGATCACGCTGCTGGTCCTGAACCTGACGATCGACAAGGGGTTGTCCGGCAGCAAGCTGACCGAAGAACTCCTCAACAACTGGGACAACCTCGTCGCCTACGCGATCAGCTTCGCCGTGATCGGCCGCTTCTGGGTCGTCCACCACGGCTTCTTCGGCGAAGTCCGGGCCTTCGACGGCCGCCTGCTCGGCCTCAACCTCTTCTACCTCGCCTGGATCGTCCTCATCCCCTTCAGCAGCCAGGTCCTCGGCGACTACGGAGGCATGACCCCCTCGGTGGTCGTCTACTCGGTCAACCTCGCGGCGGTGGTCCTCGTCGGGTTGTGGTTGAGCGTCGACGCCCGCCGCCGCGGCCTGACCACGATCGACGACGAAACCCACCGCGAAGGCCGCGTCCGCAGCACCTACATCGCCGGCATCTTCCTGCTCTCGATCCCACTCGGTTTCGTCGCGCCCCGGGCGGCGCCCTACCTCTGGCTCCTGCTTTTCCTCGACCCCTCGGCGCGGCTGGCGACGAGGGTCGCTAGCCGGGGCGAACCGTGAAGGCGACCGCTTCGCCCGGCTTGGCGCAGGAGATCGACCAGCCACGGCCGGTGACCACGCCCTGGCAGCGATAGGAGCCGACCGTGCAGGCCCAGCGCGAGGCTCCGCGCGGGTGCCGGCAGTGGGGGTTCCGCGCCCACGCCGCCCGGATCGCCTGCTTGGAGGAGCCGGCCGGCGCCGGGCGGGTGGTGGTCGTCGTGCCCGTGCCGCAGCCGGGCAGGAGCGCGGCGGCGAGAGCGAGGGCGGCGATGGCTGCGGCGAGGCGCATCCGGCGGGACCCTACCCGTCGGCGGCCTCCCGTTCCTCCGGCGCCTGCCGGGGCTGCGGCTCCATCCCGCCGCAGACCGGGCAACCGGGCTCGGGCACGACCGGCTCGCGTTTGACCTCCATCGTCTGCAGGTCGTAGATGTGGGCGACGCCCTGGGTCGAGGGCCTGCTCAGCCCCGTCAGCAGGTGCAGGGCCTCGAGCGCGACCTGGCCGCCGATCAGCCCGCAGGCGGGTCCGAGGGTCGCCGCCGGGCTCGGTTTCGCCCGCCGCTGCTCGACCGCGACGTCGAACAGCGGGTAGTCGCGCCGGTAGCTGATCTCCTGGCAGATGTAGCAGCCGGTCTCGCCGGGGACGTAGAGCGGCCCGACCCGGGCAATCGGGGGGAAATGGCTCATCGTGATGTACGGGATGCCGGCCTCGAAGCAGGCGGCGTTGCACCAGCGCTCGATGTCGTGGGCGGGCCAGTCGGCGGCGTCGATGACTACGTCGGAGCCGGCGATGAACTCGGCGATGTCCTCCTGGCTCTCGAGGCGGCGGTTCTCGGCGGTGATCCTGATCGCCGAGTTGAACTCGTTCAGCCGCGCCGCCGCCCGCTCGACCTTGGGCTTGCCGAGATCGGCCTCCGTGTAGAGGATCTGGCGGTTGAGGTTGCTGATCTCGACCACGTCGCCGTCGATCAGCCACATCTCGCCGACCCCGGTGCAGGCGAGCGCCCAGGCCGACCAGCCGCCGAGGCCGCCGACGCCGAGCACCGCGATCTTCGCCTCGCGCAGCCGCTCCTGGCACTGCGAGGGAGCCAGCTCGCCGCCGATGTCGCTGAAGTAGCGGAGCTGGCGGTCGTAGCGTTCGAGCTCGCCGGGCTCCAGCAGCTCGTCGTCGGTCGCATCCTCGATCACCCTCAGCTGCTGCAGCTGGGCGATCACGTCGTCGACGTTCTCGCGGCCGAACTCGGCTTGCAGCTGCTCGACCGTGTGCTCTCCGTCGATCGCCGCCAGCAGTCGGCGTTCCCCCTCGTCGGGCTTCTCGATCCGGATGTCGTTCCCCTCGCTCGGCCGCAGCAGGTAGACGTCGCCCTCCGGCGTCTCGATCTGCTCGGTCGTGCGTTTGATCCGTGGCCTGCGCATTTCCCTCTCCCTGGTCGGATGACCCAGTAGAGACCTGGCAGGCGGGCGGGAGGGTTCCGCCGCAGGTCCGCCCGGCGGGGGAGCTACTCGGCGAGGGTCCGGGCGCGGGCGAAGATCTCGTCGGTCATCGGCACCGTCAGCTTGCCGGTGAAGGTGTTCTGCTGGCTCGGGTGGTAGCAGCCGAGCAGCCGCCAGGGGCCGAGGTCGGCTTCGACGCCGTGGCCGAATCTGGGGCGGGGTCGCGGCAGCTCGAGGCCGAGCGCCCGCGCCGCCCGCAGGGCCCCGTCCCAGCCGAAGGAGCCGAGCGCGACCAGCACCCGGCAGCGCTCGAGCAGCCGCAGCTCCCGCTCCAGGTAGGGAAGGCAGGTGTCGCGCTCCTCCGGCGTCGGCTTGTTGGCCGGGGGGGCGCAGCGGACGGTGGCGGTGACGTAGGCGTCGCGCAGCTCGAGGCCGTCGTCGCGCCACTGCGAGGTCGGCTGGCTGGCGAAGCCGGTGCGGTGCAGCGAGGCGTAGAGCCAGTCGCCGGAGCGGTCGCCGGTGAACATGCGGCCGGTCCGGTTGGCCCCGTGGGCGGCCGGGGCGAGGCCGACCAAGACCACCCGCGCCTGCGGATCGCCGAAGCCGGAGACGGGCCGGGCCCAGTAGTCCTGGCCGCGGTAGCGGCGCGGCGGGTTGGCGGCCTGCTCCTCGCGCCACTCGACCAGCCGCGGGCAGAGCCGGCAGGCGTGCACCTCCTCGGCCAGGGCCGCGAGCGCGCGGCGATTGTCGGAGCTCATAGGCTTGCGCCACTCGTCATGGCACCGAACCGAATCATGCGCGGGCCGATCGTGCGCCGCGCCCTGCTCCTGGCGGCCGTGGCCGCCCTGTGCGCCGCGGCGCTCAGCGCCTGCGGAGGCGGCAGCAGCTCCTCCACCGAAGCCGAAAAGGAAGGAGACGCGAAGGTGCTGAACGAAGTGCTGGGGCGCCAGCTGGCCGCGGTCGAAGCCTACGAACGGGTGCTGCCGCGGCTGCACGGAGCCGATCGCGCGATGGGCGCGCAGTTCCGCACCCAGGAACAGGAACACGTGGACGCGACGACGAAGACCCTGCGTGGAATCGGCGGCGAAGCGGAACCGCCGGCGGAAACGATCGAAGCCGAAGACCTGCAGACGCAAGCCGACGGCCTCGAATTCCTCTACGAGATGGAAAGCGCGACGATCGACCACGAGCTGGGCGCCGTTTCGAAGCTTTCGGACGGCTGGATCCGGCCCCTGGTCGCCTCGATGGCGGCGAGCCAGGCCCAGCACCTGGTGCTGCTGCGGCGGGCACTCGGCGCGACCCCGCTTGCAGCCGTGCCCTCGGCCTTCGAGAATGGCGAAATCCCCGCTCCGGAAAGGACGTCTGCGAAATGACCGCCCCCCTGTACGCGATCGGCCGCTTCTGCTCGCGCCACCACTACCCGGTGATCGGAGCCTGGGTCGTGCTGGCGATCGCGCTGGTGGCGATCAGCCAGGCGTCCGGCAGCAAGACGAGCGAAAACCTGACCCTGCCGGGGACCGACTCGACCATCGCCACCGAACTGCTCGAAGACAACCTGCCCGAACAGGCCTACGGCAGCAACCCGCTGGTGCTGCAGGCGCCCAGCGGCAAGCTGACCGAACCGAAGTACGCCCAGCCAGTCGCCGAAGTCGTCAGGAAGCTGGAAGCGATCCACTACGTCAACTCGGCGGTCAGCCCGCTGAGCAGAGAAGGAGTCGCCTTCCTCAGCAAGGACCAGACCGTCGGCTACATCCCGGTCGTGCTCTCGATCGGTCCCGGCGAAATCGACGAAGCCCAGTCGGAACGGATCCTCGACGCCGCCAGGCCGGCCGAAGCGGCCGGCCTGCACGCCGCGATCGGCGCCTATGTCGGCCAGCAGCTCTCGAAACCGGCGACCGAGACCAGCGAGGCGATCGGCCTTGCCGCGGCGGTGATCATCCTCCTCTTCGCCTTCGGCACGGCGACGGCGATGATGCTGCCGATCGTCTCCGCGGTGATCGGCCTCGCCTGCGCGCTCTCGATCGTCCGCCTGCTCGAGCACGTGCTGGAGGTGCCTGGGGTGGCCTCGACCCTGGCGACGATGATCGGCCTCGGCGTCGGCATCGATTACGCCCTCTTCATCGTCACCCGCCACAAACTGCAGCTCGGGGAGGGGATGGAGATCCGCGAGTCGATCGCCCGGGCGACCGCGACGGCCGGCGGCGCCGTCGTCTTCGCCGGCTTCACGGTGGTGATCGCGCTCTGCTCGCTCGCCTTCGCCGGCATCCCGCTGGTCTCGACGCTCGGCTTCACGGCGGCGGTCGCGGTCGTGGTCGCGGTCAGCGCCGCGACCACGCTCCTGCCGGCGATGCTCGGGGCGCTCGGCCCCCACATCAACTCCCTCCGGGTCAAGCTCGGCAAGACCCACCCGGATGACAAGGAGCCGCACGGCTGGCGGCGCTGGGCGGAACGGGTCAGCGATCGTCCCTGGACGGCGAGCATCGCCGCGCTGGCGATCCTCGTCGTCCTCGCAATACCGATCTTCCAGCTCGAGCTCGGCCAGAACGACATCAGCGCCCTGCCGAAGGAAACGACCTCGCGCCAGGCCTACGACTCGCTCAACGCGGGCTTCGGGCCGGGCGTGAACGGGCCGCTGCTGATCGCTTCCGAATTCACCTCACCGGCCGAAGCGAAGCAGGTGTTGCCGAAACTGCAGAAAGCGGTAGGCGGCGCCGAAGACGTGAAAGTCGCCGGCGAACCGACCCTCGACAAGCAGGGGACCGTCGCCGTCTTCACGCTGATCTCGAAGTCGGAGCCGTGGGCGGACGAAACGGTCAGCCTGGTCGAAAACCTCCGGAGCACGGTGATCCCCGAAGCGCTGCGGGGGACGAAGGCCAGCGCCTACGTCGGCGGCCAGACCGCCGGTTACATCGACCTCGCCACCCAGATCAGCGACAAGCTGCCGCTGATGATCGCGATCGTCGTCGGGCTCAGCTTCATCGTCCTGCTCGTCGCCTTCCGTTCGCTGCTGGTGCCGATCAAGGCGGCGGCGATGAACCTGCTCTCGGTGGCGGCGGCCTACGGCGTCGTCACCGCCGTCTTCCAGCTCGGCTGGGGCTCGTCGCTGATCGGGCTCGACCACTCGATTCCGATCGTCAGCTTCGTCCCGCTGCTGATGTTCGCCATCCTCTTCGGGCTCTCGATGGACTACGAGGTCTTCCTGCTGACCCAGATGCGCGAGCACTTCAAGGAGTTCGGCGACGAGAAGCGGGCGGTGGTCGAAGGGCTCGCCAACACCGGGCGGGTGATCACCTCGGCGGCGGCGATCATGGTCTGCGTCTTCACCAGCTTCGTCCTCAGCGGCAATCCCGTGGTGAAGGAGTTCGGGGTCGGCCTGGCGGTGGCGATCGCGATCGACTCCACCGTCGTCCGCTGCCTGCTGGTGCCGGCGGTGATGGTGCTGCTCGGCAAGCGCGCCTGGTGGCTGCCGCGCTGGATGGAGAAGGTGGTCCCCCACATCAGCATCGAGGGGGAGGACTACTTCGCCAAGCGGGATGCGGAAAAAGCCACCGGGCAGGCTGCGCCGGTGGCCGTCGGGGGTAAATGAGCGGGAGATGTTCCCGCTCAACCTGCCCAACTTCCTCACCCTGCTGCGCATCCTCGCGGTGCCGGTCGTGGTGGTGGCGCTGCTGGGGGAGACCCCGAACGGCGACGCGCTGGCGGCGGCGGTCTTCGCCCTGGCGGCCCTCACCGACGGCCTCGATGGTTACTTCGCCCGCTCGCGCGACTCCGTCACCACCTTCGGCAAGCTGATGGACCCGCTGGCCGACAAGCTGCTGATCACCGGCGCCCTGCTCTCGCTCGTCTCCCTCGACCGCCTCGCTCCCTGGATCGCAATGGTGATCATCGCCCGCGAGATCGCCGTCACCGGCCTGCGCGCGATCGCCGCCGAGCGCGGCATCGTCATCTCCGCCAGCCGGCTCGGCAAGCTGAAGACCGTCCTCCAGATCGCCGCCGTGATCGCCCTGATCGCCGCCAACCCCTCGCCCGCCTGGGTCGACGTTCTCGTCTACCTCGCCCTCGCCGTCACCGTGCTCAGCGGCGCCGACTACTTCTTCGGCCTAAGACGCCGGATCGAAGCCCTCGAGCGCGAGCGCGCGGCCAAGGTCAAATCAGCTGCCTGAAGAAAGACGCTCCTCCGGCGGGTGGCGACGATTTTGAGGACTCTCCCAATAGGGAGAGCCCAAAATCGGAGACAGGACCCGCCGGCCGGAGCTCAACCGGCGGATGCCTCGAGCCACTCGCGCATCGTCAGGTGATGCGTGGAGTGCTCGCCGCTCTGCAGCTCGGCGCGGAGGTCGGCGAGGGTGCCGTAGCGCTCGGCGACGACGTTGTGGCGGTGGATCGTCTCGAGGTTCTCCTGGCGCGCCATCACGAAGGTCTCCTCCGGCAGGTCGGGATAGTCCTCGACGACCTGCCGGACCATCTCGCGGACGCAATCCTCGACGAAGCGCGGGTGTTCGTGGGCTTTGACCACGACCGACATCTCGTCCGAGCGCTTCATCAGCTCGTAGATCTCCGAGCTCATCGAGGTCTCGACGATCCGCAGCAGCTCCGGCGCCTCGATCCAGGCCGGTCCGCCCTCGGGGCAGCCGACGTAGAGGGTGCCGATGCCGCGCTGGTTGTGGGTGGCGATCGGGACCAGCTCGACGATCCGCTCGATCTCCTCGGCGTCGAAGCCGTCGCCGCCCAGCCGTTCGCGGGCGAGGCCGGCGACCATCTCCTGGGCGCAGGGGCAGGCGGTCATGCCCTGGGCCTCGACTCCGGTCAGGGTCCGGGTGCCGGCCTCGGAGGAGACGGCGGTGCCGTAGAGGACGTAGATCTCCTGCGTGCTTTTGCCGGTCTCCGGCGTCTGCGCCGTCTCCGGATAGCGCGCGGCGACCGATACCTCCGCCCGCTGCCCGCCCTGGCGCTCGCGCACCTTTTCGGCGACGTGGGCGGCCAGCACCTCGGCCTTGAACGCCTCGCCGAGGACGACCTCGTCGATCGCCTCGCCGACGATCTCCTCGAAGCGCGACATGTGAACTCCCGCCTGCTGCGAGTTGAGATCGACGAAGCACTCGAACTCGGCGTAGAAGAGGTTCTCGCCCCCGTTGGCCTTGACCCGGATCACCTTCTCGACCCCGGTGACGCCGACCCGCGACAGGCCCACCTGCGTCGCGGGCAGGCCGGCCTGGACGTCGGGCGCGGAAGGGGTGGCGGTCGTCTGACTGGCCATCGGCTAACGAATAGTAAGCAACTCGGCTGCCGAGCCGCCCAGCGGGGAACCAGCGGGATGCGGATCGAGCCCGTTAGAGAATTTTTTCTCCCTATAATTCGCCGCGGTCGGAGCTTCCGGGCCGGCTGCCGTCCCTCGAAGGGAGAAGGGAACAGCGAGGGCAGTGTCTATCGAACCGTTGGAGTCTGCGGCCGACGTCGTCGAGCGCGAGGAGGAAACGAGCCCGATCGGGGAGATCGAGGAGCTTCAGGGCCTGATCGCGCAAGGCCGCGAGCGCGGCTATCTGACCTTCGAGGAGATCTCCTCGACACTCGAGGAGGTCGAGATCACCAAGGAGCAGGTCTCCCAGCTCCACGCCCACCTGGTCGAGCACGGCATCGACGTGATCGCCCAGGACGGGGTCAGCGCTTACAAAGCGCAGCGGAGCGGCGAGGCCGGCAACGCGAAGAAGGAAGAGCTCGACCTGACGGTGGAGCCGAGCCTCGACTCGCTGCGGCTCTACCTGCGGGCGATCGGTCAGGTCGACCTGCTGACCGCGCACCAGGAGGTCGAGCTGGCGAAACGGATCGAGCGCGGCGACATGCTGGCCAAGCGCCAGATGGTCGAGGCGAACCTGCGCCTCGTCGTCTCGATCGCGAAAGGCTATCTGGGCCGCGGGCTGAGCTTCCTCGACCTGATCCAGGAGGGATCGCTGGGGCTGATCCGCGCCGTCGAGAAGTTCGACTACCGGCGCGGCTACAAGTTCTCCACCTATGCGACCTGGTGGATCCGCCAGGCGGTGACGCGGGCGATCGCCGACAAGGCACGGACGATCCGCATCCCCGTCCACATGGTCGAGAAGCTGAACCGGGTGGCCCACGTCGAACGGCAGCTGGTGCAGAAACTGGGGCGCGAGCCGGAGCCGGCGGAGATCGCCGAAGAGCTGCGCTGGCCGGTCTCCGACGTGCGCGACATCCTCCGCGTCGCCCAGCTCCCGGTCTCGCTGGAGAAACCGGTGGGGGACGAGGACGAATCCGAGCTCGGCGACTTCGTCGCTGACGACGCGGTGCTGGAGCCGTTCGAGGAAGCGAGCGAGCACCTGCAGAAGGAGGGCGTGAAGAGGGCGCTGGAAGCGCTGCCCGAGCGCGAGCGGCAGGTGATCGAACTCCGTTACGGCCTCTCCGGCGCCGAGCCGCTGACGCTGGAGGAAGTCGGCAAGACCTTCGGCGTCACCCGCGAGCGGATCCGCCAGATCGAGAACAACACGCTGAAAAAGCTGAAGCGCCTGCCCGAGGCGCAGATGCTTCGGGAAGCTTCCTGATCAACAGGACCTCTAGCGCGGCTCCAGCACGTAGACCGTGATCGGGCGGTCGTCGGGCAGCTCCGCCTTGTATTCGTCGAAGCCCGAGTACTGCTCGTTGTGCCTGCGCCACAGCTCCTCTCGTTCCTCGCCCTCCGCGGCGCGGGCGCGGACGGCGAGCTTGCGGCGCCCCACCTCGACTTCGGCCTCGGGGCCGGCGTCGAGGTTGAGCGACCAGGCGGGGATGCGGGTGTTGCCGGCGTTGGTGTCGATGACGACGTAGCGGTCGCCGTCCTCGAGGTAGAGGACCGAGGCGGTGCGCTTCTCGCCCGACTTGCGGCCGGTGGTGGTGAGGAGGAGGACCGGCGCCTTGCCGACGCGTCCGCCCAGCCGCCCACCGGTCGCCCGGTAGAGGGGCGCGTTCAGCTTGCCCACCCAGCGCAGCCCCGTTGCTCCGAGGGAATGGGAGAGGCGCGAGTAGAACCGGTCGCTCGGCACGGCGTGAGTATTCCACCGCGGCGAGCTACAGTGGGGCCATGGCCGAGCCGCACCCGTTCCGCCGTGCTGCCGAGGCGAAGGACCTGGAGCTGCTGGCCGGGACGCTCCGCGAGGACGTCGTCCTCCACAGCCCCGTCCTCTTCCGCGGCTTCGAAGGCCGCGACACCGTCAGCACCGTCCTCACCCATGTCGCCGGCACGCTCGAAGACCTCACCTACACCGATGAGCTGAGCACCGGCAACACCGTCGCCCTCCGCTTCAAGGCCACGGTGGCCGGCACCAGCCGGGAGCTCGAGGGCATCGACTTCCTCGAGCTCGACGAGGACGGCCGCGTCGCCGAGCTGACCGTCTTCATGCGCCCCTTCTCCGCTCTCACCGCCTTCAACGAACAGATGTCGGCGCGGCTCGGGGCGGCGGAAAGCTAGACCGGCGTTCTCGCGGAGGGTGGCTTAGACTCTCTCCCTGCCTATCTCGGGGGAGTGTCCGAGTGGCTAAAGGAGATGCGCTGTAAACGCATTGGCTATGCCTACGCAGGTTCGAATCCTGCCTCCCCCACTAAGAAGCTTGTAGCTCCTCCTCGGCCCGCAGGGATCGCGGAGGATGTACCTCAAACTCGGAATATTTCGGGCCGCCCAAGGTGATCCCGCTCCGGCCGTGCACTGCAGAGGCAGGAATGAACCAGGAGCGCCAGTCGCCCACTACCACGAAGAGATAGTCCCTTGCAAGGATGTCCTCATGCTCGATGACCGTGTGATCGCGATCGCTGGTATCGGTGGTGGCCTCGGGCCCGTCGTCGCCGAGCGCCTTGCCGCGGCCGGCGCCACCGTCGCCGGCACCGACCGGAACCAAGAGACGCTCGACCGACTCGCCGCCGACCTCGGCCTCCCGCCCGAGCGCTGGGACGGGCGCGCGGTCGACCTGCTCGACGAGGGCGCCACCCGGGCCTGGTGCGACGCGCTGGTCGAGCGCTTCGGGCACGTCGACGGCCTCGTCCACCTCGTCGGCGGCTGGCGGGGCGGGCAGCCGCTGCACGAGGCGCCCCTCGCCGACTGGGACCTCCTCCATGGCCTCCTCGTCCGCACCGTCCAGCACACCACCCGCGCCTTCCACGATCAGCTCGTCGCCGGCGAGCACGGCCGCTTCGTCCTCGTCTCCGCCAAGCAGGCCCAGAACCCGAGCAACACCAACGCCGCCTACGCCTCCGCGAAGGCCGCCGCTGAGGCCTGGACCCTGGCCCTCGCCGACGGCTTCGAGCCCGGCGGCGCCACCGCCAACATCATCGTCGTCGAGGCGATCCTGACGCCGCGCATGCGCGAGGAGAACCCCGGCCAGTCCTTTCCGACCTTCACTCCGGCCGAGGACGTCGCCGAGGCCGTCACATATCTCTGCTCGGATGCCGCCAAAATGATGAACGGACAGCGATTCCCGCTTACCATGAGGTGATGGCGAGCCGTAGAGGGCAAAAGGCGCCCGACGGCAAGATGACGATCGGGGAGCTGGCGCGGCGGACGGGCATGACGATCCGCAACATCCGCGCCCACCAGACCCGCGGCATCCTGCCTCCGCCCGAGGTCCACGGCCGCACCGGCTACTACAACGAGGACCACGTCGCGCGGATCGAGCTGACCCGCGAAATGCAGGCCGAGGGCCTCAACCTGGAGGCGATCCGCCGCGTGCTCGAGAGCAGCGAGGGTTCCTCGCGGGAGATGGTCGACTTCGCCCGCGCCGTCCGCGCCCCGTTCGAGGACGAGACGCCGGAAATCTTCGACGAAGAGGAGCTCGCCGCCGCCTGGGGGGTGGGGCAGTTCGACCCGAGGCTGTTGCGGCGGGCGGAAGGGCTGGGCATCCTGCGCCAGCTGCCCGATGGCAAGATCGAGGTGATCAGCCCCCGCCTGCAGCGAGCAGGCGCCGCCCTGGTCGAGCTCGGCGTCTCGCCCGAGGCGGCGGTCGCCACCGCCGCCGAGCTGCGGCGCTGCTCGGAGCGAGTCGCCCGCACCTTCGTCGAGCTGTTCGTCAAGGAGATCTGGGAGCCGTTCGAAAAGGCCGGCCGCCCCGAGGAGAGCTGGCCGAAGGTGCGCGAGGCCCTCGACCGCATGCGCCCGCTCGCCTCCGACGCGCTGCTGGCGATGTTCCAGATCACGATGGGCGAGTCGACCGAGAAAGCCGGCGAACGCACCCTCCGCGAGGCCGCCGAACCGGCTGCCAAACGCCGCTCCTCGAGGAGAAAACGGAGCAAGAGCGGCTGACCTGGGCGCCTTTCCGAACTCAGGGTTTGGAAAGGCGCCACGCTAGCCGGCGATCGAGAACCGCAGCGTCACCGACCTCGATTCGTTGGCCGCCGGATCGGTCGCCCGCAGCACGGCTTCGTAACGTCCCGTTCGCGCCTCGAAATGCTTCCAGCGAGCGCCCAGCCGCAGCCGGTTCGTCCCCGCCCTCAGCTTCCAGGCCGCATAGCCGGCATAGCTGCGCCTGCCGCCGGCCAGCCGGTAGTACTGCGCTTCCAGCCGGCCCTTCTTGCTGAGCCTGAGGCTGAGCGGGACGCCAACCGCGCCGTGTGCCACGCGCGCCCCCAGCTTCACCTTGCTCAGCACCGGCCGGGTGACGTCGACGTTCAGCGGCGCCTGCGGGCCGGGGTCCGAATTCGGATCGCCCGGCACGTCGGAGACGATCACCTGTCCCCGCACCACCGGGTGCAGCTTGCACTGGAAGACGTAGGTGCCGGGCTGGTTGAACTGCAGCGTGTAGCTGTAGCCGGGGCGGTGGAACGGCGCGTCGGTGTGGGGGTCGGAATCCCACTGCGTCGCGCCGGCGGAGATGCCGGTGACCGAGTGAGCGAGGTCGGGTCCGAGCCAGTCCCAGGTCACTTTCTCGCCGAGGTCGATGTGGACTTCCCGGTTCGACCACTTGTAGTAGGCGATCGAGACCCGGGTGTTGGTCGCCGTAGCTGCGGCCGGGACCGCCAGCGCCGCTGCCAGCAGTGCGGTCGCAGTAAATGCCGCCAGGCGGAGCAAAGTACGACCGCGCCGGCGCATTGCTATCTCCGCACCGTCAGCGTCAGCTTCATCAGCGTCGGATGGATGGTGCAGATGTAGCGATAGGTGCCGGGTCGTTCGAATCTTTTCTTGAAGACGGCGTCGGTGACGGCGGTGGTCCGGGTCGAGTAGGTCGAGCGTTCCTTCAGGTTCTGCGGCCCCTGCTTGAGGTGGACGTCGTGCGGATAGGCGTTCGATTCTGACCAGACCCACTTCACGGTCTTCCCCTTGTGGATCGTCAGCGAGTCGGGCCCGAAGAAGAAGTCGTTGACGGTCACCACCGCAGGCTTCGTTCGCTGCGGCGCCTGGGCGGCAGCCGCCGCCGGCCCCAGCAGAGCTCCCGTCACCGCCAGGAGGACGAGCGCCCTGACCGGTGCCGCCTCGGCCCAGTGCCTCACGGACAGCTCAGTTCACCCGGCTGCGCCGCCACCTCGACCGGCTTGAACTTCTGGAAGGGTGGATGCGATGCGACCCGCCGTACCCAGCTGCACTGCTGATTCTGAGGCGGGTTCGAGCCGGCGTAGCCGAGGATCGTCCGCGGGTCGCTTTCGTCGCCGAGGTTGATCTGCAGCCCGGCGGAGATGTCGAGGCTGCGGACCTGGTCGGCCAGCACTGGCTGTTGCGGGCAGGTCGGGTAGATCCTTTCCAGCGGCACTTTGCCGTTGCCCGGGGCGAACGTCGAGTTGGAGCTGTTGGAGCCGTAGCAGTTGCCGCCGCCGGTGTTGTCGTTCCAGAAGTCGTATTCGCCGTTGGGGTCGGTTCCTTCGCGGCCCATCGTGTTTACGACGTATTCGTTGTTGATGTTCTTGGCGTCGTCGCCTTCGTTGGCGACGAACACTTCCCCGGGTCCGGAGAAGGAGGCGATCCCCCACTTGTAGTTGCCGAAGACGTTGTTGCGCCTGACCACGGTGTCGGCGCTGCCGTAGAGCACGATCCCGACTCCGGTCGGGTAGTTCACCGTCGCCCCGGCCAGCTGTCCGAGGCCGGCCGAGACGGTGTGGAAGGCGGAGCCGGCGAGGAAGTAGTCGTAGTTGTTCCAGAACACGTCGTTGCGTTCGATCACGTTCCAGCCGTTCGGCTCGAACCCCTCGCTGTCGAGCGTGTTCGGGACGATCCCGGCGCCGTTGTCGTAGAAGGCCGAGTCGACGATCTTCACGTACTTCGAGTTCGTCCCCGAGTAGCCGAGGACGTTTTCGTAGCTGCGGTCGTTCTTCAGCAGCGTCCACTTCGGCTTGCGCTGGCAGGGCTTGGGCGGCGGCGCCACGCCGTGGTTGGTCCAGCTCCGCGAGTCGCACGGCGTTTCGCCGACGTAGAAGGCCGAGTCGCCCTGGTGGTAGCCGGCCGAATCGACCATCTTGCCGCCGTAGCAGTTCTTGGCGAAGAGGCCGTAGGAGCGGTTGCCGGAGGCCAGCAGGTTGTCCATCGTGTAGCCGTCGCAGTGCTGGCCGGGTTCGTTGGCGGCATGGACGAAGAACCCGTTGGACTGGTAGTTCCGCGCCCACATGTTCTTCAGCACGATTCCGTCGACGCTGATCGCCTCGACCCCGTTCTGCGCCGCCCCCAGCTCCCCCTTCGCGTTCTTGCCTTCGAGGATCACCTTGCGGCGGCTCTTCTTCGTCCCCTCGATCGTCAGCCCGTCGAAGTCCTTCTTCTTCAGGGTGCCGTCGACGACCACGCCCTCGACGTACTTGCCGGGACGGATCGCCACCACCGCCTTGACCTTCCCGTTGCCCTTCTTCGCCTTGAACGAGCCGGCGGCGTCGACCGCTTTCTGGATCGTCCGGTAGCGGCAGCCCCGCCTGCAGACTTCGAAGGTCCGCGACTTCGCCTGCTTCTGCTTGCCGCCGCCCTGGGCGCCGAAGGCCGGGGCAGCGAGCACGGGACATAGAGCGAGGAGGAGGACGGGGAGGATCAGCGCTCGCTTCATTCCCCGACAGTAGCGCCAGCTCCGCTGTTCAGCCAGGCAAAATCGTCTGCATCGCGGCTTCCAGTCCGGCTACCCGGAAGCCCCTTCGCGGTGCCCCACTGTGTGCATATTTAGTACACTGGACGCAAGGATGTGTGTTCCTGTACATCATCGTCTCCGGAAAGCTGCTTATGATCTTGGGGTCCGCGTTCGGAACAGGGAGGAAGCCGATGCCAGGGAAGTCGATCGTCACGTTTGCCATCGCCGCGCTGCTGCTCGCGGTCGTTCCGGCGCTCGCCGCGGAACAGACGCCGCAGACCTACAAGGAACAGGTCGAACCGATCTGCCAGGCGAACAAATCGAAGGAAGAAATCCTCAAGACGGTCCGCAAGGAGGTCAAGGAAGGGAAGCTGAAGAAGGCCTCCCAGCACATGGCTACGGCCGCAAAGGCGCTGAAGCAGACCTACGCGCGCCTCTCCAAGGTGCCCAAGCCTGGCGAAGATGCCGCGCGGCTGACCAAGTGGCTGAAGGGCATCAAGACGGAGGCGGAACTGCTCGAAACGGCCGGCAGGAAGCTCGCCAAGGGCGAAAAGAACGCTGCCTTGAAGATGGTCGTCCGCCTCAAAACCAACGCGGTCAAGACGAACAACCTGGTCCTCGACTACGAATTCCGCTACTGCCACGTCGATCCCAGCAAGTTCATCTAGGCGGTTAGGCGCGGGCAATGCCGATGGCGACGATGGTTGCCGCAGCGACGCCGGAGGAAGCCACCCGGGCTTTCGCGGCGTCGCTCACGCGCGGCGACCTCGAGGGTGCCGCAGGCTGCTTTGCCAAGGATGCCTGCCTGGTGACGCCTGACGCGACCGCGGTGCGGGGGCGGCAGGAGATCCGCTCGATCCTCCACCAGCTGATCGCCGCCGGCTCGCGGATCGAAGTGCAGGAGAGCTCGATGGTCCTGGCCGGCGAGATCGCCTTCGGCACCGAGCGCTGGGTCTTCACCACCCCGGGGTCGGAGGGCAGGGCCTTCACCCGGGCGCTGACCCCGACGATGGTCCTGCGCCGGCTCGAGGGCGCCTGGAAACTGGCGGTGGCAATGCCTTGGAGGCAGGCCGAACCGATCACCGGCCACCGTCTAGAATCGGCCTGAGCGTACGGCCCAGCAGCCGTCCCGCCCGGATAGCTCAGTTGGTAGAGCACTTCCATGGTAAGGAAGGGGTCACGAGTTCGAGTCTCGTTCCGGGCTTCGCTGAGATGAGCGGCCCCGGCCGCTATCATTGCTATCACCATCGCACAGCTACTGGTTCGAGGCATAGAGAGCGACGTCGTGCGCGAGCTGAAGATCCGCGCCGCACGCCACGGCCGATCGGCCGAGGAGGAGCACCGACAGATCCTCCGCGAGGCGCTCCGCGGCCATGGCTCGGCCAAGCCCCTCAAGGAGCTTCTGCTCGAGATGCCCGATGTCGGCGAGGACCGCGACTTCGAGCGCCCTGAGGACCGCGGCCGGCCGGTCGAGCTTTGAGCTACCTGCTCGATACCAACGTCATCTCCGAGCTGCGCAAGGGCGAGCGAGCTGACGCGAACGTCACCGCCTGGTTTGCCGATGTCGCTGAGGAGGAGATCTTCCTCAGCGTCCTGACGATTGGTGAGATCCGCCGCGGCATCGAGAGCGTGCGTCGTCGCGATCCGGACTCGGCGGCTGCCTTGGACCGCTGGCTAAATCTCGTCAGCGAGGCCCATGGCGACCGCGTCGTCCCGATCGACCGCACGATCGCGGAGGAGTGGGGGAGGATGAACGCACCGGATCCCCTGCCCGTCGTCGACGGCCTGCTGGCTGCGACGGCACGGGTCTTGAGCCTAACTCTGGTCACTCGCAACGTCGGCGACATTGCGAGCACGGAGGTTGAGCTGCTCGATCCGTTTGCCGGTTTTCAGTAGCCTCGGTGATGCATGCAGACAACCCGGGGGGTCCCTGTCGAGGGGCTGAGATGTCGCTTCCTAGCGCCACCACCCGCCGAACCTGATCTGGCTCATACCAGCGAAGGGAGCAGATATGTCCGAGAAGCAGCGCAGCGCGTTCGCCGAGGACGGCGGATGCCGAACCCAGATGCACCTCGCCCGCCAGGGGGTCGCCTCGCCGGAGATGGAGCGGGTCGCCGAGCGCGAACAGCTCCCCGTCGAGGCCGTCCGCGAGGAGGTGGCTCGCGGCCGCATGATCATCCCCGCCAACGTCCACCACGAGCGCCTGGACCCGATGGCGATCGGCCTGCGGGCGCGGGTCAAGGTCAACGCCAACATCGGCTCCTCGCCGACCAGCTCCTCGCTGGAGGAGGAGGTGGAGAAGCTGCGGCTCGCCGAGCGCTGGGGGGCCGACACGGTGATGGACCTCTCGACCGGCAAGCGCATCGCCGAGACGCGCGAGGCGATCCTCGCGGCGGCGAGCGTCCCGATCGGCACCGTGCCGATCTACGAGGCGCTCGAGTCGGTGAAGCGGATCGAGGACCTTACCCCGGAGCTGCTGCTGGAGACGATCGAGCGCCAGGCTCTCCAGGGCGTCGATTACATGACGATCCACGCCGGCGTGCTGCTCGCCCACCTGCCGCTGACCCGCCACCGGGTGACCGGGATCGTCTCCCGCGGCGGCGGCATCCTCGCCCGCTGGATGGTCGAGCACCGCGCCGAGAACCCGCTGCACGAGCGCTTCGACGAGGTGCTCGAGATCTGCCGCGCCCACGACGTCTCGATCTCGCTCGGCGACGGCCTGCGGCCGGGGTCGATCGCCGACGCCTCGGACGCCGCCCAGTTCGCCGAGCTGCGGACGCTGGGCGAGCTCACCGAGCGCGCCTGGGAGCGCGACGTGCAGGTGATGGTCGAGGGGCCGGGCCACGTCCCGCTGCACCAGCTCGAGCGCAACGTCGCCAAGCAGCAGCGCCTCTGTCACGAGGCGCCCTTCTACACCCTCGGCCCGCTGGTCACCGACGTCGCGCCCGGCTACGACCACATCACCTCGGCGATCGGCGCCGCCGTCGTCGGCTGGCACGGCACCTCGATGCTCTGCTACGTAACGCCCAAGGAGCACCTCGGGCTTCCGAACGCCGAGGACGTCAAGCAGGGCCTCGTCGCCTACCGGATCGCCGCCCACGCGGCCGACCTGGCCCGCGGCGACCGCCGCGCCGCGCGGTGGGACCGCGAACTCTCAGAAGCGCGCTTCGCCTTCGACTGGGAGCGCCAGTTCGAGCTCGCCCTCGACCCGGAGACGGCGCGGGCGATGCACGACGAGACGCTCGGCGACGACTACTTCAAGACGGCCGAGTTCTGCTCGATGTGCGGGCCGAAATATTGCCCGATGCACAACTTCCGCGATGTCGACTGGGAGGCGCTGAGCGCGGCTGTCGGTATCTGAAGTCCGTGGAGGATCTCGACCTCTGAAGCCGGAGATCGCGCCGGCTCGCAATCGAGCCGGCGCGATGCTCGCACCCGGTTGACTCAGGCGCCGCGTGGCGGCGCCAGGCCTACTTGGCGATCCTGATCACGCGCTCCATCCCGAGCTGCGCGTGCGGCTCGCCCTCCTGGGTTTCCATGAAGCACACCTGCACGTACCAGCCGGGCTTGGCGTCGATGCGCTCCTGCTGGTAGGCGCCGTGGGAGACCGGCCCCTGGAAGGAAACGGGCGGCCCGGCGAAGAGCTTGCCCAGCCCCTTGTTGCTTCCCGTCTGCAACCCGTGGGCCAGGCGCTTCGCGGCGGTTCTGCTCTTGGCCGGGAAGGCGAGGTCCATGTGGACGAGGAAGCCGTGGTTTTCGAAGCCGACCAGCTCGCCCTCGTGCAGCGTGCTCGGACCGCGGAAGTCGAACTCGATCGAGCGGACCTTCGCCTCGGGCTTCGGCAGCGCGGCCGGAGCGGCGGCGGCAGCCACCGTGAAGGCCGTCTGCAGCTTGGGCGGGCCGTTGTTGGGAGCGCCCAGCGCCACGTAGTTGCCCGGCGCGAGATCGGTTTCGGCTTCGCTCGGATGGCCGGGGAAGGCTTCCGCGTCGAAGACGATCGAGCCGAACCTGCTCGCCTCGTTGGGGTCCTCGGACTTCTTCGATTTGAGGAAGGCCGCGAACTCGGCGGCACTCGATTC
Organism: Solirubrobacterales bacterium; assembly: GCA_035708105.1. Classification (GTDB taxonomy): domain Bacteria; phylum Actinomycetota; class Thermoleophilia; order Solirubrobacterales; family 70-9; genus VAYN01. The sequence continues at coordinate 36,456 of DASSTG010000015.1, read as the reverse complement.
CTGGTTGAGTCGGAAGAGGATCGCCTGCACCGGCTTTTTGCCGCTGTCGGTGATGACGACATTCACCCCTCCCGATTGGGCTGCGCCGCCGACGGTGATCGCCGACGGGCTGATCTGGAGGGAGAGTCGGGGCAGAGAGGAGGACGCCTCGCTCGGCCCGGCCGACGCCAGGATCGCCGCTCCGAGGAGCGACAGCAGCGCCAGGGCCGCGATGTGCCTGTGAGACCGCATGTGCATCGTCGATTCCTTTCGGTTAGTCCGCTACTCGGTGGGAGACCAGCGACCCCAGACCGGCAGAAGCATATGGAACCGCGCCGGCTCAACCCCGCCGGCCCGGCGAGCTAGCCGCGGACCGGAAAGATCTGCCGGGGATCGGGCATGCCGGATCGCGGTGCTGCTCTCGGCGCCCGGCCGCCGCTGGCTCCCCAATCCGCCGCACCCACACATCAGCATGATTCCGCCCGCGAGCATCAACCCCGCGCCCCCTCGCGAGGCACGCCAGCTCGGCCGCCAAGCCTGGCTGCGGACGAACCAGATCAGGCCCACCACGCAGAGCAGCGTCGCCACGTAGAAGTTGAGGCGCAGGCCGAGGATGTGGTGGGCGGGGTCGACCCGCAGCGACTCCTCGAAGATGCGAAAGGCCGAGTAGCCGGCGACGTAGAGGGCGAAGAGGCCCGGCGGTCGAATCCGGCGGCGCTTGCCCAGCCAGACGAGGAAGGCGGCGAGCGACAGGTTCCAGATCAGCTCGTAGAGGAAGGTCGGCTGGAAGGTCGCGAAGTGCTCATAACCGGCGGGACGGTGGGCGGGCGATATCTCCAGGCCCCACGGCAGGCTGGTCGGGCCGCCGAAGAGCTCCTGGTTGAAGTAGTTGCCGATCCGACCGATCGCCTGGCCGACGAGCAGCGCCGGGGCGGCCGCATCCATGAACTCGGCTACCGAGACCTCGGCGCGACGCAGCCGCCAGATGCCGACGACGCTGCCCAGGGCGATTCCACCCCAGATCCCCATGCCACCGTCCCATACGGCGAACGGCCCCCACCAATGCGCCGGCACTTCACCGGAGCTGGTCAGGTCGAAGTAGAGGCGCCCGCCGATGAGCCCGGCCGGGAAGCCCCACTTCGCCACGTCGTAGACCGTCGTGCGGGAGCCCCCCAGGGCCTCCCAACGCCGCACGGTTATCAGCACCGCCGCCGCCAGGCCGACCACGTACATCAGTCCGTATACATGAACTTCGAGGGGCCCCAGCTGCAGGCCGCTCGAAGTGGGGCTGGGTATCGAGGAAATCACGGACGATATTTTCCACCACGGCTCCGCTGGAGAGGTCAGGCGGTCGGCCGAGCTGCCTGCGCCCGGCGACTAAGCGCCTCTTCACCGGTCTTTCACGGAGTCCATCGCCTCGAAAGCGGCCTCCTCGCCGAAGTAGTTGATGACGAAATGGAAGACGAGGTCGCCGAGCACGTCGGGCGCCCGCTCCGATTCGCGTAGGACCAGCATCGTCCGCAGGTAACTCTCGACGGCTCCCACCATCAGCGGCGCGACCCTGGGGGGCACCCATGCTCGGGCGCCGGGTTCGCGGCGGGCTTGGTCAACTGCCTGCGCGAGGCGGCCCAATACCTCTTCATGGGCGACGGTCGCGCTCCTCACCGCCCTCACCTCGACGGTCAGGGCAGAGGCGATCGCCGGCTCGGCGGCGACGAAGTCGAGCAGCACTTCCAACGCCCGTCCCACGCCCTGGCACCAGGTCGCTTCCTTGCAACCTGCGGCGAGCATCCGCTCCGCCAGATCGCCGGCGAACCACTTGTAGGCGGCTGTGAAGCATTCCTCTCTGCCGCTGAAGCAGCTGTAGAAGCGCTCGCGGGATTCCCCGCTCCGCTCCAGGACGTCTCCCACCGTCGTCTGGTGGTACCCGAGCTCCCCGGCTGTCCGCAGCAGGACCTCTCCCAGGCGACGCGCTGACTCCTGCTCTCTCTGGCCTCCGTCACCAGCGTTGCCTTGCCCCGCCATGCGGCTCGGTACCCTAGACCATCTTTAGGTACTTTGAGCACCTGTAGCGCTCGCGGGTGCCCGGGCGGTTCGGGAGCGGCCAGGAGAGCCGTTATCCTCGCTCCATGCGTGCGCTTCCAGGCAAAGCATCTCGTTTGCCTCCGGGGCCTCAACCGGTGAGCCGCGTCGCCGCCCCGGCTGACCAACGCCGGCGGATCCTCCGGGCTGCCGCCGCGCTGGTGGCGAAGCGCGGATACCAGGACACGACGACCGAGCTGATCGTCCGCCGCGCCAAGGTCGGCTACGCCACCTTCTACAAGCACTTCGCCGACAAAGAAGAGTGCCTGCTCGCCCTCTTCGACGAGGCGTGGGGGCGAACCGAAGCGGCGATCAACGAGGCCTACGAGGAACAGCCCGGAGCCTGGCCGCAGAAGGCAGCAGCCGCGCTGCGTACCCTGTTCGAGCTGATCGTCGCCGATCCCCTCCTCGCCAAGGCCTGCCTGGTGGAGACGCTCAGCGCCGGTCCAGCCGCCGTCGCTCGCTACGGGGCGGGCCTGAAAGCCTTCGACCCGCTCCTGCGTCCCGGGCGCGAGCTCAACCCCCGCGGCGAGCAGCTGCCGGCGACGCTCGAGGACACGCTCGCGGGCGGCGTGCTCTGGGTCGCCTACCAGCGCCTTATCGTCGGCGAGGCCGAGAAGCTGCCCCAGCTCCTCCCGGAGACGATCGAGTTCGTCCTCAGCCCCTACGTGGGCGAGGAGGAGGCGGTGCGCGTCGCCACGGAGTTCCTCGGCTCCGCGACCGAACCGGCCTGAGAGGCGCCGCTCCCGCACGGCGAGGCGGATATCCTGCGCCCGTGCAAGACGAGGAGGAGCTCGGTCCCCTTCCCCCGGGTCGCCACGGCTTCTCGCGGGAGCAGGTCGAGGCCCATCAGCGCGAGCGCCTGATCGCCGGCCTCGCCGAGGCGGTGGCCGAGCACGGCTACAACGCGATCACGATCGGCCACATCACCAGGGCCGCGAAGGTCTCGCGCAGGGCCTTCTATGAGCAGTTCGAGAGCAAGGAGGAGTGCTTCCTCGCCGCCTTCGAAATCGTCATCGCACACATGGGGGAGCTGATCGGCGAGGCGATCGCGCCGATCCCCGACTGGCCCCACCGGGTCACGGCCGGGCTGCGCGCCCTGCTCGGCTTCCTCGCCTCCGACCCGGCCCTCGCCCGCCTCTGCCTGGTCGACTCGCTCACCGCGGGCCCGGCGATCACCGCCCGCTTCGGCGAGGCGATCGCCGGCTTCAGGCCCTTGCTCGAGCCGGGTCGGGAGGAGCGGCGCAGCCCGCGGCCGCTGCCGGATTCGACCGAGGACTCCCTGATCGGGGCACTCGCCACGCTGATCAGCCGCTCGATCGCCGCCGGCGAGGCGGAGCGCCTGCCGCAGCTTCTCCCCGACTTCGTCGAGTTCGTGCTGATGCCGTATCTCGGGCCCGATGAGGCCCACCGGCTGGCCCGCGAAGCCCGCTAGAGGCCCCTCCACTATAGGAACTCTCCCCTCCAGTTGAGAACGCCTGCTTGACAGGTTGGTTTCGGCGTGCTTGCATTCCCCTGTCGGAACATTTGCCACTCTTTGGGAACGCAAGTCACCCAAAGCTAGGGAAGCAGCAGGGAAATAGGAAACGAGTTCCACGAGGGGCCGCACGGGAGTGCGGCAGGCAGCGGGACTCAGGGACAAGGAGAGATGCTCATCGACTCGATCGCGCCACCCGTCTTCGGCCGCCGCAGCGCCGGCCGACCGATCTGCGCCCGTTCGCTCTCCCTGGCAGACGGCGCAGCGGGAGCCATTTTCCCGGTGGCTCCCTCGAGCAGAGCGCCCGTGCTCCCCGGCGCCGGCAGGGATCCCCGCCCGGCCGGCCGGGACCGATCGCAATCGCTCGGCAGCACCCGCCGCTCCGCCGCCCGGCACCCCACCCCCCGGGCGGCGGGCGCGGCGGCCACCGAACTTCACACCACCCACCTCCGGCCCTCGCCCCTGGCGAGCGCCGGGACTAGCCGGGGAGTCCCGGCCTCACCAAGCCACCCAACTCGGCCGGTCCGGCAGACCGACCGCCAGGAGGAGAGATAACCGCATGTTGAAACGACGCCTCACCGAACCCTTCGGCAAGGCTGGCCTGATCGTCGCCTGCCTCGCCCTCGTCGCCGCCCTCGGCGGCACCGCCCTGGCCGGCAAGCACCTCTTCACCAAGGCCCAGGAAAAGCAGATCGCCAAGATCGCCAAGAAGTACGCCGGCAAGCCCGGGGCCGCCGGCGCTAACGGCGCCACCGGGCCTCAGGGCAACCCCGGTGCTCCGGGCAAAGACGGCGCGGCCGGCGCCAACGGAAACGATGGGAAGAACGTCGAACTCGGCGTTGCCGCCAGCGGCCCCGGAGAAGAATGTGAAGAAGGCGGGGTCACCGTTCAGCTCGAAGGCAGTCCCTCTTCCACCAAGAAGTACGTCTGCAACGGCGCAGAAGGCCCTCCTGGGCCCCAGGGCTCGCTTCAGCCGGGCGTAACTGAGACCGGCATCGTCAGCGGCACTGGGCCGGCCGGCCTAAAGGGCCTGCCGCTCACGATCTCGTTCCCTATCCCGCTGGCAAGCGCGATTCCGGCTAGCAACACCGTGTTCGTCAGTTCAGAAAACGTCGAACATTCCAAATTGGAACCATCGGACCCTGAATACGAACCGCTTCCGACCGGTTGCAGCGGCGACGCGGAAGAGCCGGGTGCCCAGAGCGGATTCCTCTGCGTATTCGAAGCAAACGCAGGCGGCAACATCACGAGCATCACCTTCCTCCAGCCAGCCGAAAAGATCGAAAACGCCGGTACTTCCAAACTAGGCACGCTGGCTTCGGTGAGTACGACGAATGAAGGACCGACCGTATTTCTCACCTGGGCGGTGACCGGCTAGCCAGCTCACCTTGAGACTGTCGCGGCGACCACCCTCATCAACGTGAACGCACGTCAACCACAGCCACAAATAGATCGCCAGAGCAATAGATCCAGCGCTCGGGTGGTCGTCGCGCACGGACTCCCCTCTTGCGGCCCTGCCGGTGGCTCTAGCCTCGGTTTCGGACTGCGGCTTGCAGCCTCGCTCGTCTTCATGTCTATCCTCACCGCAGTTTGGTTTCCGGCAGCTTCCACCGCCGCTTTTGAGCGGCCGTTTCGCTACCAAATCACTCAGCCCGCGCCCTCGTCGTTCCTGCCGAGTGGAATTGCCACCGACTCGTCGGAAGATCTGTGGGCCAGCGAAACGCCGGGGCCGCCCTATCGCCTCAATGCCTTCGACCCCTTCGGGAACTTCCTTGGAACTCTGAGCATCGAAGGCTCCGAACCGCCGACCTTTGAATATGAAGGCCGCGTAATCGAATATGGACTCACCCCCCCGGGGATCCTCGCGATAGATCGCTCTAATGGGACGTTCGTCGCCGGCAACGAATCTGGGCAGCATTTCGGGGCCGACTTTGTCGAACGCTTCAGCAGCAACGGCGCCTTCCTCGGCCGCATGGGCGCCTTCAGGCAGGTCCTCGGAGTCGCGGTCGATAACTCCGCAGGCGAATCGGGAGGGACGATTTATGTCTCACATGCCGACTCCAACCCGAATCCAAACGAATTGGGCGATGGGCTGCCGCGGGGTGTTGAGCGCTTCGATTCGGAAGGCCAGCCCGAGAATTTCCCATCGGCGGGCGAAGTCCCCTATGTCGCCGGGAATCAGATCCTCGGCACGCCTACCTCAACTTTCGACAGGAACGGCCCCATGGCCGTCGATTCGCAGGGAAACGTCTTCGTAGTTAACACCAGCGGCTCCTCAATCGCTGAAGTGGATGAGTTTGCCGCAACCGGTCGCTTCATACGTGCCTTCACGGGTGAGGAAACCGGAGGCTTGGCTGGAGACCACGGAGCTGACGGCTTCGGCAGCTCAATCATCACCGGGGTGGCGGTTGACTCGTCTGCAGGTGTCGCCGGTCACCTCCTCGTATCGCTCTGGACCAGGCTCCCCGGCAACGGCATTGTTGGGGCAGTTGACGAGTTCGATATCGGCTCCGGCCGCTTTCTTGACCAAATCACCGAATCAGCTCCGGGCTCCTTGCTCGGTCAGGTCGGCCAGTTGACAACGGCCGCCGGCGGCGCTCTCTACCTCGTCGAGCCCGAAGACCACCGTATCGACGCCTGGGGTCCCGGCAAGTTCATACCCGCAGTCGAACTCGCCGAACCGAGCGCCCCCACGCCATCCTCCATCACACTCAATGGGCGGGTGAACAGCGAAGCGACCGTAAACCCCGAAGGGTCAGGATTGTCCAGTTGCAAGTTTGAATATGTGTCCGAAACCGCATTCAAGCTTTCTGGCTTCGGCGACCTGTCCTCCGGCGGAACAGCAAGTTGCGATCCAGCGGCATCTGAAATTCCCGCCGACGACAGCTTTCACTCTGTCGCCGTCCACCTCACAGGTCTCACCTCGGGCACCACCTACCGCTACCGCCTCAGCGCGACCACCGCGGGTGCCGTCGGCGGCACGGCCAATACCCCCGCACTCGCCTTCACCGCACCGCATGCTCCCCGGGTCGCCGCCGCCTCTGCCGTCAACGTCTCCTCCACCTCGGCTGAGCTCGATGCACAGATCGATCCCCTCGGCGCTGCCACCGCCTATCACTTCGAGTACCTCACGCAGCGCTCTTTTGAAGAAGACGGGCAGACATTCGGCGCCGGCACGATGGCCGTGCCGGTCCCCGACGAAGGGATCGGCTCGGGCGAACCCACCGGCGGCGCGGTTGCCCATGTTCTCCAGCAGATCGGCAATTTGGAACCCGATACCACCTATCGTTTTCGAGTCGTCGCGAGCAACCGCGTGGGCACAGAATCAGGGCCAACCCTCAGCTTTACGACGTTCGGACCCCCGAGCGTCGGCCTTCCCGACCATCGCGCATATGAGATGGTAACGCCGCCAAATAAGGGTTCTGCGGAAGACCTCTTTGCACAGCCCAACGACGCTAACGGTCAATTCGAGAATTCCCATGATGTTGGCTATCCGTCTGAATCCGGCAACGCCTTTCTCCTCCACACCCGAGCCGCTTTCGGCCCATTTCCGGCTTCCGCCGAAGGCGGCTATGTCTTCCGGCGCGAATCAGGGAAGTGGAGTGCTACCTCACTCGCCTCTCCCGATCTCGGTGTTCAAAATATCGACGCTGTCTTCTTTGAACCGGCTGTGTTCTCCACAGTGGCCTTCCAGGTTCAGCTCGGATCCCCGGCGAGCGAAGGGGGGAACCGGACCGCGACTGTCGTGGGGCCCGCCGGCGGGCCTTACGTAGTCAGTCACGCGGATCAGCTTGGCTCGCTCGGCGCAGAAGAACACACGCAGCTGGTCGGTGCTTCCCGTGACATGAGCCGGCTATACCTGCAGAGCGCCAACCATCTTCTTGCTGCGGGTGCGGCAGGGCAGGATGAAGGTAGCAACGCGCTTTACGAAGCTCCCAGGGAATCTGAATGCGGCGTCCAGTCCGAAAACTGCCGGCTCGTGAACGTGACAAGCAAGGGAACGCTGGTGAGTCTGTGTGGTGCCGTGCTTGGCCTTGGAACGAAGTCACTCGGTGATCCGTTTGAACCGGAAAGCCCCTTCGGAAACGGGGGCGGGAACACCTACGGCAAGACGCACGCGGCGGTGTCAGCCGACGGCACGCGCGCGATTTTCACCGCTCCGGACCCCAACCGTCTGTTCGATTCTCAGGAACCGGCGAAGACCAGGGGGTGTTGGAATCCTGCCACAAGGGAAAATGCGCCACAGGTATACCAGCGAATCGACGGTAGCAAGACGGTCGAAGTCTCAGCCCCCCAGGTTGGGGCGCCTGAACCGGGTGGCCGCTACATCTCCCAATACGTCGGGGCATCGCGTGATGGGTTGAAAGTGTTTTTCGTCAGCCAAGCTGAGCTAACGACCAGCGACTCCGGAATCCATGACCTGGAGCTGTACGAATACGACTCTGAACGCCCCGCTGCAGAACGGCTACAGCGCATCTCTGCAGGTGAAGGCGGCACGCCGGGCCGAGCAGGCGGCGCTGCCCTCTATGCCGTCCCGGCGGTCTCTGCCGATGGCTCGGCAGTTTACTTCCTCGCCTCGGGCAAATTGACAAGCGACGCACCAACTCCACTTATGGGGGAAGTGAACCTCTATCGGTATGACACTGCAAGTGGTGCTATCAACTACATCACCACCGTCGATCAGCACGCGGACTGGGGCGTCACGAACGGTGACACAGAAGCCTCATATGGTCGCAGCTCTGATCCACGTGAGGACTGGTACACGACGCCGAATGGAAGCTTTCTCCTGTTTCGCAGCTCCGCCGGCCAACTTCTTCGTTATGAAGCGCCTACCGCCACCACACCAGAAGGAAACCTTATCTGCGTGTCATGCGGTCCCAATGGATCCGAAGAGGGCAGCGGTGCACGCTTTGCGCGGTCTGCTCCGGAAGGGCCCGCGGCGGGTCCTGTTGTGGCAATGGCAAACAGCGGTGCCTATGTCTTCTTCGAGACGGCTGATGGGCTCGTCCCGCGGGACGCAAACCGCACCCTCGACGTTTACGAGTGGGAGGCACAGGGATCCGGCACCTGTAGCCGCGCGTCCGGCTGTGTCGCGTTGATTAGCTCCGGTAACGATTCGGCGCCATCGTTCTTCCTCGGAGCCAGCCCTGACGGTGCCAATGTGTACTTCGGGACGCATGCACGCCTCGTGCCCGCTGATACTGATACCTCGGGCGACGTCTACGACGCGCGCATTTGCACCACGGCCGATCCGTGCATTCAGCCACCCCCCGCTCACGAAGGGGAATGCGAAGGAGATGCCTGCGCAACTCCGCGAGCCGCGCCGGTCGACGCGACCCCTTCCAGCCTCACCTACCATGGCCCAGGTAACCCACGCTCCTCCGCGCATCGTAGAGGCTGTAGACACCCCAAGCACGGACGCAAAACGCATTGTCGTCGCCACCACCGGCGACCGAGAAACCACGGTACCGGGAGGCGACCTAGGTGACTCCGTACGCCAGAGCATTCTCCGCCGCGGCCGCAACGCTGGCGTTGGCCCTCCTCGCCCTTGCGATGGGTTCTGCCACGGCCTTGGCCGCTGCACCCCGCTTGTCGATAACCGCGGTCTCGCTGCCGACCAACTTTCGACCCGGCGACGAAAATGGGGACTCCAGCTATCGCGTAGTCGTGACCAACACCGGCGCCGACGCGACTGACGGCAGCCCTATCTACATCACGGACGAACTTCCTGAACCGCTCGCTCTGGACCCCAGGGGCGCTTCCGGTGAAGATCGTTTGGCACGCATAGACGGGCGTGAAAACGCTGCTCTCCCGTGCGATTTCCGCACATGCACCTACTCTGGCGTGCTTGCTCCCGACGATGCTCTTGTCCTATCGTTTCCGGTTGACATCCCGGCCAATGCGTCAGGGTCAATCGCCAACGTCGTTCGTGCCAGTGGCGGAGGTGCGGCGACCGCCTCGGTAACGACACCAACACTTCTCACCGATACTCGCGCGGGCTTTGGCATATCACCTGGTAGCGCCCTCACCTCGCTTTCCACATCCCAGGCGGGTGCCCATCCCGATATCACTACGTCGATTGGCTTCAATACTGTAAACACAGACGGAGCGCTGGCTGCAGATCCAAAGGATACGGTGGACGAGTTACCCAGCGGCTTTGCTGGAGATTTAGTCGATACCCCGAATTGCTCGGCGGCGGTTTTCCACCGCAATGAATGTCCGATAGGGGCTCAGGTTGGAGTTGTCACCTTGACCCTGTCGGATGCTCTCTCGGGTGTCGGGACCTTCACCGAACCGGTGTACAACTTGGCGCCAAACCCCGGTGAAGTGGCCAAGCTGGGCTTTCCGGTCGCTACAAACTTCTTTATCGAGGGCGGTATCTCCTTGCGCCCACACAGCTACGGTTTGGTTGCGAGCTTCACCAACATCAACGAGGCGCTGAAGGAGCTCGATGGAGTGTCGCTCACGCTCTGGGGCGTTCCTGCCGACTCCAGCCATGATGCCCTCCGCTTTCAGCAGATCCCTGGCGAAGCCGGCGGGAGCTTTGGCCATGCTTCCGATGCTCGTCCCACCCCCTACATCACGAACCCGACTGCGTGCGGTGGCAGCGAGCTCAACGCTGTCTTCAGCGTCGATTCATGGCAGGCCCCCGGAGTTCTTGCCAATGCATCGATGCCTTTCGGTCCTATCTTTGGTTGTGATCGCTTGACGATCGAACCAAAGATCGAAGTCCAGGCCACAGCCAACTCCGCCGAAACCCCCACCGGTCTCAACGTCCATCTGCAGGTTCCTCAGACCTACGACAACGCCTATGGGTTAGCCACGTCCCACATCGACGACATCAAGGTCACCCTGCCCGAAGGGATGTCCCTCAACCCCTCCGCCGGCTCGGGCCTGGGCTACTGCACGGATGCCCAGTTTGCCTACGAAGCCGGCACCTTCGAACCCGCCTTCGGTTCGGGGTGCCCCAACGACTCCCGCGTCGGCACCGTCCACGTCCACTCTCCTGCGCTCTCAGAAGAAGCGACCGGCGCCCTCTTCGTTGCCAAGCCCTTCGAAAACCCGTTCCACTCACTCCTCGCCCTCTACCTCGTCGCCCGCATCCCCGACCGCGGCATCGTCGCTACCGCCGCTGGCCTCGTCCACGCCGATCCCGTGACCGGACAGCTGACGACGACCTTCGATGAAAACCCCCAGCTTCCGATCTCCGACCTCAGTCTCCGTTTCAAGCAGGGCGCCACCTCGCCCCTCACGACCCCGCCCGCCTGCGGCGCCTTCACGGCCGAAGCGGACCTGACCCCCTGGTCGGCCCCGGCCGAACACCATTTCCCGCCGATCCCACCCTTTGAAATCACCAGCGGCGTCAACGGCGGCCCCTGTCCCACGGGCGGCCTGCCGCCCTTCCACCCGGGCCTTATCGCCGGCTCGACCAACAACGCCGCAGGCCACTACACCCCCTTCTACATCCGCCTCTCCCGCCAGGACGGCGAACAGGAGATCACCCACTTCTCGATCAAGCTGCCCCCCGGCGTGATCGGCAAGCTCGCCGGCATCCCCCTCTGCACCGATCAGCAGATCGCCAAGGCGCTCTCGCGCTCCCACGAAGGCATGGCCGCCCTCGAGGAAGCCGACCCCAGCTGCCCGGCGGCAAGCGAAGTTGGCCACACGATCGTCGAAGCCGGCGTCGGCACCGTCCTCGCCCAGGCGCCCGGCAAGATCTACCTCGCCGGCCCCTACCACGGCGCGCCGATCTCGGTCGTGGCGATCACCGACGCCCACGTCGGCCCCTTCGACCTCGGCACCGTCGTCGTCCGCGAGGCATTGAAGGTCAACCCCGAAACCGGCGAAGTCTTCGTCGACTCGACCGGCTCGGACCCCTTGCCGCACATCATCGACGGCATCCCCACCCATCTCCGCGAGATCCGCATCTACATGGACCGCCCCGAATTCGTCCTCAACCCGACCAGCTGCGAACCGACCTCGACGGCTTCGACGGTGCTCGGCTCCGGCAAGGACTTCGTCTCCGAAGCCGACGACAATCCGATCACCGTCTCCAGCCGCTTCCAGGCCGCCGACTGCGCCGCGCTGGGCTTCAAGCCAAAGCTCAGCTTCCGACTCAAAGGCGGCACCAAGCGCAGCCAGGTGCCGGCCTTCAAGGCGACGCTCACCGCCCGCAAGGGCGATGCCAACATCGCCCACGCGGAAGTGATCCTGCCCACCTCCGAGCAGCTCGAACAGTCGAACGTCGGTCTGCCCTGCACGCGGGTCCAGTTCGCAGAAGGCGGCGGCAACGGCGAAAAGTGCCCGAAGAGCTCGATCCTCGGTCGCGCCCGGGCGGTGACGCCGATCCTCTCCGAACCGCTGGAAGGGCCGGTGATCTTCCGCTCCAACGGCGGCGAACGCAAGATCCCCGACATCGTCGCGGCCCTGCACGGGCAGGAGATCAACATCAACCTGGTCGGCTGGATCGACTCGGTGCTGAAGCGCAAGCACGGCGAAGTCGTCTCGGCCCGCATCCGCAACCGCTTCATGGTCGTCCCCGACGCCCCGGTCAGCAAGTTCACGCTCGAACTGTTCGGCGGCAGCCACGGCCTTCTGGTTAACACGACGAACCTCTGCCGGGGCAGGCACGAAGCCGAAGTCAACTTCACCGCCCACAACGGCAAGCGCCGCGACTTCAAGGCACCGCTGAAGGCCAAGTGCCCGAAGCACGGCAAGGGCAAGAAGAAAGGAAGGCACTAGGAATGGGCCAGCTCGCCGGCGCCGGTCTCGCCACCTGTGTGCTTTTGACCGCCTTCGCGGTGGCGGCGGCTGGCGCCGAAGAAGTCACCCGCAATTCCTACCGGGAAGTAGTGGAGCCGATCTGCAGGACCGACACCAAGGCCAACGAACGGATCTTCGCCGGGGTGCGGGCCATGGTCCGGAGGGACGAGCTGAAGCCGGCCGCGGCGCGCTTCGAAAAGGCGGCGAAGGCGCTGAGGCGGGCGGTCTCCCAGCTGCGCGCGGTGCCCCGGCCGGTGGCTGACGAAGCGCGCCTGGCAAAGTGGCTGCGTGACCTCTCGGTGGAGGTGAGCCTCTTCGGGCGGGTTGCCACGAAGCTGCGGGCCGGCGAAAAGGCGGCGGCCGAGCGGATGGTCATCCGCCTCACCAGCCAGGCGAGCCGCGCCAACTCGCTGGTCCTCCCCTTCGAGTTCCGCTACTGCAAGCTCGAACCTTCCAGGTTCACCTAGGCCGATGGTGAGCGGCTGGAGACGGGCGCTTCTGGCGTCTTTGCTTCTGCTCGCCCTCGCCGCCACCGCGGCAAGGGCGACGCCCGTCCAGGACGGCACGGTGCGGGTCACGATCCTCACCCAGATCTCCCCCTACAAGCTCCCTAGATCGGGGACCGCCCCGATCGCGGTCTTCGTCTCCGGCCACGTCGCCTCGGTCACCGGCGGCATCCCGCCGCAGCTGAAGCGCATGGAGATCGAGGTCAACCGCCACGGGCTGCTGCAGGCCGAAGGCCTTCCCGCCTGTCCGATCCCCCGGATCAAGACCGCGACCACCAGACAGGCGCTCGAGCGCTGCGCCTCGGCGCTGATCGGCTCGGGCCGCTTCTGGGCCCACATCGTCTTCCCCGACCAGCCGCCCTACCCGACCCACGGGCGCCTTTTGATCTTCAACGGCCGGGAAGGCAAGAAGCGCCTTGTGCTCGCCCAGATCGCCACCTCCAGCCCCTTTCCCGCCTCCTTCGTGATCGCCTTCGTGATTCGTCGGATCGATCGCGGTCCCTACGGCACCGAGCTCTCCGCGAGCCTGCCCCAGGCATTGGGGGAATGGGGCTACGTCGATCGCATCAAGCTCAACCTGAAGCGCAAATACCACTACCGCGGACGGGAGCTCAGCTACTTCAACGCCGGCTGCCCGGCCCCCCGGGGCACCAACCGTGCCCTGTTCCGGCTGGCGCGGGCGAGCTTTTTCTTCGAAGCCCGGCGGGAGCTCTCCGGCACGGTCGAAAAGGCATGCGGGGTGAGGGGATGAGCCTCTTGCCGGGGCGAGGGCGGGTCCTCGCGTGCATCATCCCGCTGCTCCTCGTGGGCCTGCCGGTCACCGCGGCGGCCGCTTCCTCCGGCTATGACCAGATTTCCTCCGGTCACACCACGATCGCCCTCTCACCCTCCTTTGTGCGCCTCCTCTCCGCGCACCGCGTCTCGATCCAGGTAGGGGAGGGAGCCAGGCGCAGGGGAGCGCGGATCCTCCTGCCCGCCGCCGGCGGCGAATTCGACCCGGGCCTCGGCACCGGCACGCTGGAGAGCGCGGGGACGATCGTCTTTGCGGCCGGCAGGCGAAAGGTCGTCCTCCGCCGGGTCGTCTTCAAAGCCAAGCGCTCCCCGCTCTACGCCAAGGTCGGAGGTGGTCAGTTGAAGATCGCAAGCGCCGGACAGCTGCGCTCGAAGCGAGTGGGCTTCGGCGTCTCCTTCACCGCCGGCCGCCTGCGGCTCACCGCCAAGGCAGCCTCCCGCCTCGACAAGAAGCTGCGCCTCGGCAGGGCGCTCGCTGCCGGCCAGCCGCTCGGCACCCTCACCGCCGCGGCACAACCGTCGACCGTCCATCTCCTCCAGCAGGGCCGCCTCTCCCTGGCCATCGACCCCGCCTTCTTCGCCAAGCTGAACGGCCTCTTCGTCTCGCTCAACCCGATCGCCCCGGCCGAACTCGGCCCCGGCCCGACCCTCAGCTTCCCGGTCGGCCCGGAATCGACCCTGGCGCCCGACGCGGCAGCGGGAACCGTCAAGCTCGGCGGCTCTGTCGAACTCCTCCAGCTCGGCAGCGCGCAGGTCTTCTGGCGCGAAGTCTGGCTGGAAGCCGGCGCGGCTTCGCTGGCAGCCGAAGCCGACGTCGAGCCCTCGCCGCCGCAGGCGGGCAAGCAGCCGCAGGGGCCTCTGCTCGCCCTCCCGCCCGGAGCGAGCGTCAGCTCCGATCCCTCCCGTCGCACGATCGCGATCTCCGGCCAGAGCGCGACCCTGACGGCGGCCACCGCCGAAAGCCTGAATGCGGCGTTCGCTCCCGGCACGTCCACCTTCGCGGCGGGAGAAACGATCGGGACGCTGTCACTGGCCGTCCAGGCGGAATGACCCTAGAATCGCGCCTGGGACGGGGCTCACGGGGGTCGGGAAGGAGGTCGAGGGATGGTGAGGCCCCGTTGTGAGCCGGCCGATGTCGGTGCCGCGGACGAGCGGTTCCGCCAGGCGATTGTCGACCTCTGCTTCGAGGTCGGCTACGAGAAGCTGACCCTGCCGATGCTGCTCGAGCGGGCGGCGCTCCCAGAGGAGGATTTCCACCGTTGCTTCGACGATCTCGAGGACTGCTTCTGCCGCGCGCTCGAAGCCCACCGCGACGGTTTTTTCGCCGATATCCAGCGCGCCATAGCGCTCGCCGAGCCGGAGGGCTGGGCCGACCGCCTGCGCGCGGTCGCCTACGGCCTCCTGCGCTACCTCCAGGCCGACCCTGTGCGGACCCATTTCCTCACGGTCGAGCTCAGCCGCGCCGGCGAGCGAGCGACCCTGATCTGGACCGAGACGATCGTCAAACCGCTCTTCGACCTGATCGACGAAGGGCGCACCACCGCGAGCTCCGAGGCAGCTTCGCTAACCCGCTCCACCGCTGACGCGGTCGGCGGCGGCATCCTCCTGCAGATCCTCACGGCGGTCGAAAAAGGCAACCTCGAGGAAGGCGAGCAGGTCGTCCCGCAGCTCATGTACAGCGCCGTGCTCCACTACCTCGGCCCGGCTGCGGCGGAGAAGGAGCTCCACGCTCCGCCTCCCCCCGCCGCCTGAGCAACTGAGTGAGCAGGTGATGGTGCGCGATGCGGAGTGCGCTAGCATCAAGCATCATGACCAGGACGACGCTCAACCTCGATCCCTCGGTCCTGCAGGAGCTGCGCGAGCGAAGCGCGCGCGAGCGCAAGTCGATCGGCGAGCTCGCCTCCCAGCTCCTCGCCCGCGAGCTGCATGAGGACACCCCGGCACCGCCGCCCTTCTCCTGGGTCAGCCGCGACCTCGGCAAGCCGGCGGTCGACCTCGAGGACAAGGAGGCGCTGCGCGCCGTGCTCGACCAGTGAGTGTCACCGTCGACGCAAACGTCCTCGTCTACGCATCCAATCAGGCGGAGCCCGTTCACCAGCCTGCCCGCGAGCTGATCGAGCGCTTAGCCGCGGGGCCGGAGCTCGTCTACCTGTTCTGGCCGGTGATCATGGGCTACCTGCGGATCGTCACCCACCCCTCGCTGCTTCCACGGCCGCTCGGCCCGGCGGAGGCACTCGCCAACGTCGGCGCCCTGCTCGCCCTGCCCCACATCCGCACGCCGGGCGAGGGCGAGGGATTCTGGGAGCTGTACCTGGCGACCCGCAACGATCCCGACCGCGGCAACGACGTGCCCGACGGTCATCTCACGGCGCTGATGCGCCAGCACGGTGTACGGACCATCTACACCCGCGACCGCGACTTCAGGCGCTTCGACGGCATCGTCGCCGAGAACCCGTTTGACGGCGAGGACAGGGCCTGACCGTAGGTCGAGAATCCGGGGTTGAAAGGCCGCGCGAGCCGGGCGATACTCAGCCCGTCCGGCGGGAGAACCAGCGGGCGAAGGCAGGAGAAGACGGAAGATGCGCGCCACGACACTGATCGGCTTGCTACTGCTCGGGCTGTTGATGTGGGCGGCAGGGGCGATGGACGTAACCGCAGGCAGCCCGCTGCTGGCGCTGGGTCTCCTGCTCGCGGGTGGTATCCAGGCCGTCTGGGCGGGTTTCGTCCTCCTGAACCGGCGCCCCTCGGGCCGCCTCGCCCACAGCCAGGAACAGACATTCGGGTTCTGCCTCTGCTGTGGGGTCGGCGTCGCCTCGCTTGGCCTTGCGATCTCGCCGCTGACTCGCTGGCTGCTGCCGGCGCTCTTCTTCGCCACGGGCGGCTTGGCGTTGATCCTCTGGGCGCCGCAGGCGCTCGGCCGCAGGCGGCAGCGGGGGGGCTGAAGGAGCACCACACCGCGTGCTACAACGATCCCGTGCACAGTCCGCGTCGATTCGAAGCGGCTGCGTTCCGTCCGGCCGCGGCGGACGCGGGGCCGTCATCGCCGCAGGGTCGCCCGGGCCTCATCGGCCTGGCGATCTGCGCGACATTTGCGCTCTTGCTTGCCGGCTGCGGCGGCGGGACGAGCACCGGCGGCACGGTCAGCGCCGGTGCCGAACCGAGCGAAAGCGGCGTGCGGCTGTCGATCACGCCCGCCGGCGGCAAGACCGACGCCAGGCCGGACCGCGGGATCACGGTCAGGGCCGCGGGCGGGAGGATCAGCCGCGTGGTCGTCCAGGCCGGGGGCGAGCACGTCAGCGGCAAGCTGAACGCGGCGGCCACGGTTTGGCGCAGCACCTGGGCGCTGGGGGTCTCGCGGCACTACACGGTCACCGCGACCGCTGTGGGGAGCTCCGGCGAACCGGTTACGCGCATCAGCCGGTTCCGGACGCTCACCCCCGCCAGGACGTTCACGACCCAGATCATCGAGGGCTACAAGCAGACCTACGGCGTCGGGATGCCGATCATCCTCTACTTCAGCCGACCCGTCGCCGACCGGGCCGCCGTGGAGCGGTCGCTCGAGATCAAGACCTCGAAGCCGGTGGTGGGCGCCTGGCGCTGGGACAGTCGCTGCAACCTCGCGGCCGATTGCCTCTACTTCCGCCCCCGCCGCTACTGGCCACCGCACACGCAGGTGAGCTTCACCGCGCACCTGAACGGAGTCGAGGCGGCCCCCGGGGTCTACGGGAACCACACCCTCACCCAGCGCTTCGATATCGGATCGTCGGTCAGGGTGGTGGCCGACACCGCCGACCACCACATGAACGTCTACCGGGAAGGGAAGCTGTTCGCGCACTGGCCGATCAGCAGCGGGAAACCGGGTGACGAAACGCCGAACGGCACCTACCTGACGATCGAAAAGGCGAACCCGGTCGACATGGTCGGTCCCGGCTACGACATCGAGGTGCCCTGGTCGGTGCGCTTCACCTGGAGCGGCGACTACCTGCACGACGCCTACTGGTCGGTCGGCGATCAGGGCTTCACCAACGTCAGCCACGGCTGCGTCAACATGTCGCCCGAAGACGCCGAGACCTTCTACGAGATGGCGGTGCCGGGCGACCCGGTGAAGATCACCGGCAGCCCCCGCGCCGGCACCTGGGACAACGGCTGGACGATGTGGTTCCTCTCCTGGAAGCGCTGGCTGCGCGGCAGCGCCCTGCACATGGCGGTGCGATCCGGGCCCGGCGGCAGCAGGTTCGTCAGCCCGTCCTCGCTCGGCCGCCATCGCCCGATCCGGAGACGATTCCTTCGTCATCGAGGTTAGGGCTTGGAAAGGCTCGCGGTGGCTCCGCCAGGCTTTCGGGGGTGTGTCGACTCTCCGGCCCGGCCTGCGCCGGCGTCTGTAGGCTGCCGCCCGTGGACTTCGCCCTCAGCGACGAGCAGAAGGACTTCGTCGACGCCATCCGCGACTTCTGCGACCGCGAGTGTGGGACTGCCGACCAGCGCGAGCGGCTGACCGACGGCTATCGGGAGCACCACAACTTCGACCTCTACAAGCAGATGGCCGAGCTGGGCTGGCTCGGGGTGACGATTCCCGAGCAGTACGGGGGCTCGGGCGGCTCGATGCTCGACGCCTGCCTGTTCATGGAGGAGACCTCGCGCGGCCTCGCCCCGATCGGCGGCTACGCGACGACGCTGATCGTCGCCGGGGCCACCCAGCGCTTCGGCACCGAGGCGCAGAAGGAAGAGATCCTCGGCGGCATCGCCTCCGGCTCGGTCGAGGCGATCGCGATGACCGAGCCCGAGGCCGGCTCCGACGTCGGCGCCCTCTCCTGCAAGGCCGAGCGGGTCGACGGCGGCTTCGTCATCGACGGCCAGAAGGTCTTCTGCTCCAATGCCCACATCTCCGACCACGTGCTCGTCGTCTGCCGCACCACCCGCGGGGCCGACAAGCACGAGGGGCTGACGATGATCTGGGTTCCCAGCGACGCCGAGGGCATGGAGGTGGTCCCGATCGAGACGATGGGCGGCCGCGAGACCAACCACCTCTACTTCACCGATTGCGCCGCACCCGAGGACGCGGTTCTCGGCGCGGTCGACCAGGGCTGGACGCAGCTGATGGCCGGGCTCAACGTCGAGCGGCTGATCCTCGCCGCGACGATGCTCGGGATCGCCCAGCGGGCGATGGACGACCTCCTCCTCTACGTCAAGGAGCGCCGCCAGTTCGACCGCCCGATCGGCTCCTTCCAGGCGCTCCAGCACCGGATCGCCGATCTCGCCACCGACCTCCAGGCCGCCCGCCTGATGACCCACTGGGTCGCCACCCTGGTCGACGAAGACCCCGACCGGATGCTGCCCCAGCAGGCCTCGATGGTGAAGCTCTTCGTCACCGAGGTGACCAAGCGCGTCACCCTCGAAGGGATGCAGATGATGGGCGGCTACGGCTACTCCTCCGAGTACGACATGGAGCGCCTCGTCCGCAGCTCACTGGTCTCGACGATCTACGGCGGCACCTCCGAGATCCAGCGCACGATCATCGCCAAGACGCTCGGCCTCTGACGTCGCGCCGGCTGCCGCGTTCAGTCTGCCTTCGGATCGGTGAGGGCGGCGACGTCGGCAAGGTCAACGGGCCGACCGCGGGCCAGCTTCATGCGGATGAGGTCGTCGCGGCCGGCGACGGGAACCGTGGTGTCGTCGAGGGCGATTACGAGTGCGCGCTCGCGCAGCTCCGGGTAAGCGGCCGCCCCCGGCGCTTCATGCAGGACATCGATGTCCCCATGCGGGGTCGAAAACTGCCATATCGTGGCCCTGGGCAGCATCCGGGCGTCGATGTCGAGTCCCTGATGGCCCGGGTTGAGCACGCGCGCGCCGAGCGCCCGGAGCGCCTCCGCCAGACGCTCGAGGTTGGCGGGATCGGGCGCTGGGATCAGGTCGACGTCGTTGGTCATCCTCGTGCTCCCGTGGGTCTGGGCCGCCATTCCTCCGACCAGGACGTAGTCGACGCGATGGCGCCCGAGTTCGTCGAGGATGCGCTGAGCGTCGAGGGGCGCCGGCCGGCGCTCAGGACTCATGCGAGCGCCTGCCCTCTTCGGCGAGGCGCCCCGCCAGGCGGTTCCATGAGACTGCCAATCGCAACCGCTCCTCCGGCGAGCGCTGCAGCGATGCCTCCAGATGCAGTGGGTCGTAATCGCGCTCGAGCGGAACGGGTTCCGGCGCCAGGCGCATCCCCAGGGCAGCGAGCAGGCGCTCGATCGTTTCCACCGACGGCGAAATCTCTTCCCGCTCGATTCGGCTCACCGCTGCCTGATCCGTTCCCGCCCTGAGGGCGAGGCGGGACTGGCTCAGCCCACGCTGTTCGCGTACGGTCCTGATCGCCCTCCCGATGCTCATCAAGGCATTATGCCTGAAAAAGCATGAAAAACGATCAGCCGGCAGCCGGCAGCTCGACGCCGTCGACCAGAGCCGGCTCGCCGATGTGGAAGCCCTGGGCGTAATCGACTTCGAAGGCGCGGACCATCGCCAGCGTCTCGGCGTCCTCGACGCCCTCGGCGACGGTCTCCTGGCCGAATGCCTTGGCGAACTGGACCATCGCCCCGACCAGTTTCTGGTCGACCGGTGAGGTCGGCAGGTTGCGGATGAACTCGATGTCGAGCTTGAGGTGCTGGACCGGCAGTTCCTTCAGGTATGCGAAGGAGCTGAAGCCGGTGCCGAAGTCGTCGAGGCCGAGCCCGCAGCCCATCGCGGTGACGGTTTGGGCGAAGGCCCGGGCCGCGCCCATGTTGGTGATCGCCGCCGTCTCGGTGATCTCGAAGTCGAGCCAGCCGGGGTTGAGGCCGTCGGCGATCGCCGTCCGCACGTCCTCGATCAGCGCCGGCTCGCAGAGCGAGGCGCCGGAGACGTTGACCGCGATCGGCCGCGAGCGCCCCGCCAGCTCGATCGCCTTCTCCAGCACCATCCGGTCGATCTCGACGATCATGCCCAGCCGCTCGGCCGTCGGCAGGAAGGAGGAGGGGGGGATGACGTCGCCGTGCTCGTCGAGCATCCGCACCAGCAGCTCCTCGCGGGCGATCGCATGCTCCCGCAGGTCGAAGATCGGCTGCGCGTAGACGACGATCCGCTGCTGGTCGATCGCCTCGCGGATCCGGTCGGCCCAGGTGAGCTTGTTGTTGGGCCCGCTGCTCGAGTCGACGGCCCGGCCGCCGCCTTCTTCCTTGGCTTCGCAGAGGGCGATGTCGGCGGCGATCATCAAGCCTTCCGCCGTCACCTCCTCGCCGCTGCCGCCGAAGGTGGCGATGCCGACGCTGGCCCCGACCGGCGGCGTCCCTCTTTCGCGCACCAGCCCGATCAGCCGCTTCGCCGCCGCCATCGCCTGCTCGGGCGCCGCCCGCTGCAGCAGCAGGGCGAATTCGTCGGCGCAGATCCGCGCCGGCAGGTCTTCCACCCGCGCCTCCTCCCGCAGCAGCGTCGCCACCGTCTCCAGCAGGCGGTCCCCGGCTTCGTGCCCGAGCGAATCGTTGACGATGCTGAAGGAGTCGATGTCGAGCAGCAGCAGCGCCCCCGGCTGCCCCTGCGTTCGCGGGTCGAGGAGGCGCTCTTCCACCTCTTCGACGAAGCTGTCCCGGTCGATCAGCCGCCGCTTGTTGATCGCCTCTCGCAAGGTCAATCCTAAGTGCCCGGTTCCATTAGGTGAAAACGATTGTACAAAGAATTAAGTAGACGGCTGGCAGCGGCGCCCGAATGGGACGGGGGCGCTATCCTTGGCCCCAGCCTCGCGCCTCGGCCCGGGGTTGTTTTTTGTAAAGGCTTCTGTAACGACTACCTCTGGCACGGAACGAGGGAGAAGATGGCTCGCGGAGATGTCCGCATCGCAGTGACGCTGGCTTGCGAAGAGTGCAAGCGGCGCAACTACCAGACCAACAAGTCGCGGCGAAACACGCCCGACCGGATCGAGATGCGCAAGTTCTGCCGCTGGTGCGGCCACCACACCCCTCATAAAGAGACGCGCTAGCTCCGTCGATGGCGAAAACCCGCGCACAGCGCAAGGCCGAGCGCCGGGCCCGCGAAGCCGAAGAGCGGAAACGCTCCGGCGACGGACGCGCGCGCGAAAGCCGCGCCCAGCACGAGACCCAGGTGCCGGTCTCGGGTGAGGAGGCGATCGTCGAGGCGCGCGAGCAGGGGATGGCCGCCGGCGTCTCCGAGGAGGCGCTGCGCCTGCCGGAGGACCCCAAGCCCTCGCGGGCGGAGAAGCGGGCCGAAGCGAAGGCCGCCAAGGAAGCCGAAAAGCGCAAACGCGACGAGCAGAAGCGGCGTGAGAGCGAGCAGCTCGCAAAGAAACAGAAACAGGCGGCGGCGCAGCGTCAGCGCGGCGGTTTCCTCGGTTTTCTAATCTCCTGCTGGGCCGAGCTGAAGAAAGTGCAGTGGCCCGACCGGGAGACCCTGGTCCAGGCTACGGCCGTCACCATCCTTTTCGTCGCCGTCGCGGCCGCCTACCTCGGCGCCCTGGACGCGGCCTTCAACTGGCTCATCAAGCAGATCCTCTAAACCGGATCCCGAGACAAAGGCTTCATTTCAGATGTATCGCTGGTACGTGATCAACACCTACTCCGGGCACGAGAACAAGGTCAAGCACAACCTCGAGCACCGGGTTCAGACGATGAGCCAGAACCGCAACGTGCGGCAGGTCGTCGTCCCCACCGAGCAGGTCTCGGAGATGAAGGACGGGCAGAAAGTCCAGACCGAGAAACGGACGATGCCGGGCTACGTCCTCGTCAACATGGAGATGACCGACGACGCCTGGAACCTGGTCAAAAACACTCCCGGCGTGACCGGGTTCGTCGGCGCCGAACGCAACAAGCCGGTGCCGCTGTCCAAACCGGAGGTCGACCGCCTGCTCCACCGCGAGACCGCCGAGCGGCCGCGCACCCAGGCCCAGTTCGCGATCGGCGAATCGGTCAAAGTCATCTCCGGCCCGCTCTCCGACTTCTCCGGTGAGATCGCCGAGATCAACGAGGACGCCGCCAAACTCAAGGTCCTGGTCTCGATCTTCGGCCGCGAGACGCCGGTCGAGGTGGGCTACGACCAGGTCAAGAAGATCTAGGTCGCAAAGACCGCTACCCTCCGCAACCCCTCATGGCGA
This sequence comes from Solirubrobacterales bacterium, assembly GCA_035708105.1. GTDB lineage: Bacteria > Actinomycetota > Thermoleophilia > Solirubrobacterales > 70-9 > VAYN01. The sequence goes on along the minus strand of DASSTG010000015.1, from coordinate 13,742 downwards.
AGAAAACCCTCACGGTCATCAAGCTGCAGATCCAGGCGGGCAACGCCAACCCGGCGCCGCCGGTCGGTCCGGCGCTGGGCCAGCACGGCGTCAACATCATGGACTTCTGCAAAGCCTTCAACGCCCAGACCCAGGGCGAGGGCGGGACGATCATCCCGGTCGAAATCACCGTCTACGAGGACCGCTCCTTCGACTTCGTCACCAAGACGCCGCCGGCCGCGGTCCTGATCAAGGAAGCGATCAAAATCCCGAAGGGCTCCGGCGAGCCGCACGTGAACAAAGTCGGGACGATCTCCGACGCCCAGATCCAGGAGATCGCCGAACGGAAGATGCCCGACCTCAACGCCAACGACATCGACGCGGCGAAGAAGATCATCGCCGGCACCGCCCGCTCGATGGGCGTCGACGTCGCCTAGGAGAACTGCAAGTGGCCCACGGCAAGCGATACCGCCAGCAGTACGAGAAGGTCGACCGTGACCGCGCCTACCCGCCGGCCGAGGCGATCGCGCTGATCAAGGAGACGGCCAGCACCAAGTTCGACGAGACGGTCGAGCTGCATGTCCTGCTCGGCGTCAACGTCCGCCACGCCGACGAGCAGCTGCGCGGAACCCTGGCGCTGCCGCACGGGCTCGGCAAAGACGTCACCGTTGCGGTCTTCGCCCAGGGCCAGCAGGCCCGCGACGCCGAGGCCGCCGGGGCGGACTTCGTCGGCGGCCAGGACCTGGTCGAGAAAGTCCAGGAGGGCTGGACCGACTTCGACGTGGCGATCTCGACCCCGGAGATGATGAAAGCCGTCGGCCAGCTCGGCCGCGTGCTCGGACCGCAGGGGAAGATGCCCAACCCGAAGGTCGGCACCGTCACCGACGACGTCGAGAAAGCGGTCGGCGATTCGAAGTCGGGCAAAGTCGAATACCGTACCGACCGCCAGGCGATCGTCCACATGGCGATCGGCAAGGCCAGCTTCGACGCCCCGAAACTGCTCGAGAACTTTCAGGCTGTGATCGACGAGATCGTCCGTGCCAAGCCGTCTTCGGCCAAGGGCCGCTACCTCGTTTCGGTCACCCTGGCGACGACGATGGGGCCCGGCATCCGCGTCGACTCGACGGCCAAAGCCGACCGCGATGGCGCCGAAGGGACCGCCGCCGCGGAGGAGACCGCACCGGAGCCGGTGACCGCCTAAACTGCGTCGCCGCTAACCGCAGACCATCGGCGGGGCAGTGCCCGTAAGCCCGGTGCAGGTGAGACGATGAACCGCGAGGAAAAGTCCGCAGCCATACAAGAGATCGCCGCCCAGATCGAGGCGTCTGAGGCGATCTTCGCTGTCGATTATCGGGGCATCAGCGTGCCGCAGGCGGCCGAGCTGCGCTCGAAACTGCGCGAAGCCGACGCCAGCTTCCGCATCGTCAAGAACCGTCTGACGAAAATCGCCGCCGACCAGGCCGGCGAGGAACGGCTGGCGGAGCTGCTGAGCGGCCCGACCGCGCTGACCTTCGTCCGCGGCGACACCGCCCAGGCCGCGAAGGCGATCACGACGTTCAACAAAGAGCACGAGGTCCTCACCTACAAGGGCGGCTTCATGGATGCGACTTCGCTCGACGAGTCCGCGTTCAAATCGATCGCCAAACTGCCCGGCCGCGAAGTGCTGAACGGCCAGCTCGCCGGCATCGTCGCCAGCCCGCTCACGGGCTTGGTGCGCGGCCTCGGCTCGATGATCCAGGGCCTGGCTCTGCAGCTGGGGCAGATCGCGGAGCAGGGACTCGTGTCTGGGGGCGCAGAGCCCGCGGGTCCTGTCTCCGATACGTCCCCCTCGCCTACCGGCGAGGGTCCCGCATCGTCGCCACCCGCGGGAGATGCGGATGAGGCAGACGAGTCTGCTCCGACTGCGGATAAAGCAGAAGAGGCTCCTATCGAGGAGGCGCCTACCGAGGCTTCCAGTGGCAACGAGCCGCCGGCCGACCAGGCGGAGGCGCCGGAGGAAGAGCCGGAGGCAAAAGAAGAGACTTCGAATGAAGATTCAAACGAGGAAGAGGGGTAGCGACTGATGGCAACCAAAACTTCAACCGAGGACTGGATCGAGGAGCTGAAGAGCATCTCGGTGCTCGAGCTCTCCGAGCGGATCAAAGCGCTCGAGGAGGAGTTCGGCGTTTCCGCGACGGCCGTTGCGGCTGCGGCACCGGCCGCCGCCGGCGGTGCCGGCGGCGGCGAAGAAGGCGGCGGGGAAGAGTCCTCGACCGTCGACGTCGTCCTCAAAGAGGTGGGCGGGCAGAAAGTCCCGGTCATCAAGGTGGTCCGCTCGGCGACCGGCCTCGGCCTGAAAGAGGCGAAGGCGCTCGTCGACGAGGCTCCGAAAGCGATCAAAGAGGGCGTCGAGCGCGACGAGGCCGACAAACTCAAAGCTGAACTCGAGGAGGCCGGGGCCACGGTCGAACTCGCATAGGCGAGCGACCGGGGCCTCCGATCCCGCTCGGAGAGCCAAACTTGAAGGCGCCTGCGGCTGTGTGTTATTTTCCGCGGTCGCGCGCCATTTGAGTGCCCCTGCCCATATTTTGCGTTTTTCCTTACGTCTTCACGTCCCTCTGACCTTCCGAGGAGGAGTCGCCGACTTTGGCACGTTCCAACGCTGCCCCCGTAACCCGTAGGAGCTTTTCCCGCCTAGACAACCCGCTCGAGGTTCCACACCTGATCGATATCCAGCGTCGTTCCTTCGAGGAACTGACGGATCCGAAAGCAGGTGGCCTGAGGGAGACGATCAACGACATATCCCCGATCGAGGACTACACGGGGAACCTCCAGATCGTCTTCGGCGACTTCAAGTTCGAGGAGCCGCCGCACACGATCGAGGAGTGCCGCGAGAAGGACATGACCTACTCGCGCCCGCTGACCGCGACCGTCGCCTTCCAGAACAAGGAGACCGGCGAGATCCGCGAGCAGGCCGTCTTCATGGGCGACTTCCCGTGGATGACCGAGCGCGGGACCTTCATCATCAACGGCACCGAGCGCGTCGTCGTCACCCAGCTGGTCCGCTCGCCGGGCGCCTACGTGATGGCGCCGAAGGACCCCGAAAAGCAGGTCTTCATCGCCAACCTGATGCCGGCCCGCGGCTCCTGGCTGGAGCTCGAAGTCGACAAAAAAGGCAAAGTCTTCGTCCGCATCGATCGCAAGCGGAAACTCCCGGTGACGGTGCTGCTGCGGGCGATGGGCTACGTCGAGGACCAGCAGCTGCTGGACATGTTCGGCAACTCGGTCTACATCCGCCACACGATCGAGGCCGATACCGAAGCGACCAAGACCGAAGAGGGCGCCCTGATCGAGCTGTTCAAAAAGCAGCGCCCGGGCGAGCCGCCGTCGGTCGACGCCGCCAAGGCCCTGCTCGAGCAGCTCTTCTTCGACCCGAAGCGCTACGACCTCACCCGGGTCGGCCGCTACAAGCTGAACGCCCGCCTCGACCTCGACATCGACCTCGAGACCCGGGTGCTGACCCACGACGACATCATCGCCCTCGTCAAGGAGCTCGTCTCGCTGCCGAAGCTGCTCGGCATTCCCGAGGAGATCGACGAGGAGAACCCGATCAAGGACTACGCCGCCGAGGCGATCACCTACCCGCGCGAGCAGGTCTACGATCATCTCGACGAGTACGAGCACTTCGGCAACCGCCGCCTGCGCACGGTCGGCGAGCTGATCCAGGAGGCCTTCCGGATCGGCCTCTACCGGATGGAGCGCGTGGTCCGCGAGCGCCTCACCACCGAGGACGCCGACGCGATCACCCCGCAGACGATCATCAACATCCGCCCGGTGGTGGCGGCGATGAAGGAGTTCTTCGGCTCCTCGCAGCTCTCGCAGTTCATGGACCAGACCAACTCGCTCGCCGGCCTCACCCACCGGCGGCGGCTCTCGGCCCTCGGGGCCGGCGGTCTGACCCGTGAGCGGGCGCCGATCGAGGTCCGCGACGTGCACCCGACCCACTACGGCCGGATGTGCCCGATCGAGACCCCGGAGGGACCGAACATCGGCCTGATCGGCTCACTCTCCTCCTACGCGCAGATCTCCGAGCACGGCTTCGTCACCACCCCCTACCGGGTGGTCGAAGACGGCGTCGTCAGCGATGAGATCGTCCACTACGACGCGACCCAGGACGAGGACAAGGTGATCGCCCAGGCGAACGCCGAGATCGATCCGAAAACGAAAAAACTGAAGGGCCCGCAGGTGCTGGTCCGGGCCGGCGAGCAGGAGTACGCGACCGCCGCTCCCAAGGAAGTCGACCTGATGGACGTCTCCCCGTCCCAGATCTGGTCGGTGGCGACCTCGCTGATCCCGTTCCTCGAGCACGACGACGCCAACCGGGCGCTGATGGGCTCGAACATGCAGCGCCAGGCGGTGCCGCTGCTGAAGCCCGACCCGCCGCTGATCGGGACCGGGATGGAGCGCCGCGCCGCGGTCGACACCGGCGACGTCGTCCTCGCCGAGGAGGCGGGCGAGGTCACCCACGTCGACGCTGAGCAGATCGTCGTCACCAGCGGCTCGAAGAAGCACGAGTACAAGCTGCACAAGTTCATGCGCTCGAACCAGGGGACGATCATCCACCAGCGGCCGATCGTCAACACCGGCCAGAAGGTGAAGGAGGGCGACGTCCTCGCCGACGGCTCCTCCACCGGCGGCGGCGAGATCGCCCTCGGCAAGAACTGCCTGGTCGCCTTCATGTCCTGGGAGGGCTACAACTTCGAGGACGCGATCATCCTCTCCGAGCGCCTGGTCAAGGACGACGAACTGACCTCGATCCACATCGAGGAGTACGAGATCGACGCCCGCACGACCAAGCTCGGCGACGAGGAGATCACCCGCGACATCCCCAACCGCTCGGAGGAGAGCCTGCGCAACCTCGACGAGCGCGGCATCGTCCGCGTCGGCGCCGAGGTCGTCTCCGGCGACCTCCTGGTCGGCAAGGTGACGCCCAAGGGCGAGACCGAGCTGACCGCCGAGGAGAAGCTGATCCGCGCGATCTTCAAGGAGAAGGCGCGCGAGGTCCGCGACACCTCGCTGAAAGTGCCGCACGGCGAGGGTGGCGTCGTCATCGAAGTCCTCACCTTCAGCCGCGACGACGGCGACGACCTGCCGCCCGGCGTCAACGACCTGGTCCGCGTCTACGTCGCCACCAAGCGCAAGATCGCCGAGGGCGACAAGCTCGCCGGCCGGCACGGGAACAAGGGTGTGATCTCGAAGATCGTGCCGGAGGAGGACATGCCGCACCTGGCCGACGGGACCCCCGTCGACGTCATCCTCAACCCGCTCGGCGTGCCGAGCCGGATGAACATCGGCCAGATTCTCGAGACCCACCTCGGCTGGGTTGCCGGCCAGGGCTGGTACGACGACGGCTCCGAGGCCTACAAGCAGGCCCACTCCGATCAGGGCGACGGCCGCGTCTACGTGGCGACGCCGGTCTTCGACGGCGCCACCGTCGAGGACGTCGACGAGGCGCTGGTCAGGTGGCACGACGAGAACGCCGAGCGGGGCATCGACCTCGGCATCGACAAGAGCGCCCGCCCCGGGGCCCAGGCCGACGGCACCGCGCAGCTCTACAACGGCCGCACCGGCGAGCCCTACGAGGGCAAGGTGACGGTCGGCTACATGTACATCCTCAAGCTGCTGCACCTGGTCGACGACAAGATCCACGCCCGCTCGACCGGCCCCTACTCGCTGGTCACCCAGCAGCCGCTGGGCGGCAAGGCGCAGTTCGGCGGGCAGCGCTTCGGCGAGATGGAGGTCTGGGCGCTGGAGGCCTACGGCGCCGCCTACACCCTGCAGGAGATGCTCACGGTCAAGTCCGACGACACCGTCGGGCGCGTCAAGGCCTACGAGGCGATCGTCAAGGGCGAGAACATCCCCGAGCCCTCGATCCCGGAGTCCTTCAAAGTGCTTTTGAAGGAGATCCAGAGCCTCTCGCTCGATGCCAACGTGGTCTCCGAGGGGTCCGACGTCGAAATCTCCGACGAGGAAGACGACCTGCTGAAAGCGGCCGAGGAGCTGGGGATGGACCTGACCGGGGTCCGCGCCGACTCCTCCAACGGAGCCGCCGACGAGCAGGAGGAGCAGGTGGTCGCCGAGGGCGAGGGTGGAACTGATGGTGATGGTGCCGGTAAAGCCGAAGAGGCCGCGCCGGCCGAGGTGGAGGACTGATGATCGACATCAACAATTTCGACGCGATCGAGATCGGGCTCGCGTCTTCGAAGAAGATCCGCTCCTGGAGCTGGGGCGAGGTCACGAAGCCCGAGACGATCAACTACCGGACGCTGAAGCCCGAGAAAGACGGGCTCTTCTGCGAGCGCATCTTCGGTCCGACCAAGGACTGGGAGTGCTACTGCGGCAAGTACAAGCGGGTCCGCTACAAGGGAATCGTCTGCGAGCGCTGCGGCGTCGAGGTGACCCGCTCCAAGGTCCGCCGCGAGCGAATGGGGCACGTGGACCTGGCTTCGCCGGTTTCGCACATCTGGTTCTTCAAGGGGGTCCCGAGCCGGATCGGCTACCTGATCGACATGGCTCCGAAAGAGCTGGAGAAGGTCCTCTACTTCGCCGCCTCGATGATCACCTGGGTCGACGAGGAGGCCCGCGACAAGGACATCGGGAAGCTCGAGAAAGAGGTCAAGAAAGTCGTCGAGTCCTACGAGTCCGAAAAGCAGAAACGGACGCAGGAGCTGAACGAGTCGCTGGAGCGCCGGATCGCCTACCTGGAAAACGGTGGCCAGGACAAGTTCGACGACGAAGACCACATCTGGGCCGACTCGCTGAAACTGACTGCTGCGCAGCTGCGGAAGCTCAAAGATGAGGACCGCACGAAAATGATCAAAGAACTGCGCAAACAGTTCGACGCGGAGATCTCCGACACCGAGGCCTACCTCGAAGAGGCGGCGGAGCGGATGCAGGAGGTCTGGAAGATCTTCACCGAGATGAAGCCGAAGGACGTGATCAACGACGAGACCGTCTTCCGCGAGCTCAAGGACAGGTTCGGCTCGCCGTTCGGCTGGGGCGAGTACTTCCGCGGCGGCATGGGCGCCGAAGCGGTGCGCGACCTGCTCGAGCAGGTCGATCTGCAGGCCGAGACCGAGGAACTGGAGCAGATCATCAACAGCTCCAAAGGCCAGAAACAGGCCCGGGCGGTGAAGCGGCTGAAAGTCGCCAGTGCCTTCCTCCACTCCGACAACAAGCCGGACTGGATGATCCTCGACGCGGTGCCGGTGATCCCGCCGGAGCTGCGGCCGATGGTGCAGCTGGACGGCGGCCGCTTCGCGACCTCCGACCTCAACGACCTCTACCGCCGGGTGATCAACCGCAACAACCGGCTGAAAAGGCTGCTCGACCTCGGCGCCCCCGAGATCATCGTCAACAACGAGAAGCGGATGCTGCAGGAGGCCGTCGACGCGCTGTTCGACAACGGCCGCCGCGGCCGCCCGGTGACCGGTCCGGGCAACCGTCCCCTGAAGTCGCTCTCGGACATGCTCAAGGGCAAGCAGGGGCGCTTCCGGCAGAACCTGCTCGGCAAGCGCGTCGACTACTCCGGCCGTTCGGTGATCGTCTCCGGCCCGAGCCTGCGGCTGCACCAGTGCGGCCTGCCGAAGCTGATGGCGCTGGAGCTGTTCAAGCCGTTCATCATGGCCCAGCTGGTCGAGCGCAAAGCGGTCCAGAACATCAAGGCCGCGAAGAAGATGGTCGAGTCGATGATCCCGGAGGTCTGGGACGTGCTGGAGGAAGTCATCCACCAGCACCCGGTCCTGCTCAACCGGGCGCCGACCCTGCACCGGCTCGGCATCCAGGCCTTCGAACCGGTCCTGGTCGAGGGCAAGGCGATCCAGGTTCACCCCCTGGTCTGCCATGCCTTCAACGCCGACTTCGACGGCGACCAGATGGCGGTCCACGTGCCGCTTTCGGCCGAGGCTCAGGCCGAGGCGCGGATCCTCATGCTCTCCGCCAACAACATCCTCTCCCCGGCCCACGGGGCGCCGCTGGCGACCCCGACCCAGGACATGGTGCTCGGCATCTACTACCTGACCTACGGGCCGGAAGCGGACGAGCTGGCGCAGGCCGACGAGGCGCTGAAGAGCGGCAAGGGCGGCAACGGCTCGGGGCCGGCGGTCCACACCTTCCGCTCCGCGCAGGAGGCCGAGCTCGTCTACGAGAACGGCGGCTGTGGTCTGCACGACAAGGCGGAGTACCGCCGCGCCGGGCACGAGCACTTCCTGACCACGGTCGGGCGCATCATCTTCAACGAAAAGATCGAGCGCGCCCTGGCCGCAGCCCTGGAAGGTGAATTCGATCCGGAGCAGTACGAGTTCGTCAACCGCTCGCTGCGCAAGAAGGACATCAACCAGATGGTGTCCGACCTGGTCGCCGCCTACGGGGCGCCGGCGGTCTCGCAGGTGCTCGACGCGTTCAAGGACCTGGGCTTCCACTACGCCTCCCAGGCGGGGATCACGGTCTCCAAGAACAACGTCGTGTCGCCGCCGGAGAAGCCGGAGATCCTCGATCGCTACGAGAAGGAGACCGAAGCGATCCAGCAGCAGTACGACGAGGGCTACATCACCGCCGAGGAGCGTCACGAGGCCGTGACGACCCACTGGAACCGCGCCACCGACGAGGTCGCGCAGGCGATGGAGGACAACCTCGAAGAGCTGAACCCGATCTTCATGATGGCCAATTCGGGCGCTCGCGGGTCGTTCAAACAGATCCGCCAGCTGGCCGGGATGCGCGGCCTGATGGCCAACCCGAAAGGGGAGATCATCGAGCGGCCGATCAAGGCCAACTTCATGGAGGGGCTCTCGGTCCTCGAGTACTTCATCTCCACCCACGGCGCCCGAAAGGGCCTCGCCGACACGGCGCTGCGGACGGCCGACTCCGGCTACCTGACCCGGCGCCTGGTCGACGTCGCCCAGGACGTGATCGTGCGCGAGGAGGACTGCAAGACCAAAGACCACATCGAGATGGACCTGCGCAAAGACGACGGGTCGCTCAACGACAACCTCCACGGGCGCCTGGCGGCGAAGAAGCTCGAGACCAAGCGCGGTCGCGAGCTGCTCAAGCGCAACCAGATGATCACCCACAAGGAGGTCGAGGAAATCGCCGAGGCCTTCGGGACCGACGAGATCAAGGTCCCAGTCCGCTCGGCGCTGAAGTGCGAGGCCGAATCCGGAGTCTGCCGCTCCTGCTACGGCATTTCGCCAGCGACCGGGTCGATGGTCGACATCGGCGACGCGGTCGGCATCATCGCCGCGCAGTCGATCGGGGAGCCCGGCACCCAGCTGACGATGCGGACCTTCCACACCGGCGGCGTCGCCGGCCAGGACATCACCCAGGGCCTGCCGCGGATCGTCGAGCTCTTCGAGGCGCGCAAACCGAAGGGCCTGGCGCAGATGGCCGAGGCCGCCGGCAAGGCGTCGATCGAAGAAACCGACAAAGCGCTGAAAGTGATCGTCACCGAGTCCAGCGGCGAGGAGCACAGCTACAGCTTCCCGCTGCGGACGCGGCTGCACGTCGCCGACGGCGACCGGGTCGAGGTCGGCCAGCAGCTCAACGAAGGCTCGCTCTATCCGGCCGACCTGCTGGCGATCCGCGGGCGCACCGCGACCGAGCTCTACCTCGTCGACGAGGTGCAGAAGGTCTACCGCGCCCAGGGCGTCGACATCAACGACAAGCACATCGAGCTGATCGCCCGGCAGATGCTGAAGAAGGTGCGGATCGAGTCGAAGGGCTCGACCAGCCTCCTCCCGGGTCAGCTCGAAGATCGCGGCAGCCTCAAACGGCTGAACAAAAAGATCAAGGAAGACGGCGGGACCCCGGCCAAAGGCGAGGAGGTCATCCTCGGGATCACCAAGGCCTCGCTGGCGACCGAGTCCTTCCTCTCGGCTGCCTCCTTCCAGGAGACGACCAAGGTGCTCACCGACGCCGCCCTCGAGGGCAAGCGCGACCGGCTGGTCGGGCTGAAGGAGAACGTAATCATCGGCAAGCTGATCCCGGCCGCGACCGGCCTCAAGCACTACCGCACGGTGGCGATCGAGCCTGCCGAGCCGATCGAGGCGCCGGGCGACGACGACCTGCTCGAAGACGACGAGCTCGCTGCCGAACTCGGCGTCGACGGGGTCGATGCTCCCGTCGAGGGCTTCGGGACCTCCTTCGCGGAGGAGCTCGAGGAGCTCGCGCAGGAGATCGAGTCCACCTCCGAAGAGCCGAAATAGGCGCTGCGGCTATCGGACTGGCTATATAGCCAGTCCGATAGATTCCGCGGGCATGGAGCCTGTGCAGAAGGTCTGCATCATCGGCGCCGGCAGCTCCGGCATCACCGCCGCCCAGGTCCTCAGCGCCCGGGGGATCGAGTTCGACTGCTTCGAGAAGGGTTCGCAGGTCGGCGGCAACTGGCGCTACGAAAACGACAACGGGATGTCCTCCGCGTACCGGACGCTGCACATCAACACCTCGCGGCGGGTGATGGCTTACAAGGCGCTGCCGATGCCCGACCACTATCCCGACTACCCGGACCACTTCCAGATGGCCGCCTACTTCGACGAATTCGTCGACCACTTCGGGCTGCGCGACAAGATCAGGTTCCGCACCGAGGTGACGAAGGCCGAGCCGGCCGACGGCGAATGGGCGGTGACGACGAAGGGAGAGAATGGGGGCGAAAGCACCGAGGGTTACGGCGCCGTCCTCGTCGCCAACGGCCACCACTGGGACCCGCGCTGGCCGGAACCCGCCTTCCCCGGCTCCGAGAGGTTCGAGGGCGAGCAGCTCCACGCCCACCACTACCGCGAGCCTGACGTCCTGCGCGGCAAGCGGGTGCTTGTCCTCGGCCTCGGCAACTCTGCGACCGACATCGCGGTGGAGGCCTCGCGGATCGCCGAGAAGACCTTCCTCGCGGTCCGCCGCGGCGCCTACGTCCTGCCCAAGTACATGAACGGCAAGCCGCTCGACGAGGTGACGACGCCGCTGATCTCGCTTCTGCCGATGTCGGTCCAGCGCTTCTTTGCGATGAAAGGACTCGAGATCGCCGCCGGCGACATGACGCAATACGGGCTGCCGAAGCCGGACCACAAGCTCTTCGAGGCGCACCCCACGGTCTCCTCGGAGCTGCTGCCCCGGCTCGGTCACGGCGATATCACCGTCAAGCCCAACATCGACCGCTTTGCCGGCGGCCGCACCGTTCGCTTCGTTGACGGCAGCGAAGAGGAAATCGACCTCGTCGTCTACTGCACCGGCTACAAGATCACCTTTCCGTTTTTCGATCCGAAGGTCTTCGCCGCGCCAGACAATCGGCTGCCGCTCTACCGGCGGGTGGTCTCGGTCGAGCGTCCCGGCCTCTACTTCATCGGCTTCATCCAGCCGCTGGGACCGATCATGCCGCTGGCCGAGGCCCAGTGCGAATGGGTCGCCGACCTGCTCTCCGGCCGCGCCTCGCTACCGGCGGCAGGCGAGATGAAGCGGGAGATCGCGCGCGAGGAACGGAAGATGCGAAAGCGCTTCGTGGCCTCTAAGCGCCATACGGTCGAGGTCGACTTTCATCCCTACCTGCGCGAGATCCGGCACGAGCGTAAGCGGGCTGCGCAGCCGGCCTGACGACCCGGGTGCGCCGCTAGCATCCTTTACGTGAACGGCCTGAGGAAGAGTCCGTCGGCAGTGGCCGCAGGCGCCGAGCAGGTGCGGGTGCGGAGATTGCGCGAAGACGCCCAGCGCCCGATCAGCGTCAATCTCGCCGAAACCATTGCTCTCAGCCATAAGTTGTTGCGGTTCGCAGGCACCGCCCGGCGAAGTTGATGGAACCCGCGTTCGACGAGTTGCTCCGCCGCTTGGTCGCTGCGGACGCACGATTCGTGGTTGTCGGCGGGTTGGCCGTCGGCGCCTGGGGCGTAGTCCGGGGCACCAAGGACGTCGACATCGTGATCGCACCAGAGGTCGAGAACCTGCGGAGCATCGCAGACGTCGTTGTTGCTGCGGGCGGTCATATTCAGCAAGGGGAGGCCCTGCTCGGAACCCCGATTTCAATTGCTGCGGCTCTGGCGAGCGGCGAACAGGTCCCGATTGAGACGGAGCTTGGAAGGCTGGATGTTGTTCAGGGACTCGAGGGCGTCCCTGGATATGAGGAATTGCGATCGCGCGCGGTCGAGGCGGAGATCCTGGGCGTAACCGTCAACGTCTGCTCGATCGAGGACCTGAGGGTGATGAAGCGAGTCGCCGGCCGGACCCGTGACCTCGCGGATCTCGAAGATCTCGACGCCATAGACGGCTGACCGCTACCGGCCTTGAGGCCGACCTTCGTCCCTACCTGCGCGAGATCCGGCACGAGCGTAAGCGGGCTGCGCAGCCGGCCTGACGACCCGGGTGCGCCCGCCAGGCGGGCAATCGGGCAGGGGTACCGCGGCTCCGCCTCCATGCGGTCCTCGCCGCGGCCCTCGCGGCAAGCGCGGTTGTGGCTGGCGCCGTTTGCCGCTGCCGCCGTCCTCGTCGCTCACGGGCTCAGGCTCGTCGTGCTGCTTGGCAGCCCACCAAACGAGCCACAGCGACCCCAGGACCGGGATCTTGAGGACCACGAGCAGGAAGAAGATGGGCCAGAAACCCGTCACCCGCTCCAGTGTAGACACCTGCCTCAGCGCAGCGAGAGCGCCCAGCTCTCGAGCGCGGCGACGTGTCCCTCCTCGAGGCCCAGCTGCGGTTCGGTGGGGACGAGGAGGGTCGGCGCCGGCCGCTGCTCCGCCCACTCGTAGCAGCTCGCGTCGAAGTTGTCGTCGATCCAGGCGACGGCGCGGGAGCCGGCATAGCCTTCTACCGCCGCCAGCTTCCAGTGCGCCCCGCCGGCCGAAGGCCGGGTGTCGAAGGAGATGTGGGGGAGCTCGGGCAGTCCCAGGACCTCGGGAAGATAGAAGTTCGCTTTGTCCTCCCAACCGCTCGCCCAGACGAGGTCGTAGTGCTCCGCCAGCCGCACCAGCCGCTCTCCCGCGGCGACCGAGAGGTAGTGCGGTACCCCGTCGACCAGCTGGAAGCGGCAGGAGCCGTCCACTGGCCGTTCCTCGAAGCCGAAGAGGCTGATCACCCCATCGATGTCGACGGCCAGCAGCGGCCGGGTCAGCGGGTTGCTACCAGCGGTAATGGGCGAATGCTTTGTTTGCCTGGGCCATGCGGTAGATGTCGTCTTTCCGCTTCCAGGCGCTGCCCTGCTGCTGGTTGGCGTCGAGGATCTCGGCGGCGAGGCGCTCGGCCATCGAGTACTCGCGGCGCTGGCGGGCGAACTGGACGAGCCAGCGGACGGCAAGGGTGCGTGCGCGCCGCGCCGGCACCTCGACCGGGACCTGATAGGTGGCGCCGCCGACCCGGCGGGAGCGAACCTCGACCGCCGGCTTCACGTTGGTGAGCGCGTCGTGGAAGGTCTTCACCGGCTCCTGGCCGCTGCGCTTCTGGATGCGCTCGAGCGCGCCGTAGACGATCGTCTCGGCGGCCGACTTCTTGCCCTCGTACATGAGGACGTTCATGAACTTCGACAGCACGACGTCCCCGAACTTCGGATCGGGGAGAACCTCGCGCTTGTCGGCGGCCCTGCGGCGGGACATCGCTGCTTCTCCTTACTTCGGGCGCTTGGCGCCGTATTTCGAGCGGCGCTGGCGGCGGTCCTTGACGCCCTGGGTGTCGAGCACGCCGCGGATGATGTGGTAGCGGACGCCGGGCAGGTCCTTGACGCGGCCGCCGCGGATCAGCACGACCGAGTGCTCCTGCAG
>DASSTG010000014.1:0-207318 GCA_035708105.1 Solirubrobacterales bacterium | reverse complement strand
AGGTTCCCGACCGCTGTAGCTCCATGTGCCACCCCTCCGTCTTGCCTGTCGACGACTTCTAGCGCCAAAAGCGTAGCTGGAGTTTGCGATGCTGGCGAGGGGGCCGCGCCGTCTCCGCCCGGATTGATTTCTTGGATCAACCGTGGGACGGTGCGCCCATTGCGGGGATCCGGCCTGCGGGCTAACGCCTGGTCCCCAGTGCGCCGATAAGCAGGCGATGAGCGACCTTCAGTCACAAGCGGATCTACGCCAGGAGCGAATCCTTCTCGAGACCGATCGGCAGCGGATCGTCGGCCTCGTGACGCTGCCTCCGGAGGGCTATCAGAGCCGCTTCTCCGACTTCCTGAATCGCACCGATGTCGCCTTCCTGCCGCTCGTCGACGTGGAGATCACATCGCTGGAGAGCGGCGAGGTGGAAAAGCAGGCCTTCGCCGCCGTCGGCAAGCCCCACATTCGCTTCGCCTACCTGCTTGACGAGACGCCCTAACGGGGGCCGCCGGCAAGACAGGTGCTTAAGGCCCCCGCCGGGCCCTCAGCGGCTGGCGGTGCGGAACCTGCCGCTCCGAGCGTGCGAGGCGACGTCGAAGAGGAAGGCGAGTACGACGATGAACCACTCGAAGCCGTCGACTCGGTCCGACGAGCTCCACATCACCGCGTAGGCCAGCGTCGTCCACGGCAGCAGGAAGAACCCGAGGAAGGGGACGAACCAGCTGTCGAAGGCGCGGCTGAGCAGGTCCGAGAAGAGGAAGAGCGCGAAGAGCGCCAGCCGCGGCGAGAGGAAGGCGAGCAGGACGACGAGGCAGCCCATGCGCAGACGCTACCTTCTCCGTAGGAGGCCAGAAATGAGGAACGGGTTCAAATGAGCAGACTCGGGAAGCTGATGACGATGATGCACCCGGAGAAGACGGCGATGGTCGCTCCGGAGGAGGCGCTGGCGGGCCGCAGCGAGCGGGCGTTCGAGGTGCCCAAGGCGCACGACGTGCTGGGCACGCCGCTCGAGCCGCCGTTCCCGGAGGGGATCGAGGTCGCCTACTTCGCGCTCGGCTGCTTCTGGGGGGCGGAGCGGTTGTTCTGGGAGCTCGACGGCGTCTACACGACGGCGGTCGGCTACCAGAACGGGACGACGCCGAACCCCACCTATGAGGAGGTCTGCACCGCGAGGACCGGCCACGCCGAGGCGGTGCTGGTCGCCTTCGACCCGCAGAAGATCTCCTACGCGGACCTGCTCAAGGTCTTCTTCGAGGAGCACGACCCGACCCAGGGGATGCGCCAGGGCAATGACGTCGGCACCCAGTACCGCTCGGGCATCTACTTCACGAACGACGCCCAGAAGGCGACGGCTGAAATGGCGCGGGAGGCCTATGACCGCTCGCTCCGCGCCGCCGGCAAGGACCCGGTGACGACGGAGGTCGCCCCGGCGGGCCCGTTCTACTACGCCGAGGACTACCACCAGCAGTACCTGCACAAGGTGCCGAACGGCTACTGCGGCCTCAAAGGCACCGGCGTCGCCTGCACGATCCCGACGGCTGCCTGAGGGCCGCCGGCGTGGCCACGGCGATGCCCGCCGGGCGCGCCGAATAGCATCCCGCGCTTCGTGGCACCGTCTTTCGGCTCCTACATAGTCGGCTGCCTCGCCGTGATCGGCATCGTCGCGGCGGTCGGCCTCGGCGGCTACTGGCTGCGGCGCTGGATCGTGCCCGAGTTCAGCGGGGCCCTGGCGCGCCTGGCGGAGGCGACGATCGGCGTTGCCCTGCTGGTGGTGACGCTGGAGATCCTCGGCACGCTCTCGATCCTGCGGCTCGGCTGGGTGATCCTCGGCGGCATCGGGGTCGGCCTGGCGGCGGCCTGGCTCGGGCGCTCCCGGGCGGCGGGCACGGATCGGGAAGTTGCGGCGCCGCCGATCGAGAACATCGCCCTGCTGATCGCCCTCGGCGTTGCCTCGTTCACCGTCGCCGAGTGGACCTTCCCGGCCCAGCAGAACCTCGACTTCGGCATGTTCGGCGGCGACACCACCTGGTACCACATGCCCTTCGCGGCGGGGATGGCCCAGGCCCACTCGACGATCCACCTCCACTTCACCGATCCGCTGCGGCTGGCGCCCTGGTTCTACCCGCAGAGCTCGGAGCTGATCCACGCCACCGGGATCGTCCTCTTCAAGAGCGACTGGCTCTCGCCGCTGATCAACCTCTTCTGGATCGCAATCGCGCTGCTGGCGGCCTACTGCATCGGCAGGCCCTACAAGGTCGGAGCGGCGACGCTGGTCGCGGCCGCGATCGTCCTCGACTCGGGAGTGATGATCGAAACCCAGCCGGGAGAAGCGCGCAACGACATCATGGGACTGGCCTTCCTGCTCGCCTTTGCGGCGCTCTTGATCAACGGCCACCAGCGGCGGGCGCCGACCGCGGGGGCCGTGCAAGATGCTCCCGAGCGCGGCGCGGCGCTGCTCGACAAGGGCCCGCTGGTGGCGGCGGGAATCGCCGCCGGCCTCGCCGCCTCGGTGAAGACGACGTTCCTGGTGCCGGTGGTGGCGATCACGATCGGCGTCATCCTCTTCAGCGGCAAGGGGCGGCGCTGGACGACGACCTGGGTGATGGGCCTGCCGCTGCTGCTGGTCGGCGGCTACTGGTATCTGCGGGCGGCGCTCGAGAGCGGCGGCAACCCGATCCCGATCACCAAGTTCGGGCCGCTCAACCTGCCGATGCCCGACCAGATGCCGCTCGACCCGCGGCCCCGCTTCGCAGTCGCCCATTACATCGCCAACCCGACGATCTACCGGCGCTGGTTCTTCCCCGAGCTCGACAACGCCTTCGGCCCTCTCTGGCCGCTGATCCTGATCATCGCGGTCTGCGCCGCCGTCTACATCGCCTGGCGCTCTCGCAACAAGATCCTGCGGGTGATCGCGGTGGCTTCGCTGCTGACCGCGGTGGTCTACGTCTTCACGCCGCTGACCGCGGCCGGGCAGGAGGGCTCGCCGACCGGCTTCTTCACCAACACCCGTTATCTGGTTCCGGGTCTGGTGCTGGCGATGACGATGCTGCCGATCGCGCGACCGCTGCGGGCGCCGGACCGGCGGGCGCAGCTGACGCTCTACTTCCTGGCTGCGGTCTACGCGATCACGGTGCTGACGACGCCGCGCTGGTTCACCACCTACATCCTCGGCACGATCTTCCTCACCCTGGCCCTGGTCTGGGCGCCCGCGGGGCTGTCGCTGGCCCGCAGCCGGATGAACGTCAGCGGGACGCTGGTGGTGGGCAGCGTCGCCGTCGTCGTGCTGCTGGCGGTGGTGCTGGGCCGGGCGCAGCAAGTTCAGTACGCCGACCAGCACTACAAGAACCCGCTGCCGTTCCTCGGCGAAGGTGGGCCGCGCGAAGCCTACGAATTCACCCAAAAGCTGCACGACCGCAGGATCGGGATCATCGGCTCCAGCGAGATCATCTTCGGCCAGTACGGCTTCTATGGAAACGACGCCTCCAACAGCGTCGAGTTCATCGGCGTGAAAGGACCGCACGGGGCGAACCGGCTGCCGACCAGCTGCGGGCAGCTGCGTCGCCTGATCAACGAAGGCGGCTACGAATACGTGGTCATGAGCCAGTACACGGAGGACACCGGCCCGTACAACACCGGCACCCCGAACGCATATCAGTTCCCGATCTATGCCTGGGTGAAGAACGACCCGGCGATGAAGCAGCTGATCGCCGAGCCGACGATCGTCCCCGAGCCCGATTACGTGTTCAAGGTGACCGGCAAGCTGAACCCGGGCGCGTGCAAGCCGGAAAAGCGGCCGGTGGTGCCCGGGGAAGAAGCGATCGAATAGGCCCCCAGCATCGAGCCGACGATTTTCCCCCTCAGAGGGGGATTTTCGTCGGTTCGGTTCAGGCGCGGTCGCCGGCGAGCGCGTGCTCGCGGATGAGGCTCGCTGAGACCTCCGGCTGCTCCCACCAGAACATGTGACCGACCCCTTCGAGCGTCTCGAGGCGCGCGGAGGGCATCAGCGAGGAGATCAGCTCGCCGTTGGCGTAGGGGAGGACGCCGTCGGCGGTGCCGTGGACGACCAGGGCCGGCGTCGCGATCTCGCCGATCCGACCGCTCGTGTCGTGGCCGAAGATCGCCTGCACCTGCAGCTCGATCGTCTCTTTCGCCGCCGGCACCGTGGTTGCCATCTCGTGGAAGGCCGCGTAGCGGCTCTCCTCGGCGCGGAAGGCGGGGGAGAGGTTGACTTCGTAGGCGGCGCGGATCGCCTTGTCCCGGTCGCCTGAGGACATGCCACCCAGCAGCTTCCGCGCGTTCTCCTCCGGCATCAGCTGCGAGCCGGAGCCGCCGCAGTAGGTGCAGCCGAGGGTGAGGCTGCGGAGACGATCGGGGTGGGCGAGGGCGAGCTCCTGGGCGATCATGCCGCCCATCGAGATGCCGACGACGTGCACGCTCTCGAGCCCCAGCTCCCCCAGAAGGGCAGCCGTGTCCTCGGCCATCTCCTTGATCGTGAACGGCCCGTCTACCGGGCCCGAGAGGCCGATTCCCCGGTTGTCGAAGGCGATGACCTCGAACTGCTCCCGCAGCGGCGCCAGGAACGGCTCGCCCCAGGAAACGTGCGTCCCGCTCATCCCCTGGATCAGCAGCAGGGGGTCGCCGGACCCGCTGCGCTCGACGTGCAGGTCGGCGGCGGGAGTTCTGACGGTCGGCATCGCCTAGGCCTCGAAGAGCTTGCCGGCCCGGATTTTGGTGGCCATCTCCCCGGACTCCTCCCGGTAAACGCGCCCGTCCTCGAACTCGATGACCGGGTATTTGCCCTGCCCCGACAGCTCCTCGACCCGGCTGCGATCGCGCAGCGGTTCCTTGACCACCTCGTAGTCGACCCCCTGCTCGTCCAGCGCCTTCTGCACCTTCCAGCAGGGATGCGCTCCGATCTTCACCCACTCCAGCCGGCACCTATGAAGTTTGATCGTCATGACGGCCGATCCTAACCGCGCCGACCCGCTCCCTGCAACGCTACCCTCGACCCGAGCCCCCGTAGCTCAGCTGGATAGAGCATCGGACTTCTAATCCGACGGTCGCTGGTTCGAATCCAGCCGGGGGCGCTCGCAGCTTCGTAGAAGGCTGTAGGCACGGATCGTGTGGATCTGTGTAATCCTTGCTCCATGGCTGCTAACCCGAAGCGCATCAACGTGACCTTGGATGAAGATCACGCCCAGAAGCTTGCGAGGCTTGCTGAGCGGACCCACGTGCAGGAGGGAACCCTCGCTCGGTCATTGCTCTCGACTGCGCTGGACGATGCAGATCCGGATGCCAGTCGCATCACGGAGATTCTCGACGCAATCCCAGGCGCTTGGGAGCGCACTCAGGAAGGTCTCGCCCAAGCCAAGCGGGGGGAAGGCATTCCGCTCGACGAGCTGGCTTGAGTGGCGCGGATCATCGTCAGCCCGCGAGCGAAGCGGGACGTGGATGAGGCCATTGGAAGACTCGGTCTTCCGGCTGATACCTGGACTCGGATCGCTCGCTCGCTACGGGTGCTTGAAACCTTTCCTCTCTCGGGGCCGGAATTGAGTGGAAAATGGGCACCAGCTCGATTCGTCCTCGGCCCTTGGTCATGGATGCTCCTGCTCTATGGCTACGACGAGGCTTCCGATCGGGTCTTCATCGTGTCGATGCATGACTGTCGGTCAGCAGCGTCACCACGGTCATCTGGCGGCTGAGAACCTGGTCCCGAAATTGGTCCCCAACTCCAGCGAACTGCCTCCATGGCCGGTGGAGCTGCTTCCGGGGTATAGGTTCGATGAATGGTCGTCGCCCGGCTGAACGTCGTCACGCTCGGTGCCCGGGATCTCCCACGGCTACGCGACTTCTACACCGCGCTCGGATGGGAGGTGGTCATCGAGGCCGAGGACTTCTGTGCCTTCCGGCTCGGCGGGGTGCTGCTGGGGCTGTTTCCATGGGACAAGCTCGCTGCCGACGGCCGGGCCCAGGCCGCGCCTCGGGTGGACGGGATGCGCGGCTTCAGCCTCGGCATCAACGTCGAGCGGCCCGAGGAGGTCGACGAGATCATCGCCGCGGTCGAGAAGGCAGGTGCCGTTGTCACCAAGCCGCCGGGGGATCCGATCGAGTTCGAGGGCAGGAACGCTTACTTCGCCGACCCCGAGGAGAACTATTGGGAGGTCGTGTACCTGAAGAGCGGCGCTATCGAACCGAGGCCCGATCGATAACGTCGGAGGACGCCGATGCCCGACACCACCTGCCACATGTCGATCTCGCTCGACGGCTTCGTCGCCGGAGCGGACCAGAGCCGGGAGAACCCGCTGGGGAGGCGCGGCAGGGAGGTCCATGCCTGGCACCTCGGCGACGAGCGCGCGAACGACGCCGACGCGACGGCGGAGGGCTGGCTGATGCGACCGCGCGGGGCCTACGTCATGGGCCGCAACATGTTCGGGCCGATCCGGGGAGAGTGGGACGAGGACTGGGACGGATGGTGGGGCCCGGAGCCGCCCTACCACGCGCCGGTCTTCGTGCTCACCCACCACGCCCGCGAGCCGATCGAGATGGAGGGCGGTACGAGCTTTCACTTCGTCACCCAGGGCTTCGAGGCCGCATATGCGCGGGCGCGTGAGACGGCCGGCGAGGATGGCGTCGACATCGCCGGCGGCGCCTCGACCGTCCGTCAGGCGCTCGCCGCCGGAGTGATCGACGAACTCACGCTCGACGTGGTCCCAGTCCTGCTCGGCTCCGGCGAGCGGCTGTTCGACGGAGTCGAGTCCTTCGGGTTCGAGCCGGTCGAGGCGCTCCACTCTCCGCTCGCCACGCACATCCGCTATCAGCGGGCGGGATGAGGAGCGGAACTTCAAGCTAGGCGACGGTATCTTGCGCGGCATGAACGGCGATGCCCGCGACCTCACCAGACGACTGGTGGAAGAGCGTGAGGAGCGGAACGAGTCGGCACGGCGGCGTGAGGAGGCCGATGCCTACCGCGCTGCGGAGACGGAGCGATCCGAGGAAGAATCCTTCCGCGACGAGTTCTTCCGGCTCCGCTCCCTCGCCCCGCTGCTCCTCGAGCGGCGTCAGTCGCAAGCCGAGCTGGTGACGATCAGCCACTGGAAGCCGCAGACGGCTTTGATGGAAAGGCTCTTCCCACGACGGCCGGAGGACGCTGCGGCCTGGGAGGTCGCTCGTGGATTCAGCGGCCCCTATCACCCTCACCATGACATTCCGGTCGACACCTGGGACGCCTGCCGATTCATGCTCACCGGGGACGGGCGGATCCTCTTCGGGGCCTCCAGGAGCGTGGCGGAGTCGCGGTTCGAAAAGCCGTCCGAGTACACCGTCATAGACGGGCTCGACCTGCAGATGAGGTCGCGCCTGCGCGACTGTGGGCTCGGCAGCGTGAGCAGCGTGCGCAGCCGGATCGCCGTGATCGAAAGCGGCAGCTACCGCAGCGCCTCGGGGTGAGCTGGACGTGTGGACCTGCGGAGGCTGCGCTACTTCGTCGCCGTCGCCGAGGAGCTGGGCTTGAACCACGCTTAAGGCGAATTCGTAATTGTGTATGGCTATGAGGCACGATCCGCGCCCGCCGCTGGCGCTCACGACGTTGCTGGCGATCCTCGTCTTCGCCGGCTGCGGCGGCTCCACCTCGGGCACGACCGCGACCGCCGGCCAGCCCCAGTTCTCCGGCGCCGAAGCCTCGCCGCCGCAGGAAGAGGCGCCGCTTAGCCTCCACAACTACCTGGGCGAACCGGTCGACCTGAAGGAATTCCGTGGCAAGGCCGTCCTCGTCACCTTCATCTACACCCACTGCCCCGACGTCTGCCCGCTGATCGTCAGTCACATCAAAACTGCGCTGGCGCTGCTCGGGCCGAAGGCGCGCGACGTGCAGGTGGTCGCCGTCTCCACCGACCCCCGCGGCGACAACCGCAGGACCGTCACCGCGTTCCTGAGGGAACACGGGATGACCGCCCGGATGAAGTACCTGATCGGCAGCCGCGGAGAACTCGGCCGGGTGTGGAAGGACTGGAACATCGTCGCCAAGCCGGCGACGGCGGGACGGGATCTGGTCGAGCACTCGGCGCTGATCTACGGGATCGGCGCCGACGGCAAGGTCACCACCCTCTATCCGGCCAACTTCAAGCCCTCCCAGCTCGTCCACGACGTGCCCCTTCTGGCCCAGGAGTAGCGCCGTGCGGCGCGCTGTCTACCTCCTCGCCGGGCTGGCCGTGGTCGGGCTGATCGCCTTCGAGGTGGCGACCGCGGGCAACGGCGGGGACACCGGCCGCCGGCCGCCGCCGCTGCCGGAGAAGGTTCTCCAGGGCCCGAAGGTCTCGCTGAGCGACCTGCGCGGACACCCCGCCCTGATCGATTTCTGGGCCAGCTGGTGCGAGCCCTGCCGCGAGGAGGCACCGGAACTTGCCCGGCTCGGCCGCAGCCTCGGCGGGACCGCGCGGGTGGTGGGGATCGACTACACCGACCGTGAGGACAGCGCTCGCTCGTTCCTCCAGCGTTACGGCTGGACCTTCCCGGTGCTGAGCGACCCCGACGGCATCTACGGGGCGCACTTCGGCTTCAGTGGCCTGCCGACCGCGATCGTCCTCGACCCGGGCGGGAGGATCAGCGCGACCTTGCGGGGGCCGCAGACGCTCGCCGACTTCCGCCAGGCGCTGAAGCAGGCCGACTAGGGCGGAAGCCCCGCCGGCGCTCAGCGAGCCAGGGCGAAGCGCATGAGAACGGTGGTGCCGGCGCCTTCCTGGATGATCTTCAGGTCGTCGCAGAGGCGGGCGATGATCGTCAGCCCCAGCCCGAGGCCGTCGGAGCTGCCTCTTCCGAAGCTCTCGCCGGCATCGGTGAGGCTGAGGTCGAGCCAGCCGTCGGCGGCGGAGGCGGCGAAGACCAGGTCGCCGGGCACGTCGGCCTTGCCCGCGTACTTGACCGCGTTGGTCACCGCCTCGGAGACGGCGAGGTTGACGTCGGCGACCAGCCGCTCGCCGGCTCCCTGTTCGGCGGCGAAGGCTGCCGCCCGGCGGCGCAGCGAGGTCACCGAGGCGGGCTCGGACGGGCACTCCAGCTTGATCTGCGGCGGCGGGGACTGGTTCATCGAGTTCGTGGATCGGCTCTCCGGCAGGGATCTTTACGCTGGCAACGTGTTCCGCCGCCGCCTCAAGTTCGGATTGGGCTCCGAGACCCCTTCCTGGTGGTCGGGAGTTCTACCTACCGTGGGGGCGGTAGCGCTGGCAACGCTCATCGTCTACCCGATCAAGTCGGTCGCACCCGCGGTCTCGCTCGGCGTCGTCTACATCCCGGGCGTGCTCTTCATCTCGACCTTCTGGGGCTGGCGCGTCGGCCTCTTCGCGGCGGTGGCGAGCGCGCTCGCCTTCAACTGGTTCCACATCCCGCCGACCGGCCGCTTCGACGTCGCCGCCGACCGCGACGCGGTGGCGCTGGTCACCTTCGTCATCGTCGCGGTCATCGGCAGCGCCGTGGCGGAGATGGCGCGAGCCCGGACGGCCGAGGCGGAGCGGCGCCGGCGGGAGACCGATGCGGTGCTGGCGGAACTGCGCGAGCTCGCGGCTGAGCGCGACCGGATCGAAGCGGAGGCGATCGAGGCGGGGGCGCTGCGGCGCAGCGACGAGCTGAAGACGGCGCTGCTGCGCTCGGTCTCCCACGACCTGCGGACGCCGCTGACCTCGATCATCGCCGCCGGCACCGCCCTCGACTCGCCGACCCTGACCGAGCAGGAGCGCCACGAGCTGAGCGAGGCGGTGGTCGAGGAGGGGCGGCGGCTCTCGCGCCTGGTCGAGAACCTGCTCGACGTCTCCCGCCTGGAGTCCGGCAACGCGCCGCCGCGACGGGAGCCGGTCGACCTCGCCGGCGTGCTGGAGGCGGCGCGCGAGTCGATCGGCGGCGACGCGGTTGAGATCCGGTTCGGGATCGACGTCGACATCCCCGCCGTCGTCGCCGACCCGGTCCAGCTCGAGCGCGCCTTCGCCAACCTGTTCGAGAACGGCGTCCGCCACGGCGGCGGCCGGCCGGTCCTGGTGCGCTCGCGCGAGAGCGGCGGCCGGCTCGTCGTCCGCGTCGTCGACCAGGGCCCCGGCATCCCCGAGCAGGAGCGGGCACGGATCTTCGAACCCTTCTACCGGCGCGAGCGGGGTCATCCAGGCGCCGGGCTCGGGCTGGCGATCGCCAAGGGCTTCATCGAGGCCAACGGCGGCGAGATCGCGGTCGAGTCGGTGCCGGGGCAGGGCAGCACCTTCGTCGTCGCCTTCCCGCTGAACGGGGCCGGGGCTTGAGCGATCAGCGGCGGATCCTCGTCTGCGACGACGAGCCGCAGATCGTGCGGGCGCTGCGGGTGATCCTCCGCGACGCCGGCTTCGAGGCTCTGCCGGCGAGCAGCGGCGAGGAGGCGCTCGACCTGGTTGCGGTCCACCCACCGCAGGCGGCGATCCTCGACCTGATGCTGCCCGACCTCGACGGGGTCGAGGTGACGCGGCGGATCCGCGAGTGGAGCGAGATGCCGATCGTCGTCCTCTCGGCGGTCGGCGAGGAGGACCGCAAGGTCGAGGCCCTGGCGGCGGGGGCGGACGACTACGTGACCAAGCCGTTCGGCCCCCGCGAGCTGGTGGCGCGGCTGGAGGCGGCGCTGCGGCGCGCCCGGCCCGAGGCGGAGGAGCCGACGATCGCGGTCGAGGGCCTCGAGGTCGATCTGGCGGCCCGCCTGGTTCGGCGCGAGGGCGAGGAGGTCCACCTGACCCCGACCGAGTTCGAGCTGCTGCGCGTCCTCCTCCGCAACCGCGGCCGGCTGATGACCCACCGCGCCCTCCTGGTCGAGGTCTGGGGGGTCGAATACGAAGACGACCTGCAGGTCCTGCGCGCCCACGTCGCCAACCTCCGCCGCAAGATCGAGCCCCCAGGCGAGCACGTCTTCATCCGCACCGACCCTGGCGTGGGGTACCGCTTCGCCGCGTAATCCCTTCGCTCCTCTCCGTAGAACCCGAACCCCAAGACGCGGAAAATTGCGGATGGCGCTGACGGGGGGCACCGCTTAGGTTCTCCATTGCACTCGCGCTTGCGCGGGGCGGGGGGTGCTGACGAAAAAGGCATAGGCCCAAAGAAAGGAGCCTCCATGGAGGCGAGTGCACCACCTAGCAAACAGACCGACGGGCATGCCCGTTCGGGGTACGGGGCGGAACGGCAGCCGACCGGTTGGACGATCTTCGCCGGCGTGCTGCTGCTGATCGTCGGCTCGCTGGATGCCCTCTACGGGTTGGCAGCGATCCTCAACAACGAAGTCGTCATCGTCGGCGGCCAGGGCGTGATCATCGCCGACGTCACGACCTGGGGATGGATCCACCTCATCCTCGGTTCGCTGGTGGCGGCGACGGGCCTCGGCCTCTTCGCCGGCGCTCAGGCGGCGCGGATGGCGGCGGTCTTCTTCGTCGCCGTCAACGCGGTCGCTCAGATCGTCTGGTTCCCGGCCGCCCCGCTGTGGGCGTTCCTGATGATCATCCTCGACGTGACGATCATCTACCAGCTGACCGCGCGCTGGGAGGAATAGCCCCGTAGAGGTGTAAGTCATCGCCGTGGGCGACCTGGTCAGCTTCATAGCGCTGTCGCTCACGGCGATGTTCAACCCGACGTTGCTGGCGGCGACGACGGTGATGATGCTGCTGCCGGAGACGAAGCGGCTGATGCTCGGCTACCTGCTCGGCAGCTACCTGACCAGCATCGCCGCCGGGCTGCTGATCGTCTTCTCCTTCCACGGCAGCGGCAGCGTCGAAACGGCGAAGACGACGCTGACGCCGGCCGAGGACCTGGTCTTCGGCGCGATCGCGCTGATCATCGGCCTCGTCCTGCGCAGCGACTTCGGCGAGGAGCGCCGCCGGCGCA
Organism: Solirubrobacterales bacterium; assembly: GCA_035708105.1. Lineage (GTDB taxonomy): Bacteria > Actinomycetota > Thermoleophilia > Solirubrobacterales > 70-9 > VAYN01. The sequence continues at coordinate 195,456 of DASSTG010000014.1, read as the reverse complement.
AGAAGGAAGCGAAGGAAGACGGGAAGGAGCCTTGGACGCAGCGGATGCTCGGCCGCGGCGATCCGCGGGTCGCCTTTGCGATCGGCGCCCTGCTCAGCTTTCCCGGCGCCTCCTACCTGGTGGCGCTGAACCGGCTGGTCCACCTCGACCCGGGGGTGGGGGCGACGGTCTTCCTCGTCGTCCTCTTCTGCGTGATCCAGGCCCTGCTGCTGGAGGTGCCGCTGGTCGGCTATGCGTTCTCGCCGCAGCGGACCCAGCAGGGCGTCGACCGCTTCCGCCGCTGGCTGAGCGAGCGGGGGCGGATCGCCGGGGCGAGGGTGGCGATCGGGATCGGCGCCCTGCTGCTGATCCGCGGCACCCTCGAGCTGATTCTGACCTGAGGCCGGCTAGTCCCGCAGCGGCCGGCGGAAGCGGCGGACTTCGACCCGCGGCCCGTAGGGGTCCTCTTCCCGCGTGACCCCGTCGGGGCGCCAGCCGTCGGCGGCGTAGAAGCGCTCGGCCTCCTCGTTGCCGCGCAGGACCCAGAGGACGCCGTCGCCGAAGCCGGAGGCGGCGAGGCGGCGGCGGGACTCGAGCAGCAGCTCGCGCCCGATCCCGGTTCCAGTCCGGTCGGGGTCGAGGTAGAGGGCGAAGAGCTCGCCGGCTCCGGCGGCGTCGGCGTCGCGGCTGGGGCCGAATGCGGCGAAGCCGACGACCTCACCGCCGGCCTCGGCGACGATCGTCTCGGTTTCGCCGTCGGCGGCCGCGCCGAACTCGTAGATCGAGACTCGGTCCTGCGGCCGCAGGGCGTCGAGGAAGTCGTCGTCGATCAGCCCGCGGTAGGCCGCCTGCCAGGAGCGGACGTGGACGCGGGCGATCGCCGGCGCGTCATCGGGCGTTGCTCGCCTGATCTTCACAACATCTGTATACGCGGCCGCGGCTTCTTGACGCGGCCTTCATGGGGCCGGGTGGACGATCGGGAGCGATCCCGGATGGCTCAACTCAAGGTCAGGGGGCTGCGCAAGACGGTCGGCGTCCCCGGTCTCTTCGCAACCGCCTACGGCAACGTCGGCTCCTCCATCTATTACGCCCTCGGGCTGGTTGCGGCCCATGCCCTGGGGCTGACTCCGCTCGTCTTCCTCTTCGCCGGGGGGCTCTTCGCCCTCACCGCCAAGACCTACGCCGAGGGGGCGGCGATGTTCCCCGAGGCCGGCGGCTCCTCCTCCTTCGCCCGCCACGCCTTCAACGAGGTCGTCTCCTTCGTCGCCGGCTGGGGGCTCTCACTCGACTACATCCTCACGATCGCGATCAGCGCTTTCTTCGTCCCCCACTACCTGGGGGCGTTCTTCCCGGCGCTGGGGCGCGAGCCGGGCGACGTGATCGGCGGCGTCGCCGTAATCGCCCTGCTGGCGCTGGTCAACATCCGCGGGCTGGGGGAGTCGGCCAACCTCAACATCGGCCTCGCCGTCCTCGACCTCTGCACCCAGCTGGCGCTGGTCGTGATCGGGGCGGCGCTGGTGCTGCACCCGGCGACCCTGGTCGACCAGGTCCACCTCGGCGTCGCTCCGAGCTGGTCGCAGCTGGTCTTCGCGGTCTCGATCTCGATGCTCGCCTACACCGGGATCGAGACCGTCTCCAACATGGCCGAGGAGGCGCGCGACCCGGGCGAGCAGGTCCCGAAAGCGGTGAACATGGTGCTGGTCGCGGTGCTCGGGCTCTACGCCGGGATCTCGATCATCGCCCTCTCGGCGCTGCCGGTGCACCAGATCGCCCCCGGCCACTACGCGACCCCGCTCGGCACCACCTACGCCGACGATCCCGTGCTGGGGATCGTCTCCGCCCTCGGCCTCCACGGCACCCTCGCCACCGTCGCCAACTACTACGTGGGGGGGCTGGCGGCGACGATCCTCGTGATCGCCACCAACGCCGGGATGATCGGCATCTCCCGCCTCTCCTGGTCGCTGGCCGAGCACCGCCAGCTGCCCGGCGCGTTCGCCCGGCTTCACCGCCGCTACCACACTCCCTGGATCACGATCCTCTTCTTCTCGGCGATCGCGGTGCTGCTGGTGCTTCCGGGCAACACCGAATTCCTCGGCAACCTCTACAGCTTCGGGGCGATGCTCTCGTTCACGATCGCCCACCTCTCGATCATTGCCCTGCGGCGGCGCCGGCCCGATGTGGAACGACCCTACCGGGCGCCGTGGAACGTCGGCCGGCGCGGCAGCGAGATCCCGCTGACCGCGGTGATCGGGGCGATCGGGACCGGGGCGGCGTTCGTTTCCGTGATCGTCCTGCACCCCGAGGCGCGGATCATCGGCACCGCCTGGCTCGGCGCCGGCGTAGTCGGCTACCTGCTCTACCGCCGCCACCTCGGGCTCGACCCGCGGGAGCTGGCGCAGGCGGGACGCCGCGAGCGCCCGCTCGACTTCCTCGAGGTCTCCTACAAATCCGTCCTGGTGCCGATCTTCGGCACCAACGTCGACGGCGAGGCGATGCACCGGGCCGCGGCGGTGGTCGATCCCGACGCCACGGTCGAGGCGCTCTACGTGCTGAAGATCCCCCCTGCGCAGGCGCTGGTCGACCCCGAGTTCGAGCTGCAGGAGTACGAAGCGCGCTGCGTGCTCGACATCGCCCGCCTGCAGGCACGGGCCCGCGGCCTCAAGGTGCGGACCAAGCTCGTCCGCACCCGCAACCCCGGCCGGGCGATCGTCGAAGAGGCGCTGGACCGGCGCTCGGACCTGATCTACGTCAGCACCGAGCACGCCCCGAGCGACGAGCGGCTGCTCGGGCCGACCACCCGTTACCTGCTGGCGAAGCGGCCCTGCCGGGTGATCGTCGAGGGCGGCAACGCCGCCGCGGCCAAGCCCGACGCCGCGGTCAGCGAGCTTGCCGGCTCGGCATCTTGAAGCAGGCCTGGGAGCTGGAGGCGTTGACGCCCTCCTCGCCGGACTCGACCATCCGGGCGGCGCTGCGGGCCTCGATCTCGGCCAGCTCCAGCCGCAGCCGTTCGTGCGCCTCCAGCGCTTCCTGGAGCCCGGCGGCGTCGAACAGCAGCGGGGTGCGGGTGAGGTGGAAGTCCTTGTCGCCGCCGAGCGTCTGCGCCCGCACCGCGGCGACGAAGTCGTCGAGCATCTTCTGCTCGGTTTCGCAGATCAGGCCCTCGGCCATCACCGGGTCGAGCTCGTCCCACTCGTCAGTATCAATCAGATGCCGCTCGGTCGCCCGGTAGAAGTGCTCGAGAGCGCCGCGAACTGGGCGGGTGCTGACCAGCTCGACGCATTCGAACTCGACCAGCTGTTTGGTGTGGTAGCTGACGTTCGAGAGCTCCTCGCCGAGCTCGCGCGAGATTTCCGCGGGGCTGGCGGTTCGCTCGGCGAGGATGCGAAGGACGCTCGCTCGCAGTGGGTGGCTCATCGCCTTGATCCGGTTCTCCCCGGCCTTGCGGCGTTCAGTTTTGGATGGCATTTCTCGCTCTCTTATAGGGGGCTGATTAGTGCCGAGGCGTTGATCGTAATCCAGATTACGGATGGCGGGAGCGAAAACACGCCGTTTTACTGACCGAAATTCCAGCGGCTGGGGCTGGGGATCGCTAGAAACCGGGGGGGTGCCGGGCGACGAAGCCGGCGGTGGAGGTGGGGGCGAGGTGCCAGCGCGGACCGGTCCCCTTCTCGTCGCCGACGGTGTCCCAGCGCAGGCCGGCGATCTCGGCGAAGGTGTGGCCGGCGTTGGCGTAGACGGTGATCCACTTGCCCGGCCCGGGCGCGCCCCAGTGCTCGAGTTCGCCGGACGTGAGCGGCCGGGGGATCAGGCCGCCGCCGAAGAGGGCGAAGCTGACCGAGCCGGAGCAGTCGTAGCCGTAGGAGTAGAAGGAGGCATGGCCGCCGCCCCAGACGTAGGGGCGGCCGATGATCGTGTTGGCGGCGTTGATCATGCCCTTCACCGCTTCCGGGGCGTCGGGTGGGGCGAGGGCGACGCCGGTGAGCAGGATCGCGGTCGAGTTGGGGTCGCCGGCGCGGCGGTGGGCGAAGATCTGGTCGCGGCCGAGGTTGGAGGCGTGCTGGACCGAGGTGCCGTTGGTCCCCGCCGAGGCGGCCGGCAGCTTGGTCGGGTCGGCGGCGATTTCGGCCGGGGTGGGCGTCGAGGGCGGGCTCGGCGCGGCCCGCCTGGGCCCCGGATCGGGCTCGGTTGCCAGCTGGTGGCGGACGCTGACCAGCGCCAGGCTGTCGCCGACCGCGTTGATCGCCCGTTCGCCGCCGCTGACCCCGATGCCGACGTGGCCGAAGGCGAGCAGGACGGTCGCCAGTGCTGCCGTCATTCCCATGCTGGCTGAAAGACTACGCAGCGCGTGAAATTGCTCCTCATCCCCGTGGCGATCGTCGCCTTCGTGCTCTTCCTGCTGGTGCTGGGGGCGATCGGCCTGGCCGTGGCGTTCGCCTGTCTCGCCGTGCTCGGCCGCGCCTACCGGCTGGTCTTCCGGCGCTCCTAAGGCCCACTATCGCCGAAACCGCGTTTCCGATCCCTTGCAGCGGGAACTTTTTCCTTTTGGGAAGAGGAATCGCTCAAGCCAGGAGAGGTGAGAAGAAACGTGGCCCAGCAGACGAAAAGCAAAAGCGACCGCAAACGCTCGAAACCGAAAAGCGGGAAAAGCAGCGGACGCGGGCGCAACAAAAGCCCGACCCCGAAGAAGGAGCGGGGCGGCAGCTCGAACGGCGGGCAGCGGCAGAACGAGATCCGCAACCAGGGGGGCAAGAAGACCCGGCCGGAGCAGATGTATGAGGACTACACGGTCATCGACCCGGTCGAAATCAGCGATACCGACGAGCCCGACGTGATCGTCGACGTCCCGGTCGTCAAGGTCGACGAAATCCACTTCGAGCTCGACGACCTGATGGCGCGGGTCTCGTTGCACGCGGAAGTGCTGGACCTGGTCAAACTGAGCGTCGGCGTCCACGCCGAGCTGGGCAAGGTCGAACTCAACATCAAAGGCATCGAAGCGCAGGCGCTGATGCGGGCCCGCCTCGACCACGTGACCGCGATCATCGACCGCGTCCTCACCACGCTCGACCGCAATCCGGAGGTACTGCAGAGCATCGCCCAGGCGCTCAAACCGGTCACCGAGGGGGCCGGGAAAGCGGTCGGCGAAGTCGGCGAAGGCGCGAACAAAGCCGTCGGCCAGATCGGAGAAGGCGCGGGCAGCGCCGTCGAAGACGTCGGCGAGGGCGCCGAGGGTGCGGTCAAGGACGTCGGCAAAGGCGCCGGCAGTGCGGTCCAGGACGTCGGCGAAGGCGCCGGTGGGGCCGTGAAGGACGTCGGCGGCGGCGCCGGGAAAGCGGTCGGCGAAGTCGGCGAAGGCGCGAACAAAGCCGTCGGACAGGTCGGCGAAGGAGCCGGCCAGGCTGTCGGAGGGCTGGGCGAAGGTGCCGGGCAGGCCGTGGGCGGCCTCGGCCAGGGAGCCGGGGCGCTCGGGGCGCTTGCCGGCATCGGCGGCGGCGGTGGTGGTGGCGGAAACGGCGGCGAAGGCGGAAACGGCGGAGGAAACGGCGGTGGCCAGGGCGGCGTCAGCGGCGGCCAGATCGCCAAACAGATCGCCAAAATCGTCGCCAAGGAAATCGGCGCTGCCGCCAGCGACGAGGTCAAGGACCTGGGCCTCGGCGCCGCTCACAAGGCGATGGAGCTGGGCGAGAAACGTCGTCAGCGCCGCGCCGAGAAACACAACGCCACCGAGGCGGCGATGCGCAAGGCCCAGGAGGCCGGAGTCGACATCGACGAGGTCGAGGGCACCGGAGCCGAAGGCCGCGTCACCGTCCACGACGTCGAGAAGGCGGCGGCCAGGTGAAGGGTCGCCCCGACCTCGAATGGTTCACCTCGGTCAAGGCGAAGGAGGTGACCTTCGGCAAGCTCTCCGACCGGCGCAAGGTCACCTACTACGGCGAACCGGACCACGAAACCGACGCCCGCGTGGAGCGGGAGAACATTCCGGAGGACCCGGAGGTCGGCGTCACCTACCGCGACGTCAAGGTCGACTGGTCGGTGCTGCAGCGGATCGTCCACCCGCTGGACGAGGTGGACGACGAAGAAGAAGAGTGAGGCGGCCGTGCGACCGCGCGTCCCAGACGCGCGGTCGCAGCCAATGTCCTCAGGGCCTGCCCGGCGCTAGCGCCTCGCGGTGAGTCCCTGTAGAACGACCTCTATCGGCGAGCGGTGCTTTTTGCCGTTCCCCGACTCTCGAGCGCGCTGCAGCTCGTTGGCGAGCTGTCCCACCTGCGCGCTGAAGTTCCCCACCTCTTTGGCTGCCTTCGCCATGTCGCCCGAGTCGATCTTGATCTTCGGCCGGCGGGCGAGGGCCTTGGCGACGCCGCTCTTGCCGGCGCCTTTGGTCGCCGCGAGCGCCATCCCTCCGGCGGCGCCGACGAGCGCCGCTCCTCCCGCGACCAGCGGGACCTTCGCTTTGCTGGCGACTTTCCCGGCGGCTTTGACCGGCCCGGCGCCGTTCGAGCTGCTGCGCGATCTCGATCCCGATCCGTTCGAGCTCGACGATTTCGAGCTCGCGCCTTTCGGTTTCGAGCTTTTTCTGGCTTTGGGTTTCGATTGCGATTTCGGTCTCGGCGACGAGCCGGCACGTTTCGGCGCCGCCGGTTTTTTCGCTTTTGATTTGGTCTGAGTCTGGGCCATGTTCCTCTCTCCTCGCGGGTCTCCCCTGTTGGGTCAGATACCCATTCCAATAAGCCCAAATCACCGTTAATGCGGCCAAATCAGCATCGGTGCACGGAGATGTCCTGGTTCCAGGCGGCCTCGGTCGGCAGCGACGGAGCGCGGGGCGAGAGCGAGTCCGGCGGCTGCGGGAAGACCGGGCAGGGGGAGAGCGCGGGGTAGGGGCCAAGGGCTTCTGCGACAGGAGCGAGGTTGCAGATCAGCAGCGCGAGGAGAACCGCGAACCCCGTCCCTGCCCGCCCTCTCCGAACTAATGGGGGCTCTGGCCCCCACGATCTCGGAGGAGTCATCGAGGCACCGTAGCGCGGTCCCCTCAGGGCCTCGCCGATCCTGGACGAAGACCAGCACCGAACCCGGACGCCGCTCCGCTCTCGCGGTTGGTCTTCTCACCCAAGCGGGAACCGAGCGGGACTCGGTGGAAAGCCGCTGGGATCCGGGTCGGTGCCGCCCTGTCTGGGTACCCCTGGGCCAGACAGGCAAAACCGAGGAGGGGCGATGGAGATCTGCTTGATGATCGAGGGCCAGGAGGACGTCACCTGGGAGGACTGGCTGGCCCTGGCCGAGACCTGCGAGGCGAACGGGGTGGGGACGATGTTCCGCTCCGACCACTACCTCTCGGTCGACGACCGGCGCGAGCGCGGTTCGCTCGACGCCTGGGGGACGATCACGGCGCTCGGGGCGGTGACGGAGAAGCTGCGGCTGGGGACGATGGTCTCGCCGGCGACCTTCCGTCACCCGGCCGTGCTGGCGAAGGCGGCGGTCACCGCCGACCACGTCTCCGGCGGCCGGGTCGAAGTCGGGATCGGCGCCGGCTGGTGGGAGCGTGAGCACGAGCTCTACGGCTTCGGGCTGCCGCCGGTCGGGCCGCGGATGGAGGCGCTGGAAGAGCAGATGCAGATCGTCCGCGGCCACTGGGGCGAGGGTCGGTTCAGCTTCGCCGGCAGGCACTACTCGGCGCGCGAGCTCGACGCGCTGCCGAAGCCCGTGCAGCGTCCGCTGCCGCTGATCCTCGGCGCCAAAGGCGGGCCGCGCTCGCTGCGGATCGGCGCCCGCTGGGCCGACGAGTACAACGTGGTGATGTCGACCGCGGAGGAGGTCGCCGACCTGCGGCGGCGGCTCGACGAGGCCTGCGAGCGCGAGGGGCGCGACCCGGCGACGCTGCCGCTCTCGATGATGACCGGCTGGCTGGTCGGCGCCGACCGCGGCGAACTGGTCGACCGCGCCACCCGTCTCTCACGGTGGAAAGGAGCGGGCGACGATGGGGAGGCATTCATCGCAGGGCTGCGCAAGAGCACGATCCTCGGCACGGTCGAGGAGGCGGTCGAGCAGCTGCAGGAGCTGGAGGCGGCGGGCCTGGCCCGGATCATGGGCCAGCACCTGCTGCACCGCGACCTCGACGCCGTCGCTCTGCTGGGTCAGCTCGGCTCGGCGGTGCCGTAGATCGTCCGCAGCCAGATTTCGACGAGGACGTCGAGCACGCGGTCCTCGTCGAGCGAGGGAGACTCGCCGGTGAAGGTCGCGTACTGGACCCGCTCGTTCATCTGCACGAGGGCGATCGCCAGGTCGCGGGCGGGCTGGCCGGGAGGGGCGGCGCCGCGGGAGCGCTCGGCCTCGATCACCGCGGCGGTGTCGGCGACCCAGCCCTCCATCACCTGCGACCACAGCTCGCGCGCCTCGGGGTTGGTCAGCCGCAGTTCGGCGGCGGCGAGGGAGACCCCCCGGCGCGAGCGGAAGGCGCCGTAGAGGTCCGCGAGGGCCTGGCGCAGCCCCGCCCGCGGCTCGCCCGCGGCGAGCATCTTCAGCGCCTCTTCGCGGCTGTCGGCGGCGGCGACCACGAGCCGGTCGATGATCGTCAGCACCACCGCGTCCTTGGAGGGGAAGTAGAAGTAGAAGGTGGGGCGGGAGATGCCGGCGCCCCTGGCGAGGTCGTCGACCGAAATCTCGCTCAGCGGTCGCTCCTCGAGCAGCCGCTCGGCGGTCTCGAGGATCGCCCGTTCCCGTTCGTCGCCGCTGGTGCTGGCGGCGCGGCGGCCGCGGCCGTTCGATGCTGGTTTCGCTTTGGAAGCGGTGGGCATGTGTGAGTCATGCTACATAGCGTCGAAAAGTTCGACAAGTAGTTGAAGCTCTCGACGCGGTGTTGATAGGGTTTGGCCGGTGAGCCAGCCCGAGGAGGATCTGATGTCCAGCGAGCACGATCAGCGGACCCCACGCGAGCATGTCGATGTCCTGATCGTCGGCGCCGGCCTCTCCGGCATCGGCGCCGGAGCCCACCTGCAGCGCAACTGCCCGGGCAAGAGCTACGCGATCCTCGAGTCGCGCGAGGCGATCGGCGGCACCTGGGACCTCTTCCGCTATCCCGGCATCCGCTCCGACTCCGACATGTACACCCTCGGCTACTCGTTCAAGCCCTGGAGCGACGAAGATTCGATCGCCGCCGGCGAGAAGATCCGCAGCTACATCCAGGAGACCGCGCGCGAGTACCGGGTCGAGGACCACATCCGCTTCGGCCACAAGGTCATCTCAGCCGCGTGGTCGAGCACCGACGCGCGGTGGACCGTCCGCGCGGAGCACGCGGGGGAGACGGTCGAGCTGACCTGCGACTTCTTCTACGGCTGCACCGGCTACTACCGCTACGACGAAGGCTTCTCGCCCGAGTTCCCGGGCGCCGAGCGCTTCCAGGGCCGGATCGTCCACCCCCAGCACTGGCCCGAGGACCTCGACTACCGCGGCAAGCGCGTGGTCGTGATCGGCAGCGGCGCCACCGCGGTGACGCTGATCCCGGCGATGGCGCCGGAGACCGAGCACATCACGATGCTGCAGCGCTCGCCCGGCTACGTCGTCACCCTGCCCGCCCAGGACCCGATCGCCAAGTCGCTGCGGCGGTACCTGCCCGAGAAGGCGCGCTACGCCGTCGTCCGCTGGAAGAACGTCCTCACCCAGATGGCCTTCTACCAGCTCTCGCGCCGGGCGCCGGACTTCGCCCGCAGGCTGATCCGGCGCGGGGTGGAGCGCCAGCTGCCCGAGGGCTACGACATCGACCGCAACTTCGAACCGCGCTACAACCCGTGGGACGAGCGCGTCTGCCTCGTCCCGGGGGGTGACCTCTTCGAGGCAATCCGCTCCGGCCACGCCGACGTCGTCACCGACACGATCGAGACCTTCACCGAGAAGGGGATCGAGCTGACCTCGGGCCGCGAGCTCGAGGCCGACGTGATCATCACCGCGACCGGGCTCAACCTGCTCCTGCTCGGGGGAATCGACGTCTCCGTCGACGGCGAGCAGCAGAGCTTCTCGGACCTCGTCGGCTACAAGGGCGCGATGTTCGGCGGCATCCCCAACATGGCGATCGCGCTGGGATACACCAACGCCTCCTTCACCCTCAAGTGCGACCTCGTCTCCCAGTACGTCTGCCGTCTCCTCAACCACATGGACGCGCGCGGCTACAAGGTCGCCACCCCGCGTGAGCCCGCCCCCTCCCTCGGGCGGGAACCGCTGATCGACCTCAAATCCGGCTACGTCCAGCGCTCGATCGACCAACTGCCGAAGCAGGCCGCCCGCCACCCCTGGCGCCTGCACCAGAACTACGCGCGGGACATCCGCCTCTTCAAGCACGGCCCGATCGACGACGAGATCGACTTCTCGCGCGGCCCGGCGGGGGCGGCGTCGCCGCGACCGGGCGCGCCGGTCGAGGTCGCGGCCTAGGGAACCGCTCGTGGGAGCCGTGGAGACCGCGACGCCCCGGAGCGGCCCGCTCGACCCGGAGGAGGCCGCCGACCTTCCGGCGCCGCCGCTCGTCCAGCTGCCGCAGCTGCCCCAGCTCCTGCGCTTCAACCAGCGTCAGATCGAGTTCGTCTTCGGCGCTCGGCGGCGGCTGGGCGACGTCTTCGCCCTGCGAACCCCGGAACCGCTGCCGCTGGTGATCACCAGCCTGCCCGAGGACGTGCGCTCGCTCTTCACCGCGAAGCCGGAGGAGGCGCCGTCGCTGGCGGCCGAGTCGCCGCTGCGGCCGATCGTCGGGCCGGACTCGGTCCTGACCTCGCTCGGCGAGCGCCACATGCGCCAGCGCAAGCTGCTGCTGCCGCCGTTCCACGGCGAGGCGATCCAGCACTACACGGCCGCGATCGCCGCCGCCGCCGAGCGGGAGATCGACAGCTGGCCGGTGGGACGGCCCTTTGCCCTGGCCCCGCGGATGCAGGCGATCACGCTCGACGTGATCATGGCCGGCATCTTCGGCATCGAAGGCCGGCCGGCACCGCGCACGCCCGAGGGCAGGCTGCGCTGGACGATCAAGTCGCTGGTGGCGTTTTCGACCAAGCCGGTCGCCCAGATCGCCGAGCTGATGAACGTCCGCAGCGAAGAGCCGGTCGGCTTCAACCGCTTCGGGCGCGCGCTCGTCGACCGGCGCATGGACGCGGTGATCGCGACGCGGCGCGGAGAGGACCTGGGCGGGCGCCGCGACATCCTCTCGCTGCTGCTGCAGGCGCGCGGGGAGGAGGGCGAGCCGCTGACCGACGCCGAAATCCGCGACGAGCTGCTGACCCTGGTGCTGGCGGGTCACGAGACGACCGCCAACTCGCTGGCCTGGGCCTGGGAGCGCCTCGTCCGCAACCCGGACGCCCACGAGCGTCTGGTCGGGGCGGTCCGCTCCGGCGAGGGGGCGGAGGAGGCGATCGAGGCGACGATCACCGAGACGATGCGCTCGCGGCCGGTGGTGCCGATCGTCGGCCGCCGGGTCAAGCTGCCCTGGCGCCTCGGCGACTACGCGGTGCCGGCCGACACCCCGGTCCTGATCAGCATCCTCCTCCTGCACCACCGGGAGGAGCTCTACCCCGAGCCCTTTGACTTCCGGCCGGAGCGCTGGCTCGACCGCAAGCCCGGCACCTACGAGTGGCTCCCCTTCGGCGGCGGCATCCGCCGCTGCCTCGGCGCGGCGCTGGCGATGGCCGAGCAGCGCGTCGTCCTCGAGGCGATGGCCCGCCGACTCGACCTCGAAGCCGTCGAGCCCGAGCCCGAGCGCGCCCTGCACCGCAACGTGACGATGATCCCGCGGCACGGGGCGCGCGTCGTGATCCGCTCGCGCCATGAGTAGCGGCGGCGACGCCTCCCTCACCCCCGAGCCCCCCAACGAGGAGGGCTTCTCCGACCTCCTCGGCCGGCTCGACGAGGGGCCGGTAACGATGCTGAACCTGCTCGCCTTCGAGCCCGAGATGGGGCGCGAGCGCTATCTCGAATACGGCGAGGCAGTCGCTCCGCTGCTCGAGAAGGCGGGCGGCCGGCTCGTCTTCCAGGGCCCCGCCTCCCCAGCGCTGCTCGGCGACCGGTCGTGGGACCTCGTCCTCCTGGTCGAATACCCGACCCGCAAGGCCTTCCTCGAGATGATCCAGTCGCCCGCCTACCAGTCGATCGCCCACCTGCGGACCGAGGCCCTGACCAGAGGCGAGCTCCACCCCCTCGATCCTCCGCCGAGCTGAAGGACCCCCGGCCGTCCCAGGCCGTCCTGTAAATTCTGATCGCCGCGGTGGATGTAGCTCAGCTGGTAGAGCTCCTGGTTGTGGTCCAGGCGGTCGCCGGTTCGAATCCGGTCATCCACCCCTCCTGAAGGTGCTGCAAATGGGCGGGTTGGTCGCAGTAGGCGTTTGAACCAGGACCCAAATTCCGCTCCTGATCAGGCAGTTACTGCCTGATCGCATAGGGTATGTATTACGCTGTATTACAAATGGCAGCGCGCGACACGCAAACCTTCTCGGCCCGCTGGGACACGGATGTGCTCGACCGCTTGAAGCAGCGCAGCGAGGCGGCGGGAACAAACAAGTCCCGTCTCGCCGAGCGATACGTCGACGAGGGAACTCGCATGGACGAGCACCCCGGCATCATCTTCCGCGGCGGGCCCACCGGCCGCCGCGCGGCTTTGGCCGGCGGCCCGGACATCTGGGAGCTCATGTTCACGCTCAAGAACGGCAAGGCGCGTGGGGAGGAGGCGATCGGTGCCACCGCCGAGCTCCTCGATCTCACCGACTCCCAAGTGCGGACCGCGGTCCGTTACTACGGCGCCTTCCCCGATGAGATCGACCGACGCATCGCCCTCAACACCGAAGACGCCGATGAAGCCGAAGCAGCCTGGAAGCGCGAACAGGCCGCTTTGGCGTGAAGCTCCTCCTCGACGAGCAAATCAGCGGCAAGGTTGCGGAACGGCTCCTGGACCGCGGCCACGATGTCACAGCCGCCACCGACGACGCAACCCTCCGAGGCCTGAAAGACCCCGACCTCTTCGAGGTTGCTCAGGAGCAAGGCCGAGCTCTGGTCACCTACAACCGCGTTGACTTCGAACCGATCATCCGCGAATACGCGCAAATGAATCGCGACCATCACGGTCTCGTCATCGTCCACCCGACGCGCTTCCCTAGCTGGGAGTTTGCGCGGTTAGCTGCGGCTGTCGAGGGACTGATGAAGGGACCTGGCCTAGGGATGGGCTTTGTTATCTGGCTTCAAGCACCAGGTAGCCGGTAGCGCATTTAGTGGGTCACGGTTACGTCAGGCGGGACGGCGAGGAAATGTGGTCCAGGCGGTCGCCGGTTCAAACTCGGTCATCCACCCCTCTTGAAGCTTCTGCGAACGAGCGATTTCCGCTTCGGCCATTAGCCGGTATACGGTGGGCTGATGGAGACGGTGCTGGTCAGCGGCGGGTCGGGCTTTCTCGGCGGGCGCTGCGTGGTCGAGCTGTTGCGGCGCGGCTACGAGGTGCGGACGACGGTGCGCGACCTCGCCAAGGGGGATGACGTGCGGGCGCGGGTCGGGTCAGAGGTCGATGCTGGCGAGCGGCTTGCGGTGGTGGCGGCGGACCTGCGCTCGGACGAGGGCTGGGCGGAGGCGGTCGCGGGGTGTGAGTACGTGCTCCATGTCGCCTCGCCGTTTCCGGCGGCGCAGCCCAAGGATCCCGACGAGCTGATCGTGCCGGCGCGGGAGGGGACCCTGCGGGTGCTGCGGGCGGCGCTCGAGGCCGGCGTGGGGCGGGTCGTCGTCACCTCCTCCGTGGCCGCGGTCCGCGGCAGCGTCGATTCCGCCCCGGCGCCGCTGACCGAGGCGGACTGGTCGGACCCCGGCGATCCCGAGCTCACCCCGTACGCCCGCTCGAAGACGATCGCCGAGCGGGCGGCGTGGGATCTGGTGCGGGAGCGGGGGGAGGAGGAGAAGCTGGCGGTCGTCAACCCCGGCGCCATCCTCGGGCCCGTCCTCGGCGACGAGCACTCCACCTCGCTGCAGCTGGTCGAGCGACTGCTGAAGGGGATGCCGGGGACGCCGCGGATCGGCTTCAGCGTTGTCGACGTGCGCGACGTCGCCGATCTGCACATCCTGGCGATGACCGCCGATGAGGCCGGTGGCGAGCGCTACCTCGCGGTCGCCCGCTTCCAGTGGATGGCCGACGTCGCCGCGGCCCTGCGCGAGCGGCTCGGGCCGGAGGCGGCGAAGGTGCCGAAGCGCTCGATCCCGGACTTCCTGGTGCGGGCGATGGCGCTGTTCGACCCCGCCGCGCGCTCGGTCGTCGGTCAGCTCGGCCACCGGGTCGAGCTCTCCAACGCGAAGGCGCGGGCGCTGGGCTGGGAGCCGCGCCCGGTCGAGGAGACGATCGCCGACTGCGGCAGGAGCCTGGCCGGATGAGGATGCGGGCGGCCGTGCTGGAGGAGTTCGGCGAGCCGCTCGCGGTGCAGGAGGTCGAGCTGGCGGAGCCGCGGGCCGGGGAGGTGCTGGTCCGCCTGCACGCCTGCGGCGTCTGCCACACCGACCTCTACACCGCCTCCGGCGCCGACCCGTCCGGCTACGCGCCGACCGTGCTCGGGCACGAGGGCGCCGGGGTCGTCGAGGCGGTCGGGGCGGACGTCGGTTCGCTGGCGCCGGGCGACCACGTCGTCACCCTCTTCTCGCCCCAGTGCCGCGAGTGCGTCCACTGCCTCGACCCGCGCACCAACCTCTGCCTGGCGATCCGCGAGGAGCAGAACGAGGGGCACCTGCCCGATGGGACGACGCGGATCTCCCGGGACGGCGAGGAGATCCGCAGCTTCATGGGCTGCTCGACCTTCGCCGAGTACACGGTGATGCCGGAGATCGCGCTGGCGAAGGTGAGCCCGGAGGCCCCGTTCGAGCACGCCTGCCTCTTCGCCTGCGGGCTCTCGACCGGCCTCGGCGCCGCGATCAACACCGCCGCCGTGCGCCCCGGCAGCACCTGCGCCGTCTTCGGCGCCGGCATGGTCGGGCTCGGGGCGGTCGCCGGCTGCCGCTTGCAGGGAGCCGAGCGGATCGTCTGCGTCGACCTCTCGCCGCAGCGGCTGGAGCTGGCCCGCGGCCAGGGCGCGACCGACCTGATCGAAGGCGGGGAGGGGGCGGTCGAGCGGATCCTCGAACTGACCGGCGGCTTCGGCGCCGACTACACCTTCGAGGCGACCGGCAACGTCGCGGTGATGCGCCAGGCGGTCGAGACCGCGCGGATGGGCTGGGGACTCTGCACCGTCGCCGGGGTCGCCGGCCGGGGGGAGACCCTCGACGTCGTCCCGCGCCTGCTGATCACCGGCCGCCGTATCGCCGGTTCCTCCTTCGGCGGCGTCAAGGGCCGCGACCAGGTCCCGGTCCTGATCGACCGCTACCTGGCCGGAGAGATCGACCTCGAGCCCTTCGTCTCCCACCGGCTCACGCTCGACGAGGTCAACCGCGGCTTCGAGCTGATGGAGGCCCAGGACGGCATCCGCAGCGTGATCGGGTTCGCGCAGTAGGCACCGGACCCCGCTGCTCGGGGTCCGGTGCCCGCCCGCTCAGGTCCGCGCGCAGCCTCTGATGATGTTGCCCTTGACGGTCGTGCCGTCGTGGTATTTCGAGGTCACGTGAATCGTGAAGTGACCGGTGCTGCAGTTCGAGACGAGGTACCCGTTGCGCTCGAAGTACAACGAGAAGTGGGTGATCGAGCCGGCCCCCCCGGCGATCTCCGGGATCTTCCCGACGGTGTGCAGGCTGTACGGGCCTTTGTGCTCCTTCGTCGTGATCACCTTGGCGACGAATGCGGTCGGCGTGGGAACCGCCGCGTAGGCATGGATCAGCATCAGGACCTTGCCGTTCTTTTCCCCGCCGTTGAAGATCACCAGGGGACTGGTCGCGGTAAAGGGCTTCTGTTCGCTGAATTCGACCTCAGCCGCACCGCTGCCCCGCCCGACGATCGCGTCGTGGCACGTCTTTTCAGCTTGCTGGGTGGTGGTTCCCGCTAGCTTCAGGGCCGTACAGGTGGGGAACTGATCGGCGTTGACGCCGACCCCGGAAGAGCCGATGTCGACGATCACTTCTTCAAGCGCCGGCGGGTGGCTGCCGTCGACGGTGGAGATGTCGCCGGCGGTCAGGAAGGCGACCGGGATGAACCTGTCCTTCGGCAACGTGCCCGGCCAGCCGGTTGCCTGAATGCTCATCTTTATGTTGCCGGAGCGCACCGATATCGGTGCATCGTCTGCGAGCACCCTCCCGGCAACGGCCGCACACAGTGCCATCACAAGTGCAATCGTCAGCACCACTCGCTTGCGCATCGAATCCTCCTTCTCTGGGACCGCCGGGCCGCGCTGTGCACGGCCCGGCGACTGTCTCGGGCTTCTGTACTAGCGATCTAGCACACAACAATACAGTTGGCAGCTTTCCAATACAAATGCATTGCCAACTGTGCTAGCGTACCGGCGCATGAGAGAGCTGAACGTAGTCGAAGAGGGCAGGCTCGAGTGGCGGGAAAAGCCGGACCCGCGGCTGGAGGCGCGCACGGACGCGATCGTCCGGCCGCTGGCCGCGAGCACCTGTGACGTCGACCGGTTCCTGATCGAGGGGACCCTTCCGCTCGAGCTCCCGTTCGCCCTCGGGCACGAGTGCATAGGCGAAGTGCTCGATGCCGGGGACGCGGTCACGCACGTCGGCCCCGGCGACCTCGTCATCGTGCCCTGGCACATCGCCTGCGGCCGCTGCGACCGCTGCCGGGCCGGCTTGACCGCGCATTGCCGCTCGGTCCCGCCGGCGTCGATGTTCGGAGCCCCGCTCGGCGGCGACTGGAGCGGCCTCTTCTCGGACCTCGTCCGGGTGCCGTACGCGGACACGATGCTCGTCCCGATGCCGGTCGGGCTCGACCCGGTCGCCCTTGCCTCGGCGGGCGACAACTGGGCGCTTGCCTGGCGCCTCGTCGGGCCGCACCTCGAAAAATCCCCGGGTGCCCGGGTGCTGATCCTCAGCATCGGCAGCATCGGCCTCTACGCCTGCGACATCGCCGGCGCCCTCGGCGCCTCGCGGCGCCTCTACGTCGACCGGGATCCCGGGCGCCGCGAGATCGCCGCCTCCTACGGCGCCGAGGTTGCGGCGGAGATCGAGCCGATCTTCCAGGGCTTCGAGATCGCGGTCGATGCGACCAGCGATCCGGAGATGCTCGCTACCGCCTGCCGGTCGCTCGTGCCCGAGGGGATCTGCGAGAGCGCCGGCCATCTCCAGCCGGCCGAGCTGCCGCTCCTGGAGATGTGGCTGAGCTCGGTCAACCTGCGGATCGCCCGCGACAACGCCCGCGCCCATATCCACTCTGCGCTCGACCTCGTCCAGTCGGGCCGCGTCGATCCGCGCCGGGTGGTGACCGACGTGCTCGACTGGGAGACGCTGCCCGAAGCCCTCCCCGAACTGCGCACGAAGCCGGTCTTCGTGCGGGAGCCGCTGACGGCGTCGAGCGCCTAGCCGGGCGCGCTAGGAGGGATCCTCGGAACGGGGAGCTGCCAGCGAGGTCAGGTCGGCCAGCCGCCGGGGCTCGCCGAAGAGCGCGCCTTCCAAGCTCAGCAACGCCCGCGCCGCACGGCGGATCGCCGCGCTCTCAGTCGTCGGGGATCCCGGTGGCGCCGAGGCTCTTGCCGATCGCCCGCCACTGAGCGGCCGCCTCCTGCTCGAGATGGGTGAAGCCGGAAGATAGTCTGAGGACATGAAGGTGCACCAAGACGATCTGACCGCGGCCGCGCGGATCCGCAATGCGGCGCTCGAGGGCTTCGCCCGGGACGGGGTGGAGGCGACCTCGATCCGGGACGTCGCCCGCGCTGCCGGCGTCTCCGCCGGGCTCGTCCAGCACCACTTCAAGACCAAGGCCGACCTCGAGCAGGGGGTCAACGAGTACGTCCTGCGCGTCGCCGCCGAAGCCTACGCCGGGTTCGAGGAGGAAACGGCGGGAATGGAAACCGAGGAGATTCTCTGCGGCATCGGCGACCGCATCACCGCCTTCGTCCGCGACCATCCCTCGGCCCTGCTCTACGTGATCCGCTCGGCCGCGGCCGGGGAAGAGGCCGGCCTCAATATCTTCGACGCGTTCCTGGCGATCACCCGAAGCCAGGTCGACCGCCTGGCCGAGACGGGGCTGCTGCGCGAGGAGATCGACCGGGAATGGACGGCGCTCCACGTGGTGATCTTCAACCTGGCGACCGTGCTCCTGGAGCAGGCGATCAACCGCCACCTTCCCGCGCCCTTCCGCAACCCCGAGCAGCTGGAGCGCTGGAACGAGGCGACGAGCGAGCTGCTCAGCCGGGGCGTCGTGCGGCCCGCGCCCGACGACGGCCGGCAGGGATGACGCGCTTGGAGATTTCGCGTTCGTAGACGGGCAGCAGGTGGTGGAAGGTGTGGCGAGGGCTCGGCTTGAAGTGGCCGGTGAAGCGGCGGTCGTCGGCGGCGATCTCGGCTTCCATCTCCTCCTGCGGCGGCAGCGCCCACTCGCCGTCCAGCCACATCGCCACCAGGCCGGCCTGAACCTCGTCGAAGAGGAAGTGGCTGGGCAGCGCCTCGGCCAGGCCGATGAAGGCGAGGTCGTCGATCCCCGGCTTGAAGATTCGCTTGTACAGCGGCAGGACGTTGCCCGGGGCCGAGATCAGCTCCTCGTCGAAGAAGGGAAAGAGGACCCTGTACCCGGTCGCGTAGACGATCGCGTCGAAGGGCTCTTCGCTGCCGTCCTCGAAGGCGACCGAGCCGCCCCGCAGTTCGGCGACGTTGGGCTTCGCCGTCAGGTCCCCGCAGCCGAGGCGGTTCAGCAACTCGCCCGAGACCGTCGGGTCGGCCTCGAGGAAGCGGTGGTCGGGCCGCGGCAGCCCGAACCGGCTGGGGTGGCCGTTCAGCAGCCGGACAAGGGCGCCGCCGACCAGGCGCTGGGGTGCGAGCGGCAGCAGCGGTTTGGTCGTCGCGATCTGGTCGAACGGCCGCCCTGAGAGGTACCTGGGGACGATCCAGGCGCTGCTGCGGGTGGAGATGACGACCCGCTCGGCGAGGCCCCGGCGCGAGAGCTCTGAGGCGATGTCGGCGGCGCTGTTGCCGATTCCGATCACCAGCACCCGCATGCCGTGGAAGTCCACCGGGTCGGTCGGATCGACGTAGGCGTGGGAGTGGATCGAGATTCCGTCGAAGCGCCCGGGGAAAGGGGGGTCGGGGAGCATCGGCGCCCAGTGGTGGCCGTTGCAGACGATCAGGGCGTCGAAGCCGGCCTTCTCGCCCCCGGAGAGCGTCAGCTCCCAGCCACCTTCCGCCAGTCGCTCGGCGCGTTCGACCGTCATGCCGAAGCGGATCCTGCGCCGCAGGTCGAAGGCGTCGGCGAATTCGCGCAGGTAGGCGTGGATGTGGGAGTGGTGGGCGAAGTCCGGGAACTCGTCCGGGAGGGGGTAGTCGCGGAACCCCGCCCAGCGCCGGGAGATGTTGATGTGGAGCGAGCGATAGGCGGCAGAGCGCCCGTTGGGGTTGTCGAAATACCAGGTCCCGCCGACGTCGTCGCTCGTCTCGAAGCAGACGTAGGGGATGCCGCGGTCGCCGAGCGCTTTCGACGCCGCCAGACCAGCCACCCCGGCGCCGATCACGGCGACCCTCTCCGCGCTCTGCTGCATCGCCCTCATCCTAGAGGCGGTACTATACAACTGTATTGTCAACCTTGTATTCGTATCGGAGGCGATCGATGTCACAGGTCCTCGTCGTCGGAGCTCAGGGCGTCCTCGGCTCTCTCATCTCCCGGGCGTTTGCGAGGGAAGGCTGGGAGGTGACGCGGGCGGGGCGCCGACCCGAGGAGGCGGACGACTTCAGGCTGCTCGACCTCGGCGATCGCGCCGCCGTCGCCGCGGCCGTCGAGGAAGCGGACCTGATCGTCAACACGGCTCACCACCCGGCGCTGCATCTGGAGCGGGCGGTGCTGCGCGACGGGGGGATCCTGCTCGACGTCTGCGACCTCTCACCCGGTGAGCGGGAGGCCCTGCGCGAGGAGGGCGCGGACGGGGGTGGCCTGGTCACGGCCGACGCGGGCCTCAGCGGCGTCGCCTACCTCGCCCTCGCCGACCTCCTCGCCGATCACCCGCAGGCCGACGAGGCTCAGTACGCCCTGATGTTCTCCGCCGCCGGCTCCAGCGGCCGCGCCGGGGCGCTGCTCGGCCACCGGCTTCTGACCGGCGCCCGCCATCACACCGGCAGGCGGATCGACTTCCCGCGGCCCTGGGGCGCCCAGCGGGCCTTCGAGATCGGCGACGGCGCCGGCATCCTGACGACCTCGGTCGCCGGGACCCCACTCCGCCACTACCTGGCGATGCAGCCGCGCTCGTTGCGCGCGCTGCTCCAGGCCCTCAACGCCGCTCGCCTCATCTCCATGCTGCCGGCGGCGACGTTCACGGCCGGGACCGGAAAGGTGCCCGACGAGCCGAGCGCCGAGCCGATCTGCGAGTGGGTCGGCGTCGCCTCCGGCGGCGAACTTCTGGCCGCCCGGACCATCCGGGGCCGCGGGTACTACGAGATGACCGCCGGCGCGATGCTCAGCTTTGCCGAAACGCTGATCGGCCGGCCGCGTTCGGAGCACGGACTGTGGGCGCTGGAGGATCTGATCGCGCTCCCGGAGATCGCCGCGGCGCTGGACCGCCGCGGAATCGCCATCACCGCGGCGGCCGGCTGAGGCAGTCGGCAGAGACCTTGCGGTTGCTCCGGGTCGCCGGCGTTTGGCATCGGGCCGGGTTGTCGGTATGGTCGAAAAATGCTGTCTATTTGGACGGCCAGCCAGCTTCGGGTTGAGCGGCGGCAGGTGCCTCGCGGCAGGGGCGCCCGGACGATCATCTAGGAGGAAGCATCATGAAGTGGAGGCGCATTTCAGCCGTGCTGTGCGTGGCGGCTTTCTTCGCCGTGTTCGCCGGATCGGCCTGGGCGACGAAGTACGTCGCGCTGGGCGATTCGTACTCGTCGGGCGTGGGGACCCGCACGTTCTACGAAGAAAGCTGCAAGCGGTCTGTCTACTCGTACCCATACCTGTTGCACAATGCTCATCCGGAATGGACCTTCGTCAACGCGACCTGCTCCGGCGCGAAGACGGGCGACGTGATCAACACCCAGTCGGCCAGCCTCACCTCCGACACCAACTGGGTCACCTACACGATCGGCGGCAACGACGCCGGTTTCTCGGAAGTGATCACCGAATGCGCGCTGCCGTCGTGGGCATCGGACTGCAACGGCGCGATCGACCGGGCGCAGGCCTACATCCAGGGCACCCTGCCCGGGCGTCTCGACCTGGTCAACGACAAGATCAAGGAAAAGTCGCCGAGCGCGAAAGTGATCGTGCTCGACTACCCGAAGCTGTTCAACGGCGAAGATTGCAACCTCTTCACCTGGTTCAGCTCGAGCGAGGAGACCCGGCTGAACGAAACCGCGGTGATGCTGAAGAACGTGATCAGCGCGGCAGCGACGCGCGCGGGCTCGAACTTCGTCTTCCGCGACGTGATCCCGCCCTTCGTCGGCCATGCGGTCTGCGACGGCGGCAGCGGCTCCTCGACCGAGTGGATCAACGGCCTCTCGGAACCGACGAGCGAAAGCTACCACCCGAAGGTCACAGGTCATGCCGACGGCTACTACCCCGTCGTCCACGGAGTGACCGGTTAGGGATTCACCTGTTGTGGTCGGCGCCGGGGGCGACCCCGGCGCTGGCGGCAAGCAGGTCGCAGAAGGCGAAGCCGTCGCGGATCACGACCTCCCCCAGCTCGACGCCGACCGGCGCCGAGAAGATCGGGCCGGCGTGGACGAAGGTGTGGAACTCGCCGTTCTCTCCGCAGGAATCGACGTCGTGGGGCAGGTCGGCCAGCAGCGCCTCGTCGAACCGCCGACCGACGAAGGAGGAATCGAGCCGGGCCGGGTCCACGCAGACCAGCGTCGCCTCGAAGCCGGCGGCGATGAACCCGTGCGCGAGCTCCGTGGTGTCGCGCTCCCAGAGCGGGAAGAGCGCGTCGCGGCCGATCGTCGCCAGCCGCTCCTCGCGGTAGGAGCGGATGTCGGCGAGGAAGAGGTCGGCGAAGGCGATCGTCTCCGCCCGGTCGAGCGGTGGGCGGGCGAGGGCCGTCGCCATCCGTTGTTCGTAGACCTCGTTGGCGCATGCCGCCGGGATCGGTATCTCGACCAACTCGATTCCGGTCGCCCGCGCCTGCGCCCGCAGTAACTCGCCTCGCACCCCGTGCATGCTGATCCGGTCGTAGTCTTCGGTCACGGTGGTCAGCAGGGCGAGCGGCTCGACCCCGAGCTCTTCGCGCAGCGCCCACAGCGCCAGCGCCGAGTCCTTGCCGCCGCTCCAGGAGAGGGCGAGCGGCTCACCACTCGCCGGCGCGCGCCCGCTCCCAGATGTCGATCCCGGCGTCGATCTCGGTGAGGCGGTCGATCTCAACTAGCTCATCCTCCGAAAGCTCGAGGTTGTCGAGGGCACCGACATTCTGCTCCAGCTGCTCGACGGAGGAGGCGCCGATGACGAGGCTGGTGACGCGCTCGTCGCGCAGGGCCCAGGCGAGGGCCAGTTGGGCCAGCGTCTGGCCGCGGCGGGAGGCGAGCTCGTCCAGCGCCCGCAGGCGCTCGATCGTCTGCTCGTTCAGCCAGTCGTCGTCGAAGGTCTCTTCGCCGCGCGCCGCGCGGGAGTCCTCGGGGATCCCGTCGAGGTAGCGGTCGGTGAGCAGCCCCTGCGCCAGGGCGGTGAAGCCGATCACCCCGACCCCCAGCTCCGCCGTCGCCTCGAGCAGGCCCTCGGTCTCGATCCAGCGGTTCAGCATCGAGTAGGAGGGCTGGTGGATCAGCAGCGGGGTGCCGAGGTCGCGGAGGATCGCCGCCGCCTCCCGGGTGCGCTCGGCGTCGTAGGAGGAGATGCCGACGTAGAGCGCCTTGCCCTGCCGCACCGCCGTGTCGAGCGCGCCCATCGTCTCCTCCAGCGGCGTGGTGCCGTCGAGGCGGTGGCTGTAGAAGACGTCGACGTAGTCGAGGCCCATCCGCAGCAGCGACTGGTCCAGCGAGGCGAGCAGGTACTTGCGCGAGCCGCCGCCCTGGCCGTAGGGCCCGGACCACATGTCCCAGCCGGCCTTGGTCGAGACGATCATCTCGTCGCGGTAGGGGCCGAAGTCCTCGCGCATCAGCCGGCCGAAGTTGAGCTCCGCCGACCCGTACGGCGGCCCGTAGTTGTTGGCGAGGTCGTGGTGGATGATGCCGAGGTCGAAGGCCCGCCGCGCGATCGCCCGCTGCGCCTCGAACGGCCGGTCGTCGCCGAAGTTGTGCCAGTAGCCGAGCGAGAGCACCGGCAGGTCGAGGCCCGAGCGCCCGCAGCGCCGGTAGCGCATCTTGCCGTCGTAGCGATCGGCGGCGGCCAGGTAGCTCATCGCTCCTGCGCAGCTGCCGGCGAGGCCTCCCAGAAGTCGGCGACCTTCTCGCCGCCGTCGCGCTCGTTGACGGGGGAGATCGCCCACATCTCCACCGGGGCGTCGCCTTCGTTGCGGTGCGAGCGCACAGTTTGCGGCGCCACCCGCGCCGCCTCGCCGGGCCCGACGCTCTCGACCTCGTTGCCGAAGCGCATCGTCAGCGTCCCCTTGGTCACCAGATAGACCTCCTCGATCTCCTCGTGCCGGTGGCCGGTCCCCTGCTCGAAGTCGGAGTGGGGCGGGATCCGGATCAGCGTCAGCGCCACCTGCTCGGCGCCGAGCGCCTTGGTCAGCGGCCGGAACTCCCCGGGCACGTCGCCGTTGGCGTAAGCGTCTTCGGCTTCGTCGGCTTTGACGATGGAGTAATCGGTCATCCCGGTCGCTTACCCGTGCCGGAGCCGCCTACACAAGAGCCGCTACTTGCCGAGGGGGGCTTGGGAACTGCAGCTGGCTCGATTTCGGAACGGCGGAAGTCGCTAATTGCGGTGTTCTAGTACGAGCCATAGGGAAAACCCTATGGAGAAATTCGATTCTGCTTATTTCTCTATAGGGCCTCTTGCAGGCCACCTCAAAGACGCGACAACCCGGCATGGCCGCTGTCATCAGATTGATGCGCCTTACCAGGGAGTGGAGTCAGGAAGAGCTCGGTGGCAGGGCCGAAATCAAGCCGAGCGATATTTCCCTGCTCGAGTCCGGGCGGCGGAATCCCACGCTGGGCACGCTGCAGCGATTGGCCGAGGTCTTTGGCGTCGAATGCTCCGAGATGGTCAAGTTAGCCGAGGATTTCGAGTCGAAGGTGGAACTGATGGAGCGACGATCGCCTAAGAGCTGACCGCCGTTCTTGCACCCGCCCGTTCGACGACCTTCCCGGCCAGGTGCCCTGGCACCTCCTCGTAGCGCTCGAACTCGAGCGTGTAGTCGGCGCGGCCGCCGCTGATCGAGCGGAGCTCGGGGGCGAAGTCGAGGACCTCCGACATCGGCGCCTCGGCGCGGATCTCGGTCACCTGGCCTTTGGCGTCCATGCCGAGGGGGTGGCCGCGGCGGGAGTTGAGGTCGCCGATGACGTCGCCGACGCACTCGTCGGGGCAGGTGATGGTGAGCTTGACGATCGGCTCGAGCAGGGCGGGGTCTGCCGCTTCCATCGCCTGCTTGAAGGCCATCGCGCCGGCGAGTTTGAAGGCGAGTTCGGAGGAGTCGGTGTCGTGGTGCTTGCCGTCGACGAGGCGGACGCGGACGTCCTTGACGGGATAGCCGGCGACGGTGCCGTGCTGCATCGCTTCGGCAACGCCTTTCTCGACCGCGGGGATGAAGCCGCCGGGGATCGCCGCCCCCTTGATCTTGTCGACGAACTCGAGGCCGCCTCCGTCGCTGCCCGGCTCGATCTCGATCGTGCAGTCGGCGAACTGGCCTTTGCCGCCGGTCTGCTTCTTGTAGCGGGCGTGGGCGGAGGCCGAGGCGCGGACGGTCTCCTGGTAGGGCACCCGTGGCGGGTGCAGCTCGATCTCAGCCCCGAAGCGGCTCCTCATCCGCTCGACCAGGACTTCGACGTGGACCTGGGTCAGCCCGGCGATGATCTGCTCGCCGGTCTGGGGGTCGCGGTGGACGTCGAGGGTCGGGTCCTCCTCGCTCAACCGCCGCACCGCCGTCGCCGCCTTGTCCTCGTCCCCCTTCGTCTTCGGCTCATAGGAGAACGCCATCACCGGCGCCGGCAGGTCGAGCGGCCGGAAGGAGATCGCGCGCCCCTCGTCGCAGAGGACGTCGCCTGCCCGCGTCTCCTTCAGCTTGGCGATCGCCCCGATGTCGCCGGCCCCCAGCTCGGAGACCGGCTTCAGATCTTTTCCCAGCGGCTGGCCGATCTGGCCGATCCGCTCCCTCTGGTGACGGGTGACGTTGGTCGCCTGCGAGTCGGTGCGGAGGGTGCCGCTGTAGACGCGGAAGAGGTTGATCCGGCCGGCGTAGGGGTCGGCGGTCGTCTTGAACACGTAGGCGACCAGCGGCCCGTCCTCCTCGGGCGCCACCTCGGTCGCCGAGCCGTCGGCGTCGAGCGCCGCCAGCGGCCCGCGCATCTTCGGCGAGGGCAGGTCCTCGACCAGCGCCTCGAGCAGCCGGTTCGTCCCCAGGTTCCGGGTCGCCACGCCGCAGGTGACGGGAAAGAGATGGCCGGCGGTGACGCCGCGCTTCAGCGTCGTGACGATCTCCTCGTGGGCGATCTCCTCCCCGTCGAGATAGCGCTCCATCAGCTCGTCGGAGTTCTCGGCGACCTCGTCCATCAGCTTCTCGCGGTATTCCTCGGCGCGGGGAAGGAGGTCGTCGGGGATCGGCGCCCGCTCGGCGCCGCCGCGCTCGCTCCCCTCGTAGACCCACGCCTCCATGTCGATCAGGTCGACGACGCCGCGGACGTCGTGCTCGGCGCCGATCGGGATCTCGGTTGCGACCACGTGCGGCCCGAAGGCCGCCTTCAGCGAATCGAGGGCGGCGAAGAAATCGGCCCGCTCGCGGTCGAGCATGTTGACGAAGACGAGCCGCGCCAGCCCTTCTTCGTCGGCCCGCCGCCAGAGCCTTTCGGTCTGCACCTCGACCCCGGCGACCGCGCTGACCACGACCACGGCCGAGTCGGCGACCCGCAGCGCCGCGGCGGCGTCGGCGACGAAGCTGGGGTCGCCGGGGGTGTCGATCAGGTTGATCTCCCGGTCCTCGAAGGGGAAGCAGGAGAGGCAGGCGTTGATCGAGAGGCCCCGCGCCTTCTCGTCCTCTTCGTGGTCGGAGACGGTCGAGCCGTCCTCGACCCGCCCCAGCCGCTTGATCGCACCTGCCTCGAACAGCATCGCCTCGTGCAGGCTCGTCTTCCCGCAGCCGCGATGACCGATCAACGCAACATTGCGGATTCGGTCTGCAGCCTGGTGAGGCATGCAACGAAGGTACACCCGAGGGCATTGCAGATCCACAGGGCGGCGCGGCCCGTCGTCGCTCGCTGCTCCGAGCTTTTGGGGGTCATGGCCCCCACGATCTCGGAGAAGCTGCCCCTGTCCCTCGAGGAGCGGTGTTCGCGGCGGCTTGGGCGCGCCCGACCTGCACCCTTACCTGCTCAGTGAGGGTGCAGGTCGGGCGCGCAGGTTCGCCGCCGTTCGTATGAGGACGTTCTTGACGTGAGCGGGTTCGTACTTCACCTGCCAGTGCGAGAAGCGGAGTGGGGTCAGGCCGGAGGCCGTGTGTTCCTGAAAGCGAAGGGCATCGCGCGTCTGTGCTGAAGGGGTGCGGTGGTAGCGCCAGCCGTCGGTCTCGACCACGAGGCCGAGGTCGGGCCAGAGGAAGTCGACCTCGAAGTCGTCGACCAGCTGTTTGGTGAGCGGGGTCGGCAGGCCGGCCGCGGCGGCGAGGGGGCGGAAGAGCCGTTCGAGCTCGTCGTCGGAGAGGCGGAAGGTGTGCCTGTCGAGGATCCGGCGGAGGAGGCGGACGCCGCGCTCCCCTGCGTGGTCGTCGAGGGCCTTCCGCAACGAGTCCCAGTCGATCACATCCCGCTTGTCCGCCTCGTTGATCGCCCGCTCGAGGTCCCTCGGTCCCATTACGCCCACCAGGTCAATAAACGTCTGAACCGGCTGGATAAGAGGGATGTTCCAGCGGGTGGTGATGGCGCTCGGCGGCAAGGTGGGACGTCGATGGCAGCGGATGCCGCGCAGGTGCACTTCCGAGTTGCGCCTGACGCTGACGTCGATGTAGTCCTCGTGCTCCTTCCCGAACCCCCAGAGCGCGGCGGCGCTGCGATGGCTCAGCACCGCACCCGGCCGGCAGGCGAGGACAGCGGCCATCCAGCGCCCCTCGCGGCTCAAGCTGTGCCGTCCCACCGCGTAAATGCCGGGCACGACTCTATGGAGGCGACCTCGCTTGAGTCGGTGCTTGATCGCTTCGTCGCTGAAACTTAGCGCCAGGAGGTCACGCCGCGTCAGAACCCCATGCTGCCGTCGCGCCAGCTCCCAGGCGCGTCTGCTTCGCATCTCCGCGATCGTGGGGGTCATAGCCCCCATAAGTTCGGAGGTGCGGAATCTCTCCCCGTCTATGGTTGTGGCCGTGGGGGGAACTTCGCTCCGAGCCGTCACCTTCGATTTCTGGAACACGATCGCGCGGCTGCCGAAAGGGGCGATGACGGCGGCGCGGCTGCGGGCGCTGGCGGCGGCGTTCGAGGAGGGTGAGGTCGAGATCGAGCCGAAACTGCTGAGCGCGGCGCTGGAGGATGTGGGCGCGCAGTGGGAACGATCGTGGGCCGAAGGCGTGCACCTGCACCCGAGCGACGGGGCGGCGCTGCTGGTCCGGGCCCTCGGGGTCGAGGAGGCGATGGAGGCGGCGGTGGCGGCGGCGTTCCTCGGCGCCGGCCGGGAAGTCGAGCTAGAGCTGGCGCCGGACATCCGGCCGGCGCTCGCGGCGCTGGAGGAGCGGGGCATCCGCATGGGGATCGTCTGCGACGTCGGCTTCAGCGGCGGGGCGCTGCTGCGGGACCTGCTGGCCGCGGAGGGTCTGCTCGACCGCTTCGACGGCTGGGCCTTCTCCGACGAAGTCGGCCACTACAAGCCGGCGCCGCAGCCCTTCGAAGTCGTGCTCGCCTCACTCGGGGCGCAACCGCAGGAGGCGATGCACGTCGGCGACCTGCGCCGCACCGACGTCGCCGGCGCCGCCGCGCTGGGGATGCGGACGGTCCGCTACCGGGGCATGAACGAGGAGGATGAGGAGGGGTGGCCCGAGGCCGACTTCGTCATCGGCAGTCACCTCGAGCTGGTCGGGCTGATCGCGTAGACGGCGACCTCCTTCGGCACGCCCCTGGCGCGGCCGGCGGTTGAGCCGGCGCGTGGAGGCGGCGAAGCGCTGCAGCGGCTTCTGTTCGGGGTTCTCGGCGACCGATCGAGCCTATTTCGCCCTGGGCCGCGCGGTGGCGCCCAGCACCATCGCGGGGAAGACGGCGCGACCGTCGGCGGCGACGAACTCGCGGCCGGCCGTCAAGGCCTCGCTGCGGATCGCCTCCCGGTCGGCCGCCGGCAATGCCTTCAGCATCGCCGCCAGCGGCCCACTCACCTCAAGCAGCTCGTCCCACCAGCCATCGAGCGAGTCGTAGGGCTGCTCGGTGGCGATCTCCTCGATTGCGACCTCGTGCAGGTCGGCCTGCTCGAGCACGGCGCCAAGGCGGTCCGGCTCTCCGAGCGAGAAAGGGCCGGGGGCGCCGGGCTCCGGCGGCGGCGCGTTCAGGTGGCCGATCAGCGCCTTGATGACCAGCCACAGCCAGGGATTCTGCTCCGCCGTGCCCCAGACGGCCAGGACCAGCCTCCCGTCCGCTCGCAGGACCCGGCCGCTCTCGCGCAGCGCCTGCACCGGGTCGGCCATCAGCATGTAGCCGAAGCGGCAGAGGACGGCGTCGAACTCCCCGGCGGCCAGCTCGAGCCGCTGGGCGTCGAGCAGCTGCGCGTTCACGTTCGGCACCGCGAGGCGCTCGACCCGCTCGCTCACCGCCGCGACCATCTCCGGCGCGAAGTCCGAGCAGAGGACGGTCCCGTCGGGGCCGACCCGGCTCGCCGCCTGCAGCCCGACCCGCCCGGCGCCGCAGGCGAGCTCCAGCACCCGCTGCCCCGGCTGCAGCTCCGCCGCCGCGAGCATCCAGCGCGTGGCCTCCCCCGAGGCTCCCGTCTCCTCCTCTTCGGCGGCCCGCGCCCAGGACGCCGCCGCCTGGCTCCACTGCTCCCGGCTCGCCTCGTGGTACTCGGACTCGCTCACGGCGAGAACCTAACGCGCCCCCCTCCGCTCGCCAACTAGATGATTGATTCCACGACCAGGTGCGACTGGGGGCGCGCCTGGCCAAGCAGATCAAGGACGCAGGGCGCAGCCTTTGCCGGTTGGCAAAGGCAAGCCCGAGGACGCAGAGATGCGCAGTGTGCCAGGAGCGTCATCCAGGGGTGCCTGGTCGTGGAATCAATCATCTAGATTTCCTCCGTGGCCGAGCTGATCCTCTACGCGATTCCCGCCTTCGTCCTGCTCCTGGTCGTCGAGCTGCTCTCGTTCAGGTACGCGCGCGACGAGGAGCTGGTCGGCTACGAGCTGCGCGACACCCGCACCAGCCTGGCGATGGGGGGCGGCAACGTCGCCATCAACGCGGTCTGGAAGCTGGTCGTGATCGCCGTCTACGCCGGGCTGTATGAGCTGACGCCGCTGCGGATGCCGGCCGGCGAGTGGTGGACCTACATCCTCCTCTTCTTCGCCGACGACCTCGCTTACTACTGGTTCCACCGCATCCACCACGAGGTGCGGCTCTTCTGGGCGAGCCACGTCGTCCACCACTCCTCCCAGCACTACAACCTCTCGACCGCGTTGCGGCAGACCTGGACGCCGATGACCGCGCTGCCGTTCTGGGCGCCGCTGGCGCTGCTCGGGTTCGCGCCCTGGATGATCCTCACCCAGCAGGCGGTCAGCCTCATCTACCAGTTCTGGATTCACACCGAGCGAGTGAAGAAGATGCCCGCCTGGTTCGAGCTCCTCTTCAACACGCCCTCCCATCACCGGGTCCACCACGGCTCCAACGAGGTCTACCTCGACCGCAACTACGGTGGCATCCTGATCGTCTGGGACCGCCTCTTCGGCAGCTTCCAGGGCGAGACCGAGCGGGTGCGCTACGGGCTGACGCGGAACATCCGCAGCTTCCGCCCGACCCGCGTTGCCTTCCACGAGTTCGCGGCGATCTGGCGGGACCTGCGCGGGGCGAGGAGCTGGCGCCACCGCCTCGGCTATCTCTTCCGCGGCCCCGGCTGGTCGCCGGACGGTAGCGGCGGCGGCACGCGGGGCTGACCCGGGGTCAGCGAACCGGCGCGTTTGTCGGGCGGGGGTTGCCGAGGGCGATCCGCCGGACTAGTGTCAAAAGGGTCGGCGAGGAGAGGTGGATCGCCGGCGAGCGTCGATGGGAGCCTCGCATGCGCGCTGCTGCGCGCGAAGGAGGGCTGTCATGAGCGCACAAGAGAACAAGCAGCACGCCGAAGCCGCCTACCGAGCGTTCAGCGAAGGCGACGCCGCCGGGGCAATGGCGAACATGGCCGACGAGGTGGTCTGGACGGTGGGCGGCGACAACTCCCTCACCGGCACCTACAGAGGCAAAGAGGAGATCGGCGGGCTCTGGGCCAGGTTCGCCGAGAAAGGGGTCACGACGGAACCCCATGACTTCATCGCCGACGGCGACAAGGTCGTGGTCCTGACGACGGCCGGCATCGACGGCGAGAGCAACGAGGCCGCCGACGTCCTCACCTTCAACGAGGAGGGCAGGCTGATCGGGTTCGAACAGATCGGCGACCCCTCGATCGGCAACCGCGTCTTCGCCCGCTAGCCCTCCGGGGCACCGCGGCTTCCCCGCGGTCCTCACCTGGCGTGTCGCCTTTGTGGCCCTGAAGGCCTACTAAGGCGACACGCCCTTTCACGAGGCCTTGCGCCCGACCGTGATCAGGTACTCCATCTCGAAGCGGGCGCCGTCGTCGCTGCCGCGGTTCCACTCGACGCAGAACTCCCCCAGCGCCCGGTCGAATTCCTCCTCACGCCCTTCCTTCTCCGCGTTGGCGCGGCCGACGATCGTCGGGCCGTAGCGCTGCGTGAAGTGCTCGCCGAGCTCTTCGGGCCGCCCGAAGGCGGTCACCTCGAGCACGCCGCGCTCGACGCGGTCGAACCCGACCTGGTCTCCGAACAGCTCGCGCAGGTGCTCCTCGCTGCCCCAGAGCGGCGGCGGCTGCGCTCCCGGCGGCGGCGCCGGCATGAACGGGCCCATCGTCCTGAAGAGGGCGCCGATCATCCCCTCCGGCGTCCAGCTGAGGAGGCCGATCCTGTCGCCGGAGACCCGGACCAGCTCGTCGGCGGCGAGCTGGTGGTGGGGGGCGAACATCACTCCGATCGAGGAGATTACGACGTCGAAGGCGGCGTCCTCGAAGGGCAGGCTCTCGGCGTCGGCCTCGGCCCACTCGAGCTCGACCGCGGCAGCGGCGGCGCGGGCGCGACCGGCCTCGAGCAGCTCCGGCGTCAGGTCGCTGGCGACGACCGCGGCGCCGGCGGCAGCGGCCGGGATCGCCGCGTTGCCGGTGCCAGAGGCGACGTCGAGGACGCGCTCGCCGGGGCCGATCTCGCAGGCACCGACCAGGCGCGGGCCGAGCGGGGTGAGGAAGGTCTCGACCATGTCCGGGTAGTCGCCGGAGGCCCACATCTTGCGGTGTTTTGCCTTCAGCTCGGGATTCAGCGCTTCGGTGTCGGTGCTCACGCTCTGCTCCTTTGGATCGATGTCGTTATCCATTCCTACGCCCGCTCCTGAGGATCGTCAACTTCGAGAAGCGATTTCGCCCGGCAGCCCCTATGCGGCTCGGATCAGATCGGCGGCCTTCTCGGCGATCATGATCGTCGGTGCGTTGGTGTTGCCGCCGGGGATCAGCGGCATCACCGAGGCGTCGGCGACGCGCAGGCGCTCGACGCCGTGCACGCGCAGCTCAGGCGAGACGACGGCGTCGGCGCCGCTGCCGATGCGGCAGGTGCCGACCGGGTGGTAGAGGAGCTCGACGCGGCGGCGGATGTCGGCCGCGATTGCTTCGGGAGTGTCGACTTCCGGGCCGGGGAAGAGCTCGCGGCCGACGACCTCGGCGAGGGGGCCGGCGGCGGCGATCTCGCGGGCGCGTCGGATGCCGGCCGCCAGCGCCTCGACGTCCTCGTCGGCGGCCAGCGAGTTGGTGAGGATGCGCGGCTTCGCGCCCGGGTCGGCCGAGGCCAGGCGGACCCAGCCGCGGCTCTTCGGCTTGACCAGGACCGGGCCGCTGGTGATCGCGTGGCCGTCGTATTCCTCGAAGCCGTTGTCGACGAAGTAGGCCGGGGCGAAGTGGAACTGCAGGTCGGGGGAGGGGAGGCCGGGGCGGCTGCGGATGAAGGCGAAGGCCTCGGCCACGGTCGAGGTCAGCGGCCCCGTTTTGCGGACCAGGTATTCGAGCAGCGCCTTCGGCTTCTCCGCGTCGGCCAGGGAGCCTCCCCCCGGCACGTCCCAGACGCAGCTCACGTAAGGGTGGTCCTGCAGGTTCTCGCCGACTCCGGGCAGGTCGAGGAGCGCCTGCACGCCGACCTCGCGCAGCCGCTCCGCCGGGCCGATGCCGGAGAGCATCAGCAGCTGCGGCGAGCCGATCGCGCCGCCGCTGAGGATCACCTCGCGCCCGGCCCGCGCCACCTGCTCGCCACCGCGGCGGCGCGAGTAGCGGACGCCGGCGGCGGCGCCGTCCTCCAGCTCCAGGCCCGAGACCAGCGCCCCGGTCACCACCTCCAGGTTCGGCCGCTTCAGCGCCGGCCGCAGGTAGGCGTCGGCGGCGCTCCAGCGGCGGCCGCCCCGCTGCGTCACCTGGGCCAGTGCCGCCCCGTCCTGCTCGGGGCCGTTGTAGTCGTCGATCCGCGGCACCCCGGCCTCGGCGCAGGCGGCGAGGAAGCGGCCGGTCAGCGGCCGCGGCGAGCGCTCGTCCTCGACCCGCAGCGGCCCGCCGGTTGCGTGGTAGGCGGAGGCGCCGCGCTGGTTGTCCTCGGCCTTGAGGAAGTAGGGGAGGACGTCGTCCCAGCCCCAGCCGGTCGCCCCCGCCTCGACCCAGGCTTCGTAGTCGAGCGGGTTGCCGCGCACGTAGAGCATCGCGTTCATCGAGCTCGAGCCGCCGAGGCCCTTGCCGCGGGGAATGTAGAGCGAGCGGTCGTCGCAGTGGGGCTCCGGCTCGGTCGCCAGGTCCCAGTCGAGCCTGGTCTTGAACTGCTTGGCGAAGGCCGCCGGGATCTTGATGTTGGGATGGCGGTCCTTCTTGCCGGCCTCGATCAGCAGCACCCGCACCGAAGGGTCCTCGCTCAGCCGATTGGCCAGCACGCAACCGGCCGAGCCGGCGCCGACGATCACGTAGTCGTGCATCTCACTCCCCTTTGCGTTGACGAGGCGAGCCTAACTCCCGCGGCATCCACACTGCACCGGATGAGCCTGACAAGCTCTTGGTTTGTGAAGGACGTTCGCCGGGCCGTGAGGGCGGTTGTCAGGGGCCGCGTGCAGGAAGTCGGATTCCGCGACGCGGCCCAGCGTCGGGCGCGCGAGCTCGGGGTCCTGGGCTGGGTGCGGAATGCCGACGACGGCAGCGTCTTCGTCCATGCCGAGGGGGAGGGGGAGGCGGTGGAGGCGCTCGTCGCCTTCCTCCGCGAAGGACCGCCGGGGGCCGCCGTGGAGGCGGTCGAGATCGAGACGGCGAAGGTCGAGAGGCACGAGCAGTTCGCGGTGCGCGGGGTCAGCGCCGGGGTCTTCGTCGTCCAGGAGCACCAGGCGACCGCCCATCATTTCGACCTGCGGCTCGAGGTCGAGGGGGTGATGAAGTCGTGGGCGGTGCCGAAGGAACCGTCGATGGACCCGGCGGTGAAGCGGCTCGCCCTCCAGGTCGAGGACCACTCGCCCTCCCACAACGACTTCGAGGGTGAGCTCGACGGCGGCTGGGTGAGGATCTGGGACCGTGGCACCTACGAGCAGGGAGGCCGGGTCCCCTGGCCGCAGGCGATCGAGCGCGGCCACGCCGTCTTCGTCCTCCACGGTCAGAAGCTGAAGGGCGGCTTCGCCCTGCAGCGGACCCGCAGGGGCGCCAAGCCGCAGTGGCTGCTGATCAAGCGCCGCGACGAGTACGCCCGCTGACCCACCGGAGCGACTTTCTCAAGCAATGGCGGGGAACGGCCGATACCCAGGCCGTGGACACGCCGTCCAAATGGCGCCCCTCGCAGCGTAAATTTGCCTTTTTGTCACTCGGGCTGCTCGCGGGCCTCCTGGCTTTCTATGCCGTCGTCGTCCTCTGGGCCCTCGGCAGCGAAACGCTGCAGGACGCGGTTGGTCGCTGGGTCTACGACGCGGTCGTCCTCGGCGCGGCGCTGGTCGTCCTCGTGCGGGCGGCTCTGTTCGGGGCAGAGCGCAGGGCGTGGCTGGCGCTCGGCGCCGGTCTCCTGCTCTGGGCGCTGGGGCAGACCTACTACTCGGTCTTCCTCTACTACGCGAGTCCGGCTCCGTTCCCGTCCCCCTCCGACGTCCTCTTCCTCGCCTTCTACCCCGCCACCTACGTCGCCCTGGTCCTGCTGCTGCGGGCGCGG
Source organism: Solirubrobacterales bacterium (assembly GCA_035708105.1). Taxonomy (GTDB): domain Bacteria; phylum Actinomycetota; class Thermoleophilia; order Solirubrobacterales; family 70-9; genus VAYN01. Next base: position 160,939 of record DASSTG010000014.1, on the reverse strand, counting down.
GTAGCCCACCTCGATCCGCTTGCCTGGGTCGACGGGGTGATCGGCGCCCTTGCGGTCGCCGGCGTCGCCGCGGCGCTGATCTTCCCGCCGGTCCTGGATGCGCTCGGCGGCAGCCCGTTCGGGGTCGCGGTCAGCCTCGCCTACCCGTGCTTCGACCTCGTCCTGCTCGGCCTGCTCAGCGGCGCCTTCGCCGCCTCGAAGTGGCGCACGCAGGGGACCTGGCTGCTGATCGCCGTCGCCCTCGTCCTCTTCGCCGCCGCCGACGTCGTCTACCTCTCGGTCCTCGGCCAGTCGACCACCGCCCTCAACATCGCCAGCGTCGGCTGGCCGCTGGCCTTCCTCCTGCTCGCCTCCGCCTCCTGGCTGCCCGAGGCCGAAGCCGAGGCGACCGTGGCGCAGGCCAAATGCCGCCGAATCGCCGTGCCGCTGGCGATGGGGCTGGTCGGGATCGGCCTGCTCGCCGCCGGCAGCTTCCTCTCGATCGGCGCGGTCGCGGTCGCCTGCGGCGTCGTCTGCCTGCTCGCCGTCCTCGTCCGCCTGGCGATCACCTTCGGCCAGAACACCCGCATCCTCGAGATCACCGAGACCAAGGCGGTCACCGATGCGCTCACGGGGCTCGCCAACCGGCGGCGGCTGATGGCCGACATCGAGGCCGCCGTCTCCGCCACGCCCCCCGAGGCGATGGTCCTGGCGCTGTTCGACCTCGACGGCTTCAAGGCCTACAACGACTGCTTCGGCCACCCGGCCGGGGACGACCTGCTGCGTCGCCTCGGCGGCGCCCTCGAGCGGGCGGTCGAGCCCTACGGCCGCGCCTACCGCCTGGGGGGCGACGAGTTCTGCGTCCTCGCCGCCACCCGGGACCGCTCGGCGGAAGCGATCTGCGAGGCCGCCGAGGAGGCGCTCTCGGAGCGGGGCAGCGGCTTCTCGATCACCGCCTCCTGGGGCAAGGTGCTGATCCCGGTCGAGGTGACCACCTCGACCGACGCCCTGCGGGTGGCGGACCGCCGCATGTACGCGAAAAAGGGACGCCGCGCCGACTCGGCGCGGAGCCAGACCCGGGGGGTGCTGCTGCGGATGCTGCACGAGCGCGAGCCCGAGCTCGAGCGCCACCTCGACGCGGTCGCCCACCTCGCCGCCACCTTTGGCAGGGCGCTGGCGCTCGACGCCGAGGAGCAGGACGTGCTCGTCCGCGCCTCCGAGCTGCACGACATCGGCAAGATCGCCGTCCCCGACGAGCTGCTGCACAAGGGCTCGGACCTGACGCCGGAGGAGTGGGAGCTGATGCGCAAGCACCCGATCATCGGCCAGCGGGTCCTCGACGCCGCCCCGGCGATGACCCCGGTCGCGGCCCTGGTCCGCTCCACCCACGAGCGCTGGGACGGCGAGGGGTACCCCGACCGCCTGGCCGGCAAGGAGATCCCGCTCGGGGCCAGGATCATCTTCATCTGCGACGCCTACAACGCGATGACCGAAGGCCGTCCCTACCGGCCCGCGATGAGCCGGGAGCAGGCGTTGGAGGAGCTGCGTGGCGGCGCCGGCACCCAGTTCGACCCCGACCTGGTGCGTGCCTTCGTCGAGAAGGTCGTGCCGCAGCTCGAGCGCGGTCGCTCCGTCGCCACTTGAAAAGGAGCCTTTCGAAAGATAACTTGCGACTCTGGTGTCGGGACAGCGAACCGTTCAGCTCACGGATCCGCGCGCGCTGCGGGCGCTCGCGCACCCGATCCGCCTCGATCTGATCGGGCTGCTCCGCAGCGGCGGACCGCTGACGGCGACCCAGGCGGGGGAGCGGATCGGCGAGAGCCCGGCGAGCTGCTCGTTCCACCTGCGGCAGCTGGCGAAGTACGGGCTGGTCGAGGAGGCCGGTGGCGGCCACGGGCGTGAGCGGCCGTGGCGGGCGACCGCGATCTCCACCGAATGGGCGGCGCGCGGGGGCGACGACGAGGCCGATGCGGCGGGGGCGATGCTCTCTCGGGTCGTCGTCGAGCGCTACTTCCAGAGCGCCCTCGCCTGGCTCGACCGCCGCGGCTCCGAGGACCCGGCGTGGGTCGAGGCCGCCGCGATCAGCGATGCCCTCGTCTACATGACCCCGGAGGAGCTGCGGAAAGTCGACCGGGGCGTGCGGGCGCTGCTCGAGCCCTACCTGCAACGGCTCGAGGACAAGCAGCCGCCGGCCGAGGGGGCCCGTCCGGTCAACGTCATCGCGATCGGCTTTCCACTGCCGGAGGAGAAAGGGGAGGAACGATGACCCCACATCCCTCGCCGCCGCCGCTGCTGCGCTCGAACCGCTCCTTCCGCGACTTCTGGACAGGGCAGACGATCTCGCTCTTCGGCGACCAGGTCTCGCTGCTGGCGATCCCGCTGCTGGCGGCGCTCGTGCTCGACGCCGGCGCCGCCCAGATGGGACTGTTGACCGCCGCGGCGCTGGCCCCGAACCTGCTCTTCTCGATCCACCTCGGCGCCTGGGCCGACAGCCGGCCCCGCCGCCGCCAGCTGCTGGTCGCCGCCGACGTCGGCCGGGCGCTGCTGCTGCTGACGATCCCGCTCGCCTGGGCGCTGGGAGCGCTGACCCTGACCCAGCTCTACCTGGTCGCCTTCGCCGCCGGCTCGCTCGGGGTGATCTTCAGCGTCGCCTACGACGTCGTCTTCGTCTCCCTGCTCGAGCGCGCCGATTACATCGAAGGCAGCTCGCTGCTGAACGCCAGCCGCGCCGCCTCCTTCGCCGCCGGCAACAGCGTCGCCGGGCTGCTCGTGCAGCTGGTCTCGGCTCCATTCGCGCTCCTGCTCGACGCCTGCTCCTACCTCGCCTCCGCCTTCTTCGTCGGCCGGGCGAAGGCCGAAGAGGCGCCGCCGGCGCCGCTCGGGACCGGCGGTGCCGGCCTCGCCGTCGGCGTCCGCTTCATCGCCCGCACGCCGCTGATCCGCGCCTCGCTGCTGGCTACGGCGACCCTCAACCTCTTCAACACCGCCTTCTACGCCCTGCTTGTCCTCTACGCGACGCGGGAGCTGGGGATGGGCGCGGGCGCGGTCGGGCTGGCGCTTGCCGCCGGCGGCATCGGCTCGCTGCTGGGGGTGATGCTGACCCGCAGCCTCAGCACCCACATCGGTCTCGGCAAGGCACTGGTCGCGGCCTTCGTCCTCACCCCGGCGCCGCTGCTGCTGGTGCCGCTCGCGGGGGGCTCCTCGAGCCCGGCCGGGGTCGTCGCCCTGGCCGAGTTCTTCACCGGGATCGGGGTGATGGTCCTCGACGTCGGCCTCGGCGCCCTCTACGCGGCGCTGGTCCCGGACCAGTTGCGGGCCCGCGTCTCCGGCGCCTTCCTCCTCGTCAACTACGGGGTGCGCCCGATCGGCGCCCTCGCCGGCGGCCTCCTGGCCGAGGGCGTCGGCCTGCAGGCGACGATGTGGGTGACCACGATCGGCGCCTGCGGCGGCGTCCTCTGGCTGCTGCCCTCGCCGATGCCGCGCCTGCGCGAGCTGCCGCAGGTCTCGGTCGACGCCGAGCGGGCGGCCTAAGGCAGAAGGACGGCGGCGGTGCCGATCGCCGCGGCGGCGAGCAGCGCCGCCAGCCGCCGGGAGGCCGTCCGCGGTTTCTCGGAGAGCTTCTCGACCGTCATTGCGGCGGTCAGGACCGCCATCCAGAGCAGGCGGGCCGAGCCGGAGATCGCGGCGGCAGCCATCATCGCCCAGCAGGAGGCGATGCAGGCGCTGCCGTTGCGCAGCGCGAAGTCGGCAACGCCGCGGCTGGCTCGCCAGCCGTGCGGCGGCAGTGGATGGCTGCGGTGGCAGGCCCGCAGCGCCGCCAGCTTCAGCGGCGTCAGCTGCCAGAGCGCCGCGGCGGCGAGGACGACGGGAAGCGCAAGGGTGGACCCGGCGGGAGGCCAGGAGCCGAGCGGTCCCAAGGCAACGGCTGCAAAGGCGGTCCAGAGGGCGAGGAAGACGGCGAGGAACTCGGACGCGGCGCGGCGACGGCGCCAATAGAGGCTCTTGCCCGAGACGTGTTGGACGACGGGCATCGCCGTCGGCGTCATCATCGCCAACGCCATCAGCCCCCACATCGGCGTCGCCCCCACGAGTGAGCCGGAAGCCATAGGGGGCGCCGAGCCGTGGGCGGCGGCATGGCCGATCCCGCCGAGCCCGGTCATGCAGATCCAGAGCGGTCCGCCCGCCAGGCTCGCTCTGGAGCCGCCGCCGTACCCATGGGCGATCCCTTCGCCGAGGATCAGCGCCAGCCAGCCGGCGGCGACGGCCAGCTCGATCCACAGCGTCGGGCGGCGCCCGATCCCGCGCAGCCCGGCCACCGCGGCCTCAGGCGTCGATCGAGAGGCTGACCCGGCCGATCTCCACCGGCGCGTGCTCGTGGCCATCGTCGCGGGGTTCGCCTTCGGCTTCGCCCGGGAAGACGGGCCGGAAGCAGATCCGCAGCCCTTCGCGGTCCCAGTCGCTGTCGTCCCGGAGCGCCCGGACCAGGTCGCCGACCTCGACGCTGAACCGCATCCCATGGGGCGCCTCGTCGTCGTCGGGCTTCGTCGTGCGCTCGATCCCGAAGAAGGCCAGGTTGCCGACGTGGTGCTTGTCGTATTCGGCGGAGTCGGGGTCGTGCGGCAGGTTCAGGTACATCGCGTAGACCCGCCCCGGATTCCTCTCGCCCCGGATCTCCTCGACGTTGAGGTAGAGGTGGCGCGGATCCTCGGGGTCGGCGGCCGCGAGTACCTCTTCTCGCGCCCGCGGATCGATTTCGACCGGGACCTCGACCGATTCTCCCGTCAGCGCGATCGGCTCTTCGCTGGCGCCGACGAATTTCGGCTCTTCCGGCGCGCCGGGAGCCGGCGTCGGGGGCTGTGAAGGAGTCGGGGCCACCTCCCCGACCGTACCGCCCGGCGGGGGATCGTAGGTGTAGCCGAGGAGGCGGGTTTCGGTGACCTGGCCGCAACGTTTGCCGGCCGGTCGGCCGTCGGCGTCGAAGAAATGGAATTCATGACCCGTCCAGCCGCTTTCGTTCGGGTTCGATCCCCCTTTGCCTTCGTTCCAGACCGCCCAGATGCGATCGATGTTGGAGTGGTGCAGCCAGAAGATCGGGTCTTGGGCGGCTTCTTCGGGGTTTCGCATCCAGCCCCCGATTTCCACGTGGACGGTCCCGTGCGGCGAGAGCTCCGGCAGTCCCATCTGGCCCCAGAAGCGCGGTCGGTGCGGCGAACGGTTGCCGCCTCCGAACATCGCGTTGCCGATGAATTCGCGCAGCGCCAGAGCTTCTTCTTCCGCCTGGAGCAGCTTCGGCAGGGGTTTGCCTTCGTTGTAGCGCGGCGTGCGGTTCGCTACGTACAGTGGGTTCGATGCGTCGGCCGGCTGGTAGAAGGGTTCGGGCAGCGCCGCGTGCGCACGATCGAAGTCGTAGTTCCAGTCGGGCAGCGTCCACTCGGCGGGGCCGCCGGTTTCCACCACCGCCTGGCGGACGATCCGCTCGAAGTAGTACAGGTAGATCCGGTGCCACGGGAAGAAGAACCAGCTTTCGTGTTCGCACTGTTTCTGCAGCGAGAGGGGATGGGATTCGGTGCCGTGGATCGCGGCCTGGTAGGCCCAGCTGGTCGGCGTTCCGGGGTCGCGTTCTTTCATCCTGCCCACCGCGGCCGCGTAGTGCTGGAGGGCTTCCTGTCCCTGGGGGCTCCGCGCCTCATGGCGGATGAGCAGTTGATCAACGTTGTTCATACGGAAAATCTTAGATCGTAGAACAAGAGCAAAAGTAAGGTTGACGCCTGATCCCCGAAACGGTTAGCTAATGGGTCGGGTCAGCTTTGCGAACCGTGGTGTGTAGTTTGACGTGCAGTAACCACCACCCCCCGACGGCGGAGACCGAGGCGGCTCGGCTAGCATCCGTACATGGGAGAGTTCCGCTACGAGGGGCACCGGATCTCCTACGACGTCTACGGCGAGGGTGCTCGCCTGATCGTTCTCGTCCACGGCCTGCTGATGAACCGCCGCATGTTCGAGCGGTTGGGGCCGGAGCTGGCCGAGCGGGGCAACCGGGTGGTGACCGTCGACATGCTCGGCCACGGGCGCTCCGACCGGCCCGAGGACCTGCGGCTCTACTCGATGCCGCTCTTCTCCCGCCAGGTGGTGGCGCTGCTCGACCACCTGGGGGAGGAGCAGGCGGTGATCGGCGGCACCTCGCTGGGGGCGAACATCGCCCTGGAGCTGGCGGTCCACTATCCCGAGCGGGCACGGGCGCTGTTCATCGAGATGCCGGTGCTCGACAACGCCCTCTCGGCGGTCGCCGGTTTCTTCGCGCCGGTCCTGCTCGGGCTCAAATTCGGGCGCCCACTCTTCGAGGGGGTCTCGCTGCTGACGCGAGCGATCCCGCGGACCGGCTTCCTGCCCGACCTGGCCCTCGACTTCGTCCGCCAGCGGCCCGGGCCCTCGCAGGCGGTGCTCGAGGGGTTGCTGCTGGGGGAGACCGCGCCGCACCGCGAGGAGCGCGTCAAGATCGAGCACGAGACCCTGGTCGTCGGCCACCCGCGCGACCCGCTGCACCCCTTCAGCGACTCGGGGATGCTGCTGGAGGAGCTGCCGAACGCGCGCCTGGTCGAAGCAAGCTCGATCTTCGAGTGGCGGCTGCGCCCCGAGCGGCTGAACGAGGAGTTGAGCGAGTTCCTCGAGGAGGTCTGGGCGCCGAAGCTGCACGCGGTCGCCACCGGCTGACAGAATTCCTGGCCGGTGAGCCAAGTTTCGGGCGACAAGCGGGTCGAACGCGAGGCCGAGTTCTCGACGATCTCCGGGCGGGAGATCGAGCCGCTCTACGGCCCCGAGGACCTCGACGCCGACCTCGAGGAGCGGGTCGGCGCGCCCGGCGCCTATCCCTTCACCCGCGGCCCCTACGAGTCGATGTACCGGGGGCGGCTGTGGACGATGCGCCAGTTCGCCGGCTTCGGCACCGTCGAGGAGACCAACGAGCGCTTCCACTACCTGCTCGGCCACGGCCAGACCGGGCTCTCGACCGCCTTCGACATGCCGACCCTGATGGGCTACGACTCCGACCACGGGAAAAGCCTCGGCGAGGTCGGCCGCGAGGGGGTCGCCGTCGACACCCTCGCTGACATGGAGCGGCTGTTCGAGGAGATCCCGCTCGGCGGCGTCACCACCTCGATGACGATCAACGCGCCGGCGGCGATCCTGCTCGCCTTCTACGTCCTCGTCGGCGAGAAGCAGGGCGTCCCGGCGGAGAACCTCGGCGGCACGATCCAGACCGACATCCTCAAGGAGTACATCGCCCAGAAGGAGTGGTGCTTCCCGATCGAGCCGGCGATGCGCCTGGTCACCGACATGATCGAGTGGTGCACCGAGAAGATGCCGCGCTGGCACCCGGTCTCGATCTCCGGCTACCACATCCGCGAGGCCGGATCGACCGCGCAGCAGGAGCTCGCCTTCACCCTCAAGGACGGCTTCACCTACGTCGAGCGGGCGATCGAGCGCGGGCTCGACGTCGATGATTTCGCCCCGCGGCTCTCCTTCTTCTTCAACTCCCACATCGACTTCTTCGAGGAGATCGCCAAGTACCGGGCGGCGCGGCGGATCTGGGCCCGGGAGATGAAGGAGACTTATGGCGCGACCCGTGAGGAGTCGATGCGGCTGCGCTTCCACACCCAGACCGCCGGCGTCAGCCTGACCGCGCAGCAGCCGCTCAACAACATCGTCCGCACGGCGCTGGAGGCGCTGGCGGCGGTGATGGGCGGGACCCAGTCCCTGCACACGAACTCGTTCGACGAGGCGCTGGCGCTGCCGACGGAGGAGGCTGTGCGGGTGGCGCTGCGCACGCAGCAGATCATCGCCACCGAGACCGGCGTCGCCAGCACCGCCGACCCGCTCGGCGGTTCCTGGTTCGTCGAGAAGCTGACCGACGAGATGGAGGAGGCGGCCTACGGCTACTTCGCCCGGATCGACGAGCTGGGGGGGATGGTCGAGGCGATCCGCCGCAACTTCCCCCAGCGCGAGATCGCCGAGGCCTCGTTCCGCTACCAGCAGGAGCTGAACGAGCGCAAGCGGATCGTCGTCGGCGTCAACGACTTCACCCAGGAGGACGAAGAGGAGCCGCCGATCCTGAAGATCGACCCGGCGCTGGAACGCAAGCAGGTCGAGCGCCTGGCGGCGACCAAAGCCACCCGCGACGGCGCCGCCGTCGAGTCCGCCCTCGCCGAGCTCAAGCGCGCCGCCGCCGGCGAGGCCAACCTGATGCCGCCGATCATCGAGGCAGCCCGCACGCAAGCCACCGAGGGCGAGATGATCGCGGCGATGCAGGAGGTCTTCGGCACCTACACCGAGTCCCCGGTCTTCTAGAGCCAACACCAACGAAGGAGCAGCAAGCGCATGAGCGTCGACACCGTCAGCCCCGCCTACGAGATCCCCCAGGAGGCGCTCGACCTGCGCGACATGGTCCGCCGGCTGGCGCAGGAGAAGATCGCGCCGCGGGCCGGTGACATCGACCGCAAGAGCGAATACCCGTGGGACGTGCGCGAGCTGCTCGCCTCCCATGACGTGCTCGGGCTGCCGTTCGATTCCGAGTACGGGGGGACCGGGACCGGGACGCTGGTGCTGCAGATGGCGGTCGAGGAGATCGCCAAGGCCTGCGCCTCCTCGGCCCTGATCCTGATGGTGCAGGAGCTGGGAACGCTGCCGATCCAGCTCTTCGGCTCCGAGGAGCAGAAACAGCGGTGGCTGCCGAAGTGCGCCAGCGGCGAGTGGTCGCCGGCCTTCGCGCTCTCGGAGCCGGAGGCGGGCTCCGACCCGGCGGCGATGCGGACCAGCGCCGTCCGCGACGGCGACGACTGGGTGATCAACGGCCAGAAGAGCTGGATCACCAACGCGACCGTCGCCGACTTCTACGTCGTCTTCGCCACCACCGACCGCGAGAACCGCCGCACCAGCGCCTTCGTGGTCGAGAAGGACGCGCCGGGCTTCGACCCCGGTCAGCTCGAGCACAAGCTCGGGATCAAGGGCTCGCCCACCGGCTCGCCCAGCTTCACCGACGTCCGCGTCCCGCACGAGAACCTGATCGGCGAGGAGGGCAAGGGGCTCCACGTCGCCCTCGGCACGCTCGAGCGCACCCGCCTCGGCGCCGCCGCCCAGGCGGTCGGGATCGCCCAGGGCGCGACCGACTACGCCAACGCCTACGCCGCCGAGCGGGTCGCCTTCGGCAAGCCGATCAACCAGCTGCAGGCGATCCAGTTCAAGCTCGCCGACATGGAGACCGGCACCGCCGCCGCCCGCGAGCTGCTCTACAAGGCCTGCTCGATGGCTGACAAGGCCGAGCGTCCCGCCGACCTCGGCAAGTGGACCTCGATGGCGAAGCTGTTCGCCTCCGACAACGCGATGAAGACGACGGTCGAGGCGATCCAGGTGCTCGGCGGCTACGGCTACGTCAACGAGTACCCGCTCGAGCGGATGATGCGCGACGCCAAGATCACCCAGATCTACGAGGGGACGAACGAGATCCAGCGGGTGGTAATCGCCCGCTCGATGGCCGCGTAGCCGAGCTTCCCGCCGCACTCCCCAAAACCAGCCGGAGCGTCTACTCAATAGTTCGGCTCAGGAAGAGGTATGGTTTTGGAACGGATGAATATCGGTTGGAATAGATGTCCAATCTAACGCGAAATCGCGTAAAGTTTTGCCTGCGGCAAGGCGAGATTTGGGAGAGAACCAGCCGCTATTCAATCAACCGTCGGCAGGACCGACAGTCCTTCCGGGCTCCCCGGATAGGAGCGCTTGACCGTTCCCGTACCCCAATCCGACGCCCGACGCGCCCGCGTACACGGGCGATCGATCCTGGTCGGGGGGCGGAAGTTCCACGTCCGCGGCGTCACCTACGGCACCTTCCGCGGCCCCGACGGCTCGTCCTTTCCCGCGCCTGAGCGGGTCCGGGAGGACTTCGCCGCGATGGCCGCGGCGGGGGTCAACGCGATCCGCACCTACGTGCCGCCGCCGGCCTGGCTGCTCGACCTGGCGCTCGACCACGGGATCCACGTCATGGTCGGCTTCGGCTGGGAACAGCACGTGGCTTTCCTCGACGATCTCGAGCGGGCGCAGCGGATCGCCCGCCGGCTCGGCGACGAGGTGCGCGCACTGGAGCGGCACCCGGCAATCCTCTGCTACTCGGTCGGCAACGAGATACCGGCGGCGATCGTCCGCTGGCACGGCAAGCGGGCGACCGAGCGCTTCCTCGAGCGCCTCTACTGGGAGGCGAAGAGCGCCGACCCCGAGGGCCTCGTCACCTACGTCAACTACCCCTCGACCGAGTACCTCGAGCTGCCCTTCCTCGACGTCTGCGCCTTCAACGTCTTCATCGAGCAGGAGCCCACCTTCGAGGCCTACCTGGCGCGGCTGCAGAACCTCTCCGGCGATCGGCCGCTGCTGATCACCGAGCTCGGCCTCGACAGCCGGCGCAACGGCGCCGAGGAGCAGGCGCGGGTGCTGGAGTGGCAGGTCCGCCACGCGTTCGGCACGGGAGCCGCCGGCGCCTTCGTCTTCGCCTGGACCGACGAGTGGCACCGCGGCGGCCACGACGTCGAGGACTGGGCCTTCGGCCTGGTCGACCGCGAGCGCGAGCCGAAGCCGGCGCTCTACGCGGTCCGCAGCGCCTTCGCCTCGGTGCCCTTCGCGCCGGGGGCGCCCTGGCCGTCGGTCTCCGTCGTCGTCTGCACCCACAACGGCGAGAAGACCCTCGACGAGTGCCTGGCCCGGGTGAGGGGCCTCAGCTACCCGGACTACGAGGTGATCGTCGTCAACGACGGCTCCAGCGAGGCCTGCTCGGCGATCGCCCGCCGCCACGGAGTCAAGCTGATCGCCACCGACCACCGCGGCCTCGGCCACGCCCGCAACCAGGGAATCGAGGCGGCGCGGGGGGAAGTCGTCGCCTTCCTCGACGACGATGCCTACCCCGACTCCGACTGGCTCCACTACCTCGCCGCCTCGCTGCGCGGCAACGGCAACGCCGGGGTCGGCGGGCCGAACATCCCGCCCGAGGACGACGGCTTCGTCGCCGAATGCGTCGCCGCGGCGCCGGGAGGGCCGATCCACGTCCTCGTCTCCGACCGCGAGGCCGAGCACGTGCCCGGCTGCAACATGGCCTTCCGCAAGGACGTGCTGGAGGAAGTCGGCAGCTTCGACGAGCGCTTCAAGGTCGCCGGCGACGACGTCGATCTCTGCTGGCGGCTGCAGAAGGCGGGGCGGACGCTCGGCTTCAGCGCCGGCGCGGTGGTGATGCACCGCCGCCGCGACTCGATCGGCCGCTACCTGCGCCAGCAGTACGGCTACGGCAAGGCCGAGGCCCTGCTCGAGCGCAAGTGGCCGACCCACTACAACCGGGCCGGCTCCTCGCGCTGGTCGGGGCGGATCTACGAGGCGCCTGCGGCGCAGACGCCGCGGCGGCGGGCGATGGTCCGCTACGGAACCTGGGGCGGTGGCCTCTTCCAGTCGATCTACGAGCCGCCGCGGGTGCTCTCGGGGCTGCTGCAGGCGCCCGAGGGACTGATGCTGGTCGCGTTGCTCGGGCTGCTCTCGGCACTCGGGCTGCTCTGGCGGCCGCTGCTGGTCGCGGCGCCGGTCTTCCTCGTCGCGATCGCCTGGATCGTCGCGGCGGCGGTCGGCAGCGGCTGGCGCGCCCACCGGCCGGTTCCCGGGCGCGGCGGCGGCGAGACCCTGAAGCGGCGCGGCGTCACCACCCTGCTCTTCCTCCTGCAGCCGTTTGCCCGCCTCGCCGGGCGGCTCCGCAACGGGCTCTCGCCCTGGCGGCGGCGGACGCCGGCGAGCCCGACCCTGCCGCGGCCGCGGACGGTCGAGGTCTGGAGCGAGCGCTGGCGCGAACCCGGCGCCTGGATCGAAGCCCTGCAGGACGCGCTCGCGGTCTCGGGCGGGTTCGTGCGCAGCGGCGGGCCGTTCGATCGCTGGGACCTCGACCTGCGCGCGGGTGCCCTCGGCGGCGTCAAGATCCGCACCGCGGTCGAGGAGCACGGCGGCGGCAGGCAGCTTCTGCGAGCGCGGATCTGGCCGCGGACGACCGCGCCCAGCCGTCTCATCGCCCTGTTCCTGGTGCTGCTGACGCTGATCGCCCTCCACCAGCATCGCCCGGCGATCGCGATCGGCATCGTCGTCCTGCTCCTGATCGTCGTCGTCCTCGGCCTCGAGGGGATGGCGACGGCGACCCGTCTGGCGGTGGCCGAGCTCGAGAGCCTGCGGGAACCCGAGCGGGTCGCCGAGGAGAGCGCGCTTGCGCCGGCCGGCTCGCGCGCCGAGACCAGGCTCGGGCTGGCGGCGATGGAGGAGCGGCGATGAGCCCTTGGATGGGGCCGATCCCGATGCGCAGCAGCCGCAAGGTCCGCCGCACCGGCAAGAAGGAGGACAAGCAGGGGGCCTGGGAGCTGTGGAGGGCGCTGCCGCGGGCGAAGCCGTACCTGCGGCCCTACCGCCGGACGCTCGTCTTCCTCACCTGCGCGACCGTCCTCGCCGCCGTCTTCGGCCTCGGCGAGCCCTGGCCGCTGGCGGTGATCCTGAACCAGGTCCTCAACCAGGAAAACGCCGGCGGCTTCGTCCAGCAGATCTTCGGCGACCACCCCGACCGGATGGTGCTGCTGCTCTCGATGCTGTTCCTGCGCTTCTTCATCGTCGTCGCCGGCAACGGCTTCACCGTCCTCAACCATTACCTGGGGGCGAAAACCGAGCAGAACATGGTCCTAGACCTGCGCAGCGACCTCTTCGACCACGTCCAGAGGCTGTCGCTGACCTTCCACGACCAGCGCCAGACCGGCCAGCTGATGAGCCAGATCAACAACCAGGCGGCGGCGGTCGGGACGATCGTGATGGTGATCCCGCCGGTGGCCGAGTCGCTGATGACCCTGGTCGGGATGCTGGCTATCACCGCCCTGATCGACTGGCAGCTGGCGCTGCTCTCGCTGGTGGTGGTGCCGCTCCTGTTCTGGTCCTTCGGCGTCTACGGCAAGCGGATCGTGCCGCGGCTGCAGCGGGTGCAGCAGCTGGAGTGGCGCTCGCTCTCGATCGTCCACGAGGCGATGGCGATGCTGCGGGTGATCGTCACCTTCGGCCGCGAGGACCACGAGCACCGCAAGTTCAAGGAGCAGGGGAGGGTCGCCGTCGACGAACGGGTGAAGCTGACGGTCAGCCAGAGCCTCTACACGCTCGGCGTCCAGACCGCGAGCGCCGCCGGCCTCTCGCTGATCCTCGGCGTCGGCGCCTGGCACGTGATGAACGGCAGGCTCTCGGTCGGCGAACTGATCGTGATCCTCACCTACATGGCCTCGGTCTACCAGCCGCTCGAACAGCTGAGCACGACGGTGGGGATGATCCACGAGGAGCTGGTCCAGTTCAACGCCTCGATCAGCCTGCTCGACCTGGAGCCGGAGGTGAAGGAGAAACCGGACGCGGTCGAGCTCGACCGGGTGCGCGGCTGGATCGCGGCCGAGAACGTCTCCTTCGCCTACTCGCGCCGCAAGCGGACCCTCGAAGACGTCTCCTTCCGGGTCGCGCCGGGCGAACGGGTCGCCGTCGTCGGCCACACCGGCGCCGGCAAGAGCACCCTGATGAGCCTCCTGATCCGCTTCTACGACCCGAAGCATGGGCGGATCAGCTTCGACGGCATCGACATCCGCGACGCGACGCTGTCCTCGCTGCGCGACCAGATCAGCGTCGTCCTCCAGGAACCGCTGCTCTTCTCCGGCACGATCGCCGAGAACATCCGCTACGGCAGCCTGGAGGCGAGCGACGAGGAAATCGAGGCGGCGGCGCGGGCGGCCAACTGCCACGACTTCATCACCCGCCTGCCCGACGGCTACGAGACCGTCCTCGGCGAGCGCGGAGCGCAGATCTCGGGGGGCGAGCGGCAGCGGATCTGCGTCGCCCGCGCCTTCCTCCGCGACGCCCCGATCCTGATCCTCGACGAGCCGACCTCGTCGATCGACTCGAAGACCGAGGACGTGATCCTCGACTCGCTCGAGGAGCTGATGGAGGGGCGGACCTCGTTCATGATCGCCCACCGGCTCTCGACCGTCCGCCACGCCGACCAGATCCTGGTCATGCAGGAGGGCCGGGTGGTCGAATCCGGCACCCACGAGGAGCTGGTCGACCGCGGCGGCGTCTACACCGGCCTGCACCAGGCGCAGACGAAGGAGCGGGGGAGGAGGCGGGCGCCGCTGCCGCGCGAGCCCTACCCGGAACCGGTGCTGGCCGCGCCCGCGCCGGAGCCGGAGTCGAAGGGCGACGGCGGCTGGAGGCAGCTCTCGTGAGCGCGCCGAAGGTGGTCCTGCTGGGGATGATGACCAAGATGCCGGTGGCCGGCGTCGCCTGGCAGAACCTGCACTACCTGCTCGGCTTCGAGCGGCTCGGCTGCGAGGCCTACTACGTCGAGACCCACGCCCGCACGCCCTCGATGCTGATGAGCAGCCCCGACGACGACAGCTCGGCGCTGGCGGCGGAGTACATCGGGGCGCTGATGCGGCGCTTCGGCCTCGCCGACCGCTGGGCCTTCCGGGCGCTGCACGACGACGGCCGCTGCTTCGGGATGAGTGAACGCGTGCTCGAAGCGCTCTACGGCTCGGCCGAGCTGCTGATCAACCTCCACGGCGGCACCCAGCCCTACCCGGAGCTGGCGGCGACCGGGCGGCTGGTCTACCTGGAGACCGACCCGGTCCAGCTGCAGCTCGAGCTGGCCCACGGGCTGCGCGAGACGGTCGAGTTCCTCGAGCCCCACAGCGCCTTCTTCAGCTTCGCCGAGAACTGGGGCAACCCCGACTGCCGGCTGCCGCGCAGCGAGCGCTTCACTTTCGAGCCGACCCGCCAGCCGGTCGTCCTCGACCTCTGGCCGGACCGCTCGCCGCAGCCGGCCGACGTCTTCACCACGATCGGCAACTGGCGCCAGGAGTGGCGCGACGTCACCTTCGAGGGCGAGCGCTACACCTGGAGCAAGCACCAGGAGTTCCTCGAGCACCTCGACCTGCCAGAGCGCAGCGGCCAGGCCTTCGAGCTGGCGCTGAGCAGCTGCGAGGAGGGGGAGCGGCAGATGCTCCGCCGGCGCGGCTGGCGGGTCCGCGACGGGCTCGAGATCTCCCGTGGGATCGACCGCTACCGCGATTACGTCGGCGCCTCGCGCGGGGAGTTCACCGTCGCCAAGGAGCAGAACGTGCGCCTGCGCACCGGCTGGTTCAGCGACCGCAGCGTCACCTACCTCGCCTCGGGCCGGCCGGTGGTCACCCAGGAGACCGGCTTCGGCAACGTCTTCCCGACCGGTCGCGGCCTCTTCGGCTTCGACTCGCCCGACGAGGCGCTGGCGGCGGTGGAGGAGATCGACCGCGACTACAGCGGCCACGCCGAGGCGGCGCGGGACCTCGCCCGCGAGTACTTCAGCCACGAGGTCGTGCTCGGGCGGCTGCTCGACGACCTCGAAGTGCGGACCGGCCGCTCCCGCCGCGAGGCGAAGCTCGCCGCCTTCCCGGTGTCGATGCCGCTGGAGCCGGTCTCGCGGCGACCGACGGTGCTGCCGCGGGAGACGGTGGAGGCGGCCTTCGCGGCGCCGACCGTCCGCTGCGAAGGATCGGTGCGGACGGCGAACGAGAGCGCCAGCATCGTCGTCGTCACCCACGACAACCTCGTCTTCACCCGCCTCTGCCTGCAGAGCGTGCTCGCCAATACGGAGGGTGACGGCTTCGAGCTGATCGTCGTCGACAACGGCTCCGGCGACGGCACCCCCGCCTACCTGGCCCGGCTGGCCGAGCTCGACGGTCGGGTCCGGGTCCTCCTCAACGGCACCAACATGGGCTTCGCGCCGGCCTGCAACCAGGGCCTGGCGCTGGCGAGCGGCGACCATCTCGTCCTCCTCAACAACGACACGATGGTGCCGCCGGGCTGGCTGGGACGGCTGCGCCGCCACCTCGCCGAGGCCCGGGTGGGCCTGGTCGGGCCGGTCACCAACCGGATCGGCAACGAGGCCGAGATCGACACCGACTACGGGACCTGGGGCGAGTACCTCGCGGCCGCGGCGCGCCGGGCCGAGGAGCACGCCGGCGAATGGCTCGAGATCGGCACCCCGGCGATGTTCTGCCTGGCGCTGCGGCGGCAGACCTTCCTCCGGCTCGGGCCGCTCGACGAGGGCTACGAGATCGGTCTGCTCGAGGACGACGACTATGCCGAGCGGGCGCGGCGGGCGGGCTACGAGCTGCGCTGCGCCGACGACGTCCTCGTCCACCACTTCGGCGAGGCCTCCTTCGGGGCGCTCGTCCCCGGCGGCGAGTACGCGCAGATCCTCGCCCGCAACCAGCGCCGCTACGCGGAGAAGTGGGGCCGCTCCTGGCAGCCCTACGGTCGCCGGCCCAACCCTCGCTACCAGCGCGAAGCAGAGCAGGTGCGCGAAGCGGTGAAGGAGACGGTGCCGAGCGGCTCGACCGTGCTGGTGATCAGCCGCGGCGACGAGGAGCTGCTGCGCCTGAACGGCCGCCGCGCCCAGCACTTCCCGCAGGCCGCCGACGGCGCCTGGGCCGGCCACCATCCCTCCGACAGCGAGGAAGCGATCGCCCACCTCGAGTCCCTGCGCGAGCGCGGGGCGGAGTTCCTCGTCGTGCCGCCGACCTATCTCTGGTGGCTGCGCCACTACGACGGCCTGCGCGAGCACCTCGAGGGCAACTACGAGCCGGTGGTCGCCGACGACCGCGCCGGCGCGATCTTCCGCCTCGACGGGGGCGCGAGCTGATGGCGGCGCCGCGGGCGAGCGTGGTGGTGCCGGTCCACGACCGCGCCGGCCTCAGCCGCCGCTGCCTGCGGCGGGTGCTGGCCGACCTGCCGCCGGATTGCGAGGCGATCGTCGTCGACGACGCCTCCACCGACGCGACCCCGCAGCTGCTGGCCGAGCTCGGCGATGAGATCCGCTCGCTGCGCCTGCCGCGCAACGCCGGCTTCGCCGCCGCCGCCAACGCCGGCGCCGCGGCCGCCCGCGGCGAGCAGCTGGTCTTCCTCAACAACGACACCGAGCCCGGGCCGGGCTGGCTCGAGGCCCTGCTCGGCTACGCCGCCGAGCATCCCGCGGCCGCGGTGGTCGGCGCCCGGCTGCTCTACCCGACCGGGGCCGTGCAGCACGCCGGCGTCGCCATCGGCCAGGACGGCTACCCCCACAACCTCTACGCCGGCTTCCCCGCCGACCACCCCGCCGTCACCAGGGCGCGGCGGCTGCAGGCGGTGACCGGGGCCTGCATGCTGGTCCGGCGCGAGAGCTTCGAGCGGCTGGGCGGCTTCGACGAGGGCTACCTCAACTCGATGGAGGACGTCGATCTCTGCCTGCGGGCCGGCGAGGCCGGGGGGGAGGTCCACTACTGCCCGGCGGCGACGGTCGTCCACCTCGAGTCCGCCTCGCGGGGGCGCGAGAAGTTCGAGCCGAGCGTCGCCCGCTACCGGGAGCTCTGGCGCGACCGGGTCCACCGCGACGACCTCGAGCTCTACGCCGAGGACGGCCTGATCGAGGTCGAGTACCCGGCGGCGCACCCGCTGCAGATCTCGGTCTCGCCGCTGCTCGCCGGCATCGAGCGCGGCGACGGCCACGAGCACGAGCTGGAGCCGCAGCTGCGGGCGCAGGGCCGCCGCGCCGCCGACCTGGAGCAGGAGCTGGCGCGGCTGGTCGCCGAGCTCGCCGACCGCGGCGTCGAGGTCGAGCTGCCGCGGCTCGGGTACGGGCGCGGGGTGGCAGCGGTCAGGGAGCAGGTCGAAGGCAGCGTCCCGGCCGGGGCGACGGTGCTGATCCTCAGCCGCGGCGACTCGGAGCTGCTGCGGCTGGACGGGCTGCAGGCGCGCCACTTCCCGCGCGGCGAGGACGGCCGCTACCTCGGCCACCACCCCGCCGACGACGAGGAAGCGATCGCGCTGCTGGAGGCCGAGCGGGCGGCGGGCGCCGAGTACCTGGTGGTGCCGCGGGCAGAGAGCTGGTGGCTCGACCACTACCGGGGTTTCGCCTCCCACCTCGAGGCGCACTCGCGCGCCGAGGCTCACGAGCCCTGCCTCATCTACGCGCTGGCGCCGGTCCTCGCAGAGGCGGAGGCGAGCCGATGAGCCTCGCCGCCGTCGACGGCACCCTCGCCTACGAGGACCTGGCGCCGCGGGTGGCCGCCGTGGTCGAGGAGCTGACCCCGGTCGGCGCCGTCGTCCTCGTCGTCAGCAAGGGCGACGAGGAGCTGGTCCGCTTCGACGGGCGCAGCGGCTGGCACTTCCCCCGCGCCGCCGGCGGCCAGTACGCGGGCCACCACCCGCTCGACGGCAGCTGGGCGGTCGAGCACCTGGAGTCGCTGCGGGCCGCCGGCGGCGCCTACCTGGTCCTGCCCTCGACCTACTACTGGTGGTTCGAGCACTACCCGGAGCTGGAGCTGCACCTGCGCGGCCGCTATGAGCGGATCGGCGCCCCCGAGGAGGTCTGCCGCGTCTACCGGCTGCTCGACCTGCCGGCGGCGACGCCGCGGGTCGTCCCCGACCACGCCGAGCGCGAGCGGCAGCGGCGCTGCCTGCCGGCGATGCGGGCGCTGACCGAGAACCTGATCCCCGAGGACGAGGTGGTCCTCGTCTGGAGCGAAGGCGACGACGACCTGCTCGCGCTGGAGCGCCAGACCTGGCACTTCCCCCATGACGCCGCCGGTCGCCACGTGCAGCCGGAGGGCGACGGCGCCCGGCAGGCCTCCCAGCTGCGGACACTGGCCCGGGGCGGCGTCCGCTACCTCGTCCTGCCGGCGGCCAGCGCCTGGACGCTGGGCCGCCGCCCCGCCCTTGCCGCCTACCTGGGGAGCGAGTGCCGGCGGCTGGCGCTGCGCGAACGCGTCTGCGTCGTCTACGAGTTGAGCAGTGGACTCGGAACCCCAACCCGCGAAGCCCTCAGGCCGAAGGAGGCTGCATGGCAGTGAGCTCGAGGAAGGTCCTCTACGTCTCCCACAACCACCCGGTGATCCGCCCCGGCGGCGCCGAGGCATATGCCTTCGAGCTGCACGAGGCGATGCGCGACGAAAGCGGCTGGGAGTCGCTCTTCCTCGCCCGCACCGGGCCGCCCTTCTCGACCTCCTCGCGCTACCACGAGGGCACGCTGCTGACCGGCGTCGACGACCGCGACCCGGGCCAGTACTTCTTCTACACCGAGCTCGGCGACTTCGACTGGCTGCTCAACTCGACCCGCGAGAAGTCGACGATCACCACCCACTTCCGCGAGTTCCTGCGCGCCCAGCAGCCCGACGTCGTCCACTTCCAGCACACCCTCTTCATCGGCCTCGAGGCGATCCGCGAGGCGCGCAACACGCTTCCCGACGCGGCGGTTGTCTACACGCTGCACGAGTTCCTGCCGATCTGCCACCGCCACGGCCAGATGCTGCGGGCGACCGACGAAGAGCCGTGCCTGGAAGAGTCGCCACGGCGCTGCCACGAGTGCTTCCCGGAGGTGGCGCCGCAGGAGTTCTTCATGCGCAAGCGCTTCATCCAGTCGCAGCTGGAGCTGGTCGATCTCTTCATCGCCCCGAGCAGGCAGCTGCGCGACCGCTACGTCGACTGGGGGCTGCCGGCGGAGAAGGTCAAGGTCGAGGAGTACGGCCGGCTGCCGCTCTCCTACGAGCCGGGGAGCCCGCGGCGGAAAAAGCGCAACCGCTTCGGCTTCTTCGGCCAGTTCAGCCACTACAAGGGGGTCAACGTCGTCCTTCAGGCGGCCAAGCGGCTGGCCGAAGACGACGTCGACGCGACGATCTACCTGCACGGCGCCAACCTCGAGATCCAGCCGCCGGAGTTCCAGGAGGAATTCGCCACCCTGCTCGAGGAGAGCGGCGACCGGGTGGTGATGATCGGCCGCTACGACCACGACCAGCTGGGCTCGCTGATGGAGAACGTCGACTACGTGCTGGTGCCCTCGCGCTGGTGGGAGAACTCGCCGCTGGTGATCCAGGAGGCCTTCATGCACGGCCGGCCGGTGATCTGCTCCGACATCGGCGGCATGGCCGAGAAGGTCGGCGACGGCGTCGACGGCCTCCACTTCCGGGTCGGCGACCCCGAGGACCTGGCGCGGGTGATCGCCCAGGCGGCCGGCTCCGCCCAGCTCTGGCGCACCCTGACCGCCGGCATCAGCCCGGTCTACCCGATGCGGACGCACGTCGAGGAGCTGCTGCGGGTCTACGAGGGGCTGCTGTCCGGCGAGCCCGGGCCGCCGGCGGCTGCAAGCGAGGACGAGCTGGCGGTCGGAGCCGCGTCGTGAAGCCCGAGGTCGGGACCAGCGCCGGGCCGCTCGTCTCGGGCCCCTTTGGCCAGACCGCCGCGGAGGGAGCGCAGCCCGAGGCGCTGCTGAGCTGGCTCGGGACAGACGTGATGCTGGTCGTCGCCGACCTCGCGGCGGAGACCGCACCGGAGGTCGAGCTGCTGGTCGGCGGCGAGCCGGTCGAGGCCGAGTCGCGCTCGCTCGGGCCCACCCCGGAGGGGGGCGAGGAGGCGGCGAGCGTGCTGACGATCTGGGTGCCGCGGCCGGTGAGCGGAAAGACGGTCGAGCTGAGCGTCCGCGCCGGCGAGGAGGAGGCCCGTCTCGGACCGGGGCCGGCGCTCGCCGTCGGGGTCGATCTGCGGACGACGATCCGCGAGAAGCTGGCCGGCCGCGACGCCGAGGTGCGAAGGCAGATCCTCGGCTTCCTCGCCGCCACCCCCGGCGAGCATCCGCGGACGCTCGACCCACTCGGGGTGGGGAAGAGCCTCTTCGCGCTGCGCGAGGTCCTGCGCGACCCCTACCCGCAGGCGGAGCTGAGCCCGGACGAAAGCCAGGGGCTCCACGTCGGCGCCGTGGCGAAGATCGACGAGCGCACCTTCTTCGCCCGCGGCTGGGCGCGCGACGAGCAGGCGCCGGTGGTCCGCCTCGACGCGATCTCGCCCGAGGGCGGCCGCGCCGAGCTGGTCGAGCGGCTGTTCCGGGTGCCCCGCCCCGATCTCGAGGAGCTGTTCCGGGGGGCGCTGCGGCCGGTGTCGAAGCCGGGCTTCGTCTGCTTCTTCGAGCTCGAGCACCCGAGCCGGCTGGCCGAGGGCTGGGTCTTCGAGCTGGAGAACTCGGCCGGCGTCGGGATCGAGGCGAGCGCGCCGCCGGCGACAACCGACCCGCTCGCGGTCCGCGACACGATCCTCGCCGAGCTGGTGCGCGAGCGCCGGGTCGACACACCGCTGATGGACCGGCTGGCGCCGGCGGTGGTGCGGCTGCAGGAGGAGCTGGCGGCGCGGGTCGAGGTCGAGGGGGTAGACGACTTCGGCACCGTTCCCGAGGCGGCCGAGGTCTCGATCGTCGTCCCGCTCTACCGCCGGGTCGACCTGATCGAGCACCAGCTGGCCCAGTTCGCCAACGACCCGGGCATGGCGGCCGCAGAGCTGATCTACGTCCTCGACTCGCCGGAGCTGGCGGCCGAGCTGCTGCCGCGGGTGGCCGAGCTGCACGACCTCTACCGGGTCCCGTTCCGGCTCGCCACCCTCTCCCGCAACGGCGGTTTCGCCGTCGCCGCCAACCGCGGTGCATCGCTCGCGCGGGGGCGCCTGCTGCTGCTGCTGAACTCGGACGTGCTGCCGGCCCGGCCGGGCTGGGTGGCGGAGCTGGCCGCCGCCTTCGACGAGCTGCCGGAGGCCGGAGCGGTGGCGCCGAAGCTGCTCTACGACGACGGCTCGATCCAGCACGCCGGGCTCGAGTTCCGGCCCAACCCGGCCAGCGGCGGCCTCGAGCTGGCCCACTCGTTCAAGGGCCTGCACGGCGGCTTCGCCGGGGCCGCCGAGCGGCGGCCGGCGCCGGCGCTGAGCGGCGCCTGCCTGCTGCTCGAGCGCGAGCTCTACGAGGAGCTCGGCGGCTTCTCCGCCGACTACGTCAAGGGGGGGTACGAGGACGCCGACCTCTGCATGCGGATCCAGGAGCGCGGGCCGGAGACCTGGTACGTCCCCGAGGTCGAGCTCTTCCACCTCGAGGGCCGCTCCTACGTGCCGGCGGCGACGGACATGAGCAACCGCTTCAACGCCTGGCTCTTCGACCGTCGCTGGGGCGAGCGGTTGCGCCGGCTCGCGGCCGAGGGGGAAGAGGAGCGATGACGAGCCTGACCGAGACCGCCGTGGTGACGATCGAGGAGATCACCCCCAACGGCGCCAGCGACTACGTCCACGGCGGCAACGTCGACTCGCCGCGGGGAGGCGTCGAGACCTACGGGATGACGATCGAGGGCTGGGTCCTGAGCAGGCAGATCCCGATCGAGCACGTGGAAGTGCTCTACGAGGAGCGGCCGCTGGCGACCGTCCCGGTCGATCGCCCGCGCCCCGACATCGCCGCCGGCTTCCCGGAGGTCGAGGGCGCCTCGCGCAGCGGCTTCCTCGCCACGATCAGCGCCCTGAGGCTGCCGGAGCGCTTCGAGCTCGTCCTCCGCGCCAAGCTCGTCGACGGGACCCGGCTGCCGCTGGCGAACCTGCGCGGGCGCCGGCGCCGGCTGCCGGCGGGAGGCGGCGGTGAGATCCAGCCGCTGATGGTGAACACGATCGGCCGCAGCGGCTCGACCCTGCTGGTGACGCTGCTCAGCTCCCACCCCGACGTCGTCGCCTTCGCGCCGTTCATCAAGGACGCCCGCATCTCC
Source organism: Solirubrobacterales bacterium (assembly GCA_035708105.1). Taxonomy (GTDB): domain Bacteria; phylum Actinomycetota; class Thermoleophilia; order Solirubrobacterales; family 70-9; genus VAYN01. The sequence continues at coordinate 138,317 of DASSTG010000014.1, read as the reverse complement.
ACCTACTGGGTCAACGTCCTCCAGGACCTGGCCGCGCCGAGCAGCTACCTCGCCCCCTTCGATCCCCCCGACCTGGAAAGGCCGCACTGGTGGCTCGACGGCGGCGGCGGGGAACTGGGCGACGAGGAGGTCGAACGCTGGCTCGGCAGCGGGTCGGTCGATTCGCTCGCCGGCCTCTGCCGGACCCAGATCGAGGCCTTCTACTCGAACCTCGCCGCGGGCGGCGCGCGTTTCTTCGTCGAGAAGTACCTGCCCTACCAGGTCGTCCCCGACCTGCTGGGGGAGCTCTACGCCGGCGCCCGCGAGGTGATCCTGGTCCGCGACTTCCGCGACATGCTCTGCTCTGTAATCGCCTTCAACCGCAAGCGCGGCTGGAGCGATTTCGGCCACACCGAAGGAGGCGACGACGCAAAGTACGTGCGCGAGGTCATGCTCCCCTCGCTGACGGCGCTGGCCAGACGGCTGCAGCGGGAGGGCGCCGCCCCATCGCTGGTCCGCTACGAGGACCTGGTACTCGACCCCGAGCCGGCGCTGGCAGGGCTCTTCGCGCAGCTCGGCCTGCAGAGCGGCGAGGAGGTCGTTGCCGAGACGGTGCGGCTGGCGCACGAGGGCACCGCCTCGATGGACCATCACCGCACCACCTCCGACCCGGCCGCCTCGATCGGCCGCTGGCGGGACGACCTGCCCGACGACATCGCGGCCGTCTGCAACGAGGAGCTCGGGCCGCTGCTCGCCGAGTTCGGCTACGAGGCATCGTGACCGGCGCATCGGGGAGGATTGGCGGCCGATGGCACTCGTAGAGATCACCGCCGCCGAGCAGCACGACGGGGGCGGCGGCCCGCTGGTCGGGTGCCGCCTCGACGGGCCGAAGCCGCAGATGCGCAGCGATCTCTACGGCTTCGAGCTGATCGGCTGGGTCCTGGCCGAGGCGGGGCCGGTGGAGAAGGTCGAGGTGCTGCAGGAGGGCCGGGTGGTCGGCGAAGCCGAGCCCCGCGAGTCCCGGCCCGACATCGCCGCCGCCTTCCCCGACGTCCCCCACGGGGAGGCCTGCGGCTTCCGGGTCCCGATCAGCGCCCTGGACCTGCGCCAGGAGTTCGCGCTGGCGCTGGTCGCGCGCGGCCCCGGCGAGCGGCGGGCGCGGATCGCCGACATAAGCGGCGAGCGGGCGACACTGCCGGCCGGAGGCGAAGATCTGATCCAGCCGCTGATGGTGAACACGATCGGCCGCAGCGGCTCGACCTGGCTGGTCTGGCTGCTGAGCTGCCTCTCCGAGGCGGTCGCCTTCAGCCCCTGGGCCCGCGACGCCCGCGTCGGCACCTACTGGACCAGCGTCATGCAGGCGCTGTCCCGGCCGCAGAGCTACCTCGCCCAGCTGGTGCCGGGACCGCTCGAGCAGCGCTACTGGTGGAACGACCGCGCCGACCTGCGTTTCGGCGTCGGCGGCGATCCGGAGCTCGAAGGCTGGCTCGGGGGTGAGGCGGTCGAGTCGCTGGTCGACTTCTCCCGCTCGCGGATCGACGCCTTCTACGCGCGGCTGGGAGCGGACGGCGTGCGGCCGCGCTATTTCGTCGAGAAGTACCTGCCCTATCAGCTGACCCCCGACCTGCTCGGGGAGATGTACCCGGGGGCGCGCGAGGTGATCCTGGTCCGCGACTTCCGCGACATGCTCTGCTCGGTGATCGCCTTCAACCGCAAGCGGGGCTACCAGGCCTTCGGGCGGGCCGACGCCGGCAGCGATGCGGAGTACGTCGAAACCACCGTCGCCAACTCGGCCCGGCGCCTGCTCCGGCGGCGGCGCGAACGCGGCGGTGAGGCGCACCTGGTCCGCTACGAGGACCTGATCGAGGAGCCGGCGGAGACGCTCGGCGCGATCATGCGCTACCTCGGCCTCGACGCCGGCGAGGGCGCGGTGACGGCGGTCCTGGAGCGAGCCGAGGAGGGGTCGCTCGACGAACACCGCACCACCAGCAAGGTCTCGGAGTCGATCGGGCGCTGGCGGCGCGACCTCTCGCCGGAGCTGGCCCAGGTCTGCGCCGAGGTCCTCGACCCGGTGCTGACCGAGTTCGGATACGAGCCGACGCTGGCGCTGGCGTCGGAGGGCTAGCCGGCCGCCGCCGTGGAGCGGGTGGCCGTCGGCGGCGCGCTTGCCCAGCGCCCGGGCTACGGCGGCCACGCCTGGGCCCTGCTCGGCTACCTGCAGGGTTTCCGGGCGCTCGGCTGCGAGGTCCTCTTCCTCGACCGCCTGACGGCGGAGATGGCCCCGGACGCGGCCCGGCGGGACCGCTGCGTGCGCTGGCTGGCCGCGGTGATGGAGGGCGCCGGGCTGGGCGATTCCTACTCGCTGTCCACCGACGACGGCGCCGTCGGGGTCACCCGCGAGGAGGCGATCTCCTGGGTCCGGGGCTCGGCCCTGCTGCTGAACGTAATGGGCTTCGTCGAGGACCCGGACCTGCTCGCCGCCGCGCCGAGGAAGGCGTTCCTCGACATCGATCCGGGTTTCGGCCAGATCTGGCGGGCGCTCGGCCTCGCCGACCTCTTCGTCGGCCACGACGCCTACGTCACCGTCGGCGAGCGGATCGGCGAGCCGGACTGCCTCGTCCCCGACTGCGGGATCGAGTGGGTGACGACGCCGCACCCGATCGTGCTCGACCAGTGGCCGGCGGTCGCCGGCGGCAGGCGCTTCACCAGCGTCGGCAGCTGGCGCGGCCCCTACGACCCGGTCGAATTCGACGGCCGCCGCCTCGGCCTGCGGGCGCACGAGCTGCGCAAGCTGATGGCCCTGCCGGGCCGGGTCGACGCCGAGCTGGAGCTGGCGCTCGAGATCGATCCCTCCGACGCCGCCGACCGGCGGGCGCTGGAGCGCAGCGGCTGGCGCCTGGTCGATCCCGCCGCCGTCGCCGCCGACCCCGAGAGCTACCGCCGCTACGTCCAGGGCTCCCTGGCCGAGCTGATGGTGGCGAAGGGGATCTACGTCGAGACCCGCGGCGGCTGGTTCAGCGAGCGCAGCCTCGCCTACCTGGCCAGCGGCAAGCCGGTGCTGGCGCAGGAAACCGGCTTCGGCGAGCGCTACCCGACCGGCGAAGGCCTGCTCGCCTTCTCCGACCTCGAGGAGGCGCGGGCCGGGGTGGAGGCGATCCAGGCCGACCCCGGCCGGCACGCCGCGGCCGCCCGCGAGATCGCCGCCGAGCATTTCGAGGCCGGCAGGGTCCTGGGGCGGCTGCTGGAGGCGGTGGCGTGAGGCGGCTCAACTGGGGCTGCGGCGACCACGTCGCGCCGGGCTGGATCAACTCCGACGTCAAGCCCGGCGGCCAGGTCGACCTCGTCGCCGACGTCCGCGCCGGGCTGCCGCTGGAGACCGGCAGCGTCGACTACGCGGTCAGCATCCACGCCCTGCCCGAGTTCTCCTACCCGGAGCTGGTGCCGGTGCTGGAGGAGCTGCGCCGGGTGCTGGCGCCGGGGGGAACGCTGCGGCTGGCGCTGCCCGACCTCGACCGCGGGATCGATGCCTACCGGGCGGGAGAGGAGAGCTACTTCAAGGTCCCGGCGGAGGAGGTCCGCAGCCTCGGCGGCCGCTTCGTCGTGCAGATGCTCTGGTACGGCTGGTCGCGCTCGCTCTTCACCACCGACTTCGCCCTCGAGCTGCTGGAGAAGGCCGGCTTCACCGATGTCCGCGCCTGCTCGTTCGGCGCCACCGCCAGCGGGATCCCGGAGATCGTCGAGCTCGACAACCGCGAGGAGGAGAGCCTCTTCGTCGAGGGCCGGGCGCCGGGTACCGGCCGGCGGCCGCGGCGGCGGCGAAAGGCCTGGAAAGACGCAAGCGCGGGATACAATCGCGCGATGGCGCGCCGGGAGAGCATCCGCGTGGTCGACGTCTCGCCGGCAGAGCCGGAGAACGGGCTGCGCAAGGCCCACCTCGACAACCCCGCGAAAGGCGAAGAGCTCGACGGCAACGCGCTGAAGATCGTCGGCTGGGCGGTCGGCAGCGAGAAGCCGGTCGAGTCGGTCGAGGTGCTGGTCGCCGGCGAGGTGGTGGCGACGACGCCGGTGGAGATCGAGCGGCCGGGGGTCGCCGGCGCCTACCCGGACACCCCCGGCTCCGGGACGGCCGGCTTCCGCCTCGTCGTCCAGGGGAGCGGCGAGGGCCGGCACGAGCTGGCGGTGAGGGGTCTCGTCGACGGGAAGCAGGCGCCGATCGCTTCCATCGTGCTGGAGATCAGGCGGCGCGGTGTGCTCAGCCGCCTGTTCGGCGATCGTTGAGCGCCCGCCCGCTGGAGATCGCCGAGATCGAGGAGCGGCCGATGCCGCCGGGGGTGCAGGGCTGGCGCATCGACCACCCCCCGGAGGGGTCCCTGGTCGAGCCGGCGGAGCTGCGACTGGCGGGATGGGTGGTGCAGGAGAAGGGGCTCGTCCGCGCTGTCGAGCTCGTCCACGACGAGCGCCTGGTCGGCCGGGCCGAGGTGGGGGTCGAGCGCCCGGGTGTCGCCGCTATGTTCGAGGGGGCGCCGGCGGGCAGCTCGGGCTTCCGCGTCGGCGCCAACCTGGCGGCGCTGCAGGGGGAGCTGGAGCTGGTCCTGCGGGCGGTCCTCGGCGACGGCCGGCGGGCCGAGGTCGGCGCCGTGCGGCTGCGGCGGCGCGGGGCCGCGACCGCGGCGCCACCGCTGGTCTCGGTCGTGATCCCCTGCTGGAACCAGGGCGCCTACCTCGGCGAGGCGATCGAGAGCGTCCTCGCCCAGCGCCATCCGGAGCTGGAGCTGACCGTGGTCGACGACGGCTCCGCCGACAACAGCTACGAGGTCGCCGCCCGCTACCCCGGCGTGCGGCGGCTGCGGCAGGACAACCGCGGCGTCGCCGCCGCCCGCAACCGCGGCCTTGCCGCGTCGGGCGGCGAGTATGTCGTCTTCCTCGACGCCGACGACCGCCTGCTGCCGAATGCGCTCGAGGTCGGGATCGGCGAGCTGCTCGCCGCGCCCGAGGCGGCCTTCGCCGCCGGGCGGCCGCGCGACATCGGCCGCACCGGCGAGGTGATCCGCGAAGCCGCCCAGCCGCTGATCAGCCGCGACCACTACCTGAAGCTGCTGGAGGAATGCTTCATCTGGTCGGGCTCGTCGGTCGTCTACCGGCGGGCGCCGCTGGAGGCCGTCGGGGCCTTCAACGAGGACCGCGCCGCCGCCGACGACTACGAGCTCTACCTCGAGCTCGCCCGCGAGTTTCCGGTCGTCTGCCACGACGCCGTGGTCACCGAGTACCGCCGCCACGGCTCCAACACCACCCGCGACGCCGGCCTCGTCCTCAGCTCGCAGATCCAGGTCCTGAACGGCCAGCGGCGCCGACTTCGCAGCGGCGAGGAGCGGGCGGCGCGGCGGCTCGGCGCCCGCAACACCCGCGCCAAGCAGGGCGAGGCGCTGGTCGAGCGCGTCGCCAACGCCTGGGGCCGGCGCGAATGGCGCGTGGTGATGCGCAACCTGCGCACGCTCGCCCGCTGGGATCCCGGCGCCTTCCTGCGCTTCCGCCGCCGCGGCACCGGCCAGCCGGGCGGCCGCTTCGAGCACCTGGAAAGGGGGCTGGAGTCGTGAGCGGACCGCCCGCGCCGCTGGTCAGCGTCGCCATGCGCACCTTCGAACACCGCCCCTTCGTCGCCCAGGCGATCGAGAGCGTCCTCCTCCAGGACGCTCCCTTCGAGTTCGAGCTGGTGATCGGCGAGGACTGCTCCGCCGACGGCACCCGCGAGATCGTCCAACGCTACGCCGAGCGCTTCCCGCGGCAGGTGCGGGCGGTGCTGCCGGCCGAGAACGTCGGCCACGGGGAGATCCTGCGCCGGGTGCTGGACGCGACCCGCGGCCGCTTCGTCGCCTACCTCGACGGCGACGACTACTGGACCTCGGCGGCGAAGCTGCGCCGCCAGGCCTCCTACCTGGAAGCGCACGAGGAGTGCGCCAGCTGCTTCCACGACGCCAGCATCGTCTACGACGCCGCCGCCACCCCTTCGGGCCTGACGACGCCGGCTCTGGCGGAGGCGAGCTTCGCCCTCGAGGACATCCTCACCGAGTGCTTCGTCCCTTCGCCGGCGATGATGTTCCGCCGCGAGATCGTCGCCGAGCTGCCGGCCTGGGCCTTCGAGTCGGCCTGGATCGACTGGCTGATCCACATCCGCTGCGCGGAGCGCGGGCCGCTGGGTTACCTCGCCGAGCCGCTTGCCGCCTACCGCGTCCACGAGGGCGGGATGTTCACGGCGCTGGACCGGATCAGCCAGATCGAGGAGGACCTGCGCTTCTACGAGCAGCTGCGGCCGGAGCTTCCCGGGCACGAGGGGCTGATCGGCCGCTGCATCGAGTTCCGTGGCGCCCAGCTCGCGGTCGAGCGGCTCGGGGTGCCGTTCCGCGCCTGCGTCGTCCTCATCGATCCGCGGCGGGAGATGAAGCCCTACTTCAACGGCCGCCACGCCCGCAACCTGCCCCGGCGCGACGGCCGCGAGGTGACCGAGCTGGAGACGATCCGCCGCTTCGCCGCCGACCTGGCGCCGGCCCGCCCCGACTACCAGGGCGGTACCGACGCCGCCGGCGAGGGTGGCTGCTTCCTTGCCGTCCCCGCCGGCGCCCGCGGGTGGCTGCGCGGCAGGGACGGGCTCTGCGAGTACCTCGAGCGCGAGGCGACGAGGGTCTGGGAGGACGCCGCGGCGACCGTCTACGAGCTGCCGCTGCACGCCGACGGGGGCCGGGTGGCGACGCGGCCGACGCGGCGCGTGGAGATCGTCCGCGAGGACAGCCTGCCCGAGGAGCTGGCCGGGGCCAACCTCGAGGCGCCGGCCCCGGGCGCCGCGCTCCCCGCCCACGCGGTGACGACGACCGGCTGGGTGCTGGGCCGCGAGGAGCCGGTCGAGGCGGTCGAGCTGTGGGTCGGGGACGAGCGGCTCTGGCGCGCCCCCGTGGACCAGCCGCGCCCCGACATCGAGCGCGGCTTCTCCGACCGGGAGGTCGGCACCCCGGGCTTCCGCACCACGGTCAACGCCCAGCAGCTCCCGCCCGGCGCCTGCGCGGAGGCCGTCGCGGTGCTGCCGGGCGACCGGCGGCTCCGCTTCGCCCGGCTCCGCTTCGACGACGGGTCCGGGGATTGAGGGAGGATTCGGCGATCGGCGCGCTGGTTGAAATCCTCGACGTCTCGGTCTCGCGGCCGCCCGAGCTGCACGGCGCCTTCATCGACGAGCCGAAGCCGGGCTCGGTGCTCGACGCCGAGGCGGTCGACCTGCTCGGCTGGGCGCTGGGGGAGGAAGCCGGGGTGGTGGCGATCGAGTTCCTGATGGACGGCAGGGCGTTCTGGCGGGCCGCGGTGCGAGCCGAACGGCCGGATCTCGCCGAGGCGTTTCCGGACTACCCCGCGGCGGGCCGGGCGGGGTTCCGCACCAGCCTCAACCTGGTCGGGCCGCCGCAGGACTTCGAGATCGAGGTCGCGGCGGTGCTGAAGGGGCAGCGGCGGGTGCCGTTCGGGATGGTCAGCGGCCGCCACGCCTGGCGCCGCGAGCCGGCCGAGGAGTTCGCCGAGCTGGTCTCGGTCGTGATCCCCTGCTTCGGCCAGTCGCACTTCGTCGGCGAGGCGATCGAGAGCGTCCTCGCCCAGACCTACCCCCATCTCGAGGTCCTCGTCATCGACGACTCCTCGCCGGACAATGCCTCGGAGGTCGCCGGCCGCTATCCCGGGGTGCGCTGCCTGCGCTGCGAGAACCAGGGGATGGCCGGGGCGCGGAACCTCGGCATCCGCAGCACCGGCGGCGACCTCCTCGTCTTCCTCGACGCCGACGACCGCCTGCTGCCGGCCGCGATCGAGACCGGGGTGAAGGTGTTGCGGGAGCACCCCGAGGCGGCCGCGGCAACCGGCAGGTTCCGGCGGATCGCCCAGGACGGGACCCCGATCGAGACCTTCGAGCAGCCGATCGTGCGGCGCGAGCACTACCCGCGCCTGCTGACCGAGAACTGGGCCGGCTTCCCGGCCCGCTCGATCTACCGGCGCGCCGTCTTCGAGCACGTCAAGGGCTTCGATCCGCGGCTCGACGCCACCGCGGATTTCGGCCTCAACCTGGAAATCGTCCGCCAGTTCCCGGTCTGGAGCCACGGCGAGCTGGTCGCCGAGCACCGCACCCACGGCGCCAACTCCAGCGGCGATGCGGCGCGGATGCTGGCGCAGAGCCTCGCCGCGGTGGGGCGGCAGCGCCGCTACACCCGCGACTCGCCCGAGCTGAGAGCGGCTTACAAGAAAGCCCGCGGGTTCTGGAAGAGGTACTGGGGGGAAGCGCTCGTGGCCCAGATCGGCCAGTCGCTGCGCGACGCCGAACCGGGCCGAGCTCTGCGGGAAACCGCGGTTCTCGCCCGCCACAACCCCCGCCTGCTGCCGCGGGTCCCCGGGGCGCGGCGGCGCCCGCTGCCCTCCTGAGCGCGATGGCGGTCGCCGTCGTCGCCGGGGCCCTCGCCAACAAGCCCGGGAGCGGCGGCGAGGCCTGGGTGCGGCTCTCTTGGGTGCTGGGGCTGAGCCGTCTGGGCTTCGACGCCTGGCTCGTCGAGCGCCTGCCTTCCGGCGATCCGGAGGGGGTGCGGTTCTTCGAGGGGGTGGTCGGCGAGTTCGGGCTGGCGGAGCGGGCGGCCCTTCTCGGCGAGGGCGGCGAGGCGCTGTGCGGGATCGGCGAGGCGGAGCTCGGCGGGGTCGCGGCCGAGGCCGAGCTGCTGTTCGACCTCAGCGGCCATCTCGGCCCGGAGGGGATCGGCGCCGTCCCGCGCAGCCGGGTCTACGTCGACCTCGACCCCGGCTTTACCCAGGCCTGGCACGCCGACCCGGCCGTCGAGTTCAGCGTCGCCGGCTACGACCGCTACCTGACCGTCGGGCAGAACGTCGGCCGGCCCGGCTGCCCGGTCCCGACCGGCGGGATCGAGTGGCTGCCGACGCTGCCGCCGCTGCTGCTGGAGGAATGGAGGCCGGCGCCGCGGCCACCGGGCCGGCCCCGCTTCACCACGGTGGCGACCTGGCGCAGCCCCTACGGCGGCCTGGTGATCGGCGGCCGGGAGATGGGGCTGAAGCACCACCAGTTCCGCCGCTTCGCCGCCCTGCCAGAGCGGGTCCCGGGGGCGAAGTTCGAGATCGCGCTCGGCATCCACCCCGGTGACGGCGCCGATCTCGAGCTGCTGCGCGCGCACGGCTGGGAGATCGTCGATCCACGCGAGGTGGCGGCCACGCCGGCGGCGTTCCGCGACTACGTACGCGGCTCCGGCGCCGAGTTCTCGGTCGCCCAGGGCGTCTACGTCGAAGCCGGGACCGGCTGGTTCAGCGACCGCACCGCCGCCTACCTGGCGAGCGGGCGGCCGGCGCTGGTCCAGGGCACCGGGCGGCGGGCGCCTTTCCCAACCGGTGGTTCGGAAAAGCGCCCCGGGCCGGTCACATTCGACGATCTCGAGGGCGCCGCCGCCGGCGCTGAGGCGATCGCCGGCGACTGGGAGGTGCGCTCGCGCGCCGCGCGCGAGTTCGCGGAGAGGCATCTCGACTCCGACCGCGTCCTCTCCCGGATCCTCGAGCTCGCCCTGCCGGTGCTTCTCCTCCTCGGCCTGCCGCTGCTCCTCGCCGGGCCGGCGCGGGCGGCGGGGCCGAGCGTGCGGGTGGTCGGACCCCCGCAGCCGGTCTTCGACTGGGGCTCCTCGGCCTGCGAGACGATGAACTACCCCGACCTGCCGGCGCGCGCCTTCCGCGACTTCGAAGGCAACGTGCAGCTGCTGATCTCCCACTTCGACAACTTCCGCATGACCGGCCCCTCGCTGGAAGGGCTGGCGATCGACTGCCGCCCGGTCCTCTCCTCCCCCGAACGGGCGGCGCCGCGGCGGTTCCAGGATCGCCAGTGGATCGCCTCGGTCTTCACCCGCGACGGCCGCAGCGTCTGGGCGCTGGTCCACGACGAGTACCAGGGCAACCGCCACCGCGGCCGCTGCCCCAGCCACCGCTACCTCCCCTGCTGGTACAACGCGATCACCCTCGCCCACTCCGGCGACGGCGGCCGCACCTATACCGAGGCGCGCCCGCCGCGCAACCTCCTCGCCGCGGCGCCCTACCGCTACCGGCCCGACCAGGGGCCGGCCGGCGTCTTCAGCCCGAGCAACGTCGTCAGCGGTCCCGGCGGCGCCTTCTACGCGCTGGTCCGGATCCGCGACCCGGGGGTGCAGCGGGGGACCTGCCTGCTGCGGACGCGGCAGATCGGCGACCCGGGCAGCTGGCGGGCCTGGAACGGCCTCGGCTTCGGCGGCCGCTTCAGCGACCCCTACCGCTCCCGGCAGCGCCGGCGCATCCCCTGCACGCCGGTCGGCCGGGGGAAGATCGCCGAGATGGACGAAAGCCTCACTTACAACACCGCCCTCGGCGCCTACCTGCTGGTGGGGCTGGCGCCGCCGGGCCCCGCGAGCCTCGGGCCGAAGGCGCGCGGCATCTACTTCGCCATCTCGAGGGACCTGGTCCACTGGAGCGAGCGCCGCCTCGTCACCCGCGCGGTCACCACCCACAACTACCGCTGCGGCGGGCCTTCGCCGCTCGCCTACCCCTCGGTGATCGATTCCGGAAGCGCATCGCGCACCTTCGCCACCAGCGGCTCGCGGCCGTTCCTCTACTACACCCAGTTCCGCTACCGCGACTGCCGCCAGACCGCCGAACGGGACCTGATGCGGGTGCCGCTGCAGGTGACGCCGTGAGCGGGGAGCGGCTGCGGATCGTGCTCGCCGGGATGGTCGCCGGCGACCCCCATCAGGGCGGGGCGAGCTGGGCGGTCCTGCAGTACCTCGCCGGGCTGAGCGGGCTCGGGCACGAGGTGATGCTGGTCGAGCCGGTCGCGGCGGAGGCGCTGGAGCCGGGCGGCGAGGTGGTCCGGTACTTCCGCTCGCTGCCGCTGCCGGAGGGGCGGGCGGCGCTGCTCGGCCGGGGCGGCGAGGAGACCGTGGGCGTGGCCTACCCCGAGTTGCTCGAGTTCGCCCGCGGCGCCGACCTGCTGCTGAACGTCTCCGGGATGCTCCGCGACGAACGGCTGCTGGGGGCGGTGCCGGCGCGGGCCTTCCTCGACCTCGACCCCGGCTTCAACCAGGTCTGGGAGGAGACCGGCGGCGGGATGGGCTTCGACCGCCACACCCACTGCGTCAGCGTCGGTGTCCGCATCGGCCTCGAGGATTGCCCGATCCCGACTCTCGGCCGCAGCTGGATCCCGACCCTGCCGCCGGTGGCGCTGGCGCACTGGCCCCCCGCCGATGCACCCCCGGAGCGCGACGCCTTCACCAGCGTCGGCCACTGGCGCAGCTACGGCTCGGTCGAGCATAAGGGCGTCCATTACGGCCAGCGCGCCCACTCGCTGCGGTCGCTGTTCGAGCTGCCGCGGCGCTCGCCGGCGCGCTTCGAGCTGGCGCTCGGTATCCACCTCGACGAGGTCGAGGACCTGCGGGCCCTGCGCGAGAACGGCTGGACGCTGCTCGACCCCGCCGATGTGGCAGGGACGCCGGAGCGCTACGCCGGCTTCGTGCGCGCATCGAAGGCCGAGCTCGGAGTCGCCAAGAGCGGCTACGTCGACTCGCGCAGCGGCTGGTTCAGCGATCGCAGCGCCTGTTACCTGGCGAGCGGCCGGCCGGTGGCGGCGCAGGACACCGGCTTCGCGACGGCGCTGCCGGCAGGGGAGGGGCTGCTGGCGTTCTCGGCGGTCGAGGAGGCGGCGGCCGCCGTCGCCGCGATCGAGGCCGGCTACGACCGGCACGCCCGCGCCGCCCGCGAGCTCGCCGAGGAGCACCTCGACTCCCGCAGGGTGCTGCCGCGCCTGCTCGAGCGGCTGGCCGTCCCCGAGGCGAGCGGGGCGGGGCGGTGAGCGAGCCGATCCCCTTCAACCGCCCGTTCGTCGCCGGCACCGAGCTCGCCTACCTCGAAGCCGCGATCGCCGCCCGCGACCTCGCCGGCGGCGGCGAGTTCACCGAGCGCTGCCAGCGCCTGCTGCGGGAGCTGACCGGCTCGCCGCTGGCGCTGCTCTCGCACTCGGCGACGGGGGCGCTGGAGGCGGCGGCGATGCTGGCCGGCCTCGGCCCCGGCGACGAGGCGATCATGCCCTCCTTCGGCTACCCGACGATGGCGACGGCGGTGGTGCGGCAGGGGGCGACGCCGGTCTTCGTCGACATCGAAGCGGCGACCCTGAACGTCGATCCCGAGCGGGTGGCGGCGGCGGTGGGGGAGCGGACGCGGGCGGTCCTCGCCGTCCACTACGGCGGCGTCGCCTGCGACATGGAGCGGCTCGGGGGGGTCGCCGCCGGCCACGGCCTGACCCTGATCGAGGACGCCGCCCACTGCCTGCTGGCCGCGCAGGACGGCCGCGCGCTCGGCTCGATCGGCGACCTCGGCGCGATCAGCTTCCACGCGACCAAGAACGTCACCTGCGGCGAGGGCGGGGTGCTGCTGGTCAACGACCCGGCGCTGGCCGAGCGGGCGCGGGTGATCTGGGACAAGGGCACCAACCGCGCCGAGTTCCTCCGCGGCGAGGTCGACCGCTACACCTGGGTCGACGTCGGCTCCTCCTTCGCCGCCAGCGACCTCACCGCCGCCTTCCTCCTCGCCCAGCTCGAGGCCGCCGCGGAGGTGACGGCGCGGCGGCGGGCGATCTGGGACCGCTACCACGCCGGCTTCGAGCAGTTGGAGCGGGAGGGGCTGGCGCAGCGGCCGGCGACCCCGCCCGGCTCCGTGCACAACGGCCACGTCTACTACCTGGTGCTGCCGAGCGCGGAGCTGCGCGGCGCCTTCATCGAGCGCCTGCGCGAGCAGGGGATCGCCGCCGTCTTCCACTTCGTCCCCCTCCACAGCGCCCCGGCGGGCGAGCGCTTCGGCCGCGTCGCCGGCTCCCTGGAGCAGACCGAAGACCTCGGCTCCCGGCTGGTGCGTCTGCCGCTCTTCGCCGACCTCGACGAGAGCGCGGTCGAGCGGGTGGTCGAGGCGACCCGGGAAGCCCTGGCCGAGCTGGCGCGATGACCGCCGCCCCCGGCGACTCCGAGCTGCGCGACGCGCTCGAGCGGGCGCTGGCCGGGGTCGGGCTGGAGCTGCTGGGGCCGGTCGGGCGCCGGCCGTCCCCCTACCGAACCAGCTTCCCGATCGAGGAGCTCGAGGTCGAGCTGGCCGGCCGTGGGCAGGTGCGGCTGGGCTGCAAGCGGCTCGACTGGGCGGCGCTCGACGGCGAGGCGCAGATGGCGAAGCCGCGCTTCCTCCACGACCCCCGGCGGGAGCCGACGGTCTACCGGGCGCTGCTGCCGCAGGCGCCGCCGGGGCCGCCGCGGTTTTTCGGCGCCGTCGGAGAGGGCGAGGGCAGCTGGCTCTTCGTCGAGTGGGTCGCGGGGCGCGAGCTGTTCCAGGTCGGCGAGCGCGGGCTGTGGGAGGAGGCGGCCCGCTGGCTCGCCCGCTTCCACGTGGCGATGGCGCCGGAGCTCGACCGCCACCGCGCCGAGGCCGGGCTGATCGACCACGACGCCGCCTTCCACAGACGTTGGATCGAACGGGCCGAGCAATTCGCCGCCGAGCGCGCCGACGGCTCGGCCGCGAACGTCGCCTGGCTGCGCGAACGGCACGAGCAGGTCGTTGAGGCGCTGCAGGCGCAACCAAGGACCGTCCTCCACGGCGAGTTCTACGCTGCCAACGTGCTCGTCGCCACCCCGAACTGCATCAAATTCCCAACCCAGCAGGGGGGAAATTTGATGCAGTTCGGAGATGAGGTTCGGGTGGCGCCGGTCGACTGGGAGCTGGCCGCCGAGGGGCCGGGGCTGACGGATCTCGCGGCGCTGGTCAGCGGCTGGCCTGCGGCCGATCGCCAGGCGCTCGTCGCCGCCTACGCCGCCGAGCCCGGCGTGCCGGCCTTCACCGCCCGCGACCTCGACCTCGCCCGCTTCCAGGTGGCGATCCAGTGGCTCGGCTGGGCGCCGCCGCGGTGGCAGCCGCCGCCCGAGCGGCGGCACGACTGGCTCGCTGAGGCGACCGAGATCGCCGAGGAGCTGGGGTTATGAGCGAGGGTCAGCGCTTCCTCGTCGTCAACGCCGACGACCTCGGCCTCTCCGAGGCCGTCAACGAGGGCATCTTCATCGCCCACGAGGAGGGCATCGTCACCAGCGCCAGCCTGATGGTGCGGCAGGGGGCGGCGGCGGACGCGGCACGGCGGGCGCCGCAGCACCCGGAGCTTGCCGTCGGCCTCCACCTCGACCTCGGCCAGTGGGATTACCAAGAGGGCGAATGGCGGCAGGATTACTCGCGCTGCGACAACGACGATCCCGGGCAGGTAGAGGCGGAGTGCCGGGAGCAGCTGGCGATCTTCCGAGCCCTCACCGGCCGCGATCCGACCCATCTCGATTCCCATCAGCACGTGCACGAATCCGAGCCGGCGCGGGCAGTGGCCGAGGCAGTCGCGGCCGAGCTCGAGGTCCCGCTCCGTGCCCGGGCGATCCGCTACGAGGGCGGCTTCTACGGCCAGAGCGGAAAGGGCGAGCCGTTCCCGCAGGGTGTCGCCCCGGAGGCGCTGATGGAGCTGATCCGCTCGCTGCCGCCGGGCTGGACCGAGATCGGCTGCCACCCCGCCGCCGGCCCGGTCCCGACCTCCTCCTACGACGCCGAGCGCCGCCTCGAGCTGGAGACGCTTCGTGATCCGCGGGTGATGGACCTGCTCAATGTGACGCACGTCCAACTGTGCTCTTTTGCACAGGCAAATCGCGCCTGAGCCCCTAACGTCCGCGGCATGATTCGCACCGCTCCACCCGCCCCGTTCAAGACCGCGCTGCTGACCTTCGCCATCGCCGTCGTCATCGCCGTGCTGGTCGCGGCAGCGCCGCACCCCTACTAAACGCCCAGCACGATCGCGCAGTAGCCGGCGGCGATCTCTGCAGCCGAGAGGCGCCCGTTCGGCCGCACCCACTGGGGGGTGTAGTTGACCATCCCCAGCAGGGCGAGGAGGGAGAGGCGGCGGTCGGCGAAGGTCATCGAGCCGTCGGCCTCGCCGCGGGCGAGGACGTCGTCGAGGATCTTCTCGAAGGCCTTGCGCTGGGAGCGGACGCGGCGCCAGCGTGCCTGGCGCTCGATCGCCTGCCGCTCCTGGGTGAAGACGAGCATGTGGTGGCGGTGGGTGACGACGTGATCGACCCAGGCGGCGAGGAGCTCGCGCAGCTGCTCGACCGGGGGCGCCCCGGCGGCGACGATCTCGCGCGCCCGCGCCAGCAGCGGTTCCAGCAGCTCGTCGCAGATCGCGATCAGGAGGTCGTCCTTGCCTTCGATGTAGTGGTAGAGGCCGCCGGCGGCGAGGCCGGTCGCCGCGGTCAGCTCGGCGATCGAGGTGCCGTCGTAGCCGCGCTCGGCGAAGAGCCTGGCGGCGGTGCCGATCACCTCGCGCCGCCGCGCCTCATAGCGGGCGCGCAGGGCCGGTCGGGTCGGGGGAGAAGGCAGCGGCATCTGGACAAGGTACCCGAAAAACCGAGCGTAGCTTCGAAATTAGAACGCTGATTCGGTATCTTGTCAGGATGGACTTCGACCTCGGCGACGAGCATCGCCTGATCCAGCAGACCGTCCGCGACTTCGCCACCCAGGAGGTGGCGCCGGTCGCCGAGCAGCTCGACCGCGAGAAGCGCTTCCCCTACGAGATCGTCGCCAAGCTGGCCGAGCTCGGGCTGATGGGGATTCCGTTCCCGGAGCGCTACGGGGGCGGGGGCGGCGACTCGCTCGCGTACGCGCTGGCGGTCGAGGAGCTGACCCGAATCGATTCATCGGTGGCGATCACCCTCTGCGCCCACACCTCGCTCGGCACCCAGCCGATCTACCTGTTCGGCTCCGAGCCTCAGAAGGAGGAGTGGCTGCCGCGGCTCTGCTCCGGCGAGATCCTCGGCGCCTTCGGCCTGACCGAGCCCGAGGCCGGGTCCGACGCCGGCAACGTCCGCACCAAGGCGCGGCTCGACGGCGGCGAATGGGTGATCGACGGCGCCAAGCAGTTCATCACCAACGCCGGCACCGAGATCTCCGGCATCGTCTGCATCACCGCCCGCACCGACACCGACGAGATCTCCAACCTGATCGTCGCCAACGGCACCCCCGGCTACGAGCAGGGCGAGCCCTACCGCAAGATGGGCTGGAACGCCTCCGACACCCGCCCGCTCACCTTCAGCGACTGCCGGGTGCCGGAGGAGAATCTGCTCGGGCCTCGCGGGATGGGCTTCCGCCAGTTCCTGCAGGTACTCGACATCGGCCGCATCGGCGTCGCCGCGATGGGCGTCGGCCTCGCCCAGGGGGCGCTCGACGAGGCGCTCGCCTACGCTAAGGAGCGCCAGGCCTTCGGCCAGTCGATCTCCCGCTTCCAGTCGATCCAGGCCAAGCTCGCCGACATGGCGACCGAGATCGAGGCGACCCGCCTGCTCGTCTACAAAGCCGCCCGGCTCAAGGACCGCGGCGAGAACTTCAGCCTCACCGCCGCCCAGGCGAAGCTGAAGAGCGGCCGCCTCGCCGTCCGCTGCTGCGAGGAGGCGGTGCAGATCCACGGCGGCTACGGCTACATCGAGGAGTACCCGGTCTGCCGCTTCTACCGCGACGCCAAGATCCTGACCATCGGCGAGGGGACCGACGAGGTCCAGCAGATGGTGATCGCGCGCGCCCTGGGGGCCTGAGCGCGGTGATCCCCGAAGTCGTCCGCATCCGCGAGGTCGGGCCGCGCGACGGCTTCCAGAACGAGCCGGAGACGATCCCCACCGCCGAGAAGGTGCGTCTGGTCGAGATGTTGGCCGCGACCGGGGTGCGGCGGCTGGAGGTGACGAGCTTCGTCCGCGCCGACGTGGTGCCGCAGCTGGCCGACGGCCGCGAGGTGCTGGAACGGGCGCGGATCCCCGACGAGGTCTCGGTCTCGGTCCTGGTCCCGAACGAGCGCGGGCTCGAAGCGGCGCTCGCCGTGCGCGACCGGATCGACGAGGTCAACGTCTTCCTCTCCGCCTCGGAGACCCACAACCGGCGCAACGTCAACCGCTCGGTCGAGGAGTCGCTGGCCGGTTTGGAGTGCGTGCTCGCCCGCGCGAGCGCGGAGGGGCTGCGCTGCGAGGGCGTGATCAGCACCAGCTTCGGCTGTCCGTACGAGGGGCGCGTGCCGCCCGAGCGCGTCTTCGGAATCGCCCGCCGGCTGGCGAGCTTGGGCGCGGTCGAGATCGGCTTCGGCGACACCACCGGGATGGCCAACCCGCTGCAGGTCGGCGACTTCTTCGACCGCGCTCCCGACGAAGTTCCCGGGGTCGAGCTCACCGCCCACTTCCACGACACCCGCGGCCAGGGACTGGCCAACGTGCTGGCGGCGCTGCAGGCGGGGGTCGATTCCTTCGAGTCGAGCTTCGGCGAGCTGGGCGGCTGCCCGGTCCCGCCCGGGGCGACCGGCAACGTCGCCAGCGAGGACCTGGTCTCGATGCTGCACGAGATGGGGATCGAGACCGGGATCGACCTCGAGCAGCTGGTCGCCGCCTCGCGGGCGGCGCAGGAGGTCCTCGGCCGCCCGCTCGGCTCCCACACCCTCGTCGCCGGCCCGGTCGAGTGGCACGAGTCCGGAGAAGCGGCCTGATGTCCACCGTGGCGACCGCGAGCCGCGAGAAGCACCTGGAGCTGATCGCCGAGCTCGAGGCCGAGCTGGAGCGGGTCCGCGCCGGCGGCGGCCCGAAGGCGGTCGAGCGCCACCGCGGCCGCGGCAAGCTGACCGCCCGCGAGCGGATCGAGGGGCTCTGCGACCCCGGCACGCCGTTCCTCGAGCTATCGCCGTTGGCCGCGCACGGGATGTACGACGACGCGGCGCCGGGGGCGGGGATCGTCAGCGGCGTCGGCACCGTCAGCGGCCGCCGCTGCGTGATCGCCGCCAACGACGCCACCGTCAAAGGCGGCACCTACTACCCGGTCACGGTGAAGAAGCACCTGCGGGCGCAGGAGGTGGCGCTGCAGAACCGGCTCCCCTGCATCTACCTGGTCGACTCCGGCGGCGCCTACCTTCCCTTGCAGGACGAGGTCTTCCCGGACCGCGAGCACTTCGGCCGCATCTTCTTCAACCAGGCGACGATGTCGGCGCGGGAGATCCCGCAGATCGCCGCGGTGATGGGCTCCTGCACGGCCGGCGGCGCCTACGTGCCGGCGATGAGCGACGAGACCGTGATCGTCCGCCACCAGGGGACGATCTTCCTCGGCGGCCCGCCGCTGGTGAAGGCGGCGACCGGGGAGGAGGTGAGCGCGGAGGAGCTCGGCGGCGGCGACGTCCACGCCCGCAAGTCGGGCGTCGCCGATCACCTCGCCAAGGACGACCGCGAGGCGCTTCAGATCCTGCACGAAATCGTCGCCACCCTGCCGCCGAGCCCGGCGCCGCCCTGGGAGCGGCTCGAGCCGCGGCCGCCGGCCGGCGACCCGGAGGAGATCCTCGACGTGGTGCCGATCGGCTCGCGGGCGCCCTGGGACATCCGCGAGGTGATGCGCCGGATCGTCGACGGCGGCGAGCTGCGCGAGTTCAAGGAGAAGTACGGCAAGACGCTCGTCTGCGCCTTCGCCCACCTCGACGGCCACCCGGTCGGGATCGTCGCCAACAACGGCATCCTCTTCTCCGAGAGCGCGCTCAAGGGCGCCCACTTCGTCGAGCTCTGCGACCACCGCCGGATTCCGCTCGTCTTCCTCCAGAACGTCAACGGCTTCATGGTCGGCTCCAAGTACGAGCAGGGGGGGATCGCCAAGGACGGGGCGAAGATGGTCGCCGCCGTCTCCACCGCCCGCGTCCCCAAGCTGACCGTCATCGTCGGCGGCTCCTTCGGGGCCGGCAACTACGGGATGTGCGGCCGCGCCTACTCGCCCCGCTTCCTCTTCATGTGGCCCAACGCGCGCATCTCGGTGATGGGCGGCGAGATGGCCGCCGCGGTGATGAACGAGGTCGGCCAGCCCGAGATCGCGGCCGAGCTCCGCGACCAGTACGAGGAGCAGGGCAAGCCCTTCTACTCCAGCGCCCGCCTCTGGGACGACGGCGTGATCGACCCCCGCGACACGCGAACGGTCCTCAGCCTCGCCCTTGCCGCCTGCGCCAACGCCCCGCTGGAGGAGCTGGCGGCGCCGGTCTACCGGATGTGAGGCTTCACCGCCGCGATTTCGCTTTCGATTTGCCCGACGAGGAGCGCGAGCGCGCGCGTGACCTGCCGCCGGATTTGCCGCCGCCCGCTTTGCGCTGGGTTTTCTTCTTCACGTCGCCGTCCTTGATCGTCCCGCGCCAGCCCTTCTCGCTCTGCTCCTCCATCTCGACGTAGGCCTTGAAGCGGTGCAGGTCGCCGCGGACGGCGCGCTTGGTGAAGCGCATGCCGCGCCCCGCTTTCTCCAGCAGGGAGTCCGGCTTCACGTCCATCGTCACCTCGATCCGGGTCAGCCGCGGCGCCAGGCGGTGGAAGCTGACGACGCCGCTGTTCATCAGGCCCTCCTCGGAGTGCCATTCGATCCGCTCGTCGGGCCGTTGTTCGACGATTTCGGCCTCGAACTCCTTGGTGATTCCCCAGACCTTGGCCGAGATGTGGACGGTCGAGTCGTCGACCTGCTGGACGCTGTCCACACGGTGCATGAATTTCGGCCATTCTTCGAAGCGGGTCCACTGGTCGTAGGCCTCTTCGATCGGCGCCGCGACGTCGACCGACTGCTGGATCGGCATCTGCCGGCCGCTGCCGTGGGCCTCGGTCGCGTCCTCGCCGGAGCCCGAGTCGGAGCCGTTCCTGCCGAGGAGCTTGCCGATGCCGCCGGGGAGCTTCGAGCCGAGCTTCTCGTCGGCGACGTCGCCGACCACTTCCTTGGCGCCCGCGGCAGCCTTGCCCTTCGCCTTCTTGCCGAGGTCGGCGACCTCCTCCGAGGGCTTGTGGCCGGTCAGCTTGGCGATGCCCTCCGCCGCCAGCGGCAGGGCCATCATCGCCGCCCCGGCGGCCGCGATCTTCTTCGGGCTCTTCAGCGGCGCTCCCGGCGATTTCTTCCGTGCCAGCTGAACCGCGGTGCTGGTGATGTCGCTTACGTCGGGCATGCGTTCCTCCTTCCGGCGAAGCGGCGATCCTCGCCCTCCGCGTACGTGCAACCCACTCCGCCGAGTTCCCCGCCCGCCAAAGGGCAAACATCCCGAACCGGGTGAGTGGACCGGTTGCGGGCCTGCGAGACTCGGCGCATGCCTCGCGCCTTCAGGCAAGTTGACGTCTTCGGCGGCGGGCCCTGCTCGGGCAACCCCGTCGCGGTGGTGCTCGGCGCCGAGGGCCTCTCCGATGGGGAGATGCAGCGGTTCGCCCGCTGGACCAACCTCTCGGAGACGACCTTCGTATTGCCGCCGGCCGGCTCCGGGGCCGACTACCGGGTCCGCATCTTCACGCCCGCCCTGGAGCTGCCCTTCGCCGGCCACCCGACCCTCGGTACTTGCCATGCCTGGCTCGAGGACGGGGGAGAGGCGCGCGATCCGGAGGCGATCGTGCAGGAGTGCGACGCGGGGCTGGTCGGGATCCGCCGCGACGGCGACCGCCTCGCCTTCGCCGCGCCGCCGCCGCTCCACTCCGGCCCCGCCTCGGAGGAGGAGGCGGCGCGGGTCGCGGCGGCCCTCGACCTCGACCCCGCCGAGATGCTCGCGGTCGAGTGGGTCGACAACGGGCCGGGCTGGATCGCGGTCCTGCTCGAGAGCGCCGAGCGGGTACTGGAGCTGCAGCCCCGCCGGCTCGACTTCGATCTCGGCGCGGTCGGCTTCCACCCGCAGGGCGCCGAGGCGGCGATCGAGGTGCGGGCCTTCTTCCCGCTCGACGGCGTCGCCGCCGAGGATCCGGTCACCGGCAGCCTCAACGCCTCGGTGGCGCAGTGGCTGCTCGGCAGCGGCCGCCTCTCCGCCCCCTACGTCGCCACCCAGGGCAGCGCGATCGGCCGCGCCGGCCGCGTCCACGTCGACCAGGACGAGGACGGGACGATCTGGGTCGGCGGTCGCTGCGAGACGGTCCTCGAGGGCACCGCGGCGCTCTGAGCGCGTTTCCCGCACCCCTATCCGGGGAAGGAGGCGACCATGGAACGGATGTCATCCCTGCGGTTCGCCCGCTCGGCGGTGGCGCTCTGCGTCGGCGCCGCGCTCATCATGGCCTTCGCCTCCGCCGGCCTCACCTCGGCGGCGCAGCCGGGATCCGCGAACCTGAAGATCACCAAGACCGACAGCCCCGACCCGGTCCGCGCCGGCTCCCATCTCACCTACACGATCGGGGTCGAAAACCTCGGCCCGTCGCCGGCGACGGGGGTGACCGTGACCGACGACCTGCCGAAGAACGTCGACCTGGTCTCGGCTTCGGCGTCATCGGGCTCCTGCTCGACGCAGGGAGGCAAGGTCACCTGCGCGATCGGCTCGCTGAATCCGGTCGGCGTCAAATACGGCGGCTCGCAGGTGACGGTGACGATCGTGGTCGTCCCCCGCGCCACCGGCACGATTCGCAACACCGCGAGCGTCAAGGGAGATCAGAAGGACCCGGTCAACGCCAACAACAAAGCCACTGCGACCACCCGGGTGATCGGCGCTCCGACCTGCCGGGGGGTGCCGGCGACGGTGGTGGGCACCAGCGCCGACGACGAACTGATCGGCACCCCCGGCCCCGACGTGATCGTCGCCTTCGGCGGCAACGACCGGATCGTCTCCGAAGCCGGCAGGGACCTGATCTGCGCCGGCTCGGGCAACGACTACGTCGGCGCCGGCACCGCCGCCGACAGGGTCTTCGGCGGCCCCGGGCGGGACCGCCTGCTCGGACGCGGCGGGCCGGACCTGCTCAAGGGCGCGGCCGGCAACGACGTTCTCAAGGGCGGGCGCGGGTCCGATCGCCTGCGCGGCGGCACCGGTTTCGATCGCTGCTCCGGCGGCCCCGGCCGCGATTCGGTCCGCGGCTGCGAGCGCGGGCATCGCTGAAGCGGACTCGCCGATGGTGCGGAAGCGTCCGCCGCAAGGCGGGCGTTTCGTCGTTGCTTGACATGTGACTATCTAGGGCAAGTATCCCTTTACAGGGGGTAGCTCAGGCCGCTTTTCAAGCCGCTTTCTCGACTTCGATTAGAAGCCGTTCCACTTCGCCCATCGTCTCCTCCCAGTCCTCTCCGAACGCATCAGGCGGATCGCACCGCAGCCCAGCAAGCATGGCTTCGAATGAGCGGTGTAAGTCTCGGTTGCTGACGCAGGTTGGGAAGTGTTCGAGGTCGGGAATTCTCATTGGCGTGGACTAAAAACGCATCTTGCGGGGCGGTGACTCGAAGACCAGCATCGCCGTGGTGATCGGGATCGGCTCCG
This sequence comes from Solirubrobacterales bacterium, assembly GCA_035708105.1. GTDB lineage: Bacteria > Actinomycetota > Thermoleophilia > Solirubrobacterales > 70-9 > VAYN01. Next base: position 116,008 of record DASSTG010000014.1, on the reverse strand, counting down.
TCCCCTCCTCGATCAGTCGCAGCGCTGACCGCTCGCGTGCCTCTTCAGCCGCGACGAAAGCCTCGGCGTAGATTTCCAGTATCTCCTCCCAGCCCTGCTGGTCTACCTCCCCTCCACGCCAGGTCATGTGGCGCTCGGCCCGCTGATCGAAGGTCCCCGAGCGAATCGCGCCGTCCGTCCGCGCCACAAGCCCCTGAAACGAAGACTGGCTGAGCCGCTGGCGCTTCTCGAATGGCAGCGCCTCAAACTCTGCGTCGGAGAAGAAGACGCGGCTGCACCCGCGGTAGATGTGTTCGGTCGCCCCCCGCCGCGGGCGGGTTTCCATGACCTCAACGCAGCCAGCCTTCTCCAAAGCGCGAAAGTGGTAGCTGATGTAGGAGAGCCCGGTCTGCCGTTTGTTGAAGGTCATCGGCGAGAACCCTTCATCCAGGAACCGGACTGGGCTCATCGGTTCCTCGTTCACCACGTCGAGAATGCGCGTCCTCATCGGGTGGGCGAGCGGATCGCAAATCGTGGGTGGGGCCGGGTCTCCGCTTTCGCGTTTTCTGTGGGTGTTCGCCATCGCGTAGGTGTCCTTCCGATCCAGTAGGGGGCAGCCGACTGGATGCACCTTAATTGACTAAGGGAGGCTGGTAGACCAAAGAATGTGGTCGTATCTCCTATTAGTTGATGGCGGTTTTTTGGTAGATCAGCTCTTATTGGTCCCTCCAATTCCCGAACAGGAAAGGGGGACCGGCTATGAAGCTGGCAGCCTGCTCAACGGCGATTCCTGCCGTCAGCATCCACAAGAGCAACTAGCGATAGTTGGGCGGGGCTGCCGGAGTTGGGCGGCTCCGCCGACGCGCTCGGCGCTCTACGCCCACGCATTTGCTGGACGCCTAACCAACTCATTTCCGGATACTCGGGTACCTGAAGCTTCCCGCACAGAAGGCCTAATCGGTTAGCGTTCCGATGTCGACGATGCCATCTACTGAATTCGGGGAGACGCTGGCGATTAGGACCGACTTTGGCGAGGTCGGCCGGGGTGCGTCTAATGCCCGCTACATCGAGGCCTCAGATGGCAACGAGTACCTGATCAAGGGACCGAGCCTTGCCCCTGACAACCCGATGGTCGGCGCCAACGAGTTGATCGCGGTGCGGCTCGCCGCCAAGCTTGGGTTGCCGGTCCTGGGACATGCTGTGGTCGAGCGGAACGGGGACTGGTTCTTCGCCAGCAACTGGATGAACAAGGCCCAGTTCAGCCCAGCCCTTGACCGGGAACTTTTCCTGAAATGCGAGAACCAAGACTGCATCTACGGGACGGCTGTGTTCGACGCCTGGCTGATCAACAAGGATCGGCACCACGAAAACCTCATCGCCCGCCGAGTCGGCCGCACCAACCCGCCGAGGCACACTTTGCTACTCAACGACCACAGCCACCTCCTCGCCAATCCCCTGCTGCCGAAACTCCCGTCGCAGCTCATGGGGCAGGTAGATAACGCCGCGGCTCCCTACGTAACCCTGAGCTTTCTCCGCGAAAGCATCCGAGGCGCAGCACGGCTCAGAGGGGCGCTGGAAGCCATCGAGCAGCTTTCCGACGAAGAGGTCGCGGCCGTGGTCGATGCGACCCCGGACGAACTTCTGAGCGCAGCCCACAAGCCTCTCTACGTCGACTTCCTGAATCAGCGCCGAGTCCGGCTGAGAGGCGTCATGCAGAAGGAACCGAGCCCATTCCCTAATCTCAGGGGGTCGATATGAGCGAAGCCCACTATTCAGTCATCCGCTACATCCCCGATCCTGCTCGCGGCGAGCGGCTGAACATCGGCATCCTGCTCTGGGAAGAGGAGGCGGCAGATTTCAGGCTAAGTCTGGACGAGGAGGCGATCAAGCGCGTAATCCGCGAGAACCCGCGCTTGGAGCAGGACTCGCTTCTCTATGTCGAGCCGATGCTTCGAGAGCAACTGGCCAGCGCTGTGGCCCCCGTAACTGCCCGCATCAAGACGATGCTGGAGAAGCAGAGCGGCTTCCCGCTTGAACTGGCCGACCCCCTCTTCACGGCGATCCCTACGGGCGAGGAGCTTGAAACAGGTCAGGACGGGTTGGACGTGACGCTGGATCGACTCGTCAAACGCATCGTCCACCCCAAGCGCAGGGGTCATGGAGGACACCCAAGCCCCAAGGAACTTGTCGCGAGCAAACTTCGTCCCCTGATCAACAGCGAGGCCGTCTCGCGCGCTTACCAGGTGCGCGCTAAGTCCGGGGTACCCCGCCAGGTTGATTTCTTCGCCAACTCCGGCGCCAACGTCGCCCTGGACGTGGTGCAGCTAGCGATCACCAAAGCTGATGAGATTCGTCAGCGCGCCGACGCCGAGGCAATGAAGGTCATTGATCTGCTGGGCGGTTCTGAGGTCAACGACTATTTCGTCTACTGCCAGTTCGCTGACGACCGACAACTAGCAGACGTGTACGGCGAGGCCCGCACCGTCATCGAGGCTCAGGGCGCCCGCGTCCTTGACGATCCTGACAAGGCAGCCGAGGCGCTTCAAGATGCCGCAGCAGCCCGATAAGCGGACCGACAAGACCCCATCGGGTTACAAGATTCCGGTTAGGAAACGCTCCGCTGTCCTGCGCGACTTCGAGAAAGTCTCCGGCCCGCTGCGGGGCCAGAACCAGGACCGGAAACCCAAGGCTTAGGTCGCCGCTCCGGTCCTCTTCACAGGGCCGCGCGCTCGGCTAGCTGGAGGAACATCGCGCGGTCGTCTTCGCGGCGGTTGTATCTCCAGGTGTACTCGTTGAGATAGCCCTGTAGCCACTTGCGGGAGACCGCGTGGTAGGTCCCTGCGATCCCGCGCTTCAGATTCCCGAAGAAGCCCTCAATCGTGTTCGTATGCACGTCGCCTTCGACGTAGATTTTCTCGGCGTGGCGGATGCGCCGATGAGCAGCGAAATGCTGATCGAGCTTGTGGTAGCCGACCCACTCGTCGGTAAAGACCATCGAGGACGGCAGGACGAATTGCTCCACGATTGAGCGCACCGGCAGGTGCTCACGGTTCTCGGCCAGGGTCGCGTGGATGCGACCGCCGCGCTCGACCATCCCGACGACCGTCGTCTTCTTTTCTTTCGCCCAGATCACCGCTTCCTGGCGGGTCATCGGGCCGTCGCTGGCGCGAGGCTTGCCGCCCATCGCCGTCTCATCGACCTCCACTTCGCCTGACAGCGGCTCGCCGTCTGACTCGTCCATCAACTGGTTGCGGATTTTGTTCAGCATCCGCCACGCGGTCTTATAGGTGACGCCCAGCTCGCGCTCGAGCTGCTTGCCGCTGATCCCGCAGCGCGTCTGACTGACCAGGAACATGGCGTAGAACCACAGGTGCAGAGACGTAGAGGACTTGTGGAAAATCGTGTCTGCGGTCGGGTGCATGTGATGCCCGCAGTAGTCGCAGTCCCAGGCCGGACGGCCGCTGACGCGGTGGAACGGGCGGTCCAGTTCGCACTTGGGGCAGAAGGCTTTCTTGCTCTCGTCATCAATCGCGCAGCGGGTCCTCCATAGCCACTGCAAGCACGCCTCGTCGTCGGGGAACTCGCGCATGAACTCCATGACGGAGTAGCGGGAGTCGGAGGACTTGGCGCGGACCGGATTTTGTCGATCTACAGGAGGCATCTATGTCGCAACTAACTAGGGCTCTCGCCCTTCAAGTCATCAATCTCGCGCGCAAGACGCAGGATTGCGTCCTGCTGTTTTCTCAGGATCGGACCAAAGACATGCTCGGTCGCCCAGAGCAGGGTCCCCGTCGTGTTGTCGACGCCCTGAGCCGTGCTGGCCTTCTCCCTTAACGCATCCCCATCGACGGTGATCTGGTTTTTGATTTCCTGCTCAATACTCATCTTGTTGCTCCCCCTCCTAGCTCCGTTCCAGCTTTGTTGCAAGCGCGTCTACTGAATCCTGAAGCCGATCGAGTTTCGCGCCGATCTCCTCCAGCGGGTCGGCAAGAGGGGCAGCACCTTCACGCGCCCGATCTGCGTCACCTTCGCGCAGGTACCGCTCCACTTCATGCTTGGAAACGCCCAAGTCTTCGAGTTTCTTAAACAGCTCTGGAACTGACTTTTCGCTCTCCATGCCCACTATCCAAGCAGAACATTTACCCCCTGTCAAGGGATACTTGCCCTATCTAGTCACCTATAGTCGAGCCCGTGGACGAGGTCTTCAAGGCGCTGGCGGACCCGACCCGCCGCGAGCTGCTCGACCGGCTCTTCGAGGCGGACGGTCAGTCGCTGAGCGCGCTAGAAGCGGGGCTGCCGATGTCCCGCTTCGGCGTGATGAAGCACTTGAAGGTGCTGGGGGAGGCGGGCCTGGTGACCGCGCAGCGCCGCGGCCGCGAGAAGCTGCACTTCCTCAACCCCGTCCCGATCCGGCTCATCCACGACCGCTGGGTGGGCAAGTACGCCGAGCCCTGGGCCTCCGCGCTCAGCGAGCTCAAGCAAGACATCGAGAGTGAGGAGCAGAGATGAGCGAGGAACAGGCTTACGCCGTGGTCGGCGGGCGCGGCAGCATGACCGTGTTCGAGATCTACGTCAAGACGACGCCGGAGCGCCTCTGGGAGGCGATCACCAGCGAGCAGATGCGCAAGCGCTACAGCTTCGGGGTGGGGACGGTCTCCGACTGGACCGAGGGCTCGCAGTACAAGTCCGAGGTGCCCGGGGTCATCGACATCGCCTCGGGGGAGAACCTCGAGGTCGACCCGCCGCGGCGGCTGGTGCAGAGCTTCAACGCGCTCTGGAGCGACCAGGTGAAGGGCGAAGGCACCTCCCGGGTGACCTGGGAGATCGAGCCGGTCGGCAGCTCCTGCCGGCTGCGGGTGATCCACGACCAGCTCGGCGAGGAGGCCAACAACGAACTCTACGGCGGCTGGCCGATGATCCTCTCCGGCCTGAAGACGCTGCTGGAGACCGGCGAGGACCTCGACACCCCGGGGTCGCTGCGCTACTCGGGCGCCGCTGGCAGCTGATCGAGCTCGGGCCGGAAGTCGCGCGAGCCGGCGGCGCCGGCCGGCCGGCCCGCGATTTCCGGCGCCGGCGGCTGGGGCGTCGGCCGCGGCGGCGCCGGCTCCGGCGACGGCGGCCCGGGCGGCCCCGGGTCAGGGGTCGGCGCCGGCGGCTGCGGGTCCGGTCGCGGCGGACCCGGGTAGGGCGTCTCCACTCGTGGCTTCATACGTTGTCTCCTACCCGATCGAACTGCATCAAATTTCCTATCTGCGAGGGAGGAAATTTGATGCAGTTCGATCGGGAGGGTTGGGTTTCTCGGCCGCGCTCCGCGGGGTAGCCGGTGCGCACGCGAGCGAGGAGGAGGGAGCCGATGAGCCAGCCGACCCTGGAGGAAGTCCACGAGATCAGCGAATGGAGCCCCGATCTCGGGGTGCTCTCCATTTATCTCGGCTTCGACCCCGCCGACCGCACCGGGGTCTGGCGGACCGAGCTGCGCAACGGGCTGGAGGCGGTGCTGGAGGCGCACCGGGATGACCAGCACGACCGCCGGGTGGCCCTGCGGGCGACCGCCAAACGGGTGCTCGAGCGCTTCGAAGACGGCGACCTGCGGCCGCCGCCGCGCGGCGAAGTCGGCTTCGTCGAGGTCGCCGAGAAGGGCGGGGCGCATCACTGGTGGGGGCTCGGGACGGCACCGGCCGCCGACGCCTGCGTCGAGCTCGCCGCCGAGCCCGCCGTGGCGCCGCTGATCGCCCTCTGCTGCCGCGGCGCCGCCCGCGGGGTCGCCCTGCTCTCCTCGGAGCGGGTGCGCCTGCTGCGCTGCTCGGAAGGCACGCTGGAGGAACTCGAGGACTGGGAGCTCAGCATCACCAGCCTCGACTGGCGCGAGCGCAAATCGCAGAGCACCAACAACCCCGCCCGTGCCCAGGGGGTCAGCTCCTCCGGTCACGACCAGTTCGACGAGCGGCTCGAGCACAACCGCCAGCGCTTCCTCAGCGAGTGCGGCGGCCTGGCGGCGCGGGCCCTCGAGCAGAACGAGCTCGACCAGGTCATCGTCTTCGGCCCCGCCCGTGACGTCGAGAGCTTCGATGCCGGCTTCGGCTCGGCCAGGGCGGAGCTGGCGCTGGGCGGCGAGCAGGACCTGATCTCGGTTCCGACGGGGAAGCTGGCGGAGGTCGTCGGCGGGGTGATCGAGCGCCTCGACGGCGAGCGCGACCGGGCCGTGGTCGAGCGGGCGCTGGGCGAGGCGAAGGGCGGCAGCCGCGGCGCCGCCGGCATCCAGGACGCCAGGGAGGCGCTGCGCGAAGGCCGCGTCGACCACCTCGTCTTCGACGCCGCGATCGACGACGACGCCGAGGGGCTGATCCGCGCCGCCCTCGCCAGCAGCGCCCAGGTGACGATCGTCAGCGACGAGCTCGCCGAGCCGCTGGCCGAGGCCGAAGGCGTCGCCGCCATCCTCCGGTATTAGAGCCGCTACCGCCCATCCGTAAATCCCGCTCGTCAGGGGCGCAATGTGACCCGGCGCACGGTTCGGCCCGCTCCCGGCTTGGGTAGTTGGAAGCGAGTGAGAGCGAGAGAAGGAAGCGTGAAAGGAGGACGGTCGTGAGCGAGCGAGAGAGCGTTGCCGGCGGCCCCTTGGGCAGGGCGGTCGGACGGGCGAAGCAGCTGGCCGGCGAGGTGCTGGGGCGCGAAGACCTGCACCGCGAGGGCAGGCTGCAGGAGGTCCAGGCCGACGCCCGGGCGGAGGCGGCCGAGCGGGCCGCCGCGGCGGAGCGCAGGGAGCAGAAGGCGGAGATCGAGGCCGAACGGGCGGAGACCGAGGCCGAGCGCCGCAGGGTCGAACTCGAGGCGGAGGAGATCGCCGCCGAAGAGGAGGCGGAGCGCAAACGGGCCGAGGAGGAGCGCGTCGCCGCCCGGCAGGCCCAGGTCGAGACTGCCCAGGCCGAGCGCGAGCGGCTGGCCGGCGAGGAGCGGGCCCAGGCCAAGAGGCAGGAGGCGGCGGCCGAGAAGGCCGAGGCCAGCCGCGAGGCGGCGGAGCTGCAGCGCGAAGCCGACCGCGCCGAAGAGGCCGCGGCGGCAATCGATTCGAAGGAGGAGAGCTGATGTCGATGCCGACCGTGCCGAAGACGATCTTCAACTCGTCGATCAAGCTGGCCCGGGCGCCGTTCGACCTCGCGCTGGGCGCCTTCGGCGGCTCCGAGTCGGGTGCCAGGCACCTGCTCGACCGCGCCGAGGCCGGCGCCCGCAGCGCCACCGGCGTCCTCTTCCGCGACGACGAGCTGCGGGAGCAGGGACGGACCGAGCTGCTGGCGACCAAGGAGCGCGAGCGGGCCGCCGCCCTGCGCGAGAAAGCCGAGGCCGAGGAGCGCGGGGCGCAGGCGCGCCAGGCCGAAGCGGGCAGAGCCGCCGAGAAAGCCGCGGCCCAGGCGCGGCGCAAAGCCGAGCAGGACCGCGGCAAAGCCGCGAAGCGCCGCCGCGAACGCGAGGCCCGCGCCGCCAAAGCCGAGGCGAAGAAGAAGGAGAAAACCGCGAAAGCGGCGGCCAAAGCCAAACGGACGAACGCCAAAGCCGACAAGGCCGCGCAGCTGGAGAAGCTGGAGGCCAGGGAAGAGAGCATCGAGGCGAAGGAGGAGGCGGCGGCGACCGAGCGCGAGGCCGAGCGGCTGGAGGAGGCCGCGGCGGCCGCCAAGGAGAAGCGCAAGAACGAAGACGGTGGCTGAGCGGACCTACTTCCACTGCCACCCCGAAGGGGAGGCCCCGGGAGCGCTGCTCGATCCCGGCAACCACGTCTCCGAACCCTGGGGCGATACCGAAGAGGGCCGCGCCTGCGACAAGTGCGGCGGCAGCGGCACCACCGTCTACGAATGCTTCTCCTGCATTGAGGCGGGGCCCGACCCGCGCTGCCCCGCCCGGTCAGGGGCGGGTCCGCTTCGAGCAGACCTGCCCCACCTGCCAGGGCAGCGGCGAGGTCCACGACACCGAGCGCCGCGGCGTCGCCGTCTTTCCCCGCCGCGAGGGCCTCTACCGCTACCTGGCCTGGAAAGACGGCCGACGTCGAGGGCAAGGTCGTGGTCGAGCTGGCGGAAGCGCTGAGCGAGGACCGCGACCTCGACGCCGACCACGGCGAGCTGCTGGTCTTCCCCGACCGCGTCGTCTCGGTCGAGCGGCTCGACCCGGAGACAATCGAATCGATCCGGCTGCGCCTCGGCGAAGAGGAAGGCCGAGCCGAGGACCCTCCCTCTGCCCGGGCCCCGAGGGCGAGTCTGTGAAAAGCCTTGTAGAGCAAGGTTTTTCACAGACTCGCGGACGCGGCCCGTCGCCTGCCCCGGTTGGCCCGAGGTTCGTCCGGGTATTCGGTGATTCGTGGACAGCCCCGAAAGCCACCCCGTCTCGTCCCGGGCGACCATCACCCCATATCCCGACGGTCCCTACCTCGTCCGCGGCGACTTCGCCGTCACCGATCAGGAGGGGAACGAGCTTCACCTGGAGCGGCAGACGATCGCGCTCTGCCGCTGCGGCAAGTCGCGGATGCGGCCGTTCTGCGACGGCACCCACAAGTCGATCGGGTTCGAAGCGCCGAGCGGACCGGAGCCATGGCCGGGCGGCTGATCGAGCTGCCGCGGCCGCGCGGTCCGCTGAGCGAGCGGCTCTTCGCCGCGCTCGAGGGCGAGCCGGGGGAGCGGCTGGAGGCGCCGGGCGCGGTTGAGACCCCCGATCCGCTCGCTGACGAGGACCTGCAGCTCGCCCTCTACGTTGCTTACGAGCTCCACTACACCGGCATCCGCGGCGTCGACGAAGGCTGGGAGTGGGAGCCCTCGCTGATCGCCTTCCGGGCGGCCCTGGAGCGGCCGTTCGAAGCGGCGGCGGCGGAGCTGGTCCGGCCGGCGAGCGAGGAGGAGCTGCGCTCGGTCGGCGAGGCGCTGCAGCGGATCGTCGCCGGGGACCCCGGCCCGCCGCTCTCCCGCTACATGGAGGCGCAGGGGACGCTGGAGCAGATGCTCGAGCACGTCGTCCACCGCTCCGCCTACCAGCTGAAGGAGGCCGATCCCCACTCCTGGGCGATTCCGCGCCTCTCGGCGGCGCCGAAGGCGGCGCTGCTCGAGGTCCAGGCTGACGAGTACGGCGGCGGCAGCGCCGAGCGGATGCACTCCGTGCTGTTCGCCAAGACGATGGCCGCGCTCGGCCTCGACCCCGCCTACGGCGCCTACCTCGAGCGGCTGCCCGCGCCGACGCTGGCCACGGTCAACCTGATGAGCGGCTTCGGCCTGCACCGGCGCCGGCGCGGCGCCATCGTCGGCCACCTCGCAGCCTTCGAGATGACCTCCTCGATCCCCAACCGGCGCTACGGCAACGCCCTGCGCCGGCTCGGCTTCGGCCGCGAGGCGACCCACTTCTACGACGAGCATGTCGAGGCCGACGCCGTCCACGAGAACATCGCCGCCTGGGACCTGGCCGGCGGGCTGGCCGCCGAGGAGCCGGCGGTCGCTGCCGACATCCTCTTCGGCGCCCGGGCGCTGCTGCAGGTCGAGGCGCGCTGGGCGAGCCACCTGATCGATGCCTGGGAGCGGGGCGGGAGCTCGCTGCGGCGGCCGCTCGTCGCCGCCGCGGCGTGAGCGAGCCGCTCGACCTCGCCTACGTGGTGCCGATCCGCTGGCGGGACGGCGGGCCGCGGGCGGACCTGGCCGAGTACCTGGGGCGGATCGCGCCGCACTGCGCCGAGCTGATCGTGGTCGACGGCTCGGCGGGGGAGGTCTTCGCCGCCAATCGCGCCGCCTTGGGAGCGCACGCGATCCACGTCCCCCCGCAGGCCGGGGAGCATTGGCTGATGGGCAAGGTCGCCGGCGTGCGGACCGGGGTCGAGCTCGCCTCCCGCGAGCGCGTCGTCATCGCCGACGACGACGTCCGCTACGAGCCGGGAGCGCTGCGGCGGGCGGCGGCGCTGCTCGACGACCACGACCTCGTCCGCCCCCAGAACTACTTCGAGCGCCTGCCCTGGCACGCCCGCTGGGACACCGCGCGGACGCTCCTCAACCGCGCCTTCGGCCGCGACTACCCGGGAACCCTGGCGGTGCGCCGCTCGCGGATGCTGGCGATGGGGATGTACGACGGCGACGTCCTCTTCGAGAACCTGGAGCTGATCCGGACCGTGCGCGCCCACGGCGGCAGCGTCGCCTCGCCGCTCGACCTCTACGTCGCCCGGGTGCCGCCCCCGGCGGCGCACTTCTGGGGCCAGCGGACGCGTCAGGCCTACGACGACTTCGCCCTGCCGCTGCGGATGGCGTTATGGCTGGCGGTGCTGCCGGCGCTGGCGCTCGATCGGCGACTTTGCAAGCCGGCGGTTGACGAAGTCGCCCGGCCCCACCGCCGCCCGCGGCTGGCGCCGGCGATGGCCCTGCTGGCGACCGCCGCCGCCGAGATGGGCCGACGCCGCGCCGGGGGCCGCGCCGTGTTCCCGGCGACCTCGGCGCTTATGGCCCCGGTCTGGTTGCTCGAGCGCGGCGTCTGCGCCTGGCTCGCGGTCCTCCAGCGCCTCCGCTTCGGCGGCGTCCGCTACGGCGACTCGGTGATCCCGCGCGCCGCCCATTCCGAGCGGCAGCTGCGGCGCCGATTCGAGGTGGGGTGGACGGCACGCGAGGCCGGCATCCTCGGCCCCCGCGCTAGGCGGCCGGCCGCGAGGCGTGCCTGCCGCTGCCGTTGAAGTCGAGTCGCTTGTCGAGGCCGGTGAGGCTGAGCAGGCGGGTCACCCCGGTCGACTCGCTGGGCAGGAAGCTGATCCGCTTCGCGTCCTGCCCCTTCAGCGCCGCGACCAGCAGCGCGATCCCGGTCGAGTCGAGGAACTCCAGCTTGGCGAGGTCGACGAGCACTTCGTCGCCTGAGGCGAGCGCGGCGTCCAGCACCGCCTCGACGGTCGCGGCGTTGGTCAGGTCGAGCTCGCCGTGCAGGGCAAGGCGAACCCGGCCGGGTTCCTGAATCTGTCGGAGGACCAGCGGCCCCTCATGGATTTCGGTCGTCGTATCTGGCATTTGGGACCTCCTCGGAGTTCGGGGCGGAAGTCCCGGGGCGCCCGTGCAGCGCCGACGGTCTCACCGTGGTGTAGTGCTCGGCCGGCTTCTGACGATGCCGGCCCAGACCCGCTGTCGATGCTACCGCAGTCTCGCCAGGGCGTTGGAAGGCGCCTGCGGCAGGCGCTTGCGCGCCGCCCGGACCCTTTGCAGGAGGCGGTCCCGCTTCAGCGCCGGCCCGATCTCGGGGCCGCGGAGCTGGGTGGGGCTGGGGATCGCGTCTTTGCTGGTGGTCACTGATTGGGGTTGGGTGTTCATTCGGCTCCTCCGGGCTGGGAAAAATGGGGTTGCACCTGGGACCTCTCCCAATCTCCGTGCGACGCCGTGAGAAGTGAGCGGTTTACCTCCCGGCACAAACGGCTGCGTCCCGCTTGTGCCGATGGTCCGGTACCCCCTGCCGAAGCCGGGCAAACGCGGTTTTGAACCGCTGTCAGCCGGGAAACATGGCCGCAGGAGCGAAGCGCTGTGCGACAGGTCGGTTTCCAACACCAAGCCCTGGTCTACGAGGGCTCCGGCGATTTCCTGGCGGGGGTCGTCCCCTTCGTCGAAGCCGCGCTGGAAGCGGAAGAGCCGGTCCTGATCGCCGTCAGGGCCACCCAGAGAGGGTGGCTGGAGGAGCGGTTCGGGGCCGCCGATGGCGTTCGCTATGCAGCGATCGAGGAGGTGGGCCGCAACCCGGCGCTGATCATCCCGCTCTGGCGGGACTTCGTCGAGGAAAACGCCGGGCGGCCGGTCAGCGGGGTCGGCGAACCGGCCTGGCCCGGGCGCAGCCCGGCGGCGCTGGAGGAGTGTCGCCGCCACGCGGCGCTGCTCAACCTCGGATTTGCCGATGCCCCGGACTTCTCGCTGCTCTGCCCCTATGACGCTGCCGGGCTGCCTTCCCGCGTGCTGGAGGGGATCGCGGTTTTCCATCGCCGTCTCGACTGGGGCGAGCGGGCGCGGGAGAGCGCCGAGTTCGGCGCCGCCCTCGACTGCTTCGCCGGCTCGCTGCCGCCGCCGGCGGTGGCGCCGACCACGCTCGAGTTCGGCCTGACGGAGCTGGCGGAGGTGCGGCACCGGGTGACCGCCGCCGGCGAGCAGGCGGGTCTGAACCCGCGCGGCGTCGCCGACCTCGTCACCGCGACCAGCGAGCTCGCCGCCAACAGCGTCATGCACGGGGGCGGCAGCGGCACCCTGCGGCTGTGGCGGGAAGGCGGCAGGATCCTCGCCGAGGTCGAGGATCGCGGCCGGATCGAGGATCCCCTCGTCGGGCGGATCCGCCCTGACATTACGCAGGAGGGCGGCCGCGGCCTCTGGCTCGCCAACCAGCTCTGCGAGCTCGTCCAGATCCGCTCCGGGGCCGGCGGGACGGCGGTGCGGCTGCACATGCCCGTCGGCGCGGAGACGCCAGCGGCGGGCTCCGGGCGCCGGCAGATGGGCCCGCGGGCGGCATTCTCCAGCGCCTGACTGCGCCGCGAGGCTAAAAGTTCGCGCCCCCCGGCGTGGGCCGGCGGGCGCCGGGGTATCTGGGGGCCATGACCGACAACGATCCGCAGACCCAGCTCGTCAAGTACCTCACCGACGCCCACTCGATCGAGGAACAGGCGCTCGTGCAGATGAAGCGCGCCCCCGATCTGGTCGAGGGCCCGCTGGCGGAGTCCTTCCGGCGCCATCTGGGTGAGACCGAATCGCAGGAGCGCCGCGTGCGCGGGCGGCTCGAGGCCCATGGGGCCTCGCCCTCGAAGCTGAAGGACGTCGCCGGCAAGGGCGGCGGCTTCGGGATGGTGCTGTTCGCCAGGTCGCAGCCGGACACGCCGACCAAGCTGGCCCTGCACGCCTTCTCCTACGAGCACATGGAGGTGGCGGCTTATGAGCTGTTGGCGCTGGCGGCGCGGGAAGCGGGCGACGCGGAGACCGCGGCGATGGCCGCGGCGATCGCCGACGAGGAGCGCGAGATGGCCGGCCGGGTCGCGGCCGGGTTCGACGAAGCGGTCGAGCAGGCGCTGCGCGAGTTCGCGCCGGACGACCTCGGCCGGCAGCTCAACTCCTACCTCTCCGACGTGCACGCGCTCGAGGGGCAGTCGAAGCGGCTGCTGGAGAAAAGCAAGGAGATGGACGTCCCGCCCGAGCTCGCCGCCGCCTTCGTCCACCACCTCGAGGAGACCGAAGGGCATCTGGAGAAGATCGAGCGCCGCCTCGACGACCGCGGCGCCTCCCCCTCGGCGATCAAGGACGCGATGCTGAAGCTGGGGGCGCTGAGCTGGGGCATGTTCTTCGCCTCCCAGCCCGACACCCCGGCCAAGCTCGCCGGCTTCGCCTACGCGGTCGAGAACCTCGAGGTCGCCGCCTACGAGCTGCTGAAGCGGGTCGCCCAGCGCGCCGGCGACCAAGAGACGGTGACGATGGCCGAATCGATCCTCCGCGAGGAGGAATCGGCGGCCAAGCAGGTAGCCGATCACTGGTCAGCCTCGATGGCCGCAGCATGAGCCGCGCCTGCTTCCCTCGGTCGCCTGAAGTCACACCCGCGCGCGACAAAGGCGCGTGAAGATTTGCAATCCGCGCACCACCCGTGCGCCCACGCCGGCCAGGGTTCCGGCCATGCCCGGAACCCGCGCCAGGGCAGGGGGTCGGATGAAGGACAGGGCGGCCACGGCGCTGATGCGGAGGGTGGCGGAGAGGCAGCACGGGGTCTTCGCTACGTGGCAGGTGCTCAGCCTGGGTATCAATGAACGGATCGTTCACAGTCGGCGCGTTGGGGGGCTACTGGTTCCGCTGCACCAGGGCGTTTATTCCCTTGCACACACGAGGCTGACCCGCGAGGGGCGGTGGATGGCGGCGGTGCTGGCCTGCGGACCGGGCGCGGTTCTCTCGCACTTCAGCGCCGGGCAGCTTTGGGGCATGTGCGGCTCGTATGGACCGATCCAGGTGTTGCGCCAGTCGGGCGGCTTCCACCCGCAAGGGCACCATCGGGTGCAGCTCCACCAGACGCGGCGGCTGGAGTCGTACGAAGTGGCGATGGAGCGGGGGATCCCGGTCGCAGTAATGGAGCGGGTGCTGCTCGATTTGGCGGGCCGGCTTGATGCAAGGCGGCTCGAGCGGACCTTCGTTCAGGCCTACAAGCGCGATGACTTCTCATGGCAACGCCTCGGTCGCATCATCACGCGCAGGCGGGGCTGCAAGGGGGTCGGCAAGCTCCGGCGGATCGCGCTCGAAGTCCACCCCGAGGTGCTGGAGACCAAATCGGTCCCGGAGGTGGACTTCCTTGCTCTCTGCCGGGAGGTGAGCCTCCGGGTTCCTGCCGTCAACGTCCTGGCGGCGGGTCATCTCGTCGACTTCCTCTGGGCCGAGCAGAAGGTGGTGGTCGAAACCGACAGTTGGAGCCACCATGGCGATCACCTCGCCTTCGAGAAGGACCACCAACGGGATGTCGACCTGACCGCCGCCGGCTATGACGTTCACCGCACGACCTGCAAGATGCTCGAGCGCGACCCGTACCCCTTCTTAGAGAACGTCCGCCGCGCCCTCCGCATCCGAACTGCATCAAATTTCCTACCTGCCAGAGGGGAAATTTGATGCAGTTCGGATGGGTGGGCTACGGAGCGGCTTGGGTGCTGCCGGCGCTCGGCAGGGCGCGTTGGGCGGCGGCCAGGTGGAGGTCTTCCAGGCGCTGGCCTTGGCGGTCGGCTTGGGCGGCCAGGGCGTGGAAGTCGAAGCCGTCGAGCGTCTCGCCGAAGCGCTGCTCGAGCGCGTTCCAGAGCTGCATCTTGGCGCCGACGAGACCGGAGAGGACCTCCAGCTCGAGCACCCGGCTGAGGGGCGAGTAGCCGAGGAGCCGTCCGTTCAGCTTCAGCCGGCCGAGGCGCTCGGCGGCCTTCGCCAGCGCCGGTTTGATCTGGTCGCGGCCGATCTCCAGCCGGTCGATCAGCCGCTCGAGGGCCTCGCGGTCGGCTTCGATCTCCTCGCAGATCCGGTCCAGGGGCCGACCCATCTCCGGGTCGCCCTGGTTGGAGGAGCGCAGCCGGCGGGCCAGCTCGACCCCCAGCGTCGCCCCGGCCCGGTGGTCGTTGAGGTAGATGGCGAGGAAGCGGTCTGCGTCCGCGCTCGCGGACATCGCCCCGCTCAGGACTCCCCGTAGGGGTCTTTCTCGCCGGCCGGCTGCAGCGCGCACTCCTTGGTCTCGCTGAAGTGCCGCTCCTGGATCGGCAGCGCCCACTCGGTCAGCTCGGCCATCGTCTTCCTCCCCCGGTCGGTTGGCAGATGCGGTCCACCTACCCGAGCCGGAGGTGTTCGAAGCGCAGGCCGGAGGGCCGGGTTCGAGCAGGCCCGTCGAGCGCCGGGGCGCGCGGCGGCGATCCGGCCGGCAGCGCCCGCCCGCCCTTCGGCATGTGGGTGTCCGCGATGACCGCGATCAACCGGTGGCGGCGAGCGGCTCGTCTGCTCCGTAGCCGAACTCGCCCAGCGCCTCGCCCATCGCCTCGTGCATCGCCCGCTGCTCGGCCGGGCTGAGGTTGTCGCGCCAGCCGCCGGGGCGGGCCTGGCGGATGAAGCGACGGCGGCCGCGGGCGGCGCTCGGCTGGCGCTCGAAGCGGTGGCCTTCGACCACCTCCGGCACCCGCCCGGGATCGATCCCGGCGATCGCGCAGACGTCGCGCACGCAGCGCTCGGTCTCGCCGCGCAGCTCCTCGTAGCGGATCAGGATCCGGTCGCCCTCGGCGCGCGCGTCGTAGGCCGCCTTGACCGCTCGGCTGCGGTAGGCCCAGACCGAGGAAAGCCACCTGATCAGAGGGATGCGCCCCTCCTCGCTGACCGGGAAGGCGCCGCCGGGGATCGCCCAGGAACCGTCGCTGTAGGCGTCAAGCCAGGAGTCGACGACGTCGCGGCCGTCGCGCAGGAGGAAGATCAGCTTCGACTGCGGGAAGAGCTCGGTCAGGAACGGCGCCACGTGCGACCCCGGCTCCTTGACCACGAACGCCGCCGCGCCGGGCGGGTCGACCCCGGCCTCGGCCGCCTGCGCCTCGAACCGGGCCGCGATCAGCTGCCGCAGCGGCTCCCACCAGGCCTCGCGGTGGCGCGCGGCGAAGAAGTAGCCGGGCTCGGAGGCCTTGAGGTCGAGCAGGGTGTTGAGCTCGGGCGGCTGCTCGCAGGCGGCCCAGGCGAGCGGGATCGGGCGCCAGACGCCGAGGTGGTGGCCGAGGTGCGGGTCGTCGACCCCCACCACGCCGTCGAGGTCCGCCAGCATCTTCAACAGCCAGGTACTGCCACTGCGGGACGATCCGAAGATCCAGACGAGCCGGTTCTCCTGCATGTTGGGGGGACGCTACCCCCACCTGTCGGTCGCCAAAACCTCAGGAACGGCGGCGGAAGAGGCCCCGCAGCGCCCGGCCGGCGGCCCCGAGGAATGCCCGCCGCAAGGTCCCGCGCCGCCGCGTCCGCCAGCCGCCTTCGACCTGGTGCGGCCCGGTGCTGCGCAGCACGTTGCCGGGGGTCCACCGCCTCGGGCACGACGATGGCGACGTGGATGTCGGGCTCGTCGCGCAGTTCGCCGTGCAGGCATTCGGAGAACGCCCGCACAGCGTGCTTGCTGGTCACGTAGGGGCTGACCTGCGGCGAGGGGACCCGCCCCCAGACGTCGATGCGGCCGAAGCGCTCCTCCGCCGCCGCCGCGAAGCTTGCGACCGCCTCCCCGTCGGCGACGTCGAGGGCGCGGTGCATGGCCTCGGCCCCGGCCGCCTCGCACTCGGCCGCGACCTCGGCCAGCGGGTCCTCGCCCCGCGCGCAGAGCGCCAGCGCCGCCCCCCGGCGGGCGATCCGCAGCGCCGCCGCGCGGCCGATCCCGCTCGAGGCGCCGGTGATGACGACGACTGCGTGCTCCAGCGGCCGCGGCACCGCCGATCCTTAGCCGAGGCCCTTTTCCTCGGCTGCCTTGTAGGCGATCTGGAGGAAGTCGGAGATCGTCAGCGCGGCGAACAGCGCGGCGACGAAGCGCGTCACCCGCGGCGCGAAGAGGAGGCCGACCGAGAAGCCTGCGATCACCCAGAGGCCGAGGCAGAAGGGGCAGATCAGCAGCTCGCCGATCGCCTTGCGGATCCCGGTCCCCCGCGAGCGCTCCTCGAATTCGGCCGGGCCGCCTTTGCCTTCGAGCTCGGTGAAGGGCGCTCGCAGCGGGCTCGTCACCTTGTCCTTGGAAAGCAGCCGGCTGAGTTTGTGCGAGGCGGTGCCGACCAGCAGCAGCTGACTGGCGGGCACCCGCTGGGGCAGCTCGCGGCCCTGTCGCCTTGCGACCAGGAGTGCGGCGGCGAGGAGCGCGCCGAACAGGCTCATGAAGCTGAGGTAGGGGAGGAAGGGGGGCCGCTTCCCCGGCGGTGCGTATCCCTCGACCGGGTTCGGCATCTCTTTGACGGCGGAGCCGCCGGGACCGTCCTCGCTCACCCTCCTTCCCTACCCCGCGCGGTGGAGCTTCCAACCCTCGCCGCTGAGGGCGAAGTGACGGCGGCCTCGGGCGGCGGCACTTTGCTCCGGCGTTGCGTCATCTGTGTGCCAGTCGTTAGGATCAGTTGGATGCTTCGGGGCTGCGGCACCGATTCGTCCGGTTCGATAGAGGAGGCACGGGATTCGGCCAGAAGGTCGATTTGCGGACCCTGACTAGACGTATCCGAACTCTCAGAGGTCTAACCATGCTCGAGACGACCAGTAAAGATTTCCGATGATGCAGCCGTTCAAAGTCAGCGCTGAAGATCTGCGCCCAGGGACGCGCGACATCCAGGTCGAGGGCGAGCTCGACCTCGCGGTCGCCGGCCAGCTCGACGAGGTCCTCACCACTGCCGTCGAGGAGTGCGAGAAGGTTTTGGTCGGCCTCGGCCGCTGCGCCTTCATCGATTCCTCGGGAATCGCGGTGATCCTCCGCGCCCACAACCGGATGCTGGAGGAGGGCAAGCAGCTGGTCGTCTACGCGCCGACCGATCAGGTGCTGCGGGTGCTCTCGATGACCGGGCTGACCGGCAACGGCCTCGTCTTCGACAGCGCCGAGGACGCGCTCGCCGCACTCGGCCAGGCCGAGACCGCCGAGAGCTAGCCGCGCCGGCTCGCCCGCACCAGCAGGCTGTGCTGCGGGACCAGGACCGTCGCCCGCTGCACCATCCGCTCGGGCTCGGCTGAGAGCGGCGTCAGCTCCAGCGTCCGCAGCACCGCCGGCACCACCGCCTCGATCTCGGCGTGGGCAAGCGGTTCGCCGACGCAGCGGCGAGCGCCGCCGCCGAAGGGGAAGAACGGCCAGGAGGGGGTGATGTCGGCCAGCCAGCGCTCGGGCTGGAAGCGGTCGGGGTCGGAGAAGCCGCGCGGGTCGCGGTGGACCAGCGAGGTCGGCACCAGCACCGTCGCCCCGGCCGGCAGCTCATGGCCGGCCACGGGCATCGGCTGCCGCAGGCGCCGCAGCGAGCCCGAGGCCGGCGGCCGCAATCTCAGGGTCTCCCGCACGATCGCGTCGGCGCCGGCGCCGCGCGGTTCGGCGAGGAAGTCGGCGGCCGGCTCCGGCTCCCGCGCCAGCCGGTCGAGGATCCAGGTGAGGGCGATCGAAGGCGGCTCCTGGGCGGCCATCAGCAGCGACATCAGCTCGTCGACGATCTGCTCGGTGGTGAGGTCGGCGCCGGCGCCGACCATGCAGCCGAGCACGTCGACATCCGTGGCTCCGTCGGTCCCGCCTTCGGCGCGCCGCGCTTCCACCGCGCGCGAGAGCACCGCCACGACCGGCGCCTGGCGCTGCTCGAAGAGGGCGTTGCCGAGCTCGCCCACCAGCCCGTCCCCTTTGCCCGGCAGCGTCAGCGGCGGGTTGCCCGGGGTGCGCAGCATCCGCCCGATCGCCGCGCTCAGCTTCTTCGCCAGCTCGTCGTCGCGGACGCCGAGGACGAGCCGCACGAAGACCTCGTCGCAAAGGCTGCGGACGCGGGAGAGCAGGCGGAAGGAGCGGGCAGTCGGCCATTCGGCGGCGTGGCGGGCGGCGATCGCCGCGATCGCCTCACGGCGGCGGTCGATCACCTCCGGCGCGAAGGCGGGTGCGATCCGGCTTCGGGCCGCGCGGTGCGCCTCGCCGTCACCGCCGAAGGCGGAGCGGCTGGATGCGAAGGGGAGGACGGCGCGCCTCGCCTGGCCGGCGTGCGCCCGCCCGGGATCGGAGTCGAGCAGTGCTTCGACCGCATCGATGTCAGCGACGACGAAGGTCGGGCGCGCGGTCAGCAGCCTGATCTGGAAGACGTCGCCGAACTCGTCCCGGGCTTGGCGCAGGAACTCGAGCGGGTCGCGGTGGAAGGCGACCGTCTGGGCGAGGACGCTGCCGGAGGGCCCGGGCGGCGGCGCCAGGCGGGCGGCGGCGACAGTTGACATGGACCGCGTCTACCCCTCGGCGGAGGGGGCGGAAACGCGCCCGCTATTCCCCTTTTTCGACGAAGCTGATCTCGCCGTTGGTCTCGAGGATCGCCCAGCGGACGTCCTCCAGCGAGGTGATCTGTTCCAGCCTCGCCTCGGATTCGATCTCCTCGACGGTCAGTCGCTGCCGCCGCAGGTTCTTCTCGATCACCTCTCCGTCCTCGATCAGGACGATCGGCTCGCCGGCGAGGATCGGCCGCAGGCGCCGGAAGCGGAAGCTGGTCCAGGAGACGAGCACGGTCAGCAGCGCGATCGTCGAAACCGCCAGCAGCGCCCCGGTCACCGAGTAATCGCTCTGGGTCACGCCCTGCTGGACGAGGTCGCCGATCACGACCAGGAGGATGATGTCGAAGGGCTCCATCGAACCCAGCTCGCGGCGGCCGACCATCCGCATCAGCAGATAGAGGAAGGCGAAGATGACCGCGGCGCGGATGACGATGTCCATCAGGGGAAGTTCACCTGGGTGCGGTCGATCGAGGCGATTTCTTCGTCGGCGTCGTAGAGGGCGATGCTCTGGTCGTGGGTGCCGACGTTGTTCGGGTTGGTCTGGAGGGCGACGTAGACGTGGAGGATGCGGCCCGGCTGCAGCGGCGGGTAGCGGACCTTCAGGTGCCCGGCGTCGGAGGTGGTTTCCGCCGGTTCCGGTTCCAGGGTGTTGAGGGTGGTTTCTTCGATCCATCCCTTGTCGAAGACGAGGGTCGGCGCCCCGATCGGCTGCAGGGCGTGAACCTCGATCCGCGCCTGGTAGAGGAGGCCGCCGCGCACCCGTTCCGGCGCCGTCACCTTCAGGGTCCCCGCCGCCCCGCTCGCTTCCGAGGTCGAGGGGCGGGCGCCGAAGGCGTTCAGCAGCGCCGCCGCGACGAAGACCACGAGCAGCAGCAGGAAGACGTGGCGCAGCGCCTGGCCCGGGCCTTTGCCCTCGAGATCGCGGTGGCGCGCCAGGTCGATCCCCTGCGGCAGGTCTGACATCGAGGAGAGCCTAGGCCGGAGGGCGGCGGTAAGCGCGGGGACGGCGGCGTTTCTCCCTGCTCGGCCAGGGGTAGCGGCGCCCCGTGGGTGCGCGCGCAAGCAGAGCTGCCCTGGTCCCGGTCCTCACCGGCGCGGCGCTCTTCGCCCTCTGGATGGCGCTCGTCGACACCCGCGAAGCCCCGCAGGTCTACGCCGGGCTGGTCGCGGCGGCGGTCGGCACCCTCGGCAGCGAGCTGGTCCGCCGCCAGGGGATCGCCGGGACGAGGCTGCGGGGGCGCTGGCTGCTGCGGCTGTACCGGCCGCTGCTGAGCGTGCCGCGGGACCTGGCGCGGCTGGCGGCGGTCGCGCTCGCGGCGCTGCGGCCGGGGGCGCGGCCGGCGAGCGGCCGCTTCCGGGCGCTGCCCTTCGAGCCCGGCGGCGGCGGCCCCGAGGACCGCGGACGCGAGGCGCTGGCGGAGCTGGCCGGCTCGCTCTCGCCGAACACGCTGGTCGTCGGCCTCGACCGCGAGCAGGGCCTGCTGCTCGTCCACCAGCTGGTCCCGGAGGAGGGGGCGCTGGAGCAGTCGCGCAAGGCGATCGACCCGCTGGAACTGGGATGAGCCCCTGGGCCTGGGCGGCGATCGTGCTCTTCGCGGTCCTCCTCGTCTGCATCGTCCTGCCCGCCCTGGTCGATCCGGTCGACGGCCTGATCGCGCTCGAGCTCTCGGGCGTCGTCGGCACCGCGGTCCTCCTCCTGCTCGCCGAGCACCTGCACCGCCAGCCCTTCGCCGACCTGGCGATCGTCTTCGCCGTCGTCTCCTTCGTCGGCAGCCTCGCCTTCGCGCGGCTGCTGGAGCGGGGGCCATAGGTGCGGAGCGCGCTGGTGATCGCGCTGCTCGCGCTCGGGGTCGGGCTGCAGCTGCTCGCCTGCCTCGGCCTGCTGGCGATGCGCGACACCTACGCGCGCCTGCACTACCTCGCCGCCTCCTCCTTCGGCGTCCTGGCGATCGCCGCGGCGATCTTCGTCGAAGAGCCGTTCTCGATGATCGGCGAGAAAGCGCTCCTCGCCGCGGCCTTCCTGGTGGCGACCGGCCCCGTCATCGTCCACGTCACCGCCCGCACGGCGCGCAGCCGCCGCCACGGCGAGTGGACGATCCGCCGCGGCGAGCAGATCGAGAGGCTGGAGCGGTGACCGCGCTGCAGGTCGGCGCCCTCGTCCTCGTCGCGGTCGGGGCGCCGGTGGTGGCGCTGACCCGCGACCCGCTGCGCCAGGCGCTCTGCTTCGGCGTCTTCGGCACCGCCCTGGCGATCCTCTTCTTCGTCTTCCAGGCCCCCGACGTCGCCCTCTCGCAGATCGTCGTCTCCGCCGTCGGCCTGCCGGTGATCGTCATCCTCGGCCTCGTCAAGCTGCGCGAGGAAGAGGGCGAAGGGGAGGAGGAGTGAGGCGGTCCGCCCGCCTCGGGCTGTTCGGCGCCGGGGCGGCGGCGCTGGCGACGATGCTGGTCCTGGCGATCGCCGGCCTGCCCGGCTTCGGCCGCTACCCGGGGCCCTACGGGGACGCGATCGAAGCGGTCGGGGAATCGAAGACCCACGCCACCGACCTCGTCACCGCGGTCAACTTCGACTTCCGCGCCTACGACACCCTCGGCGAGGAGTTCATCCTCTTCGCCGCCGTGCTGGGGATCGCGATCGTCCTCCGCGACCGCCGCGGCGAGCGCAAACGGGCGCCGGGGGCGCCGGGGACCGAACGCGGCCTCGCCCGGCCGAGCGCGGCGCTGGGAATGGTCGGCCTGGCCCTGGTCGGCCCGCTGGTCGTGCTCGGGATCGACATCGCCGTCCACGGGCACCTGACGCCGGGCGGGGGCTTCCAGGGCGGGCTGCCGCTGGGGGCGGCGGTCTTCCTCGCCTTCCTCGCCGGCGAGTACGCGGCGATGAAGAAGGTGGCGCCGCACGCGACGGTCGAGCTCGGCGAGGCGGCCGGCGCGGCCGGCTACGCGCTGATCGGCCTCGGCGGCCTGCTCTTCGCCGGCGTCTTCTTCCAGAACTTCATCGACCGCGGCGAACCGGGGCGGCTGCTCTCGGCGGGAACGATCCCGCTCAGCAACGTCGCCGTCGCGCTCGAGGTCGCCGGCGCCTTCCTGCTGCTCTGGAACGAGTTCTCCGACCAGGCGCTGCTGGTCGTGCCCGAGGGGGAGCAGGGGGAGCGATGACCGTGCTCCCCTACCTGGTCGCGGTCTGGGTCCTCTGCTGGGGGCTCTACGGGATCGTCACCAGCCGCCACCTCTTCCACCTCGTCCTCAGCCTCGGGGTAGCCCAGGCGGCCACCTACGTCCTCCTGATCGGGGTCGGCTACAAAGCCGGCGCGGCGGCGCCGATCTACGCCGACGTCCCCTCCGCCACCCCGGTCGTCGACCCGGTGGTGCAGGCGCTGGCGCTGGTCGACGTCGTCGTCGAGGCGACGGTGGCGGCGCTGCTGCTGGCGCTGGCGCTGCAGACCCAGAAGCGCTTCGGCACCGTCGATCCCGACGAGCTGCACGCGCTGAAGGGCTGATCCGGTGTCGATCGCGCCGCTCGCCGTCGCCGTTCCGCTGCTGGTCGCCGCGGCGCTGGCGGCGACCGACTTCGCCCGCCGGCGCTGGCTCACCGACACCCTCGCCATCGCCACCACCACCGCCGTCACCGTCCTCTGCGCGGTCCTGATCGGCCGCGCCCAGCACGGGCCGGTCGTCTACTGGCTCGGCGGCTGGGAACCCGAGCACGGGGTGGCGCTCGGGATCTCGCTCAGCGCCGACACCCTCGGCGCCGGGATGGCGACTCTGGTCGGAGTCCTGACGACGGCGACGCTGGTCTTCTCGGCCCGCTACTTCGAGGCGGTCAGCAACCTCTTCCACGCGCTGATGCTGGTCTTCCTGGCGGCGATGGTCGGCTTCTGCCTCAGCGGCGACCTCTTCAACATGCTCGTCTTCTTCGAGCTGATGAGCGTCGCCGCCTACGCGCTCGCCGCCTACAAGATCGAGGAGCGGGGGCCGCTGCAGGGGGCGATCAACTTCGCCGTCTCCAACAGCGTCGGCGCAATCGCCATCTTCATCGGCATCGCCCTCCTCTACGGGCGCGTCGGCGCCCTCAACCTGGCCCAGATCGGCGTCGCGCTGAGCCACCACCCGCCCGACGCGCTGGTCGCCGTCTCCTTCGCCCTGATCGTCCTCGGCTTCCTCGTCAAGGCGGCGGCCTTCCCGGTCCACTTCTGGCTCGCCGACGCCCACGCGGTGGCGCCGACGCCGGTCTGCGTCCTCTTCTCCGGGGTGATGGTCGAGCTCGGCGTCTACGCGGTGGCGCGGATCTACTTCACCGCCTTCGACGGTGCGCTGGCGGCGCAGGCGGCGGCGCTGAAGCCGATCCTGATCTGGACCGGGCTGGTGACGGCGCTGGTCGGCGCGGCGATGTGCCTGCAGCAGCGGCACTTGAAGCGGATGCTCGCCTTCTCCACCGTCAGCCACGTCGGCCTCTTCCTGATCTGCCTCGGCCTGCTCGAGCACGAGGGGATCGCGGCGCTTGCCGCCTACGTCCTCGCCCACGCCTTCGCCAAGGCGGCGCTGTTCATGTGCGTCGGCATCCTCCTCCACCGCTTCACCGACGTCGACGAGCTGAAACTGCGCGGCTGCGGCGCCGCCGACCGCACCCTGAAGTTCGTCGGCGTCCTCTTCGCCGCCTGCGGGGTGGGGCTGGTCGGAGCGCCGATGCTCGGCGTCTTCCTCGGCAAGTCGCTGGGGGAGGGGGCGGTCTCGGCGGCCGGCTTCGGCTGGGCGGTCCCCGTCTTCATCGTCGCCTCGGGGATGACGGCGGCGGCGGTGCTGCGCGCGGCGGCCGTCGTCTTCGCCGGCTGGGGACCCGACGAGCCGCCGCAGAGCGAGCAGCCCGAGGAGGTCGACGAGGAGGCCGAGACGCTGCAGCCGCACGACCGCACGCCGCTGCCGATGCTGGTGCCGACGGCGCTGTTGACCCTGGCCACCCTCCTGGTCAGCCTCGCGCCCGGCCTGGACCAGGCGATCCAGCAGGCGGCCGGCCGCTTCGCCGACTCCGGCGCCTACCGCCAGGCAGTGCTCGCGGGCAGCGGCCACTTCCCCCCGATCGAGCCGACGAGCGTGGCGCCGGTCGACTACCTCTGGGCTGCCCTCGCCCTGCTGCTGGCCCTCGCCATCGCCGGCGTCTCCCTCTTCGGCGACCGGCTCGGCTGGAACCCTCCCTCGTCGCTCCGCACCGCCGCCGATCGCGCCCAGCACGCCCTCGGCGCCCTCCACAGCGGCCACGTCGGCGACTACATCGCCTGGATGACCGCGGCGATGGGAGCGCTCACGGCGCTGGTCGCGCTGGCGATCAGGTGAGCTGCTTGCGCAGGAGGCTGCTCGGACCATAAGCAGTGCTGGGCCCCCGGCCCTCTTGCTCGAGCAGCCGGGCGTCCACCAGGCGTCTGAGGTCGTTGCTGGCGGTGACCGAAGAAACATCCGCCTCGCGGCCGTACCTGGTGCGGTCGGTTCGCCCGGAGAGGCTCTGCTCTAGGGCGACCACCAGGCGGTCGGGCCAGCCGTGGCCCGCGACCAGTGTTTCCAGTCGGCTCCAGCGCTCCGCTGCTTCCTCGATCTGCGCCAGCCTCTGCTGCGCTTGGGAGATGTGGGCCTCGATGCAGAAGGCGACCCATGAGGTTGCATTGCGCTGTGGCTGGTAGCCGCCGGCCTGGACTTTGCGCAGGGCGGCGTAGTAGTCCTGGGTGTGGTCGCCGAGGTACTCCTCGATCGAGAAGAACTCGGGTGAACGGGCGCCATCCAGGGCGAGGACCAGCGACTGGACGATCCGGGAGATCCGCCCGTTGCCGTCGCGGAACGGGTGGATCGAGATCAGGTTGAGATGGGCCATCGCCGCCCGGACGACGACGTCGGCCTCCGCGCCGCCCTCCTGCAGCCACTCGATCAGCTCCGCCACCAAGGCCTGAACCTCGCCTGCGTCGGGGCCACGGAACTCCAGCGACCCGTCTGCAGCGGTGACCCCGATCGGGCCTTGTCGCCAGAGACCCGGCTCTCTGTCCCGCTGGAAGTAGCAGGCGTCGAAATGAAGATCGAGGATGACCCGGTCCAGCCAGCGAAAAGCGGGGTCCGCCGCCAGGGTGCCCACATGGTCCATCGCGCGGGCGTAGCAGGCGACCGCCTGGCGATTTTCGTCGTCGTCTGCCGCGGCGGCCTGGCGCTCGGCCAGTTCGATCGCTTCCTCGGGGCTGACCGAGAAGCCCTCGATCGACGTCGAGCTGCTGATCGAAGCGGCCCGCACCTCTCGCCGCAGTGAGCCGATCCAGCGAATCGGCTGGGTCACCTGGCTGTCGAGCTGCGATCGAAGACGCTGCAACCGGTCCAGTTTCTCGGCCAGAGACCCGGTTATCGGAGGAGATGCATAGATCATGCGTACGTTTTAACGATTTAACGTTTAATCGTCAAGCCGTACGATCGCTCTGCAATGGACGAGGCGGCGAAGGAATCGAACCTTCCAAGCGGTGGGCTGCACCGCCCTGCCGGCTTTGAAGGCCGGATGGGCCACCAGACCCCTGCCGCCCCAAGGGTGGCGAGCTTAGTGCAGGCGTCTTTCCGGGCCGGAGGCCGGGGAGGACGCCGCATCCGTGCGGGGCAGGTGGCGGTCGCCGTCGCGGCGCAGCCGGCGTTCGCCGTCCAGCTGCTCGAGCAGGGCCTGGGCGTATTTGCGGCTGAGGCCGAGCTGGTCGCGGACGCCGGCGATCGTGGCCGAGCCCTCGCGCTCGGCGAGCGCGAGGATCTGGGCCGCCAGTTCCTCGTAGGCGGGAGCGGCGTAGACGACGTCGGCCTTGGCCTGGATTGCCGCCCCGACCGCCGCCAGTTCGCTGAAGGCGCGCTCGACCTCGCGGCGCCCGGTCCCGAGGCTCTCGGCGAGCTGGGCGGCGCCGCGGGGGCGGCGGCCGTCCCGTTCCAGCTCCGCCAGCACCCGCTGGGCGAGCGGGCCGGGTTCGAGCGGGGAGGGGCGCGGCGTGACGGTGGGCTCCGCGGTCGGGCGCGGCTCCCAGCCCGACCCGTGCCGCGGCGGCGAGGGCTCCCTGACGACGCCGCCGCCGAGCGTGTCGGGGGGAGCGATGCGGCGGATCACGACGCGGTCGCCGGCGCGGGCGAGCAGCGGGCGCTCGAGCCGCAGCTGAACCAGGCCGTCCCCGACGTCGACCAGCCGAGCGGCGCTGTCACGGGTGCCGAGGTGGGCCTGCACCCGCGCTTCGGCGAGGATCGCCTCGGCTCCGTCGAGCAGCTCGACGTCGAGCCGGTAGGTGACGGCGACGCCGGCGGCGCCGGTCGTGATCACGTCTCCCCGCTGGATCTCGTCGCGGTCGATGCCGCCGAGGTTGAGGGCGACGCGCTGGTGCGGCTCGACGAGGTCGAGCCGCCGGTCGTGCACCTCGATCGAGCGGATCCGCGCCCCGTGTTCTTCCGGCAGCACTGTCACCCGCTCCCCGCGCTCGAGCTGCCCTGACAGGAGGGTGCCGGTGACGACCGTCCCGTGGCCGGCGATCGTGAACACCCGGTCGACGTGGAGGACCGGCTCTCCCGCCGGGGGGGTCTGACCTGAGGCCCCGGATAGGGGGGGTGAAGTCAGACACGTCAGTTGGGAGGCGAGTTCGGCAAGGGCCTTGCGCAGCGACTCCAGGCCCTCGCCGGTTCGGGAGCTGATCTCGACCAGCGGTGCCCCCGGCACCAGCTTGCCGGCCGATTCGCTCGCCAGCCGGCGCGCCTCCGCGTCGACCAGGTCGGCCTTGGTGACGGCGACGACGCCGTCCTCGATCCCGAGCGCGCGCAGGACCGCCAGGTGCTCGTGCGTCTGCGGCATCGGACCGTCGTCGGCGGCGACGACGAGCAGGAACATGTCGATGCCGCTGGCGCCGGCGATCATCGTCCGCACGAAGCGCTCGTGGCCGGGCACGTCGACGAGGCTGAGCCGGCGCTCGCCGAGGTCGAGCTCGGCGAAGCCGAGCTCGATCGACATCCCGCGCCGCCGCTCCTCGGCGAGGCGGTCGGTGTCGCGGCCGGTCAGCGCCCGCACCAGCGCGGTCTTGCCGTGGTCGATGTGGCCGGCGGTGCCGACGGTGAGCGGCCGCGGGGCCATCTACGGCAGTGCCTCGCGCACCGCTGCCGCGGCGGTCTCGGCTTCGGCGTCGCTCATCGTCCGCGGGTCGAGCACGATCCGTTCGCGGACGATGCGGGCGATCACCGGCGGGTCGCCCTCGCGGAGGCGGGCAAGGAGCCCGTCGGCGCCGGCGGTGCCGGGATCGACCAGGCAGACCGGCCCCTCGAGGGCGACGTCGGCGAGCGCCCCGCCGCCGGGGGCGCCGCTCCCCTGCCCGACCTGCGCCGCGGCGCCGATCGCCGCCGCCATCATCTCGGCCCTGCCCTGCAGCGCCTCCTCCGGCGCCGCGATCATCGCCAGCGCCGGCAGCGCCGCCGGTCCCTCGTCCCGGTGCAGCCTCAGCGTCGCCTCAAGCGCCGCCAGCTGCAGCTTGTCGAGCCGCATCGCCCGCGCCAGCGGGTGGCGCCGGCAGCGCTCGACCGCCTCGGTGCGGCCGCAGAGGATGCCCGCCTGCGGCCCGCCGAGCAGCTTGTCCCCCGAGCAGCAGACGAGGTCGGCGCCGGCCGCCACCGCGGCGCCCAGGCTCGGCTCGCCGTGGACGTCCCCGAGGGCGCCGGAGCCGAGGTCGTCGACCATCGCCACCCCGCGCTCGCGCGCCAGCGCCGCCAGCTCGGCGGCGAGCGGCTGCTCGGC
The DNA here is from genome assembly GCA_035708105.1 of Solirubrobacterales bacterium. GTDB lineage: Bacteria > Actinomycetota > Thermoleophilia > Solirubrobacterales > 70-9 > VAYN01. The sequence continues at coordinate 87,824 of DASSTG010000014.1, read as the reverse complement.
GAAGCCGACGATCCGGAAGTTCGACTGGTGGACGCGGAGGATCGCGGTGGTGCGCTCGCCGACCGCCTCGGCGTAGTCGGCGAGGCGGGTGCGGTTGGTGGTCCCGACCTCGACCAGGGTGGCGCCGGAGTGGGCGAGGATCTCGGGGATGCGGAAGGAGCCGCCGATCTCGACCAGCTCGCCGCGGCTGACCAGCACCTCGCCGTCGCCGGCGAGGGCGGCGAGCGCCAGCATCACCGCGGCGGCGTTGTTGTTGACCGCCAGCGCCGCCTCGGCGCCGCTGAGCTCCCGCAGCAGCTCCTCGACGTGGGCGCCGCGGCTGCCCCGCTCGCCGCGCCCGAGGTCGTACTCGAGGTTGCTGTAGCCGGCGGCGACGGCGCTGAGGTGGGCGACCGCGGCGGGCGCCAGCGGCGCCCGGCCGAGGTTGGTGTGGAGGACGACGCCGGTGGCGTTGACCACAGGGCGCAGGCTCGGGGTGGCGAGCCGGGCGAGATGCCGGCCGGCGGCGCCCGCCAGCTCCTCCTCGCTCGGCGCCGGCTCGCCCGCCAGCACCGCCTCGCGCGCCGAGCCGATCGCTTCACGCGCCGCCGCCACCGCCAGCGGGTGCGTCGCGCCCGCCAGCTGCGAGGCGAGCCGCTCCACGGACGGGAGGCGGCGGAGCTCGCCGGGCTGGTCCCCTTGCTGCGTCTCCGTTTCCATCTCGCTGCTTCCGGTTACCCTCGAAACGATGTCCGTAGCCCCAGACCGCCCGAGGCTGACCCAACTTTCCCACGGCGCCGGCTGCGCCTGCAAGATCGGCGCCGCCGAGCTGCGCGAGCTGCGCGCGGCGCTGCCGCCCTCCGCCGACCCCTCGCTGCTGGTCGGGCTCGACCCGGCCGACGACGCCGCCGTCTACAAGCTGAGCGAGGAGCTGGCCCTGGTGCAGACGCTCGACTTCTTCACGCCGATCGTCGACGACCCCCGCGACTTCGGCCGCATCGCCGCCGCCAACGCCCTCTCCGACGTCTACGCGATGGGGGCGAGGCCGGTCCTCGCCCTCAACATCGTCGCCTTCTCGCTGGAGAGCCTCGGCAGAGAGGTCTTGGCGGAGATCCTCGCCGGCGGGGCCGAGGCGGCGGCGGCGGCCGGGGTCGCCGTCGGCGGCGGCCACTCGATCGACGACCCCGAGCCGAAGTACGGGATGGCGGTCAGCGGCGTCGTCCACCCCGACGAGCTGCTGACCGCGGCCGGCGCCCGGCCCGGCGACGAGCTCTACCTGACCAAGCCGGTGGGCGGGGGGCTCATCACCACCGCCGCCAAGCGCGGCATCGCCGAGGGCGGCTGGATCGAATCCGCGGTCGAGGCGATGAGCGCCCTCAACGCCGAGGCCGCCGCCGCGGCGCGGACCTGCGGCGCCCACGCCCTCACCGACGTCACCGGTTTCGGCCTGCTCGGGCACCTGCACGAGCTCTGCGAGGCGAGCGGGCTCGAAGCGGAGGTCGAGGCCGTCGCGGTCCCGGCCCTGCCCGGGGCGCTGCAGCTCGCCGCATCCGGCGAGGCCGAAGCGGGCGGCAGCCGCCGCAACGCCGCCGACGCCGAGCGCTTCGCCGAGTGGTTGCCGGAGGTGGCGCCGGAGCGCCGGGCGCTGCTCGCCGACGCGATGACCTCGGGAGGGCTGCTGGCCGCGGTCCCGGCCGGAGCCGAGATGCCCGGGACCAGGATCGGGACCCTGGTAGAGGGCCAGCCCGGCCGAATCCGGGTGCGCTGAGCGCCGCTCAGCGGCTGCCGCGGCGGAAGCTGAATTCGCGGCCGCCGGAGGCTGCGCAGCGGTGGGTGTCGCCGTAGTAGACGATCTTCACGATCACGCAGCGGAACTCGCCGATGGTCAGGTTCCACTTGTGCTCGAGGTCGGCCGCCACCCTGTGGTCATAGGTTTTGGCCACGTTCCTGGCCTGGCCGCAGGCGACCTTCTTCGCCTTGACGTCCCAGGTGTACATCGAGGGGATGTCGCCGCAGTTCTCGGTCCCGCTCTGCTTCCCATCCGCAGCGGGGGCGGCGAGGAAGGCGGCGCAGAGGCAGAGCAGGGCGGCGAGCCCGGCCAACCTCAAAGAAAGATGAGTGATCGAGGCCCCTGCCTCCATACGCGCATTCTTATCGCTCTGGTCGGGGTTTGGCAAGCGCCCGGGCCCTGTCATGGCGCTGACAGGGTCCGTGGAGCGGCCCTCGGCGGCGGGTATCCGCAGAAGGACCACGAAGAAGGAGGCATCCAAGATGGACCGCGCAGAAAACGGTCATGGAGAGATAACCGAGATCAGGGAACACACGCGGGTGATGCTGCAGCCGATCGCCGCCCCCTCGATCCTCGGCCTGTTCGGCTTCGCCGGGGCGACGTTCATCGTCGCCGCCCACCTCGCCGGCTGGTACGGATCGGACAAATCGCCGGAGTTCCTCTTCCCGTTCGCGGCGATGTTCGGGGGCCTGGCCCAGTTCCTGGCGGGGATGTGGGCCTTCAAGGCCCGTGACGGCGTCGCCACCGCGATGCACGGGATGTGGGGTTCCTTCTGGCTCGCCTACGGGCTCCTCAACCTGCTCGTCGCGGTCGGCGTCTACACGCTGCCGACCGGCAGCTTCCCCGAGCTCGGGTTCTGGTTCCTGGCCCTCGGGGTTATCACCGCCCTCGGAGCCGTTGCCGCGTTGGCGGAGAGCCTCGGGCTCTTCACCGTCCTCACCTCGTTGGCGGTGGGGTCGGGGTTCCTGGCCCTCCACTACCTCACCGGCGCAGGCTGGTGGGAAACCGCGGGCGGCTGGATCCTCGTCGGATCGGCCGTCGCGGCCACCTACACGGCCGGGGCGATGATGCTCGAGCAGGCCTGGGGGAAGGTGGTGCTCCCGCTCGGCAAGGTCGAGAAGGAGGCCAACGTGCCCGGGACGAAAGTGACCCGCCCGATCCAGTACGAACACGCGGAGCCAGGTGTCCGAATGGGCCAGTAGCGCCAGCAGCTCGTCTGTCGGCGGCCGGACCCGTCTCCTCAGCCGGGACCGGTTGCCGGCCGCGGCCACCTCCGGCCGCGGCCGCGTCATCGTCCTCTTCGCCGCCGTGCTCGCCCTGCAGGGGGCCGACCTGGCGACGGTCGGCGCCTTCGGCGGGCAGCTCGAGGGCGACCTCGGCATCGACCACCTCCAGCTCGGCGTCCTCGCCGCCACCGTCTCGATCGTCTCCGCCCTCGCCACCCTCCCCTTCGGCGTCCTCGCCGACCGCGTCAACCGCGTCCGCCTCCTCGCCTGGGCGGTGGGGCTCTGGGCGCTGGCGATGGTCGCCGCCGGCCTTTCGGCCTCCTTCGCCGAGCTGCTCGCAACCCGCTGCTTCCTCGGCATCGTCATCGCCGCGGCGGCGCCGCTCCTGGCCTCGCTGATGGGCGACTTCTTCCCCGGCGGCGAACGGGGAAAGGTCTACGGCTACGTCCTCACCGGCGAGCTGATCGGTTCGGGATTCGGCTTCCTGGTCAGCGGCAACGTCGCCGGCCTCCTCTCCTGGCGCTGGTCGTTCTGGCTGCTGGCGCTGCCTTCCCTGGTCCTCGCCGCCGGCCTTCCGCGACTCCTCGCGGAGCCGAAGCGGCGGGCCCGCAGGGAGGGGCGGCGCGAGGAGATTCCGTGGGCGACGGCGTTCCGCCGCGTCCTCTCCGTGCGGACCAACGTCGTCCTGATCGTCGTCTCCTCGACGGGATATCTGTTCCTCGGCGGGGTACAGACCTTCGGCGTGATCTTCATGCGCCGCGAGTACGGGTTGAGCCAGAGTCCGGCGACTTCGATGCTGGGCCTGCTCGGCCTCGGTGCGCTTGCCGGCGTCCTCGCCGGCGGCCGGGTCGCCGACCGCCTGCTCCGCGACGGCCGCGTCGATGCCCGCATCCTCGTCCCCTCGATCGCCTTCCTCGCTGCCGCGGCGATCGCCGCGATCCCGTTCGCCGCGGCCTGGCCGCTGGTTTACGCGATGCCCCTCTTCGTTCTCGCCACCGGTGTCCTCACCGCCGGCAACCCGCCGCTCGACGCCGCCCGGCTCGACGTGATGCCGCCGGAGCTGTGGGGGCGGGCGGAGGCGGTGCGGACGGTGCTGCGCTCGCTGGCCGTCACCGCCGCGCCGCCGCTGTTCGGCTTCCTCGCTTCGGCGATCGGCAACGGCAGCGGCGAAGCGCTGCGGCTCAGCTTCCTGGTCATGCTGGCGCCGCTCGGAGCCGCCGGCGCGATCTTGCTGCGCGCCCGCCGCACCTACCCGGCCGACGCCGAGGCGGCGGGGCCGAGGGAGGGGGGGAGGTGAGCCGCCGCGACAAGCGCCGCCTGCTCGTCCTCGGGCTGCCGACCTTCGGGATGGCGCTTTCGATCACGACCATCTCCACCTACCTGCCGGTGCTGGCCAGCGGCCAGCGGGCATCGACGACCGAGATCGGGATCATCATCGGCACCGAGGGCCTGATGGCGCTCTGGCTGCCGCTGCTCGCGGGACGCTGGTCGGACCGGCTGCGCACGCCCCTGGGCGGCCGGCTCCCGTTCGTCCTCGCCGGCACCCCGGTGATGCTCGCCTCCCTCTGCGCCGCCGGCTTCGTCGAATCGATCCTCGCCCTTGCCCTGCTGGTGGCGATCTTCTTCAGCGGCTACTTCGTCGCCTACGAGCCCTACCGGGCGCTTTACCCGGACCTGATCCCCGACGAGCAGGCCGGTCGCTCGCAGAGCACCCAGGCGGCCTGGCGGGGCCTCGGCACCGGCGTCGCCCTGGCCAGCGGCGGCGCCCTGCTCAGCGTCGCCCTCTTCCTGCCCTTCGTCCTCGACGCGGCGTTGCTGGCGCTCAGCGTCGGCATCTTCTCCTGGCGGCTGCTCTCCCGCCGCGAACGGGAGGAGGAGGGGGTGGAAGAGCGGGACGACGAGCCGATCTCGGGCGCCTTCAGACGGGTCTTCGAGCTCCTGCGCGAGCACGCGGCGCTGCGCATGTTCGTCCTCGCCAACGCGCTCTGGGAGCTGGCGCTGGGGGCGGTGAAGACGTTCGTCGTCCTCTACGTCACCAAGGGCCTCGGCTACGGCCTCGGCCAGGCTTCGCTGATCATCGGCGCCGTCGCCGTCCTCATCCTCGGCGGCGCCGTCGCCGGCGGCTTCCTCGCCGACCGCTTCGGCAAGCTGCGCGTGACCGAGATCGCGCTCTGGATCTACGGCCTGGCGATGCTGGTGCCGGGCCTGACCACGCTGCCTGCGGCGATCGTCGCCGCCCTCCCGTTCGTCGCCATCGGCGGCGGCACGATTATGAGCCTGCCCTACTCGCTGCTGATGCCGCTGATGCCCGAGGACGAGCACGGCATGCTGACCGGCCTCTACAGCATGAGCCGCGGCGTCGGGGTGATGCTCGGGCCGCTGCTCGCCGGAGTCGCCATCGGCCTTGCCGAACCGCTCTTCTCCTCGACCGCGGGTTACGCCGCGGCCTGGTGGATCGCGGCGGGGGCGATCCTGCTCAGCATCGCGCCGCTGCGGCGGCTTCGCGCCGTGCGTTCGGACCGGAGGGAGCTGGTGTCAGCGGCCTGACGTGCTCATCCGCTCGCCTGGCAGCGGCGCAGGATCGAGCCGGAGATGCGGCTGCCGTCGCTGGTCTGCAGCGTCGCGTGAGCCCGGAACCGGCCGTTGGCGCAACGCGCCACCAGGTAGCTCTGCTTCTTGCCGCCGCGCCGGAAGGTGCGGTGGATCGAGAAGGCGAAGTGCGTCAGCGAGCCGCTGCCGCCGGCGATCCTCGGGATCCGCGCCACCGCGCGGGTGCCGTAGGGGCCCTTGTGGATCTTCCTGATCTTGACCACGGTGACGATCGCCGTCGGGGTCGGGACGGAGACGTAGGCGTGGATGAACATCGTCGTCACGCCGTGCTTGACGCCGCCGTTGAAGAGCGCCAGCGGACCGGTTGAGCTGAACGGCCGCTGTTCGGGGAACGCCACTTCGACGGTGGTCGTGCCGCGGCCGACCAGCGCCGGCCGGCAGGCGGCGATCGCCGCCCTGGTGTCGCGTGACTGCAGCTTTCCCGGCCGGCAGGCAGGGAGGCCGCGGGCGTTGATCGTGCCGTGCTTGTCGAAGTCGATCGTCACCGTCTTGGCTGCCGGAGGGTGGCTGCCGTCGACGGTCGTGAGGCTGCCCGAGGCGCGGAGGGTGATCGGCGCCAGCCGCCGCTTCGGCAGCTTCTTCGGGCTGACGCCCCCGTTCATCCGGAGCACCAGGTTGCCGGCCCGGACCACGGTCGCCTTTTCGGCGGACGCGTGGCCGGCGGCGACCACGGCGGCGGTGAGGGCGAGGATCGGTATCAGTCGGAGCGAACGGCGCCACATCATCGGTCTCCTTTCCTCGGGCGGGCGGCTCGGCGCGGTCAGCCGCGAAGCCGGGTGTTGAACCGCACCCATCTCGAATCGCAGCGGACCCCGCCGACGCGGTCGCGGACGCGGACGGAGCCGCGCAGGTGGTTACCGCCCAGCCGGCCGCGGATCCAGACGTCGTCGGTGCTGCCGATCTGGTGGTCGCGGATGCGGCCGCTGGCGCTCAGCGGGGTCGGCAGGAAGCCGGACTCATCGTCGATCAGGATGCTGCCGTCGCGGCAGCGCAGCTCGATCGTGAAGCGCTTGATCTGGACGCTGTGCCGGTGCAGTGCGAGCCGAATCGTTCGGCCCTGGCCGGTTCGCCCCTTCAGCAATCCGCGGCCAGGCGCCGCAGCGTCCGCGTCGGCGGTGAGTGCGGCGCAGGCCATGGTGCAGGCCAGAGCCGCCGTCAGCAACTTGATCATCGCTACCTCCCCAAATCGTTTTCATTTCCCCTAACCCCGGGAACGTGGTCTGAATGCGTCGCCTCGCCCTGGTCCGTCAGCCTGCTGACACAACTTTTGGGCCGGCGCTGCTCTGAGGCGAATGGATCGGGCCCCCTGTGGGAAGGAGAAGCAGATGAGTCGCGTCGATCCCCATGCTCTGCGCGACTACGCGTTGCTGGCCGACGGCGAACGCGGGGTTCTGGTCGGCCCCCGCGGCGAGTTCGCCTGGATGTGCTTTCCGCGCTGGCACGACGACGCCGTCTTCGCCGCCCTGATCGGCGGCGAGAGCGTCTACTCGATCTGTCCCCGGAACCGCTTCGTCTGGGGCGGCTACTACGAGCCCGGGACGCTGATCTGGCGCAGCCGCTGGGTGACCGGGAGCGGCATCGTCGAGTGCCGCGAGGCCCTGGCGGCACCGGGCGACGAGGGGCGGGCGGTGGTGGTGCGGAGGGCGACGGCGCTGGAGGGCTCCGCCCACCTCGGGGTGGTGCTGCGGCCCGGGGCGGGGTTCGAGCGCTACGGCATGTCGCGGTTGAAGCGGCACGAGGACGGCGGCTGGAGCGCCCGCCTGGGCGACGAGCGGCTGCGCTGGCTGGGAGCGGGGGAGGCGGAGCCCGAGCAGGAGGAGGGCGAGCCGAAGGCGCTGCGGCTGGAGCTGGACCTCGAGCCGGGGGAGAGCCGCGACTTCGTCCTCGTCCTCGATCACGACGCCGGCGGCGAGGAGCCGCCGCCGGCCGACGTCCTCTGGCGCCGGACCGAGGAGTGGTGGCGGGAGCAGGTTCCGCCTTTCGGCGCGACGGCGGCGCCGCGCGACGCGCGGCACGCCTATGCGGTGATGCGGGGGCTGACCGGCGCCGGCGGGGGGATGATCGCGGCGGCGACCACTTCCCTGCCCGAGCGCGCCGAGCAGGGCCGCAACTACGACTACCGCTACGTCTGGATCCGCGACCAGTCCTATGCCGGCCAGGCGGTGGCGCGGGCCGGCGACCACCCGCTCCTGGAGGGCGCGCTCGGCTTCGTCACCGCCAGGCTGCTCGACCACGGCGCCTCGCTCGCCCCCGCCTACACCGCCGCCGGCGAGCCGGTGCCCGAGGAACGCCAGATCGAGCTGCCGGGCTATCCCGGCGGCCGCGACATCGTCGGCAACTGGGTCCGCGACCAGTTCCAGCTCGACGCTTTCGGCGAGCTGCTGCTGCTGTTCGCCGCCGGCGCCGAGCACGACCGCCTCGACGGCGAACGCTGGCGCGCCGCGGAGGTCGCGGCCAGGGCGATCGCCGAGAAGCACGGCGAGCTCGACGCGGGGATCTGGGAGCTCGAACCGCAGCGCTGGACCCACAGCCGGCTGATCTGCTCCGCCGGCCTGCGTTCGATCGCCGCCCATGCCCCGGCCGGCGAGCAGCGCGCCAGCTGGCTGGCGCTGGCCGACGATCTCCTCGCCGAAGCGAGCCGGACCGGGCTGCACCAGTCCGGCCGCTGGCAGCGCTCCGAGTCGGACCCCCGGCTCGACGCCTCGCTGCTGCTGGGGGCGATCCGCGGCGCCGTCCCGGCCGAGGACCCGCGCTCGCTGCAGACGCTGGCGGCGGTCGAAGCGGAGCTGACCGAGGACGGCTACTGCTTTCGCTACCAGCCGCAGGGGCTGCCGCTGGGCGACGCCGAGGGAGCCTTCCTCCTCTGCGGCTTCTGGATGGCGCTGGCCCACGCCCAGCAGGACGATCCGGTCAAGGCGGTCGCCTGGTTCGAACGCAACCGCGCCGCCTGCGGCCCTCCCGGGCTGCTCTCGGAGGAGTTCGACGTGCGCCAGCGCCAGCTGCGCGGCAACCTGCCGCAGGCGTTCGTCCACGCCCTGCTGCTGGAGTGCGCCGCAGTGCTCGGGTCGGGCTAGGAGAGACCGGCGAACCCATGGGCCTCTCTGGACACCGCTCGCTTATGGCTCGCGGTTGAGTGGTCCCACACACCCGGGTGCCACCGGGCAGTTCCTGTTCCTTTTGCCCGCTATACGGGCAAAAGGAACAGGAACTGACAGCGCCCGCACCTCCCCTGTTCCTTTTGCCTGCATTGCAGGCAAAAGGAACAGGGGAGCGGTGGGACCGCGCCCCGGCTGGCTCATGAGCGTTGTTGTTCGGCCACGCGCCTTTGCCCGCTCGCTCCGACGCTCACTGGGTCGCAGACGCGGGTTTCGTCGATCCCTCCTAGGACCCGCCGTCCGCTTCGAGCTCGCGCAGGGCCGGCGCCAGCCGCCGCAGCTCTTCCAGGTGCAGCCTCGAGAGCCCCTCGATCCGCCGCCGGCCCTCGGCGCTCAGCTGCAGCCGCACCACGCGGTGGTCGGACGGGTCGCGGCGGCGGCGGACCAGGTCGCCGTCCTCGGCGCGGTCGATCAGCTCGACGACGCTGTGGTGGCGGAGCACCAGATATGCGGAGAGGTCGCTGATCGTCGGCCCGGCCGGGGCGGGGTGGCCGCGGATCGCCAGCAGCAGCTGGTGCTGGGCCGGGGTCAGGCCCGCCGAGCGGGCTTCCTCCTCGCTCCAGTGCATGAACCGGCGCAGCGCGGTGCGGAAGCCCAGCAGCCTCTCGTAGTCGCCCTGCCGCAACCCGGCCACGGTCAGGCTCCGTCGCCGGCGGCGGAGCCGACGCCCAGGAGCTCCAGCGGCCGCAGCGTCCGCGTCCGGTGGCGCTCCTCGTCGAGGTCGCGCAGGCGGCCGGCGAGCAGCTGCCGCAGGGCGACCGTGCCGACCACCCGTTCGGGGTCGTCCCGTTCGGCGACCGGGAGGACCGTGTGTTCGGAAGCGGCCATCACGTAGGCGACGTGGCGCAGGGTGTCGTCAGCGAAGACGACGGGTGCCGCCGCCGAGGTTTCCGCCACCCCCGGCGCGTTCATCACGTCGCCGACGAACAGCACCTCGAGCGGGTCGACGCTGTATTCGCGGCTGAGGTGGACGCCGCGCCGCGCCACCTTCTCGGTCAGGACCGAGCGCCGCAGCAGCAGCACCGAGACCGCGTAGGCGGCGGTGGCGGCGATCAGCAGCGGCAGCAGCGCTTCCCAGCGATGGGTCAGCTCGAGGGCGAAGGCGACGCCGGTCAGCGGCGAGCGCATGACGCCGCCGAGCACGCCGGCCAGCCCGACCAGCGCCCAGAAGCCGGGGCCCACGGCCGGGAAGACGAGGGCCTCGAGACCGCCGAGGGCGCCGCCGATCATCAGCATCGGCGCCAGCACCCCGCCGGAGGTCCCCGAGCCGAGCGAGAGCGACCAGATCAGCGTCTTGACGATGAGGATGCCGACGATCAGGTCGGTGGCGATCGATCCGTTCAGCTCCGCCGCGATCACGTTGTAGCCGACCCCGAGCGCCTCGGGGACGATCAGGCCGCCGAGCCCGATCACGAGCCCGCCGATCGCCGGCCACCACATCCAGTGGATCGGCAGCCGCCCGTACGCGTCCTCGGCCAGGTAGACGAGCGAGGTGGCGAGGATCGCCAGGCCCCCCGCCGCGCAGCCGGCGACGAGGCAGAGACCCAGGGCGGCGGCGTCGAGGTGCAGGGCCCCGCTCGGAGCCGGGAAGATCGGGCCGGAGCCGAGCAGCGGCACCCGCACCGCGCTCGCCACGGCCACCGCGGCGGCGACCGGGATGAAGCTGCGCGGGCGCCACTCGAACAGCAGCAGCTCGACGGCGAGCAGGACGGAGGCGAGCGGGGCGTCGAAGGTGGCGGCCATCCCGGCCGCCGCGCCGGCGACCAGCAGCGTCTTGCGCTCGTCGGCGGAGAGGTGCAGCAGCTGGGCCGAGATCGAGCCGAAGGCGCCGCCGGTCATGATGATCGGCCCCTCGGCGCCGAAGGGACCGCCGGTGCCGATCGAGATCGCCGCGGTGATCGGCTTCAGCAGCGCGACCCGCGGCTGCACCCGGCTGCCGGAGGTGAGGATCGACTCGATCGCCTCGGGAATCCCGTGGCCGCGGATCTTCTCGGAGCCGAAGCGGGCGGCCAGCCCGACGACCAGACCGCCGCAGACGGGTGCCAGCAGGATCAGGAGCGGGGGGTGGTGGACGGCGCCGGGAGCCACCAGCGCGGTCTCGAAGCGCCCGTAGAAGACGAGGTTGGTGATCAGCCCGATCAGCCGCAGCAGCGCCCAGGCCACGCCGGCGGCAACCGCCCCGAGCGGCAGCGCGAAGGCGGCGATCGCCAGCACGCGGCGTTCGACGGCGAAGTCGCCGAGATGACTGAGGTCGTATTGCCTGGGCACGGCGGGAAAAATATCGCCTCACGATGTTTTCCCCCGCGCCGGCCGCTTCTGTGGGGCGAGGTAAGCACGCGAACCAGTCCGTGCGCGGAGAGCGCGGGCGCATAGGTCACCCGTCTGACCGGCGCCGGTTCGGGGGGCCCGGAACGGGCATCAGAAGTGGGAATCGGTTCCACTTCAAGGAGGGCAGCACATGGCCACCACCGCCTCGGATCTCTTCCTCGACCGGCTCGCGGAATGGGGGGTCGACACCGTGTTCGGCCTGCCCGGCGACGGCATCAACGGCTTCATGGAGGCGCTGCGCAAGCGCCACGAGGAGGTCCGCTACGTCCACGTCCGCCACGAGGAGGTGGCGGCGATGGCGGCGGTCGGCTACGCGCGCTTCACCGGCAGGCTCGGGGTTTGCTTCGCCACCGCCGGCCCCGGCGCGATCCACCTCGCCAACGGCCTGCTCGACGCGCGGATGGAGGGGGTGCCGCTGCTGGCGATCACCGGCATGACCTACCACGACCTGATCGGCACCCACTACCTGCAGGACTTCGACACCGACTATCTCTACTCCAACCTCGCCGCCTACAACCAGCGGATCATGGGGCCCGAGCACATCGAAAACGTGCTCGACCTCGCCTGCCGGACGGCGCTCTCGCAGCGGGTCCCCGTCCACGTCGCCTTCCCGATCGACTATCAGACGGCCGACGCCGAAGACCTGATGCGCTACAAGCGCAACGTCCCCGGCCACAGCACCACCGCCTACGCGCCGCCGGTCCGCACCCCCGCCGAGGAGGAGCTGAAGCGGGCGGCCGAGGTGCTGGGCGAATGCGCGAAACCGGCGATCCTCGCCGGCCAGGGCGCCCGCGGGGCCGGTGAGGAGCTGCTCGCGGTCTCCGAGCTGCTGGGAGCGCCGATCGCCAAGGCCTCGCTCGGCAAGGACTGCGTGCCGGACGACCATCCCTCGGTGACGGGCGGCATCGGCGTGATCGGCACCCGCCCCACCCAGGAAGCGATGGAAGGCTGCGACGGCCTGCTCGTCGTCGGCTCGAGCATGCCCTACATCGAGTTCTGGCCCGAACCGGGGCAGGCGAGATGCGTGCAGATCGACGACAAGCCCGAGCGGATCGGGCTGCGCTACCCCGCCGACGTCGGCCTCGTCGGCGACGCCCGGGCAACGCTGCAGGCGCTGCTGCCGCACCTGCGGCGCAACGAGGAGCGCGGCTTCCTCGAGCGGGCGCAGCAGGGCGTGCGCGAGTGGTGGGAGCTGATGGAGCAGCGCGGCACCCGCACCGAGGTGCCGATGCGCCCGCAGGTGGTCGCCTGGCACCTGGCCGAGGCGCTGGCCGAGGACGCGATCGTCTGCGGCGATTCCGGCCAGGTCACCTACTGGGTGACGCAGATGAGGCTGCGCGCCGGCCAGAAGTTCGCCTTCAGCGGCACCAACTGCTCGATGGCGGCGGCGCTGCCGTACGCGATCGGCGCCCAGGTCGCCTACCCCGAGCGCCAGGTGATCGCCTTCACCGGCGACGGCTCGCTGAGCATGCAGATGGGCGACCTGGCGACGCTGATGCAGCACGAGCTGCCGGTCAAGGTGATCTGCTTCAAGAACAACTCGCTGGGGCTGATCAAGTGGGAGCAGATGGTCTTCCTCGGCAACCCCGAGTACGGGGTCGACTTCGCGCCGATCGACTTCGTCAAGGTCGCCGAGGGCTGCGGCGCCAAAGCCGTCCACATCGAGGACCCGGAGAGCTGCGGCGAGCAGCTGCGCGAGGCCCTGGCGGCGCCGGGGCCGGTGGTCGTCGAGGCCGTGGTCGACCAGAACGAGCCGCCGCTGCCGCCGAAGATCACCCCCGAACAGGCGAAGAAGATGTATGACGCGCTGCGCCGGGGGGAGGAGTCGCGGGTGCGGATCGGGCTGACGATCGGCCGTGAGATGCGCGAAGAGCTGAACGAGCCCGCCAGCCCCTACGGGGTGCTGGCCCGCGTGCGCGAGAAGATCGGCGCCGGCGGCGAAGATCGCGGGGCCTGAAGATGGCGACCGCGCTGGAGACGCGCCCCCTCGCCCAGCGCAGCTGGACGAGCGGGGTCGACACCCGCGCCCTGGCCCTGGAGCTGATGCGCGAGGTGCGCGGCGAGGTCCGCTTCTCCCCCGGCGGCCGGGCTCTGTACGCGAACGACGCCTCGGTGTACCGCCAGGTCCCGCTCGGCGTCGTCGTGCCGCGGCGCGAGGAGGACGTGCCGGCGGCGCTGGAGATCTGCCGCCGCCATGGGGCGCCGGTCGGGGCGCGCGGCTGCGGCACCGGCCTCGCCGGGCAGACCGTCAACGAGGCCGTGCTCTTCGATTTCTCCAAGTACATGAACCGCCTGCTCGAGCTCGACCCCGAGCGGCAGTTCGCCCGCGTGCAGCCGGGGGTCGTCCTCGACGACCTGCGCGAAGCGGCCGAGGAGCACGAGCTGACCTTCGGCCCCGACCCGGCCACCCACAGCCGCTGCACGCTCGGCGGCATGATCGGCAACAACTCCTGCGGCGTCCACTCGATCATGGCCGGCGTCACCGCCGACAACGTCGAAGCGCTCGACGTCGTCCTCTACGACGGCACCCGGCTCCTCCTCCCCTGCCGGGTGAGCGAGGACGAGCTGGAGGAGAGGATCGCCCGCGGCGGGCGGGAGGGGGAGATCTACGCCCGCCTGCGGGACCTGCGGGACCGCTACGGCGAGCTGGTCCGCGGCCGCTACCCGCAGATCCCCCGCCGCGTCTCCGGTTACAACCTCGAGCGGCTGCTGCCCGAGCACGGCTTCAACGTCGCCGCGGCGCTGGTCGGAACCGAGGCGACCTGCGCGCTGGTCCTGCAGGCGCACCTGAAGCTGATCTCCAGCCCGCAGCACCGGGCCCTGGTGCTGATCGGATACGAGGACGCCCCGACGGCGGCCGATCACGTCCCGGCGATCATGGAGTTCGGCCCGATCGGCCTGGAGACGTTCGACCGGCGGCTGGTTGACAACGAGCTTCGCAAGGGGTTCAAGCGCCACCCCGAACTGCTTCCCGACGGCGATGCCTGGCTCCTGGTCGAGTTCGGCGGCGACAGCGCCGAGGAGGCGAACGGGCAGGCGGAGGAGATGATCGCCGCGATCGAGAAGCGCGGCGGCGACCAGATCGACAGCAAGCTCTACGAGGACTCGAAGGAGATCAAGCAGGTCTGGGAGATCCGCGAGGGCGGCGAAGGCAACTCGAAGATCCCCGGCGTGCATCCGGGCTGGCCCTCCTGGGAGGACGCCGCGGTGCCGCCGGAGCGGACCGGCGAATACCTCCGCGACCTGGAAGCGCTCTGTGAGAAGCACGGCCGCCGGGTCTCGACCTTCTTCGGCCACGCCGGCCACGGCTGCATCCACACCCGCATCGACTGGGACTTCCTCACCCCGGCGGGGGTCGCCAACTACCGCGCCTTCATGGAAGACGCCGCCGAGCTCGTCTGCGGCAAGTACAACGGCTCGCTCTCCGGCGAGCACGGGGACGGCCAGGCGCGGGCCGAGCTGCTCGACCGCATGTTCGGGCCGGAGCTGGTCGAGGCCTTCGCCGAGTTCAAGGGGATCTTCGACCCCGAGGGGAAGATGAACCCGGGCAAGGTCGTGCATCCCTACCCACTCGACACGAACCTGCGGGTCGGGCCCGACTACCGCCGGCGCGAGCTGGAGACGCAGTTCGGCTTTCCCGGCGACGCCGGCAGCTTCGGCAACGCGATCGAGCGCTGCATCGGCGTCGGCGCCTGCCGCGACCAGAGCGGGACGATGTGCCCGAGCTACCAGGTGACGCTGGAGGAGAAGCACTCGACCCGCGGCCGGGCGCGGCTGCTGTTCGAGATGATGCGCAGCGACTCGCTGCCGGGGGGCTGGCGCAACGAGGACGTGAAGGAGGCGCTCGACCTCTGCCTCGCCTGCAAGGGCTGTAAGCACGAGTGCCCGGTGCGGGTCGACATGGCCACCTACAAAGCCGAGTTCCTCTCCCACTACTGGCAGGGGCGGCTGCGGCCGCGCCAGGCCTACGCGCTGGGGCTGATCCCCTGGGAGGCGCGGCTGGCGGCGCGGGCGCCGGGCCTGGCGAACTTCGTCCTCCAGCGCGAACCGCTGGGCCGGCTGGCGCGCCGCGCCGCCGGGGTCGCCCCCCAGCGCAGGCCGCCGCGGTTCGCCGCTCGGACCTTCAAGTCCTGGTTCGCCGAGCGCGGCCGCCGCCGCGCCCCCGGCCGCCGCGTCCTGCTCTGGGGCGACACCTTCAACGACCACTTCCACCCCGAGGTGGCGATCGCGGCGGTCGAGGGCTTGGAGGCGCTGGGCTTCGAAGTGGCGGTGCCGGGCGGGAGGCTCTGCTGCGGGCGGCCGCTCTACGACTACGGGATGCTGAAGCTCGCCCGCCGGCAGCTGCGGCGGGTGTTGGCGGCGCTGGCGCCGGAGATCGAAGCGGGGACGCCCCTGATCACGCTGGAGCCGAGCTGCGGAGCGGTTTTCCGCGACGAGCTGGTCAACCTCTTCCCCGACGACCCGGAGGCGAAGCGGCTGGCGCGGATGACGACCTCTCTGGGCGAGTTCCTCGCCGCCGAATCCGAGCGAACCGAGCTGCCGCGCCTCGACGCCAAGGCGCTGGTCCACCTCCACTGCCACCAGAAGGCAACGACCGACAGCGACTGCGACGTCGCGGTGCTGGAACGGCTCGGGGTCGAGCCGGAGGTTCTCGACTCCGGCTGCTGCGGCCTCGCCGGCTCCTTCGGCTACGAGGCCGGCGAGCACTACGACGTCTCGATCAAGGCGGCGGAGCGGGTGCTGATGCCGGCGCTGCGCGACGCCGACCCCGGCACCCTCGTCGTCAGCGACGGCTTCAGCTGCCACTCGCAGATCGAACACTGCGGCGGCGAGCCGCCGCTCCACCTCGCGCAGGTCCTGCAGCGGGCTCTGCGCAGCGAATCACCAACCAGCCGAGAGGCAGGAGGTAATCACGATGAGTAACGCAACCACGGCCGCGCCCCCGCGGCCGACCTCGATCAGGGGAGAGAAGCCCGAGCGGGGCCCGGCGAGGTTCATCGCCGAGCCGGCGGCGCTGGGGCTGGCCGGCTTTGCGCTCTCGACGATGGTCCTGAGCTTCATCAACGCCGGCATCCTCAGCGAAGCGATGCTGCCGGTGGTGCTGGGGCTGGCTCTCGCCTACGGCGGGCTCGTCCAGCTGCTGGCCGGGATGTGGGCGTTCGTCAAGAACGACACCTTCGCGGCGGTGGCGCTCAGCTCCTACGGAGGCTTCTGGATCTCCTTCTGGGCGCTGAACCAGTTCTTCCTCAAGGAAATCCCCGTCGCCGACCAGACGGGCGCGCTGGCCCTCTACCTGCTCTGCTGGGGCGTCTTCACCTTCTACATGTGGATCGTCTCGATGAAGGTGAGCCTCGCGGTCAACTCCGTCTTCCTGACGCTATGGGTCGCATACGTGCTGCTGGGCCTGGGCAAAGCGTTCGAATCGGACCTGCTCTTCCACCTCGGCGGCATCTTTGGGATCGCCACGGCGGCGTGCGCCTGGTACACCTCGTTTGCCCTGGTCGCCAACAAAACGACCAAGCGCGACTGGATCCCGATGGGTGAGACGCGAACGGCCCAGCAGGACGCGCCGTGAACCCGCCCCCCGACGCGGCGGTGGCGCCGCCGGCAACCGACGAGGGCACCGTCCCCAACCTGCGCTTCTCCTTCGCCGACGCCCACAAGCGGGTCGAGCCGGGGGGCTGGGCGCGGGAGGTGACCGAACGCGAGTTGCCGGTGGCCACCGAGCTGGCGGGGGTGAACATGCTGCTGGAGCCGGGGGCGGTGCGGGAGCTGCACTGGCACAAGCAGGCCGAGTGGGCCTGCATGCTCGCGGGGCGGGCGCGGATCACCGCGGTCGACGAGGAGGGCCGAAGCTTCGCCGACGACGTCGGCGAGGAAGACCTCTGGTACTTCCCGGCGGGGATACCGCACTCGATCCAGGGGCTGACCGAGGGCTGCGAGTTCCTGCTCGTCTTCGACGACGGCGCCTTCTCCGAGAACGCGACCTTCCTGCTCAGCGACTGGCTAGCCCACACGCCCCGCGACGTGCTGGCCGCGAACTTCGGGGTCTCGCGGGCGGCCCTGGAAGGCCTGCCCGAGGAGGAGCGCTACATCTTCCCCGCGCGCCTGCCGCGGGATCGCGGCGGCGGGCCGGGTGGGGCCGGGCTGGTCCCGGAGCGCTTCAGCTTCCGGCTCGGTGAGCAGGAGCCGCTGCGCTGCCCGGGCGGGACCGCGCGGATCGCCGACTCGCGCAACTTCCCCGCCGCGAAGACGGTGGCGGCGGCGGCCGTCGAGGTGGAGCCCGGGGCGATGCGGGAGATGCACTGGCACCCCAACGCCGACGAGTGGCAGTACTACGTCGCCGGTGAAGGGCGGATGAGCGTCTTCGCCGCCTCCGGCCGCGCCCGCACCTTCGACTTCCACGCCGGCGACGTCGGCTACGTCCCCTTTGCGATGGGTCACTACGTCGAGAACACCGGCACCGAGCCGCTCCGCTTCCTCGAGCTGTTCCGCTCCGACCGCTTCGCCGACGTCTCCCTCAACCAGTGGCTGGCGCTGACCCCGCCCCAGCTGGTCCGGGACCACCTGCACCTCGGGAAGGGGGCGATCGAGTCCCTGGACGTCAGGAAAACGCCGATACGGTCCGCGCGCTAGCGCCGTTCGTCTCGACGGGGGCGTGCGTTTCGCTGAGCTGCAGCAGCTCGGGGGGGACGGTGCCGCGCAGGAGCCAGCCGCTGTCGCTGCGGCGCAGGATGCCTTCCGCGCTGAGGCGGGAGAGGGCCGTGGTCACCGAGGGGCGCCGGGCCGCGACCAGCTCCGCCAGGGTGGCGTGGGTGAGCGGCACCGGGATCTCCACCCACTCGCCCCGCAGCTTGCCGAAGCGGTCGGCGAGGTGCCAGAAGAGCATCGTCAGCCGGGTATCGATCCGGCGCTGGCTGATGATCGCCACCAGAATCACCAGGTAGCGCGAGCGCAGCAGGCCGCGCCGCAACAGCTCCGAGGCGATCTCGGGGAAGGGGCTGGCGCGGCGGGCGAAGCCGTGGTCGAGGATCGCCAGGCGGGTCGGCTGCAGGACCAGCCAGCTCGATTCGGTCGGGATGCTCGACCACTCGCCGAGCTGGTCCCAGGGGCGCATCAGATCGCCGGGGCCGATCAGCTCGGCGCCGTAGCACTCGCTCTGCGCGACGCGGCGGCAGAGGATCCCGGAGAGGACCAGCAAGCCGAAGCCGGAGCGGTCGAGGCGCTTCGGGTCCACCTGCCATGGTCCCTGCGGAAGCTCGAGCACCTGCGCCTGGCAGGCGTGCAGCGCCTGGGAGGCGCGGGGCTCCTCGATGCCGGCGAGGAGGTCGGGATCGAGCCGCAGGACGCTCGCCGTCTTCATCGCGCACACCCTAGGAAGCGCCGTCGGCGCGAAATTCGGTCTCGGTCAGAGATCTGACACGGCGGCTGGAGCGTCCCGTGCCTCGGTAGCCGCCCTCTTATGCTGGCGGCCAGGGAGGGATGCCGGCGCTGCCGCTCCCTCTCGCCCGCGCTGGCGCGTCCTCCTTGTGGCAATCCAGGTTCGATCAGTCGTTGAGTACCCGCTTTGCCTGCTCTTAGGCCGCCCCTCGCCCTCGTCAGCGCGATGACACGCCGGCCGTCCCCCCGGTTGTTCCAGGTCGCCGCAGGCGGGTAATCCCGGTCAGATGGACAGAGCGCGGGAAGTCGTCGTGGTGACGGGGGCGGGTGCCGGGATCGGGCGCGCGATCGCCCGGCGCTTCGGCGAGGACGGCTGCAAGGTGGCGCTGCTGGCGCGGGGAGAGGAGGCGCTGGAGGGGGCGCGGCGGGAAGTCGAGCAGGCCGGGGGGGAGGCGCTGGCGATCCCGACCGACGTCGCCGACCCCGAGGCGGTCGAGGCGGCCGCCGAGCGGGTCGAGCGCGAGCTGGGGCCGATCAACGTCTGGGTCAACGACGCGATGACCACCGTCTTCGCCTTCTTCGAGGACATCGAGCCCGAGGAGTACCGGCGGGCGACCGAGGTCACCTACCACGGCACCGTCTGGGGCACCCGGGCGGCGCTGAAGCGGATGCTGCCGCGCGACGCCGGCCGGATCGTCCTCGTCGGCTCCGCCCTCGCCTACCAGGGCATCCCGCTGCAGTCGCCCTACTGCGGCGCCAAGCACGCGATCAAGGGCTTCTTCGACTCGGTCCGCTCCGAGCTGCGCCACAAGGGCTCGAAGGTGCGGGTCTCGATGGTGCAGCTGCCGGGCGTCAACACCCCCCAGTTCGACCACTGCCGCTCGAAGATGCCGAGGCACCCGCAGCCGGTGGCGCCGGTCTACCAGCCCGAGGTCGCGGCCGACGCGGTGCACTGGGCAGCGCACCACCGGCGCCGCCAGGTCTACGTCGGCGTCTCCACCGTCTACACCGTGCTCGGCAGCAAACTCGCCCCCTGGATCGCCGAGCGCTACCTGGCGAAGACGGCGGTCTCGGGCCAGCAGACCGAAGGCCCCCCGGACGAGCAGAACCGGGACGGCAACCTGATGCACCCGCAGCCGGGCGACCCCGGCACCCACGGCCGCTTCGACGCCAAGGCCCACGGCCGCAGCCCGCAGTTGTGGGCGAGCAAGCACCGGGGGCTGCTGGCGGGAGCCGGAGCCGCAGCGCTGGCAGGCGCGATCGGACTACTGGCGAACCGCGGCGAGCGCTGAAGCTCCGAGATCGAGGGGGCTATAGCCCCCAAAAGTTCGGAGTTGGCGAGCCGGCGTTATCTGAGCTTCTCGGCGATCACCTGCGCGGTGTGCAGCGGCTTGCGGTCGCTGAGCTGTTCGAGCTGGGTGCGGCAGGAGAAGCCGTCGGCGATCAGGATCGTCTCCTCGGGGGCTTCGCGGACCATGGGCAGCAGGCGCTGCTCGGCGATTTCGCGGGAGATCTGGTCGTGGTCCTTCTCGAAGCCGAAGGAGCCGGCGAGGCCGCAGCAGCCGGAGTCGAGGACTTCGAAGTCGAGGCCGAGCCGTTGGTAGAGCTCCTTCTCGGCGTCCATCCCCATGATCGCTTCCTGGTGGCAATGGCCGTGGACGAGGGCGCGGCCTTCGAGCCGCGGCGCCTGCCAGTCCTTGGCGTGCAGCTGCAGCAGCTCGGCCAGGGTCAGCGCCTGCAGTGAGAGCCGCTTCGCGTCCTCGTCGGAGCCCATCAGCCCCGGCAGCTCGTCGCGGAAGGCGGCGACGCAGCTGGGCTCGATCCCCACCACGGGGGTGCCCTCGCGGATGTACGGGGCCAGCGTGTCGAGCATGCGCCGCCAGAACCGTTTCGCGGTGTCGAGCATCCCGTAGTCGTAGAGGGGGCGCCCGCAGCAGAGCTCGGGCTCGGGGACGACGACGCGGAAGCCGGCATCCTCGATCACCACCGTCGCCGCCTTCATCGTCTCGGGATGGAGGAAGTTGTTGAAGGTGTCCGGGAAGAGGACGACGGGGTCGGCGGTCGGGTTGACCGCGCCGCGCTGCCGGAACCAGTCCTTGAAGGTCTGCTCGGCGAAGCGCGGCAGCTCGCGCTGCGGGCTGAGCCCACCGGCCCGCTTGACCAGGCGCGAGATCCCCGGCGCGTGGGTGAGGAAGTTGGCCAGCCGCGGCACCCGCGCCGCGGCGCGGGCGTGGAACATGATCAGCCCCATCGTGTAGGCGGGCAGCGGGCGCAGCCGGCGCTTGTAGTGGTGGGAGAGGAACTCGGCCTTGTAGGTCGCCATGTCGACGCTGACCGGGCAGTCGCCCTTGCAGCCCTTGCAGGAGAGGCAGAGGTCGAGCGCTTCGTGCACGTCCTTGGAGCGGAAGCCGTCGGTGATCGTCTCCCCCTCGAGCATCTCGTAGAGGATCCGGGCCCGCCCGCGGGTCGTGTGCTCCTCGTCGCAGGTCACCGAGAAGCTCGGGCACATCGTCCCGCTCTGGGCGTTGCGGCACTTGCCGGCGCCGACGCAGCGCAGCGCCGCGTGGGCGAAGCTGCCGCCGTCCTCGCCGAAGGTGAAGTGCGTCTTCGGCTGCGGCGGCGCGTAGCCGCCGCCGAGCTTCATGTTGGAGACGATCGGATAGGGGTCGACGACCTTGTGCGGGTTCATCCGGTTCTCCGGGTCCCAGATCCGCTTGAACTCCTCGAAGGCGCCGACCAGCTCCGGCCCGTACATCTTCGGCAGCAGCTCCGCCCGCGACTGGCCGTCGCCGTGCTCGCCGGAGAGCGAGCCGCCATGTTCGACCACCAGGTCGGCGGCCTCGGCGACGAAGCGACGCCACTTGCGGATGCCGCCGGCGCTGGTCAGGTCGAAGGTGATCCGGCAGTGGGTGCAGCCGTCGCCGAAGTGGCCGTAGAGGGCGGTGCGGTATTCGTAGCGGTCGAGCAGGTCGCGGAAGCGGCGCAGGTAGTCGCCGAGTCGCTCCGGCGGCACCGCCGCGTCCTCCCAGCCCTCCCAGCTGTCGCGCTCGCCGGGGATGTAGGCGGTGGCGCCGAGGCCGGCCTCGCGCACCTCCCAGAGCCGCTCCTCTTCGGCCCGGTCGTCGAAGAGGCGCATCGTCGGCGCCCGCTTGTCCTTGCGCAGCCGCCCCATGCACTCTTCGGCCTTGGCGTCGCTCTCCTCCTTCGTCTCGCCGCCGAACTCGACCAGGAGCCAGCCGTCGCCGTCGGGCAGCAGCGGGATCTCGCCGGTGTGCTGGCCTTTGCCCTCCATGTCCTGAACCAGACAGCGGTCGAGGCCCTCGAGCCCGGTCGGTT
Source organism: Solirubrobacterales bacterium (assembly GCA_035708105.1). GTDB lineage: Bacteria > Actinomycetota > Thermoleophilia > Solirubrobacterales > 70-9 > VAYN01. The sequence goes on along the minus strand of DASSTG010000014.1, from coordinate 66,021 downwards.
CGTACTCGAGGATCTCCGGCACGTGGTCGGCGGCTTCGTAGACGCTCGGGTAGCCGAGCACCAGCAGCGAGCGGCAGGGAGGGGAGTGGACCAGGCGCACCGTCGCCTCGAGCACCGTCGCCAGCGTCCCCTCCGAGCCGACCAGGGCGCGGGCCACGTTGAAGCCCTTCTCCGGCAGCAGCTCGTCGAGGTTGTAGCCGGAGACGCGGCGGGGGATGTCGGGGTAGCGCTTGCGCACGAGCTCGGCGTAGCGGTCGCGCAGGCTCCGCATCGCCGCGTAGATCTCGCCGCGGCGGCCGCCCTCGCGGATGATCCGCTCCAGCTCCTCCTCCGAGGTCGCGCCGACCCGCATCCGCAGCCCGTCGTAGGTGACGATCTCCAGCTCTTCGAGGTTGTCGGCGGTGCGCCCCGCCATCACCGAGTGGACGCCGCAGGAGTTGTTGCCGACCATCCCGCCGAAGGTCGCGTATTCGTGGGTGGAGGTGTCGGGGGCGAAGGTGAGGTCGTACTTCGATTCGACGATCTCGGCGAGCTGGTCGCGGATCACCCCGGGCTGGACGCGGGCGATCCGCCGCTCCGGGTCGATCTCGACGATCTCCCGCATGTACTTGGAGGTGTCGATGACGACGGCGACGTTGGCGGTCTGGCCGGCGAGGCTGGTGGCGGCGCCGCGGGCGAGCACCGGCGCCCCGTGCTCGCGGCATGCGGCGATCGCGGCGACGACGTCCTCGGCGTCGCGGGGCAGGACGACGCCGAGCGGCGGCTGGCGGTAGTTGGAGCTGTCGTGGGAGTAGATCGCGCGGGTGCCGAGGTCGAAGCGGACCTCGCCCTTGACCGACTCCGTCAGGGTCTGCTTCAGCGCGCGGCGGTCGACCCGCTCGACCCCTTCCGGCGCCAGGGTCCCGTGCCCGACCTCGCCGAAGCTCATGCCGCCCAGCGCTCCGCATCCTCGTGCTTCAGGGTCAGGCCGAGGCCGGGGCGGGAGCGGTCCGGCCGCAGCGCCCCGCCCTCGGGATCGAGGTTGCCGTCGAACAGCATCCGCTCGACCCTGACGTGGTCGTGGAAGTACTCGAGGTGGAGGAGCGACTCGAGCGCGCAGCAGACGTGGGCCGAGACGCCCGGGGCGCAGTGGGCCGAGAGCGGCCGCTGCCGCGCCCGGCAGACGGCGTCGGCGCGGAGCATGTTGGTGACGCCACCGACGCGGGTGACGTCGGCCTGGGCGACGTCGACGCACTCGGCGACTTCGGCCACGCCCTGCAGGCCCCACTCGTACTCGCCGGCGGCGATCTCCATGCCCGCCGGAGCGCGTTCGCGGACGAAGCGCAACCCCTCGCGGTCCTCGGAGCTGACCGGCTCCTCGAACCAGGCGACGCCGAAGCCGGCGTAGGTCGCCGCTGCGGCGAGCGCCCGGCGCGGCGAGAAGGCACCGTTGGCGTCGACCATCAGCTCGACCTCCTCCCCCATTACCTCCCGGCAGAGGGCGAGGCGCTCGGGGTCGCGCTCCGGTTCGCGGCCGACCTTGATCTTCACCCGCGGCAGCTCCGCCGCCCGCCACCACTCCAGCTGCTCGCGCAGTTTCTCGGGCGTGTAGGAGGTGAAGCCACCGCTGCCGTAGATCGGCGCCGCTTCGTGGAAGCGGGGGAGGGCGTCGGCGAGGCAGACCCCGAGCAGCCGCGCCTTCAGGTCCCAGAGGGCGACGTCGACGGCCGAGACCGCCATCGCCCCGACTCCGGGCCGGCCGGCGTTGCGGATCGCCTGCTGCATCGCCGCCCAGGCGGCCGCGGGCGCCATCGGATCGGCGCCGTAGACGACCGGGCGCAGCAGCGAGTCGACGAAGGCGGCGACGCTGACGTCGCCGTAGGCGTAGCCGAGCCCGGACTCGCCGGCGGCCTCGACCTCGACCACGACGACGGTCGTCGCGTCCCACTCCAGCGTCCCGTCCGACTCGGGCTCGTCGGTCGGGATCGTGTAGGCGCGGACCCGCATTTCGCTCACCGCGGCCCCGAGGCCCGGCGGCGTATGGCCGAATGCAGTTCGGACGAGCGCCATCGTTCGGACCAGCGCCATCAGCGCGTGGTCAGCTCTTTCAGCTTGCCTTTCAGCGACTGGCTGACGACGCGGCCGCCGTGCGGGTCGCCGTTCAGCAGCGATTTGGCCAGCGCCGTCGCCTGTTCGAGTTTGATGTGCGGCGGCAGCGGCGGCACCTCGGGGTCGGTGACGGCCTCATACAGCACCGGCCGGCCCGCGTTCAGGGCCTCGTCCCAGGCCTCGCCGACCCGCTCCGGATCTTCGACTTTGATCCCGTGCAGGCCCAGCGAGCGCGCGTAGTCGGCGTAGGGGAAGTCGGGGATCCGCTGCGAGGCTTCCAGTTTCGCGTCGCCGGCGAGCACCCGCTGCTCCCAGGTCACCTGGTTGAGGTCGTCGTTGTGGAGGACGAGGACGACCAGCTGCTTGTTCGACCAGCTCTCCCAGCGGGAGGCGACGTCGATCAGGGCGTTGATCCCGAGCATCTGCATCGCGCCGTCGCCGAGGGCGGCGATCACCGGACGGTCCGGGTAGGCCATCTTCGCCGCAAAGGCGTACGGCACCCCCGGGCACATCGTCGCCAAGGTGCCCGAGAGCGCCGTCCGCATCCCTCGCCTGAGTTTGAGGTGCCGCGCCCACCAGTTGGTCGCCGAGCCCGAATCGGCGGTGAGGATGCACCGGTCGGGCAGGCGCGGGCTGAGCTCGTGGAAGACCCGCAGCGGGTTCAGCGGCTGCGCCTCGACCATCGCCTGCTCGTCGAGGATCCGCCACCAGCGCTCGATCTCGCCTTCGATCTCCTCGCGCCAGCCGCGGTCCTCCTTGCGCTCGAGCTGGGGGATCAGCTCCTGCAGGGTGTCGCGGGCGTCGCCGACTAGGCTCACCTCCATCGGGTAGCGGATCCCGACCAGGCGCCCGTCGATGTCGATCTGCACCCCGCGCGCCTGCCCCTCTTCCGGCAGCCACTCGGCGTAGGGGAAGCTGGAGCCGATCATCAGGAAGGTGTCGCAGCCGGCCATCATCTCGTAGCTCGGCTTCGACCCGAGCAGGCCGATCGGGCCGGTGACGAAGGGAAGGTCGTCGGGGAGGACGTCGCGCCCGTTCAGCGCCTTGGCGACGCCGGCGCCGAGCAGCTCGGCGACCTCTTCGACCTCTTTGGCGGCGCCGCGGGCGCCCTGGCCGACCAGGATCGCCACCTTCTCGCCGGAGTTGAGGATCTCGGCGGCGCGGCGGACCTCGCTGTCGGGCGGGACCAGCCGCGGCGTCGCCGGCTCGGTGAGGCTGGAGTAGACGGCGCCGTGGACGCGTTCGGGTTCTTCGTGTTCGGCTTCCTGGACGTCGTCCGGGAAGATCACCGCGGTGACCGAGCGCGAGGCCTTCGCCACCTGGACGGCGCGGTCGATCAGGTGCCGCGCCTGCATCGGCGACATGCAGATCTGGACGAACTCGGAGGCGACGTCCTTGAACAGGACCCCCAGGTCGACCTCCTGCTGGTAGTTCGAGCCCAGCGACATCGTTTTCTGCTGGCCGACGATCGCCACCACCGGCTGGTGGTCGAGCTTGGCGTCGTAGAGGCCGTTGAGGAGGTGGATCGCCCCAGGTCCGGAGGTCGCCATGCAGACGCCGACCTCGCCGGTCAGCTTGGCGTGGGCGGTGGCGGCGAAGGCGGCGATCTCCTCGTGGCGCGTCTGCACGAACTCGACCTCTTCGCCGTGTTCGTGGAAGCCCCCGAGGATGCCGTTGATGCCGTCCCCGGGATAGCCGTAGACACGGTCGACGCCGTGTTCGTGGAGGCGCTTGAGGATGTAGGCACCGACGGTTTCCGACATGGGCGATTCCCTCCTAGGCTGGGTGGGCGACGGTCGACAACAGGGCGAGCGCGGGCTGGCGCGAATCGAGGCGGGTGTGCTGGACGACGATCGGCTGATCGGCGTCGATCACCGCGGCGTAGGGCGTGTCGCGGGGGATCGGCTCCGGGTCCTCGAGGTCGTTGAAGCGCATGTGCAGCGTCCGCTGCGCGGGGACGGTGAGGCGGTAGGGACCCGCCGGCTCGCGGTCGGCGAAGTAGACGGTCACCTCCACCCGCGCCTCGGCGGCGCCGGGGTTCAGCATGCAGGCCGCCTCGTGGCTTTCCAGCTCCGGTCCCTCCCCGGTGCTCGCGGAGGGTATGTAGCCCTCCGCGATCGCCCAGGTCCGGGCTCCGACCGCCCCGTTCGAAAGCGCATCAGTCACAGGCTCCCGTTACCCGCCAGGAGCAGTTGGAAAGCAGGAATGTGCTTACGCTGACGAGGCCACCGCCTCGCGCGTTCCTGAGCCGCCGCGGATTCTCGCCACAGCGGGGTGGGGCGAGAATCGGCTGCGGCAGCCTTCGCTGTTCACCTGCTGACGCGGATGGGTTTCGCGCCGGTCGGAGGGGGAATCAACTCCCGTAGATGCTGGGCCCACTAGGGAAATGGCCTCTGGTCCGCCAGCTGACGGAAGGGGACCCGTCGGGGCGGGGGAAGGCGGCGCGCTCGCCGCACACCGCGAGCCTGCACCCGCGGACCGAGGACGCGGACGAGATGGTCCGCTCGGTCTGCCCCTACTGCGCGGTCGGTTGCGGCCAGCGGGTTTGGTCCAAGGACGGCAAGGTGACCCAGATCGAGGGCGACCCCGAGAGCCCGATCTCCCGCGGCCGGCTCTGCCCGAAGGGCTCGGCCTCCGAGCAGCTGGTCAACAACCCGACCCGGCTGAAGAAGGTCAGATACCGGCGGCCGCACGCAACCGAGTGGGAGGAGCTCGAGCTCGACGAGGCGATGGAGATGATCGCCGACCGCGTGCTCGCCGCCCGCGAGGCCGGCTGGCAGGACGAGCGCGAAGGGGAAAAGCTGAACCGGACCCTCGGCTTCGCCCATCTCGGCGGCGCCACCCTCGACAACGAGGAGAACTACCTGATCAAGAAGTTCTTCACGGCGATGGGGGCGGTGCAGATCGAGAACCAGGCGCGCATATGACACAGCTCCACCGTCCCCAGTTTGGGGACGTCGTTCGGTAGGGGTGGCGCGACCACCTTCCAGCAGGATCTGCAGAACTCCGACTGCATCGTGATCATGGGCTCGAACATGGCCGAGTGCCATCCGGTCGGGTTCCAGTGGGTGGTCGAGGCGCGCGAACGCGGCGCCAAGGTGATCCACGTCGATCCCCGCTTCACGCGGACCAGCGCCCTCGCCGACCTGCACGTGCCGATCCGCGCCGGCAGCGACATCGCCTTCCTCGGCGGCGTCGTCAACTACATCCTCTCCAACGAACGCGAGTTCCGCGAGTACGTGCAGGCCTACACCAACGCCCGCACGATCGTCAGCGACGACTTCGAAGACACCGAGGACCTCGACGGGGTCTTCTCCGGCCTCAATCCGGACAGCGGCAAATACGAACGCGAAAGCTGGCAGTACAAGGGGATGGAGGAGGTGGCCGCCGCCGGCCACCGCGACCAGGGCGAGGCCGAAGGCGAGCAGGCCCACGGCGCCCACGGCGGCGAGCTCGAACACGGCGAGCCGCCGGAGGAGGACGAGACGCTGCAGGATCCGCGCTGCGTCTTCCAGCTGCTGAAGCGGCACTACAGCCGCTACACGCCGGAGATGGTCGAGCGGATCTGCGGGGTGCCGAAGGAGACCTTCCTCGAGGTCGCCGAGGCGCTCTGCGAGAACTCGGGCAGGGAACGGACCAGCGCCTTCGCCTACGCGGTCGGCTGGACCCAGCACACGGTCGGCGTCCAGTACATCCGCACCGCCGCGATCGTGCAGCTGCTGCTCGGCAACATCGGCCGCCCCGGCGGCGGCATCCTCGCCCTGCGCGGGCACGCCTCGATCCAGGGCTCGACCGACATCCCGACCCTGTTCAACATCCTCCCCGGCTACCTGCCGATGCCGCACGCGCACGAGGAAACGAGCCTCGACCTCTACGTTGAGCGCAACGCGCCGCCGACCGGGTTCTGGGGCAACACCAAGGCCTACATGGTCAGCCTGCTGAAGGCCTGGTGGGGGGAGGCGGCGCAGCTCGAGAACGACTTCTGCTTCGACCACCTGCCGCGGATCGACGAGGACCACTCGCACTACCGGACCGTCGCCGACATGCAGGACAACAAGCTCGAGGGCTACTTCGTGATGGGGGAGAACCCGGCCGTGGGCTCCTCCAACTCGAAGCTGCAGCGGCTGGCGCTGGCGAAGCTGAAATGGCTGGTCGTGCGCGACTTCTCCGAGATCGAGACCGCCTCGTTCTGGAAGGACGGCCCCGAGATCGAGACCGGCGAGCTGAAGACCGAGGAGATCGGCACCGAGGTCTTCCTGATGCCGGCCGCGGCCCACACCGAGAAGGACGGCAGCTTCACCAACACCCAGCGGCTGCTGCAGTGGCACCACAAAGCGGTGGAGCCGGAGGGGGACTGCCGCTCGGAGCTGTGGTTCATGTACCACCTCGGGCGCCTGGTGCGGCAGCGGCTGGCGGGCTCGGAGCGCCAGCGCGACCGGCCGATCCTCGACCTCACCTGGGACTACCCGACGATCGGCCCGACCGAGGAGCCCGACGCGGAGGCGGTGCTGGCCGAGATCGGCGGCTTCGACGCCGAGAAAGCCCCGCTCGGCGACTACCTGCCGCTGAAGGACGACGGCTCGACCACCTGCGGCTGCTGGATCTACGCCGGTTGTTACGCGGAAGGGAAAAACCAGACGGCGCGGCGCAAGCCGGCCGGCGAGCAGAGCTGGGTGGCGCCGGAATGGGCGTGGGCCTGGCCGATGAACCGGCGGATCATCTACAACCGCGCCTCCGCCGACCCAGAAGGCAAGCCCTGGTCGGAGCGCAAGAAATACGTCTGGTGGGACGAGGGCGAAGAAGAATGGGTCGGCGAAGACGTCCCCGACTTCACCCCCGACAAGGCTCCGGATTACATCCCGCCCGAAGGCGCCGAAGCGCAGGAAGCGCTGCGCGGCGACGAGCCGTTCATCATGCAGGGCGACGGCCGCGCCTGGCTCTACGCGCCGAACGGGATCGTCGACGGGCCCTTCCCGACCCACTACGAGCCGCGCGAGTCGCCGTTCGCCAACCTGCTCTACGAGCAGCGCTCGAACCCGGTGCGCGACGAGTACGACCGGCCGGAGAACCCGATCAACCCCAGCGACGGCGAGGCGGGGGCCGACGCCTACCCGTTCGTGGTCACGAGCTACCGCCTGACCGAGCACCACACCGCCGGCGGGATGAGCCGGACGCTGCCCTACCTCTCCGAGCTGCAGCCCGAGTTCTTCTGCGAGGTGAGCCCGGAGCTGGCGCGCGAGCGCGGGCTCGAGCACGGCGGCTGGGCGACGATCATCACCGCCCGCACCGCGATCGAGGCGCGGGTGATGGTGACCGCGCGGATCAAACCGCTGGCGGTTGACGGCCGCACCATGCACCAGGTCGGGCTGCCCTACCACTGGGGCAGCAAGGGGGTCAGCACCGGCGACTCGGCCAACGACCTCTTCGCCTTCGTCCTCGACCCCAACGTCCACATCCAGGAGGTCAAGGCGGCGAGCTGCGACATCCAGCCCGGGCGGCGGCCGCGCGGGCCCGACCTGCCGCGGTTCGTCGATGAGCACCTGCGCGAGGCGGGGGAGAGGGCCTGATGGCGGGGCACGTCCTCGACACCCCGGCCTGGCCGTCGACCTACGACGGGGAGGCCAAGCCCCGGGTCGGCTTCTTCACCGACACCTCGGTCTGCATCGGCTGCAAGGCCTGCGAGGTCGCCTGCAAGGAGTGGAACCACGTCCCCTCCGACAACCAGGGCTACCTCGGCAGCTCCTACGACAACAGCGGCGAACTCGGCGCCGACCGCTGGCGCCACGTCGCCTTCATCGAGCAGAAGCTGCCGGTCGGCGTGGAGGGTGGTGCGCCCGACGACCTCGTCGCCGAGGCGGCGCGGCAGAACCTCGTCGAGGAGGGGCTGAGCCCGCACGCCGACGAGGACGGCTTCCGCTGGCTGATGAGCTCCGACGTGTGCAAGCACTGCACCGAGGCCGGCTGCCTCGACGCCTGCCCGACCGGCTCCCTCTTCCGCACCGAGTTCGGGACCGTGGTCGTGCAGGAGGACATCTGCAACGGCTGCGGCTACTGCGTCGTCTCCTGCCCCTTCGGGGTGCTCGACCAGCGCGAGGGCGACGGCCGGGTCTGGAAGTGCACCCTCTGCTACGACCGCCTGCAGGGGGACATGGAACCCGCCTGCGCGCAGGCCTGCCCGACCGACTCGATCCAGTTCGGCGAGCTCGACGAGTTGCGCGAGCGGGCGGGGAAGCGGGTCGAGACGCTGCACGAGCGCGGCCGCGGCGAGGCGCGGCTCTACGGCGAGGACCCCGACGACGGCGTCGGCGGCTTCGGCGCCTTCTTCCTCCTGATGGACGAGCCGGAGACCTACCGGCTGCCGCCCGACCCGGTGGTGCCGACCCGGAACGCCGACACGGTCTGGAAGGCGGCGGGGGCGGCGGCGCTGACGATGGCGGCCGGGATCGCCGCCGGCTTCATCGGGAGGCGGGGATGAGCGGCGACGTCCACGACTCCGTCAGCGGCGAGGGAACCTACGTCCACGGCGACCGCGGCAAGCCGCGCAGCCGCGAAGAGCGGATGGTCCCGCGCGAGAAGCCGACCACCTATTACGGGCGGCCGATCGTCAAGCCGCCGGTCTGGAAGCCGGAGATCCCCTTCTATTTCTTCTTCGGCGGCCTCGCCGGCGCCTCGGCGGTGCTGGCGAGCGCGGCGACCTTCGCCGGGCGGCCGCAGCTGGCGCGGCGGGCCTGGGCCGGGGCCTTCCTCGGGGTCACGGTCAGCCCCCTGCTGCTGATCAAAGACCTCGGCAAACCGAGCCGCTTCCTCAACATGCTCCGCGTCTTCAAGGTGACTTCGCCGATGAACGTGGGGGCCTGGCTGCTGCTGGCGAACGGCGGCGCGACCAGCCTCGCAGCCGGCCTCAACCTGCTCGACGAGAGGCGCCGCGGCGGCGCTCCGGAGCTCGCCGCCGCCGCCCTCGGCGCCCCCCTCGCCACCTACACCGCCGCCCTCGTCACCCACAGCGCGATCCCGGCCTGGTCGGAGGCACGCAGGGAGATGCCCTTCGTCTTCGCCGCCAGCGCCATGGCCAGCGCCGCCGGTGCCGCGATCCTCACCGTCCATGCCCGCGAAGCCGAGCCCGCCCGCCGCCTCGGCATCGCCGCCGCGATCGCCGAGGAGGCGGTCACCGCCGTCATGCACAAGCGCCTGGGGCCGCTGGCGGAGTCCTACCAGCAGGGAACCGCGGGCAGGTTCGGCAAGGCCGCCCGCGCCCTCACCGCCGCCGGCGCGCTCGCCTTCGCTGCCGGCGACCCCGGGCTCCCGGTCCACGTTGGCAAGCGCCGCCGCAGCGCCCTCTCGGTCGCCGGCGGAGCCCTCCTCCTCGCCGGCTCCGTCTGCAAGCGCTGGTCGGTCTTCAAAGCCGGCTTCCAGTCGGCCGAAGACCCGACCCAGGTGATCGAGACGCAGCGGCCCTGAAGCCCCGTGGTTCAGCGGCGGAGCAGGGCGGCGACGTCGGCGTCCAGTTCGTCGCCGGAGCGGTAGGCGCCGATGTGGGTGCTGACGACCTGGCCGCCGCCGTCGATCAGAACCGTGAAGGGGGTCCCGGTCGTCGGCGCGAGCGAGCCGAGCGCCGCCAGGCTCGTCGCGTAGCTGGGGTAGCCGAGGGGGATTTCGGCGAGGAGCGCCCGGGCGGCGGCGCGCCCGTCTTCGACATCGGCGCCGAGGAAGGCGACGCGGCGCCCGAAGCGGGCCGCGGCGTCCGCGAAGAGCGGCAGCTCTTCGCGGCAGGGCGGGCACCAGGAGGCCCAGGCGTTGAGGACGACCGGGCGACCGCGCAGCGCTCGAAGTCGAGCCCGGAGCCGGTCCCCGCCGAGGAGCGGCGAGGCGACCGCGCCGCGCCGCAGCGCCGGCGGCGCCTTCCCTTCGGCGTTCAGGGGGATCCCGCTCGCCTCCACGGCGACCCCGCTGCGCACCTGTGCCCGCATCGCCAGCGCGATCGCGAGGACCGCCAGCCCGGCCACGAGCGCGATCCTGATCAACCGGCGCTGCATGGCCCACCGCTACCCGCCGGCCCGCTTGCGATCACGCCTCGCGGGTAATCAGGGGGCGGTGATCGTCGCCGCGGCACTTCTGGTCGGCGCCCTCTACGGGCGGCGCGCGCGCACCCTGGCGCGGCGCGGCCGCGGGATGCCGCTCTGGCGGCAGCTCAGCTTCTACCTCGGGATCGCGATCGTGGTCGCGGCGCTGATCTCGCCGCTCGACACGATCGGCGAGGAGCACGTCTTCTACGCCCACATGCTCCAGCACATCGCGATCGGGGAAGTCGCGCCGCTCTTCGTCCTCGTCGGCCTCAGCGGCCCCCTCCTGCGGCCGCTGCTGGCCCCGGCCTCGGTCCAGCGCCTGCGCTTCCTCCTCAACCCGCTGGTGGCGCTGCCGCTCTGGGCGCTGAACCTCTACGGCTGGCACATCCCCGCCTTCTACGAAGCGGCGCTCGAGCACCCCCCTCTCCACGCCGTCGAGCACGCCTGCTTCTTCACCGCCGGCCTGCTGATGTGGGGGGCGCTGCTGGAGCCGCTGCCCGGACCGAGCTGGTTCGGCTCGGCGCAGAAGGCCGGCTACGTACTGGTCGTCCGCGCCCTCGGCTGCGCGATCCTCGGCAACATCTTCATCTGGGCGGGGACGCCGTTCTACCGCCTCTACGCCGCCGGCGAGCGCGCCTGGGGGATCGCGCCGCTCACCGACCAGCAGGTCGGCGGCGCGATCATGTTCATCTGGGGGGCGCTGATCACCGTCAGCCTCTTCTCCTGGATGTTCCTGCGCTGGTTCCGCGAGGCGGAGCTGCGCCAGTCCCTGCTCGAGGACGGCGCCGAGGCGCGCGTCGCTACTCGGGCTGCGCGCTACGGACGGCGGCCTCCTGCTCGGCCTGCACCTCCTCCATCCCCCTGAGGCCGAGGCAGAGGCGCCAGGCGAGGAGCCCGACGATCACCGGCACCACCCAGACCGCCACCCGGTAGAACCAGATCTGGCTGACATAGCTGATCCCGAGGAAGACGAGGACCCGGTCGGAGGACCCGGCGAGGAAGATCATCGCCACCCAGGTGAGGAACCCGGCGCCGATGCCGGTCCTGACCGGCGCGTCGCGGGGCCGGTCGAGCACGTTGTGGAAGCGGTGGTCGCCGGTCGCCCGCCGCTCCAGCCAAGGCCACAGCATCAGCGCCGCCAGCACGATCAGCGGGAAGAGCGCCCCGCCCCAGAACGGGTTCGGGACCAGCGTCCGGTTCCAGACGACGACGTCGAAGCTCGGCACCAGGCGCAGCGCCCCGATCAGCCAGCCGAGGTACCAGTCGGGCTGCGCGCCGTTGGTGCCGTCGTAGACGTGGTAGGGGCCCCAGAGCCAGATCGGGTTGATCTGCACCAGCCCGCCGAGCAGGACCAGGACCCCGGCGACGGCGATCATCAGGCCGAGCGAGCGCGGCACCTGCCCGGGGAAGGTCGGGATGCCGATCAGCTTGCGCTCGCCGGGGACCGACCTGCGCCGGAACTGCGTGTGGTGGCGGGAGGCGACCAGCGCCAGGTGGGCGGCGAGCAGGCCGCCGATCAGCAGCGGCATGATCAGTACGTGGGCGATGTACATCCGCGACCAGAAGTCGGGGTCGCCGGGGAATGGGTGCCCCCAGATCGCCAGCGCCAGGTTGGCGCCGACGAAGGGGATCGAGAGCGCCACCCCGTAGCCGATCGCCAGCCCCATCCCCGAGAGCAGGTCGTCGATCAGCGAGTAGCCGAGGTACCCCTCCAGCAGCGCCGCGAAGAGCATCAGGATGCCGATCAGGTAGGTGAGCTCGCGCGGCTTGCGGTAGGCGCCGGTGAAGAAGACGCGGATCAGGTGGAGGACGATCGCGGCGACGAAGACGTCGGCGGCCCAGTGGTGGGTCTGGCGGATCAGAAGGCCGGCCTTGACGTCGAAGGAGAGGTGGACGACCGAGGCGTAGGCCCGGCTCATCTCCATCCCCCGCAGCGGCGCGTAGCTTCCGTGGTAGACGGTTTTCGCCGTGCTCGGCTCGAAGAAGAAGGTGAGGTAGACGCCGGTGGCGACGAGGACGATGAAGGCGTAGAGCGCCACCTCCCCCAGGAGGAAGGACCAGTGGTCGGGGAAGACGTAGCGCAGCGTCTTCTTCAGCAGCGGGGCGGCGCCGCTGCGCTGGTCGAGGAAGCGGACGGTGCGGCGGATCACGCCGTCGGCCTCCGCGTCCGCACGCCCCAGAAGCTCGGCCCGACCGGGGCGGAGTAGTTGCCGGCCGCGCGCAGCTCGCCGGCCGAGTCGATCAGCAGCGGCAGCTGCGGCAGTTCCCGCCCGGCCGGGCCGAAGATCACCTTGCCCCCCTCGGCCGGGTCGAAGGTCGAGTAGTGGCAGGGGCAGACGAGGGCGGGGCGCGGCTCGGCCTGGGGGAAGCGGGGCTTGCGGTAGAGGGCGATCGCGCAGCCGGCGTGGGTGCAGATCTTCGAGTAGGCGACGATCCCCTGCGGCGCCCAGTTCTCCCTCCCTTCCGGCAGCTCGAGTTCGGAGGGGTCGACCTTCACCACCACCAGCGGCGCCGCCAGCTCCTCCCGGTAGGCGTTCTCGGGGAAGGCGGTGTAGAAGGTTTCGTACTCGATCTCGTCGGCCTTGTAGGGCCTGCCGTCCTCGTCGACGAGGCGGCGGTCGCGGTGCCAGGGGGAGTAGTAGAAGGACTCGGTGTCGAGGAAGGGCCCGAAGGATGCGGCGGGGACGACCAGGGCGGCGCCGAGCGCGGCGCCGGCGGCGCCGGCGGCGCCGAGCAGGAGGCGCTTGCGGGTGAAGCCGCCGACGCTCTCGCGGCCGATCTGGTCGATCTCCTCCTGCTCTTCGGGGTGCTCGATCGGCGGGTAGTCCTCCTCCAGATCCTCGGTCGGGACGAAGGTCTCGCCGGCGTAGATCAGAGCGGCGGCGATCAGCAGCAGGCAGCCGCCGAGGCAGAGGCCCAGCCATTGCGTCATGTTCGACCACTCCAGCGCGTAGACGACGATGAACAGGACCGCGCAGGCGGCGGCGGCTAGCAGCAGCAGGGCGACGATCAGCTCCGCCCGCGGATCGCCTCCTTCCTCCTTGACGATCGGTTCGCGCCGGCGCCTGCGGCCGGCTTCGCGCAGGAACCCGAAGGCGGCGAGCAGGGCGAACTTCAGCTTCGCGGCGGTCTTCACGAGGAGAGCCTCCTTCCGATCACGGCGCAGAGCCCGGCGAGGACGAAGGCGGCGACGAACCAGGCGACCATCCCCTCCGGCACCGGCCCGATGTGTCCGATCCCCCAGCCGCCGGCGTCTTCCGGGTTCCTGCTCCTGATCACGTAGGCGATGATCTTGTTCAGGTCGGCGTCGCTGATCTGGCTCTGCGGGAACTTCGGCATCAGGAAGGGGCCGATCCTCACCGCCTCGGCGATCTCGGTCGGGTCGGCGTGCCGGAGGACCGGCACCTTGGCGCCGGTCACGTAGCCGCCTTCGCCGAGGATCTGGTGGCAGCCGGCGCAGTGCTCGGTGTAGAGGGACATGCCTTCCGGCAGCGATCCGTAGTCCGGTTCCGGTTCCGGGATCTTCGGCCCGCCGCCGAAGGAGGCGACGTAGGCGGTGATCGCTTCGATCTCGCGTGAGTTGAAGAACGGCCGCTGCCGTTCGGGCTCTTCGCCGGCGTGGTCGAGCGGCATCCGCCCGGTGCGGAGGTAGAAGTCGGGCGCCAGCTCGCCGACCCCGACCAGCGAGGGGCCCTGGCCGGTGCCGCCGCCGACGGCGCTGTCGCTCGGGGCCAGCACCCCTTCGCCGCGGAACCCGTGGCAGCTGGCGCAGTTGGCGGCGAATAGCCCCTCGCCCAGCTGCATCAGCTGCTGTTTGGAGCCGCCGGGCTGGTGGGTGACGCCGCTCGGCGGCTGCGCGCCGGCGACCGCGGCGGGCGCCAACCCGCCGAGCAGGACCGCCGCCGCCACTGCTGCCCGGCTCCGCCTCATGACTGGTTGCAGACGTGGAAGGTGAGGACGCCGGCGCCGGTCATCAGGATCAGCGCCAGGAAGAGGGCGGAGAGGGTCATCCCGACCGCGGCGAGGAAGGCGACACGGCCGCTCGGCGGCGGCTCGTGGCGGTCGCCGTGGCGCCGGTAGAGCCAGACGGAGGTGAGCCCGGAGGCGGCGGCGACCGCCGCGGCGGGGAGGGTGACGACGATCGCCCAGGTGCTGAGCGAGATGCCCCAGCGGCCGCCGGTCGGGCTGCAGGCGGCCTCGGCGAGCCAGTAGCCGAGGCCGAGCTGGACGGTGTAGGCGCCCGGCGCCCCCAGCACCGCGAACCAGAGAATCGGCGAGACCGGCGACTCCGGCGGGATCCGCTCGAGTATCGGTCGCAGGGCTCTCACAGTGACGGGTAGAGCTGGGTCAGGACCACTGCGATCGCGGCCGCGCCGACGAAGTACCAGTAGAAGGCGGCCACCCGTAGCCCGATCAGCCGGTAGTTGGTGATGCCGCGCGCGAGCTTCCAGAGCAGCCAGGCGTCGATCGCCAGCCCGACCGCGACGTGGGCGTGGTGGACGGTGATCAGCGTGTAGTAGATCGAGCCGTAGGCGTTGGCCTGGGGGCTGAAGGAGTGGAGGTCGTCGACCATCAGGTGGATCTGCAGGCCGAGGTAGGTCGCCTGGACGACGGTCGCCAGGAGGAGCAGCCACCAGGCGGCGCGGACCGACCCGCCCTTCGCGGCTCTGACCGAGAAGAACATCGGGATCGAGCTGGCGACGAGCATCCCGGTGAAGACCAGGGGCAGGGTCACCGAGGGCTTCTCGATCCCGCCCAGCGGCCATTCGCTGGTCCTGAAGCGCAGGTAGAAGTAGGTGGCGATCAGGCAGGCGAAGAGCGTCGCCTCGGTGGCGATCAGCAGCGCCGCGCCCCACCAGCCGCTCGCCTGCGTCCGGCGCTCCCGGTCCACCGCCCGGACCGGCCCGGGACCTTCGGCTTCCATGCTGCGCGGGACCGAGCTCATGCCTCCTCCGGCTCCTTCAGGTGGAAGCCGGCGACGGTGCAGAGGAGGACGCCGACGAAGACCGCCGCCGCGAGCCACTGCTGCAGCAGGATCATCGTGAAGACCCCCGCCATCGCCAGCGCGACCAGCGGCGGCCAGGCGGAATGCGAGGGCATCTCCAGGACCTCGTCCCAGTCGGCGTCGACGGCGGTGCTGGCCGCCGTCTCGTGCCCCCGTTCGAGCGTTTTCCGCCCCCGCTCGAGGTTGCGGGCGTCCTCTTCGCGGTCCTCGGTGTCCCACATCGCATACGGGCTGGAGACCTTGGGGATGACCGCGTAGTTGTACTCCGGGGGCGGCGAGGTGGTCGACCACTCCAGGGTGTCGCCGCCGAAGGGGTCGTTGCCGGCCCGCGCGCCCCTGAAGAGGCTGACGGCGAGGTTGACGAAGACCGCGAGCAAACCCAGGGCCAGCAGGTAGGCGCCCAGCGTCTCGATCAGGTTCAGCCCGGTCCAGCCCATTTCCGGGCCGTAGGTGTAGTTGCGCCGCGGCATCCCGTCGAGGCCGAGGATGTGCATCGGGAAGAAGGTGATGTTGGTGCCGACGAAGGTCAGCCAGAAGCTGGCCTTGCCCCAGCCCTCGTGGTACATCCGCCCGGTGACCTTGGGGAACCAGTAGTACATGCCGCCGAGCAGGGGGAAGACCGCGGCGCCGAAGATCACGTAGTGGAAGTGGGCGACGACGAAGTAGGTGTCGGTCGTCTGCTGGTCGAACGGGATCGCCGCGAACATGACGCCGGAGAGGCCGCCCATGATGAAGAGGACGATGAAGCCGACGATCCACAGCAGCGGCGTCTGGAAGCGCGGCGTGCCGGTGACGATCGTGGCGATCCAGGAGAACAGCTGGATGCCGCTGGGGATGACGATGATCAGGCTGGCGGCGGCGAAGTAGATCGCCGTCGCGCTGGCCAGGCCGACCGCGAACATGTGGTGCGCCCAGACGCCGAAGCCGAGGAAGGCGACGAGGATCTCGGCCAGCGCCACCAGCGGCCAGGCGACCATCTTCCGCCGCGTGAAGGTGGGGATGATCGAGGTGGCGATCCCGAATGCGGGCAGGATGATGATGTAGACCTCCGGGTGGCCGAAGATCCAGAAGAGGTTCTGCCAGAGGATCGGGGCGCCGCCGGCCGCCGGGATGAAGAAGTGGAATCCCAGCAGCCGTTCCAGCTCGAGCAGGATCAGGGCGGTGCTGAGCGCCGGCAGGGCGAAGATCAGGGCGAAGGAGACGGCGAGGAAGGCGAAGCAGAAGAGCGGCATCCGGTTCAGCGACATCCCCGGCGCCCGCAGCTTGAAGATGGTGACGATCGCGTTGATCGCGCCGGCGGTGGTGGAGATCGAGACGAACAGCAGCGAGAGCGCGTAGAAGTCGATGCCGGGGCCGGGGCTGTAGGCCTTGGAGGCGAGCGGGACGTAGTCGAACCAGCCGGCGCTGGGGCCGTTGCCGCTGAAGACGCCGACGTAGAGGAAGACGCCGGCGCAGAGGTAGATCCAGTAGGAGAGGGCGTTGAGCCGCGGGAACGCCATGTCCCGGGCCCCGATCATCAGCGGGATCAGGTAGTTGCCGAAGGCCCCCAGCGACATCGGCACGACGAAGAAGAAGATCATCGTCGTCCCGTGCGAGGACATCATTTCGTTGAAGGTGGCCGGGTCGAGGGTGGACTGGTTGGGGCCGATCAGCTGGGTCCGGATCAGCAGCGCCTCGACCCCGCCGGCCCCGAAGAAGAAGAGCGAGGTGAAGAAGTAGAGGATGCCGATCCGCTTGTGGTCGACGGTGGTGAGCCAGCCGAGGACGCCGGGGCTCTCTTTCCAGATCCGCTCCAGGCGCTGGAGGCGAACGGCAGTTGCCGGCGGGGTCGAGACCGTCATCTCAGTTCCGTCAGGTAGGCGACGATCGCGTGGAACTGTTCGGGACCGAGGCCGAGGCCCGGCATCTTCGCCCCGGGCTTGATCGCCTGCGGGTTCTGGACCCAGCGGAAGAGGTCTTCCGGGGTGTTGGCGAGGGTGTCGGCGGCGATCGTCTCGCGGCCGGCGAGGTGGGTCAGGTTCGGCCCCACGGTTCCCCTCGCTTCGGTGCCGGCGATGGCGTGGCAGGCGGCGCAGCCGTCTTCCATGAAGTACCGCTGCCCGAGCTGCGCCTGTGGGGTGGCCGGTTCGCGGGCGGGTTTGCGGATGTTCGCCAGCCACGCCTTGAACTTCGGCATCGGTTCCGCGTAGACGCGGAACGCCATGTGGGCGTGCTGGAGGCCGCAGAACTCGGCGCACTGGCCGCGGTAGACGCCGGCTTCTTCGGCGTACAGTTCGATCGAGTTGGCCTGGCCCGGGATCGTGTCGATCTTGCGGTTCAGTTCCGGCACCCAGAAGGAGTGGATGACGTCGGCGCTGCGGACCACGAGGTTGACCGGGGTGCGGACGGGGATGTGAATCTCGTTGGCCGTTTCCGCGCCTTCGCCTTCGTAGCGGACCTGCCAGAACCACTGGTGGCCGATCACCGTCACGGTCATCGCCGTGCTGCTCGCCTGCGGGGCGTCGGTTTCGTTGAGGAGGACGAGGTCGGAGACGATGAAGAGGGCGACCAGGATCACGATCGGGATCGCCATCCCGAAGAGGACGACGAGGCCGGTGTTCAGCTTCTCGTTCTCGCCGAGGAAGGGGAGGCCAGGCGTCTCGCGCCGCACCCATCCGACCACCAGCATCGCCACCGCACCGAGGAAGACCACCCCGGCGACCACCAACATCCACCACCAGAGCGTGGCGATGTGGTGTGAGGCGGGGCTATGGGGATCAAGCGGCGACACGCGTCACGTTTCGGGGGTACCCGCGAGGGGTAGCGCGAAAACGCTGGTGTCGGCGCCCTTACAAGCCTCGGACGGGGCGGGCCGAGTGCCCGGCTCGCGGCTCTACCGGGAGATCGAGCGCGACGGCGAACGCGACGCGGTCGCCGTCGAGGAGCCGCTGGAGATCAGGGTCGACGGCGAGCCGCTGAGCGTGACGATGCGGACCCCGGGCGACGACGAGGAGCTGGCGCTCGGCTTCCTCTACGGCGAGGGCCTGATCGACGGCCCGCGCCGCGCCGGCCTCAGCGCCGACCTCGCCGCCAACGCGGTCACGGTCGAGGGCCCGCTGCTGCGCGATCCCGGCGCCCGTCGCTTCTACACGACCTCCTCCTGCGGGGTCTGCGGCAAGGGGGCGCTGGCCGAGGTGGCGGTGGCGAGCGCGCCGCTGCCGCCGGGCCCGCGGGTCGCGCGGGGGCTGCTCGCCGGCCTGCCCGAGCGCCTCGCGCAGCCGGGCTTCGAGCGCACCGGCGGCCTCCACGCCACCGGCCTCTTCGACGCCGCGGGCGAGCTGCTGCTGGCACGCGAGGACGTCGGCCGCCACAACGCCATGGACAAGGTGATCGGCGCGGCGCTGATCGGCGGCGGGCTGCCGCTGCACGAGCGCCTGCTCTGCGTCAGCGGCCGCCTCTCCTTCGAGCTGGTGCAGAAGGCCGCGGTCGCCGGCTGCCCGGTCCTGGTCGGCGTCGGCGCCCCCAGCTCGCTGGCGATCGAGCTCGCCGCCGACCGCGGCATGACCCTCGCCGGCTTCGCCCGCCGCGGCTCGGTCAACGTCTACGCCGACGGCGGCCGCGTCGGTTAGCTTGCTCTGTAGATGAGGTCCCGGGCGGAGGATCCGGCGAAGCGGGCCTACGAGGCGATGGCCCGCTTCTACGACGACTTCACCAGCGGCTACGGCTACCAGTACGAGAAGTGGAGCCGGACCCTGCTGGCGAAGGCGCAGGAGCTGGGCGCGAGCGGCGAGCGGCTGCTCGACGTCGCCTGCGGGACCGGCCTCAGCTTCGCCGTCCCGCTCGAGCGCGGCTGGCGGGTCACCGCCTGCGACATCTCGCCGGCGATGATCGCGGCGGCGCGGGCCAAGGCCGGCGACCGGGCCGAGCTGCTCGTCGCCGACATGCGGGAGCTGCCCCGGCTCGGCGAGTTCGACCTGATCTGGGCGCTCAACAACCCGATCGGCTATCTCGGCGGGGTCGAGGAGCTGACGGCGACGCTGGCGGGGATGCGGCGGAACCTGGCGCCGCGGGGGCTGGCGGTCTTCGACGCCACCACCCTCGAGGTCTTCCGCTCCTTCCTCGGCGAGAAGCTGACGGTCGAGCGCGAGGGCCGGACCTATGTCTTCGAGGGCCGGCTGGAGTCGCAGGAGGTCGGGCCGGGGGCGGTGGGGGAGGGGCGCTTCGAAGTGCGCGGCGAGCCCGCCGCCACCCACTTCCACCGGATGCGCCACTTCGGGCAGGCGGAAGCGAGCGCCGCGATCGAGGCCGCCGGGCTGACCCTGCTCGGCGCCTTCGGCGAGGTCGACAGCAGGCTCGAGCCCGGGATCGACGAGGACCGCCACACCGCGGCCGTCTACTTCTGCCGCGCCTGAGGGCGAGGAGCGCTACTCCTCCGCGGGCGCCGGCGCGACCTGCTGCGCGACCTCGCCCAGCTCCGCCGCCGGGCGGCCGCTGCGGCCGGCGACCCAGCAGGCGAGCGGGGCGGCGGTCCGCTCGGAGGAGTGGGCGGCGGTGGCGGCGAGGTCGAGCAGCGCCGCCACTTCCTCTTTGCTCGGCGGCTCCAGCCCCAGGCGCTCGCAGAAGCCGGCCAGCCACTCGTCCCGCCTCATCTCAGCCTCCGATCGCGCTCATCGTACGCGCCGGCGGCCGGAACCCCGGCTCGCCGACGTGGTGCTTCAGCTCCTTGCGCCAGACCGCGTCGCGGACGATCCGCTCCAGCTCCGCCTCGCCCGCGCCTTCGCGCAGCGGCGCGCGCAGATCGGTCTCGTGCTGGGAGAAGAGGCAGGTGCGGAGCTTGCCGTCGGCGGTGAGGCGGATGCGGTTGCAGTCGGCGCAGAACGGTTCGGTCACCGGGTTGACGAAGCCGATCTCGCCCTCGCCGTCGGCGAAGGCGTAGACCCGCGCGGTCGAGTGCGGCTCGCGCGGCAGCTCGCGCAACGGGTGCGCGGCTTCGACCAGCGCCCGCACCGCGGCGCCGCTGAGGACGTCGTCCGCTCGCCAGGAGCGCCCGCCGTCGAGCGGCATGAACTCGATGAAGCGGACCTGGAAGCGGCGGCTGCGGGCGAGCTCGCAGAAGCGCGCGACCTCCTCGGCGCCGAAGCCCGGCATCGGCACCGCGTTGACCTTGATCGGCCGCACCTGCGGGAAGGCGGCGATCGCCTCCAGCCCCTCCAGCACCCGCGCCAGCGCGTCGCGGCGGGTGATCTCGAAGAAGCGGCCGCGGGCGAGCGAGTCGATCGAGACGTTGACCCGGCCGATCCCGGCGGCGACAAGCGCCTCGGCGTCGCGGGCCAGCAGGTAGCCGTTGGTGGTCAGGGAGAGGTCGCGGATGCCGTCGATCGCGGCCAGGCGGGCGACCAGCGAGGGGAACTCGCGCCGCACCAGCGGCTCGCCGCCGGTCAGCCGCACGTCCTCCACCCCGAGCATGACGAAGAGCCGCACCAGCCGCTCGATCTCCTCGAAGGAGAGGACCTCGGCGCGGTCGATCCACGGCATCCCCTCGGCCGGCATGCAGTACCGGCAGCGGAAGTTGCAGCGGTCGGTGACGGAGACCCGCAGGTCGGAGAGCAGCCGGCCGTGAGCGTCTTCGAGCGCCACGCCCGCAGGCTACCCGGCGCCCGCGCCTGCGACACTCCCCTGTCATGAAGCGGACGCTCGGGGTTGTCCTGGCGGGGGGAGCAGGCAGCCGCATGGGCGGGGGGAAGGTCCGCGCGGACCTGCACGGAGAGCCGCTCATCGCCTACCCGCTGGCGGCGATCGCCGAGGCCGGCCTGGAGGCGCTGGTCTGCGCCAAGCCGGGGGACCAGCTGCCGGCCCTGGAGGTGCCGGTGCTGCGGGAGCCGGAGCAGCCGCGCCACCCCCTCTGCGGGATCGTCGCGGCGCTGCGGGCGGGGGAGGGCCGGCCGCTCGTCGTCGTCGCCTGCGACCTCCCGTTCGTCCCCGCCGGCCTGATCCGGCTCCTGGCCGAGCTGCCGGATCCGCTGGTCGTGCCCAGCCTCGGCGGTCGCCCGCAGCCGTTGCTCGCCCGTTACGAAACCGCCCTGCTGCCGGAGCTGGAAGCGGCGCTGGAGGGGCAGGAGCCGCTGACCCGCACAGTCGAGGCGCTGCATCCGCGTCTGCTCGAGGAGGACGAGCTCTCCCGCTTCGGCGACCCCCACCGCCTGCTCTTCAACGTCAACGACCCGGCCGACCTGCGGCAGGCGGAGGCCCTCTTCTGAGTCCAGTTGTTCCTTTTGCCCGTATAGCCGGACAAAGGAACAATCAGCTGAGGGGGATGAGCCGCGTCGCCGTCGCCTTCCAGGCGGCGACGACCCGGGTGCCCAGCCGCAGCCCCAGCGCCGCCGCCGAGCGTGCCGTCACCTCGGTCCCGAGCGGCTGCGGGGTGGCGATCCCGACCCGGACCCGGTTGCCGACCGGGGTCACCGAGATCACCTCGCCGGCGAGCCGGTTCAGCATCGAGTCGGCGCCCTCGCCGCCCGGCGGCTGCAGCGTGATCTCCCAGGGGAAGACGCTGACCGCAACCGGGCCGGCGGCCTCGTCGGTGCTGCGCAGCTCGCCACCGCCGCGCAGCCGCACCAGCGTCAGGCCACCCGGCTCGCGGCTCGCCTCGCCGTGGAGGACGGCGGCGCCGGCGAAGTCGGCGACGAAGGGGGAGGCGGGCCGCGTCGAGACGTCGGCCGGGGCGCCCGTCTGGACGACGCGGCCGCGGTCGATCACCGCGATCCGCTCGGCCAGCAGCGCCGCCTCGTCGTAGGAGTGGGTGACGAGCAGGACCGGGATCGAGAGGCCAGCCAGCTGGGCCTGCAGCTCGCGCAGGGCGCCCCGGCGGCTGCCGGGGTCGAGCGCGGCCAGCGGCTCGTCGAGCAGCAGCGCCCGCGGCTGCGCCGCCAGTGCCCGGGCGAGGGCGACGCGCTGGCGCTCGCCGCTCGAGAGCGAGCCGGGGGAAGCGTCGGCGAGGGCGCCGATGCCGAAGCGGTCGAGCAGCTCCTGCGCCCGCCGGCGCCGCTGCCGCCGCGGACCGGTCATGCCGAAGGCGACGTTGCGCCAGGCGCTGAGGCGGGGGAAGAGGGCGTAGTCCTGGAAGACGAAGCCGCAGCGGCGGCGCTCGGCCGGCACCTCCCGCGGCGCGGCCGTATCGAGCCAGACCTCCTCGCCGACCGCGACCATGCCCGCCGCCGGCCGGACCAGCCCGGCGACGATCCGCAGCAGCGTCGTCTTGCCAGCTCCCGACGGCCCGGCGAGGGCGAGGCGCTCGCCCGGGCCGACCGCCAGCTCGAGCGAGAGCTCGAACCCCCGCAGCGGCATCCGCGCCGCCACCGCCAGCGACCTCCCGTCGGCCCCTTCCCCGAACTGCATCAAATTTCCGACCTGCTGGGGAGGAAATTTGATGCAGTTCGGCTGGCGGCCTGGGTCATCGGACCTGCGGCGGCGCTTCCACCGCTCGGTCGGCTCCCAGCAGCTTGACCCCGACCAGGATCGTTGCGGCGAGGACGATCAGGACCGCCGAGAGCGCCAGCGCCGAGGTGAAGCCGCCGGGGCGGTTGAAGGCGGAGAAGATCGCCAACGGCGCCGTCTGGGTGACGCCCTCGAGCGAGCCGGCAAAGAGCAGGGTCGCCCCGAACTCGCCCAGCGCCCGTCCCCAGGCGAGGGCCAGCCCCGCCGCTAGCCCCGGCCTCGCGCTCGGCACCGCGACCGTGGCGAAGGCGCGAAAGGGGCCGGCGCCGAGGGTCCGCGCCGCCTCCAGCAGCCGCGGGTCCAGCGCCGCGAAGGCGGCGATCGCCTGGCGCAGGAAGAAGGGGGCGGAGACGAAGACGAGGGCGACGACGACGCCCGCCGTCTGGAAGACGAGTTCGAGGCCCGCGCCCGCGAGCGCGCCACCGAGGATGCCGTCGGGGCCGAGCGCCGCCAGCAGGGCGATGCCGGCCACCGCCGGCGGCAGCACCAGCGGCAGCTCGATCGCGGCGAGGACCAGGGAGCGGCCGCGGAACCGCTTCAGCGCCAGCAGGTAGGCGGCGGGGGCGCCGACCGCGACGACGAGGACCATCGCGATCACCGTCGTCCGCAGGCTAAGCCAGAGCGCTTCGCGGGCGCTCTCTTCACCGAGGGCGTCGAGCAGGCGGCCGGGGCTGACGTCGGCGAAGATCGCCACCACCGGCAGGACGAGGAAAGCGACCGCGAGGGCGGCGGCGGCCAGCGCCAGCAGCCCGAATCCCGAGCGCAGCCTCATCGCGGCGGCAGGAAGCCCGCTTCCCGCAAGTCGGCGCCGCCTGCGCCGTGCAGCAGTCCCTCCAGGTAGCGCTGCGCGTCTTCCTCCTCGGAGCTGCCGCTGACGACGGCGGCGGCGTAGGCGACGTCGGGCTGCAGCCGCGGAGGGAGCGGAACGGTGCGCACCTGGCCGGCGACCGTCCGCGCGTCGGTGGCGTAGACGAAGCCGGCGTCGGCGGCGCCGCCGGCGACCTTGGCCAGAACGGCCGTCACCTCGGGTTCTTCGGAGCGGACGTTGTCGAGGATCGCCGCCTGCTCGCTCGCCGGCAGCCGTCCCAGCACTTCGCGGGTGTAGGCGCCGACGGGGACGCTGGGGTCGCCGATGACGATCCTCGTCCCCGGCTCGGTCAGGTCGGCGAGCGACTCCACGGTGCCGTGAGGAGGGGTGACGACGAGGAGCCGGTTGCGGGCGAAGACGACCGGCTTCCCGACCAGCCGTTCCCGGTGCAGTTGCGCCGGGTAGGCGGTGTCGGCGGAGGCGAAGACGTCGGCCCGGGCGCCCTGCTCGATCTGCGCCGCCAGCTGGTCGGAGCCGGCGAACGAGCTGCGCACCTTCGCCCCCGGGAACGATTCCCCGTACCTGCCGAGCGCTTCGGTCAGCGACGACGCCCCGAGCACCGTCAGCGTCGGTTCGCCCGCCCCGCTCCCGCCGCAGCCGGCCAGGAGCAGGGAGACGGCGACGGCGGCGAGACCTCGCCGCATCAGCCGCCCCGCTGGACCATCACCGAGGAGGCCTTGACGGTGGCGGTGGCTTTCATCCCCGGCGCCAGGCCGAGCTCTTCGACCGAGTCGCGGGTGATCGCGGCGGTGACCAGGTGGGGGCCGGCCTCGATCTCGACCAGCGCCATCACCCCATCGACCTCGACCGAGCGGATCGTGCCGGGAAAGCGGTTGCGGGCGGAGAAGCCGTCGCCGGTCGCATGGCGGGCCGGCGCCTCGCGCAGGCGCTCGATCTCGGCGACGGGGACCCGGCGGCGATTGCGCGAGTCCCGCTCGGTCCCGATCCGTCCCGAGCGGTCCCAGCGGCGCAGGGTGTCGGTGCTTACGCCCAGCATCTTCGCCGCCTCGCCGATCCCGACCGTATTCGCCATACCTAGGCACTGTATAGGCAGAACCCCGGCCGCGGCAAAACGCGGGTTGCCCAGGGAATGCAATTCAGGGGGCCGCTCGCCAATCCCTCCTAGCCGAAGCGCGGCTCGAGCTTCCTGAAGGTGCGCCACCAGGCCTGGTCGACCGCGGCGTGCTCGACCGCCTGCAGCAGGGAGCCGTCGTCGTCGTGCAGCTCGTAGCTGACCACCGGCGAGTCGGCCTCGAAATCGACGGCGACGATCCGGGCCATCATCAAATAGGGCGGGCAGCTGAGCCAGACCTCGCCCGGTTGGGGGATGACTTTTACGTTCGGTGCCGCCATGGGCTTTCGGTACCCAAGGCTTCGACGCGAAAACTGGAATCCATCCCCGAAATTGGAAGAAATCGGCGCGACCCGCGGCCGCGGGTCCTCAGTCGCGCAGGGCCGGCAGGACCGAGCGCTCGTAGAAGTCGAAGAAGCCGTCCTGGTCGGGGCCGACCTGGTGGACGTAGACGTGGTCGTAGCCGGCGTCGACGTACTCGCGGATCGCCTCCAGGTGCTTCTCCGGGTCCGGCCCGCAGACGATGCTCTCGGCGATCGCCTCCTCGTCCACCAGCTCGGTCGCCTCTGCGAAGTGGGAGGGGAGGGGCAGCTCGAGGAAGTGGCTGCCGCCGATCGCGCCGTTCGGCCAGTGTTCGAGCGCGGTCTGCCGCGCCCGCTCCTCGGACTCGGCCCAGCAGACGTGCAGCTGCCCGTAGGCGGGCCCTTCGCCGCCCTTGGCGCGGAATTCCTCGATCGACTCCGCCTTCGGCGCGGTGCCGATCAGGCCGTCGCCGTGGCGCGCCGCGAGGGCGACCGAGCGCTCGCCGGCAACCGCGACGATCAGCGGCGGCGGTTCCTCGGGCAGCGTGTAGAGGCGCGCGTTCTCGACCGTGAAGTGGCGGCCGTAGTGGGTGACGAGGCCGCCCTCCCAGAGCCGGCGGATCACCTCGATCGCCTCCTCGAGCCGCTCCTGCCGGCGTGCCACCGGCGGCCAGCGGTCGCCGAGGATGTGCTCGTTGAGGTTCTCGCCGCTGCCGACTCCGAGCGCGAACCGACCCGGCAGCTGGATCGCCGCCGTGGCCGCCGCCTGGGCGACGATCGCCGGGTGGATCCGGGTCGTCGGGCAGGTCACCCCGGTGATCAGCTCGAGCCGCTCCGTCGCCTCCGAGATCGCGCCCAGCACGCCCCAGACGAAGGGGCTGTTCCCCTGCTTGTCCACCCACGGGTGGTAGTGGTCGCTGATCCCGGCGAAGTCGAAGCCGGCGCGCTCGGCCCGCACCGCCTGCGCGGTCAGCGCCCGCGGCCCGAACTCCTCGCAGGAGAGCGTGTACCCGATCGCCGCCACCTACTGCCTCTGGCCGACGCCGGTGGCGAGCTCGCGCGCCCGCAGCGGGCCGCCGGCGGCCCGCTCCAGCGGCGGCGTCGGCGCGCCCTCGGCGTGGCGCATCCCGTTCAGCAGGTCCTCCAGCGCGTCGAGGGAGGAGGTCGTCGGCTTCCAGCCGAGCTCCTCGCGCGCCCGGCTCGTGTCCATCATCGGCACCCCGAGGGCGAGGTCGATCCAGCCGGGGGAGGAGGGCTGCAGCCGCAGCTTCCAGCTCAGCGAGGCGGCTCCGCGCAGCGCCCCCGCCGGCAGCGGGAAGCTGCGGGCGCCGAAGAGCCCGCAGAGCTCGTCGACCCCGATCTCCGGCTCGACGGCGATGTTGAATGCGCCGCTGACCTCGCGCACGACCGCCTGCCGGTAGGCCTCGCCGACGTCGCGCGAGTGGACCGCCTGGAAGCGTAGCCGCGGCACCCGCGGGACCAGCGGCACCAGCTGCTTGCGGACCAGGAAGCCGGGCAGGAAGGGGCCGGCGAAGAGGCGGCGGACCTCGCTCGCCGCCTCGGACTTGAAGATCAGCCCCGGCCGCAGTCGCACGACCCGGGTCTCCGGCGAGCGCTTTTCGAACTCGTCGAGCTGTTCTTCCACCGCCGCCTTGTGGCGCGAGTAGAACGAGGTCTTGATCCCGTCGACCGGCCAGGACTCGTCGACCCGCCGCCGCTTCGGGCCGGGGGAGTAGGCGCCGACCGAGGAGGCGTGGACGAGCGCGGGCACCCCCGCTTCGGCGACCGCATCGAAGACGAAGCGACTGCCGAGGACGTTGGTCCGCTCCGTCACTGCTTCGTCCCGGCTCGGCTGGATCGCCCAGGCGAGATGGATCACCGCGTCGGCGTCGGCGAAGATCGGGACGAGGTCGTCCTCGACGACGTCGGCGCCGATCCACTCGACCTTCGGCATCTCGATCTCGGGCACCCGTCGGGCGATCCCGACGATCTCCCGCACCTCCGGCTCGGCTCCCAGCGCTTCCAGCACGCTGGTGCCGACGTTGCCACTCGCTCCGGTGACGACCACGCGCATGCTCACGCTCCGCCGGCCCCGTTCGGCTCGATCACGAACTTGATCGCGCCGTCTTCCTTCTTCTGGAACTTCTCGTAAGCCTCGGGCACCTCGTCGAGGCCGATCCTGTGGGAGGCGAGGTCTTCGGTACCCAGCGGATCGGCCTCGTCGGCGAGCAGCGGCATGATCTCGTCGATCCACCGCTTCACATGGGCCTGCCCCATCCGCAGCTGCACGCCCTTGTCGAACAGCTGCATCATCGGCATCGGGTCGACCATGCCGCCGTAGACGCCGCTGATCGAGACGGTGCCGCCGCGGCGGACGGTGTCGAAGCACTCGTACAGCGCCGACATCCGGTCGACCCCGGCTCTTTCGACCATTTTTTCCGCCAGCTTGTCGGGGAGGAGGCCGGCTGCTTTCTGGGCGAACTCGCCGACCGGGGCGCCGTGGGCCTCCATCCCGACCGCGTCGATCGCCGCGTCGGTGCCACGGCCATCGGTCATCTCCCGGATCGTCTCGGAGACGTCTTCGTGCTCCTCCAGGTCGAGGGTCTCGATCCCGTGCTTCTGCGCCAGCTCCAGCCGCTCGGGGACGAGGTCCACCGCGATCACCCGCGCCCCTTTGTGGGCTGCGATCCGCGCCGTCATCTGCCCGATCGGGCCGAGGCCGAATACGGCGACCGAGCCGCCGTCGGGGACCGCCGCGTACTCGACCGCCTGCCAGGAGGTCGGCAGCACGTCGGAGAGGTAGAGGAAGCGGTCGTCGGGCGGGCCCTCCGGCACCTTGATCGGCCCGAACTGCGCCTGCGGCACCCGCAGGTACTCGGCCTGCCCGCCCGGCACGTGGCCGTAGAGCTTGGTGTAGCCGAACAGGGAGGCGCCTTTTTCCTCCTCCCGGTTCTGGGTCGTCTCGCACTGCGCGTAGAGCTGCTGCTCGCACATCCAGCAGTGGCCGCAGCTGATGTTGAACGGGATCACGACCCGGTCGCCGGGGGCGATCTGGGTCACCTCCGGGCCGACCTCCTCGACGATCCCCATCGGCTCGTGTCCGAGGATGTCGCCCTCCTCCATGAACGGGGAGAGGACCTCGTAGAGGTGGAGGTCGGAGCCGCAGATCGCCGAGGAGGTGATGCGGACGACCGCGTCGGTGCCCTCCTCGATCGTCGGATCCTCGACCTCGTCGACGCGGACGTCGCGGGGCCCGTGCCAGACGGCTGCCTTCATCGCTCCTCCTTCTCGCCCGCCGTCGCCGGCTGGGCCATCTTGCGGTGCATTTCGGCCTTGACCGAATCGGGGACGACCTTGCCGGCGACCGTCTGCACTTTGTTCTTGAAGTTGCCGCCGACGACCTTTTCCCGGCCGGACATCAGCGCCTCGTAGCCCTGGCGGGCGACTTCGGCCGGGTCGTCCTTCTCTGCTTCGCCGACCGGGGTGTCGAGCATGTCGGCGCGCTCGAAGAACTCGGTCTCGGTCGGGCCCGGCATCAGCGAGGTGACCGTGACGTCGGTGTCCTCGAGCTCGTTGCGCAGCGCCAGGGCGAAGGACTGGACGAAGACTTGGAGGCGTTGTAGACGGCCTGGAAGGAGCCCGGCATCGTCGAGGCGATCGAGGAGGTGAAGAGGATCCGGCCCTGGTTGCGGGCGACCATGTCCTGGGCAAGCAGCTTGCAGAGGTGGACGGTCGAGCGGACGTTGAGGTCGATCAGCCGCAACTCCTTGCGCAGCTCGGTTTCGCGGGCGAAGTCGCCGCCGGCGCCGATCCCGGCGTTGAGGGCGATCGCGTCGACCGGACGCGCCGTCGCCTGGATCCGCTCGTAGAGCCGCTCGACTCCCTGCTCGGTGGAGAGGTCCTCGCGCGTGCACTCGACGCCGGCCGCGATCTGGTTCAGCTCCCGCTGGGCCGCCGCGATCTCCTCGTCCTCGGCGGTGATCAGGAGGTCGAAGCCTTCTTCCGCGAAGACCTTGGCGAGCTCGAAGCCGATCCCGCTGGATGCCCCGGTGACGACCGCGAAAGGCCGCTGTTGGTGCACGTTCATCTACCTGCCTTCCCTAGCTGTTCGATGTCTCTCTGGTCCCCGAGGCCGCGGAAGACGAAACGGGGAAGAAGAAGATCCGGCCGGCGTAGGGAGGGCCGGGCATGCCTCGGCGGACGACAGCGGGGAGGGTCCGGCGAGGCATGCCCGGCCCTCCCTCCTCGGAGCTGGCTATGAAATGAGCTGGACGACTTCGCGCTCGCTCTGGCGGCGCTGCTTCGCGGTGAGCTTGCCGTTGGTTGAGGTGGGGGGCCTGATCGTCACCCCGTCTCGGTAGCGGTCGAGGACGCGGGGGTCGATGTAGGAGGCGCGGCAGACGGCCGGCGTGTTGCCGAGCGCCTCGGAGACGCGGTCGACGGCGCGCCTGATCGCTCGCTTCGCCGCCGCCTCGGAACGCGGCCGCTCCTCGCGGGCGAGCTCGACCGCGGCAAGGACGGTGCCGTGCCAGGTGCGGAAGTCCTTGGCGCTGAAGCGGTCGCCGATCCGCTCGTGGATGTACTCGTTGATCTCCTCGGAGCGGACGTCGCGCCATTCCCCGCCGGCGCGGTAGGCGAGCAGGTCCTTGGGGCCGCCACGGCGCCGGTGCATCGCCTCCAGCGCCCGCCGCGCCGCTGGGTCGCGGATCGACTGGACCCGCCGCTGGCCGCTCTTGGCGGGGAAGTCGAAGACGACCTCGGCCCTGGTGACGGTGACGTGTTCGCGGCGGACGGTGGCGAGGCCGAAGCTTTCGTTTTCCTCGGCGTAGGCCTCGCTGCCGATACGGAAGAAGCCGAGGTCGAGCAGGCGCACCGCGCAGGCCAGCGCCCGCTCGCGCGGCATCCCCTGGCGGCGCAGGTCGGCGGTGACGGCCCGGCGCAGCTTCGGCAGCGCCAGGGCGAATTCGCGTACCAGCTCGAACTTCCGTTCCGCCTGCCGCTGCTGCCAGCGCTCGTGGTAGAGGTACTGCTTGCGCCCGGCTTCGTCGTAGCCGGTGGCCTGGATGTGGCCGTAGGGGTCGGGGCAGATCCAGACGTCCTTCCAGGCCGGCGGGATCGCCAGCTGCCGGATCCGCTCCAGCGTCTCGGCGTCCTCGATCCTCATCCCGTCGACTTCCTCGAAGGAGAAGCCGCGGCCGCGGCGGATGCGCGTGATCCCGGGGCCGGCGCAGTCGGCCCGCCGCAGGCGGCGGCGGGGGGGAGCGGCCGTCGTCACCTGGCGCCGTCCCGCAGCGCGCCGCCGACGGCTTCGAGATCGGCGACGAAGCCCGCGAACTCCGCCTCGCGCTCGTCGTGCTCGCGCAGCCGCAGGATCGCCGAGGGATGGATGGTCACCGCCGCCACCGGCGCCAGCGGCGAATCGATCGGGCTCCCGCGATCTTTGAGGACCTTGACCTTCGACCCGAACAGGGATCGGGCCGCCGTCGCACCGAGGGCGAGGATCGCCTCCGGTTCAACCGCCTGCACCTCCGCCTGTAGCCACGGCTTGCAGGCCTCGATCTCCCCGGCGCGCGGGGTCTGGTGCAGCCGCCGACTGCCGCGGGGTTTCCACTTGAAGTGCTTGACCGCGTTGGTGACGTAGGCGTCGGAGCGGTCGATCCCCGCTTCCTCGAGGGCCCGGTCCAGCAGCCGCCCCGCCGGCCCCACGAAAGGCTCCCCCTCCTGGTCCTCCTTGTCGCCCGGCTGCTCGCCGACCAGCATCAACCTCGCGCTCGGCCGTCCCTCACCGAAAACCGTCTGCGTCGCGTCCTTGTAGAGGTCGCATCCGCGGCAGCCTCGAGCTGCCGCCTCGAGCGCCCTGAGGCTGCGCCTCTCGGGCAGGAATTCGGCCGCGTTCGACATGCGCGGCAAGTACCCGAGCCGGTCTCGAGGCGAAACCGGGATGGCCTTCGACCTTGGCTGGTGGCAGTGACGGTTGCAGCACACCCCCGCGCCTGAAAAGGCACAAACCGCGCACCACGCGTGCGCCGTAGCTCGGCAGGCTCCGGGCGATGGGAGACGGGTCTGTGAAAAACCTTGTAGAGCAAGGAAAACACAGACTCGTGGCGACGACAGAGCTCTGTCCGAGCTCGCGCGCCGGCAGTACGGGTTGGTGAGCCGGGTGCAACTGCTGGGGATGGGCCGCAGCAAGGAAGAGATCGATTGGCGCCTGCGCAGCGGGCGCCTGCACAGCATCCACGCCGGCGTCTACGCGGTGGGCCACCGCCTGATCCCCAGGGAGGGATGGCTGATGGCGGCCGTGCTCGCCTCCGGTCCGGGGGCGCTGCTGAGCCACCGCTCGGCGGCAGCGCTCTGGGGGATTCGCGGCTATAGCGAAGGCGCAGTCCACGTCACGGTCCCCCGCAAGAGCACCTCCACGAGGGAAAGCCGCCGGCACTGCTCCCGGGTTCCCGACGACGAGCGCCGAGTGAGAGAGGGGATACCGCTGACCTCTGTCCCCCGCACGATCGTCGACCTCGCCGCCACCGTGGACGCGGACACGATCGCCTCGATGATCCGTGAGGCTGAATATCTGCAGCTCCACGATCGCCTCTCGCTCTGGCACCTGCTCGAGCGCTACCCACGCAAAAGGGGGGCGCGCAGGCTCCGCCTTGCCCTGCGGCGCCTGCAGGAGGAGCCGCCCGGGCGCAAGCGCAGCAGGCTCGAGCAGCGGTTCGTCCCCTTCCTGCGCCGCCACCGCCTGCCCCTGCCTCGCTTCAACGACTGGATCCTCTTGGAGCCCAAGCGCTACCAGGCCGACTGCCACTGGCCGCGCCTGCGCCTGATCGCCGAGCTCGACGGCTGGCAGGGCCACTCCACCCGCTCGGCCTTCCAGGACGACCGCTCCCGTGATCGCGCCCTCCACGCCGCCGGCTTCACCGTCATCCACCTCACCTGGAACCAGCTCGACGAGGAACCCGAGGAGGTCGCCGCGGACCTGCGGGCGTTGCTCCAGAACAACCAACCCGCTGCAGCCGGCCCAGATCACCCTCCACCCGGCAAGTAGAGGGTGATCTGGGCCGGCCCGGGGCGCCGCATAGTCCGATTCCCGAGGCGGCAGCCTCGATTCCCGTTCAGCGGCTCGATCAGCAACGGCGAGCGGAGCGAGTCGGCGGGCTTGCAGAACGCCGCGGTCTGGTGCTTCGGCGCCGCCTCCTAGCTCCGCGGCGTCGGCGCCACCAGGTCGAGCTCGCGCAGGTCCTCCTCGGACGGCTGCCAGCGCAGCGCGTCGACGTTCGCCCGCACCTGCTCAGGCTTCGTCGCTCCCGCGATCACCGAGCCCACCGCCGGCTGCGCCGCCAGGCCTGCGATCGCCACGTCGATCATCTCCACGTCCCGTTCCGCCGCGTACTCCCGCAGCGTTTCGACCACCCTGAACTCCTCGTCGCTGCCGGGAGCCTGGCCGGCCAGCCGCGTCCCCGCCGGCGCTTCCTCGCTCCAGCGGTACTTGCCGCTCAGCAACCCGCTCTTGAGCGGGAAGTAGGGGAGGATCGAGACTTCCAGCCGCTCGCAGGTCGGCGCCGCCTCGGCCTCGATCCCGCGCTCGAGCAGGCTGTACTCGTTCTGCAGGGTGACGAAGCGCGCCAGCCCGCGCTCGCGCGCGACCAGGTCGGCTTCCACCAGTTCGGCGGCGCTGAAGTTCGAGCAGCCGATCGCCCGCACCACGCCTTCCCGCACCAGCTCGTCAAGCGCCTCAAGCGTCTCGGCGATCGGCGTCTGCCCGTCGGGCTCGTGGTACTGGTAGAGGTCGATCTGCCCGACGCGCAGCCGCCGCAGCGACCCCTCGCACGCCCAGCGGACGTAATCGCGCGAGCCCCGCGGCGCCTCCGGCGCGTCCGCGGCCCCGTCCATCTCCATTCCGAACTTGGTTGCGATCAGGTACTCCTCGCGCCGCCCCGCCAGTGCCTCGCCGATCAGCTGCTCGCTCGCCCCGGCGCCCCCATAGATGTCGGCCGTGTCGAAGAAGGTGACGCCCGCATCGAGAGCCGCCTCGAGCACCGCCGCCGTCCCCTCCAGGTCCAGCCGCCGGCCGAAGTTGTTGCAGCCCAGCCCGACGGCCGAGACCTCCAGCTCGGAGTCGCCGAGCCGGCGGGTCGGCAGCCGCGTGGCGGGGACGTCGGAACTCATCGCTTCTCCTCTCGGTAAGTCATTGGTGCCGACTACCCGAATCCGTACCATCGGACCCGCAGATGCCGGAACCCGTCAAGCGCAACCAGCGCTACATGCCTGGGCTGGACGGGCTGCGCGCGATAGCCGTCCTCGCCGTGATCCTCTTCCACCTCGGCTTCGGCTGGGCGCCCGGGGGGCTGCTCGGCGTCGGCATCTTCTTCACCCTCTCGGGCTACCTGATCACCGACATCCTGCTCTCGCAGCTCTCCCAGCGAGGCCGCATCGGGCTCGGCCAGTTCTGGCTTGCCCGCGCCCGCCGGCTGCTGCCCGCCCTGTTCGTGATGCTGGCGATCGTCACCGCCTGGGTGACCATCTTCGGCCCGGCCCAGCCGATGCAGTTCCGGGAGGCGGTGGCCTCCTCCGTCTTCTACTTCAACAACTGGGAGCAGATCCTCGCCAACGTCTCCTACTTCGCCCGCTTCGCGCCGGAAGGCCCGCTCAATCACCTCTGGTCGCTCTCGGTCGAGGAGCAGTTCTACATCTTCTGGCCCTTCCTGCTGCTGCTCGGGGTCAAACTCGTGCACGAGCGCCCGCTGCCCTCCGGCGTCCGCCCCCGCCTCGCCCTCCTGGCGACCGCCTTCGCCTTCGTCTCCTTCGTCGAGATGGCCGTCCTCTACCACCCGACGCTGGACCCCTCGCGGATCTACTACGGCACCGACACCCGCGCCGGCGGCCTCCTCTTCGGTGCCGCCCTGGCGATGGTCTGGCCGAGCCGCCGCCTCAGCCGCCGCATCGCCCCACAGGCGCGCAACACCCTCGACGGACTCGGCGTCCTCGGCCTGGCGACCATCGCCCTGATGATCTGGCAGGTCGGCGAGTTCGACCGCTTCCTCTACCAGGGCGGCTTCATCGTCCTCTCGCTGGCGACGGTGATGGTGCTGATGCCGCTCGCCCACCCGGCCTGCCGGCTCGGCGGCGTGCTCGGCGCGGCGCCGCTGCGCTGGATCGGCGCCCGCTCCTACGGCATCTACCTCTGGCAGACGCCGATCATCGTCCTCACCGGCCCCGGCAGCCGCCCACCCGAGAGCCTGCTCGGCAAAGCCCTGCAGGCGGCGGCGATCTTCGCCATCGCCGCCCTCTCCTGGCGCTTCATCGAGCAGCCGATCCGCCACGGCGCGATCGGCCGCTTCTTCGCCCGCCGCCGCGCCGTCGGCTGGAGTTGGGAGACCTTCGCGCCGCCGATGCGCGCCGCGATCGTCGGCACCGGCCTGGTCCTCCTCGTCGCCGCCGCCGGCATGGCCGGCCTCAACTCGAGCTCGGCCGAAGGCAACGCCGTCCGCGTCCAGGAAGCGCGGGCAGCCGGGACGACGAAGCCGCCGCCGCTGACCAAGGCCCAGGCCGAAGACTCGACCAGGTCGAAATGCCGAGCCGTGGTCCACATCGGCGACTCGACCTCGGAGGGCCTCGACGACCCCGAATACCTGCCGAACGAACTGGAGCGCATCCCCAACCGCTACGCCGAAGTCGGGGTGAAGGAAACCCACATGGAGGTGCAGGGAGCGCGCTCGATCGAAGAGCGCTTCGAAGGCGAGCCGAACGCCCAGGAAGTCGCCGCCGCCTGGAAGGCCGAAGGCTACGAAGGCTGCTGGGTGCTGGCGCTGGGGACCAACGAGGCCGCCGACGTCGCCGCCGGCTCCAGCGTCGGCCTGCGCGAACGGATCGAAAAGATGATGGCGATCATCGGCGACGAACCGGTGCTCTGGGTCAACGTCCGCTCCCTCGTCCCGCCCGGCGACCCCTACGCGAAGGAAGGGATGGTCGAATGGGACGAAGAACTGGTGCGCGCCTGCGACGCCTACCCGAACATGCGCGTCTACGACTGGGCCTCCGACGTCAAGAACGAATGGTTCATCGAAGACGGCATCCACTTCACCTCGCCCGGCTACGCCGCCCGCGCCGAGCTGATCGCCCAAGCGCTGGCCCACGCCTTCCCCGAAAAAGGGGAAACCGAAGGCGGCTCCAGGCACTGCGTCGTCAGCTAAAGCCGAACTGCATCAAATTTCCAGCCTGCCAGGTCGGAAATTTGATGCAGTTCGCTAGAGCCCGACGATCTCGACCGGCTCCGGCCCGCCGGCCGGCTCGAAGCCCATGATCCGGCCGTAGAAGTAGAGCTCGGCTTCGAAGCAGCGGATGTTCGTCTCCGCCTTGCGGAAGCCGTGCTGCTCGCCCTCGAAGGCGAGGTAGGCGTAGGGGACGCCGTTGCGCTCCAGCGCCGCCGCCATCGTCTCCGCCTGGTTCGGCGGCACGATCTTGTCCTCCAGGCCCTGCAGCAGGATCACCGGCGAGCGCAGCTGCCCGACGTGGTGGATCGGCGAGCGCTCGCGGTAGAGCTCGGCCTGCTCGGGATAGGGCCCGATCAGCCGGTCGAGATAGCGGGACTCGAACTTGTGGGTGTCCTCGGCCAGCGCCGCCGCGTCGGCGACGCCGAAGTAGCTGGCGCCGGCGGCGAAGGCGTCGTGGAAGGTGAGCGCGCAGAGGGTCGCGTAGCCGCCGGCCGAGCCGCCGCGGATCGCCAGCCGCTCGCGGTCGACCAGCCCCTCGTCGGCCAGGTGCAAGGCGGCGTTGACGCAGTCTTCGTTGTCGACCACGCCCCAGGTGCCGCGCAGCTCGTTGCGGAACGCGCGCCCGTAGCCGCTGGAGCCGCGGTAGTTGACGTCGACGACGCCGATCCCGCGGCTGGTCCAGTAGACGTACTCCGGCTCCAGGGCCGGGGTGGCGTGGGAGGTCGGCCCGCCGTGGCTCTCGACGATCAGCGGCGGCAGCTCCCCCTCCGGCGCCTCGAACTCAGGGTTCGCCGGCGGGTAGTAGAAGCCGTAGGCGACCTCGCCGTCCCCGGTCGGGAACTCGACCGGCTGCGGCCGCGACGCGTAGGCCGGGTCGATCGCCTCGTCGCTGGATGGCCGCACCAGCTCGCTCTCGCCGCTCTCGGCGTCGTAGAGGACGACCGCCGCCTCGCTCTCCGGGCTCGCCGCGACGAAGGCCGCCTGGCCGCCGCGCGCCGCCAGCACCGGGTAGCCGAAGGACGTGTATGGGAGGCCGAGGTCGGCCGCTTCCCAGCCGTTCGGCTCCAGCAGCGCCAGCCGTTCCTCGCCCCGCCGGCAGCGCACGCAGGCGATCGAGCCGTCTCCCAGGAAGGCGAAGGTGGCGCCGCCGAAGAGCCACTGGGGGTGGGCGAAGTCGGCCTCCTCCTCGGTCAGCTGCACTAGCGCCCCCTCCTCGCCGCTCAGCTCGGTCCCGGGCTCACGCGCCCGGTAGAGGTTCCACCAGCCGTCGCGGTCGGAGGCGAAGTGGAGGCGGCCGTCAGGCCCCCACGTCGGCTGGAAGATCGACTCCTCGACGCCGCCGGCGATCAGCCGCTCCTCACCGCTGTCGGCCAGTGGCGCGACCCAGAGCTCAGTTCCGTCCCAGGGCATGTTCGGGTGGTCCCAGCAGGTCCAGGCGAGCCATTCCCCGTCGGCGCTGATCCGCGGGAACGAGTAGAAGTCGCGCCCCCCCGCCAGTAGCTCCGGCTCGCCGGAGCCGTCGATCCTCAGCGAGACGATCTCGTTCACCGGTTCGGGCTCGGCGTCGCGTTCGCGCACGCAGACGACGGTGAGCCCGTCCGGGGAGGGGCTGAGGTCGGCGTAGCGCAGCCCTCCCGGCGCCGGCGGCTCGGGCGAGATCGCCGTCGGCTCCTCACCGAGCCGCTGCCGGTGGAGCCGCTGGTGGTCGAAGTCCACGAAGAGGAACAGGTCCGGCTCGACCAGGCACCAGGCGCCGCCGCCGTACTCGTGGACGCGGGTGCGGACGTTGACGCCCTCAGGCGTGACCCGTTCCGGCCCGCCGCCCTCGGGCCGCCGCATCAGCGCCACCCGGCCGCCCTCCTCCGGCCGCCCCTCCGCCCACCAGACGGCGCCGTCGGCGGCGATCGCCGGCGCCCCCAGCCGCCGCCCGCCGCGAGCCAGGCTCGCGGCGTCGATCGGCGAGCGCCAGGAGCCGTAGGGGGCGACTGTCGGCATCGCTACTCCTCCACCTCGACCTCGCGCAGCCGGTGCGTATCGACGTCGTAGACGAAGCCGCGAACGACATCGCGGTGGGGGAGGAAAGGTGAGGAGCGGACGCGGCGGACCGACTGCCGCACGTCCGCCTCGGGGTCGGTGAACGACTCGATGGCGAAAGCGGGGGCGATCCCGGTCGTCTCCTGCAGCTCCATCCGGAAGCCGTCGTCGGTGATCTTCTGCATGCCGCAGTCGGTGTGGTGGATCAGCATCACCTCGCGCGTCCCCAGCCGGCGCTGGGAGATCGCCAGCGAGCGGATCACGTCGTCGGTGATGACGCCGCCGGCGTTGCGCAGCACGTGGGCCTCCCCGTGCTCCAGGCCGAGGGCGGCGAAGACGTCGAGCCGCGAGTCCATGCAGGTCACCACCGTCAGGTGGCGCTGCGGTTCGACGTCGAGGTGCCGGTCGGCGAGGCCGGCGGCGAAGTTGCGGTTGTTCTCGAGCAACTGGTCGATCGTGTCCATGGCGCGGCAGATTAACCGCGCGTCCCTTGATCTGTTCCTTTTGGTTGCTCTCCACCCAAAAGGAACAGCTCAATGGCGTTTCCGTCGCTCTGGCCTGGGGTAGCCGCCGGGCAGGAGACGACCAGCGACGAGAAGGGGACGAGCAATGGAGACCGGAAGCCTCGACAAGGGCATCTTCAGCAGCGACAACGCCGGTCAGCGCGACCACATCGTCGAGCTGCTGACCAAGGCCTACTGGATGGAGATCGAGACGGTGATGAGCTACCTCTCGTCTTCGACCAACCTCGACGGCGTCCGCGCCCAGGAGATCCGCGAGTCGCTTGCCGAGGACATCGAAGAGGAGCTCGGCCACGCGAAGCAGTTCGCCAACCGGATCAAGGAGCTCTACGGCGTCGTCCCCGGCTCACAGGCGTTCGCCGCCGAACAGGACTTCCTGCAGCCGCCCGAGCACCAGACCGACGTGATCCACGTGATCCGCGGCGTGATCAAGGCCGAGACCGGCGCGATCGAGCACTACACCCGGATCGTCGAGGAGACCGAGGGAGTCGATCCGGTCACCCAGGACACGGTGATCGACATTCTCCGCGACGAGCAGGGCCACCGCCGGCTCTTCGAGGGCTTCCTGCGCGAGTACGAATTCGAGGGCAAGGCCTGACAGCCTCGGATGGCGAGAAGGGAGCGGCTGCGGGTCCCCGCCCCAAGCCGTGCCCGGAGCCGGGTCGCCTAGGCTGCCGAGAGATGCGGGCCGGTAGCAAGATCCGACTGAGGACGATCGGGCGCGTCTCCTCGGCGCTGACCGATCGCGCCTTGGCGCCGAAGCAAGGGGACGAGGGCGCCCCGGCGGCGATGATCGCCATTGAGCAGGAGTTCGCGGCGGGCCTCGAGGGCATCGCGGCGGGCGACGAGATCCTCGTCCTCACCTGGCTCGACCAGGCCGGGCGCGACGTCCTCTCGGTCCACCCGCGCGGCGATCTCTCCCGCGCCGCGACCGGCGTCTTCGCCACGCGCTCGCCGGACCGGCCGAACCCGATCGGGCTGCACCGCGCCCGCGTGGTCGGCATGCAGGGCGCCGAGCTCCGGGTGGAGAATTTGGAGGCGATCGACGGGACGCCGGTCCTCGACCTGAAGCCGGTCCTCGGGGAGGCGGGGGAGCGGTGAGCCTCACCGCCGGCGACATCGAGATCCGCGCCGCGACCGAAGCGGACGCGCCGCTGCTCTTCGACCTGATCCTCGAGCTCGCCGCCTACGAGAAGCTGAGCGACGCGGTCGCCGGTGACGCCGAGGTGCTGCGCCGCTCGCTGTTCGAGGAGAAGGCGGCGGAGGCGCTGCTGATCGAGACCGCCGGCGGCGAAGCGGTCGGCTACGCGATCTTCTTCACCACCTTCTCGACCTTCGAGTGCCGCTCCGGCATCTGGCTCGAGGACGTCTACGTCCGGACCGAGCACCGCCGTGGCGGCATCGGCCGCGCCGTGATGGAGCACCTCGCCCGGCTCGCCGAGGAGCGCGGCCACGTCCGCCTCGAGTGGGTCGCCCTCGACTGGAACGAGCCGGCGCTCGGCTTCTACGCCAAGCTGGGGGCTCGGCGGCTGGACGACTGGAAGATCCTGAGGCTGGACAAGGACGGAATCGAGCGTTTGGCGGGGGGTGGGTGACCATCTCCAGACACATCTCGCCATCGCTCGATGTTGAGTGTCCGGAGAGGGTCACCCACCCCCCGCTGCGCGCCGCAGCAGCAGGTCTCGCTCGCTGGTGTTACTGGTCAAATCAGCCGCTCGCTTGAATTCAGAAGCCGCCTCCTTGGTCCGTCCTGCTTTCTCGAGCAGGTCGGCGCGGACGCTGGGGAGGAGGTGGTAGCTCGCCAGAGCCGGCTCGTCGGCGATCTCGTCGAGCAGGGCGAGGCCGGCTTCCGGGCCGAAGGCCATGCCGAGGGCGACGGCGCGGTTGAGCTCGACGATCGGGGAGGGCTGCAGCTGGGCGAGGGCGTCGTAGAGGGCGGCGATCCGGACCCAGTCGGTGTCCTCGGCGCGGACCGCTCGCGCATGGCAGGCGGCGATCGCCGCCTGGAGGCCGTAGGGACCGAGTGGTCGAGGCAGCGCTTCGGCTCGCTTCAGCGCGCGGCGGCCGCGGACGATCAGCAGCGGGTCCCAGCGGCCGCGGTCCTGGTCGAGCAGCAGCACCGGCTCGCCGTCGGGCCCGAGGCGGGCGCCCAGGCGCGAGGCCTGGATCTCGAGCAGCGCGACCAGCCCGTGCACCTCCGGCTCCTGCGGCGCCAGCTCGGCGAGGACGCGGCCGAGCCGCAGCGCTTCCTCGCAGAGGTCGCGCCGCACCCAGTCGCTGCCCGCGCTCGCCGCATAGCCCTCGTTGAAGACGAGGTAGATGACTTCGAGCACCGAGGGAAGGCGCTCGTCGAGCTCCGCCCCCCGCGGGACCTCGAACGGGACCCGCGCCTCGCGCAGCGTCCGCTTCGCCCGCACCAGCCGCTGGGCGATCGTCGGCTCGCCGGCGAGGAAGGCGCGGGCGATCTCCGCCGTGGTCAGGCCGCCGAGCAGGCGCAGGGTCAGGGCCACCCGCGCCTCGCGGGAGAGCAGCGGGTGGCAGCAGGTGAAGATCAGCGCCAGCAGGTCGTCGCCGATCTCCTCGTCGGCCGCGGCCTCGAAGTCCGAGCGCTCGAGCGCGAACAGGGCGCCGGTGCCCCGTGCGACCTCTTCCCGCTTGCGCTCGTAGGTCCTCTCGCGCCGGATCCGGTCGATCGCCCGGTTCTTGGCCGTCGCCATCAGCCAGGCGCCCGGGTTGTCGGGAACCCCGGCGGCCGGCCACTTCTCCAGCGCCGCGACCAGCGCGTCCTGGGCCAGGTCCTCGGCCACTCCGAGGTCCTGCGTCATCCGCGCCAGGCCCGCGACGAGGCGGGCGGACTCGATCCGCCAGACCGCCTCGACCGCGCGCGTGGCCCCGGTCACTCAGCCGCCGAAGTTGTCGGCGACGGCGTCCTGCACGTCCTGCGGGAAGTCCTCCATCTCGAAGACGCGCCGCACCTCGATCGAGCAGTTCTCGCCGGGACAGCGGCTCGCCCACTCCAGCGCCTCCTCCTTCGAGCGCGCCTGGATCAGCCAGTAGCCGCCGACGACCTCCTTGGCCTCGGCGAAGGGGCCGTCGGTGATCGTCGCCTTGCCGTCCTCGAAGCGGACGACCCCGCCTTCGGCCGGGGGATGCAGGCCGTCGAGCGAGAGCAGCATCCCCGCCTTGCGCAGCTCGTCGTTGTAGCGGCTCATCGCCGCCACGTCCTCGGCTGAGGGCTCCCACTCCTCTTCGCTGATCCCCGGGTACATGAACATCATGAAGCGCATCAGGTCCTCCTTCGTAAGGGGCGGCTGTTCCGCCCTTTTACCCCAGCGACGAACTGGCGGGGGCGAAATCGACATCCCGCCGAAAAACAGTTTGTTTTCCCGATCTGGTCGGCGGGTATCGAATCCGGCGTCCCTGGAGGCCAACGAGAGGAGCTCAAGATGATCGGTGCCCTGATTGCCGCCTTGATCGTGATCGCCGTGGTCCTGGTGTTGCTGAAGGTGGCCGTGGCGGGAGGAATCCTCGGCTTGATCGCAATCATCCTGCTCGTCCTGCTCCTGCTCGGCCGCGTCTAGCCCGAAGGCCGGCCGGGGCAGCGGCCGAGGCGCCGCAGCTTGCGGCGGTAGACCCGCATCGAGGAGTGCCGCCAGTCGCCGTGGGTCTGCCGCCGCAAGCTCGGGACGAGCTCGTGGTGGTAGGGCGAGCTGAGGCTCTCGGCGTGGCCGATCACGTCGTGGACGCGGATCCGGAACCTGCACCGCAGCCACTGGGTCAGGCGCAGCGAGGCGCGCAGCTCGCGCCGGTTGCCGAGCGCGTCGCCGTCACCGTAACCGACGTGCTCGATCCCGATCGCCGTCCAGTTCAGCCCCACCGTGTGCCGGCAGCGGGTGCGCAGGTTGACGAGCTGGAAGATCCGCCCCGAGGAGCCGACGACGAAGTGGGAGCAGACGTTGGGCAGTTCGTGCAGCTCGACGTCCGGGACGTCGGGCGCGAAGGTGTCGTAGACGGCGCGGGCGCTGCTCGCCTCCGCCATGTGCTCGACGATCACGTGCGGCCGGCGCAGCCGCCAGGTGCGTTCCCCGTAGTGCTTCTCGGAATAACGCGCCATCTCCCGCTTGCGCTTCAGCCCGAACGGGATCGGCCAGTTGACGATCGGCGGCCGCGCCGCGTGGCCGCCCGCGGCCAGCGCCAGCGAAGTCATCAGGACGGCGAACATCGCCCGATGCTAGTCGCGCCCGAAGAGGCTGACCAGCGCCGGGATCAGCAGCGTTCGCGCCAGCAGGGTGTCGATCAGGAGGCCGACGAACATGGCGAAGGCGAGCTCGCGGAAGGCGACGATCGGGATCAGGGCGACGGCGGCGAAGGAGAGGGCGAGGATCATCCCGGCGACGGTGATCGCCCGCGCCGCGCGTGAGCCGGCGGTGCGGATCGCCGGCCGCAGGTCCTGCCGCTCGGCCTCACTCCAGATTCGGCTGACGAGGAAGACGTTGTAGTCGGCGCCGAGGGCGAGGAGGAGGATCGCGGTGGCGATCGGGACGAAGAAGGCGAGCTCTTCGTAGCCGAGCAGGTTCTGGAAGAGGTAGACGGTCAGCCCCAGCGCCGCGGCGACGACGAGGACGCTGACCCCGACCAGGTAGAGCGGCGCGCTCCGGCTGCGCAGCAGCACCCAGAGCAGGACGAGGAGGACAAGCAGCGCCGCCGGCGCCACCCGGGCGAAGGCGCTCCAGGTGTCGTCGGCGAGTTCGGAGGCGATCGAGGTGTCGCCGGTCATACCCGTCTGGGCGGAGGCGAGCCCGGCCGCTTCCAGCATTTCCGGCATTTCACCTTCGAGCCGGCGGAGGATTTCCACCCCCTTGGCGCCATCGGGGTCGGCGCCCAGGACGAGCACGTAACGGGCGGCATCGCCGTTCTTGGCGACGAGCACGCCGTAGGGGCGGCCCGCCGGTTCCATCGCCGGCCCGACGACTTCGGAGACCCCCGCCCGTTCGCCCAGCTCCGCCTGCAGCGAGGCGAGCTGGGTGCGGTGTTCGCCGATCCCCGGTTCTTCCAGCACCAGCATCGTCGGCCCGACGACGCCGGCCCCGAGGTTTTCCTCGGCGACTTCGTAGCCCTGGCGGGTGTCGGTCGAGCTCGGCAGGCCGCTGATG
Source organism: Solirubrobacterales bacterium (assembly GCA_035708105.1). Classification (GTDB taxonomy): domain Bacteria; phylum Actinomycetota; class Thermoleophilia; order Solirubrobacterales; family 70-9; genus VAYN01. The sequence goes on along the minus strand of DASSTG010000014.1, from coordinate 23,231 downwards.
ATCGGGTTGCCGAGCTCGAGTTCGCGCAGCCCGCTCGCCGCCGCGAGCAGCAGCCCCAGGCAGAAGACCGCGACGACCGCCGGGTGGTGGGCGGCGAACCCGACCAGCCGGCCGCGCGGCCCGCTCTCCTTCGGGTGGGTCCCACGGGTTTCGCCGTGCGCCTGGCTCGGCCAGAGCAGGATGCGGCCGAAGATCGCCAGCATCGCCGGGATGAAGGTGAGGGCGACGGCGGCGCCGACGAGGACCGCCACCGCCATCCCCGGCCCGAAGGCGGAGAGGAAGCGGACGCCGGAGAGCAGCAGGGTGAGGGTGGCGCCGGCGATCATCAGCGCCGCGGTCAGGATCACCGGCAGCAGCCCGGTCGTCACCTCCCTCACCGCCGTGCATGAGTCGATCCCTTCCTGCAGGCGGCGGCGGTAGTCGGAGGCGAAGAAGACGAGGTAGTCGGTGAGGATCCCGAACAGGAGGGCGATGATCACCGGGTCGACCTCGCGCGGGATCGAGATCGAGTACTTCTGGCTCGCCCAGCCGAGCACGTGGTCGGCGACCTGGTAGGCGATCGCCACCGTCCCCAGCCCCAGCAGCGGGATCCCGATCGAGCGGAAGTAGAGGGCGAGGATGGCGACGACGAGGACGACGGTCGCCAGCTCGACCCAGAGCAGGTTGTCGTTGGCGAGGCTGGTTTCGCTGCGGCTGGCGGGGACGGCACCGGTGACGTGAACGGTCCGGGCCCGGGTCGCCCCCTGCAGCTCTGCGGCGAAGCGGTCGACTGCGCCGGCCTGTTCCCGTTCGCTCAGCGCCGGGTCGATGTAGAGATAGACGACGAGGGTGGAGCCGAGCCGTTTCGATTCGAGCAGTCCCGGCGCGTCGAGCAGCGGCACCGCCCGCAGCTGCGCCGTCGACCCCGGCGCTTCGTCGACCCTGCCGATGAACCGCGCCGCGGCTTCCCCCTGCTCGGTCGAGAAGTCGCCGGGTTCATGGGCGACGACCATCGTCCGGCTCAGAACCGGCAGGCCGAAGGTTTCGATCGCCCCTTCTTCGACCTCGATCGCCTTCGAGTTGCGCGGCAGCAAGCTGCCCAGGTCGTTCTCTTCGGCGCCGAAGATCGAGGGCAGGCTGAGGCTGACCCAGATCGCCGCCCCGATCCAGGCCGGGACGATCAGGTAGCGCAGGGCGACGATGACCCGGGCGAGCATCTTCACGCGCAGGCATCTACCCTCCGCGCGCCCCGTTTCACGCCAATAGCGCTGGGTACTCACTTTTATCTACAACGAGAAGGAGGAGGCGCAGATCTCGATGGCGGATTTGAACGAGCGCGACGCGAAGCTGGTCCAGTACCTGAGCGAGGCCTACGGCAAGGAGCGCGAACTCGAGACTGCCCTGCAGGCTCACATCGCGATGACCGCCAAAGGCCCGTACAAGAAACGGCTGCAGCAGCACCTCAAAGAGACCAAGGCCCACGCGAGGGCCGTCGAGCGCCGGATCAAGAAGCTGGGCGGCGGCGGGCAGACCCTGCAGACCGCGGTCGGCAAGCTGACCGCGGCGGCGAAGGGGCCGCTGCATGTGATCCGCGGCGACGGCGAGCAGGAGAAGATGCTGAAGAACGCCAAGACCGAGTACTTCAACGAGCACGAGGAGATCGCCACCTACCTGGCGATCGAGACGCTGGCGGAAAAAGTCCGCGACTCGGAGACGGCGAAGATGGCACGGGCCATCCGCCGCGAGGAGGAACGGATGGCCGGCTTCCTCCAGGGTCAGATCAAGCAGCTGACCGGCGCCGTGGTGCGCGAAGACATCCCGGCGCGCCTGCGCAGCGCCGCCAGACCCGCCCGCAGAGCGAAACCGAAAACGGGCGCGAAAAAAGCCGCGGCGAAAAAACCGCCGGCGGCGAAAAAAACCACGAAAAAAGCACCTAAAGCGAAAGCGAAAAAAACTAGCCGGCGCTGACCGCCAGCCCCTCGGGCGCCTCGGCCTGCTCTGAGGTCGCCCGGGGGCGGATCGCGAAGACGACGAGATCGTCGCGCAAGGTCCCTGAGCTGCGGCCGACCGCGTCGGCCCGCAGCCGCTCGGTGACCTCGTCGAGCTCGAGCCCGGCGAGGGCCTGGGTCATCTCGGCGAAAGCGTCCGGTCCCTGGTGAGACGCCACCGGCCCCGCCTCGAGCCAGCCGTCGGTGCAGAGGGCGAGGGTCTCGGTCGGGCTCAGCGTGCGCTCGTGCCGCTCGATGTTCGCCTCCTGCCAGGCACCGAGCACGGAGCCGCCGCCGAGCAGTTGTGAGCCCTCCGCGGTGGCGAGGGCGGCCGGCGGATGGCCGGCGGAGGCGAGGGTCAGCTCCCAGCCCGCGCCGCCGCGCCGCAGGCGCGCGAGCATCGCGGTGGCGAAGTCGTTGAGGCTGTCACCGGCCAGCAGCAGCTCGTTGACCCGCCGCAGCACCTCCTCGGGTTCGGCGATCTCCCGGGTCAGCCCGCGCACCGAGTGCCGCACCGCGACCGAGACGCCGGCCGCGGTGCTGCCCTTGCCGGCGACGTCGCCGACCAGGATCCAGCAGCCGTCGTCGCTCGGCAGCACGTCGTAGAGGTCGCCGCCGACTTCGATCCCTTCGCCGGCCGCTTCGAAGACGACCGAGAGGTCGAGCCCGGGCACCTCGGGCGGCCGCGGTGGCCGCAGCCCCCGCTGCAGGTTCTTCGCCACCCGGTCGCGCTCGCGGTAGAGGCGGGCGTTGTCGAGGGCAAGCGCCGCCCGCTCGCCGAGCTCGGTGAGGAACTCGAGGTCGCCAGGGTCGTAGCGGAGGTCGCCGTGGGCGTGGAGGAAGGAGAGGGCGCCGAGCGTGCGGCCGCGGGCGACCAGCGGCACCACCGCGGCGGAGTTGTAGCCAGCGTCTTCCATCAGCTGCAGGTGAGCGGGGCTCTGCGAGACCTTGTCGACCACCTCAGGCGCCTTCAGGTCGCGCCAGATCATCGGCTGGTTGAGCCGCAGGACCTGGGCGACGGGATGCTCGCCGCCGGGGTCGAGCGGCGCTTCGCGCCGGATCCGCTCCAGCCGCGCCGCCATCTCCGGGTTGGCGCCGCCGACGACGCTGTCGCCGTACCAGCCGTCGGGCCGGCGGAAGTCGATCAGGCAGAGCTCGGCCAGCTCCGGCACCGCCGTGTTGACGATCGTCCGCGCCGTCTCCTCGGGGTCGAGCGAGCTGTCGAGGAGGCGGCTGGCGGCGACCAGGAACTCCTGGGCGCGCCGCCGCCGCACCCCGGCGGTGATGTCCCGGGCGACCACCGAGGCGCCGATCAGCCCGCGCATCGGGCTGCGGATCGGCGAGACCGTCAGCGAAACCGAGATCCGGGCTCCGTCGGAGCGGATGCGCTCGGTCTCGTAGGTGTCGAGCCGTTCGCCGCGCTTGACCCGGTCGAGGATCACCATCTCCTCGTCTTTGCGGTCGGGGGGAACGAGGAAGGAGACGTGGCGCCCGATCGCTTCCTCGGCGGTGTAGCCGTAGAGGCGGACCGCGGCCGGGTTCCAGGTGGTGATGATCCCGTCGAGATCCTTGCTCAGCACCGCATCCTGGGTGCCGCGGACGACCTCGGCGAGGTGCTGGCGGAAGCGCTCGGCCTCGGCGCTCTTGGCCTCCGCCCGGCGGCGGGCGATGAAGGTGCCGAGCTGATCGGCGAAGCCCGCGAGCAGGTCCATCAGCTCCTGCGACTGCGCCTCGAAGGAGAGCGTGTGGAACTCGGCGACCGCCAGCACCTGCTCGGGGGCGCCGATCGGGACCGGAATCGCCAGCGCCGCCTCCAGCCCCAGCTCGGCGGAGACCTGGTAGCGCGGAGCGGTGGTGGGATACTCGCGGTAGTTGGGGGCAAGGGCGATCTGACCGGTGTCCCAGGCGTCTCCCGGCAGCCCGGTCCCGCGCCTGAAGTTGAGCTCGCGGCTGCGGCGCCAGAGCGGCCGGGCGTCGAGGTCGGGGGTGCTCCAGCCGGCAATCAGCCGCAGTGGGTCGGTTTCGCCGACCACTTCCCACAGCGCTCCCGCCTCCCAGCGCAGGAGGTTGGCGACGATTTCCAGGAATTGCGGCGCCACCTGCTCGAGGGAGTCGCCTTCGATCAGGCGCGCCGCGAGCTCCCGCTGACTCTTCAGGTAGCGCCACAGCTCCAGTTCCTGCGGCCGTTCCATCGCGCCCACGCTAAACCCCTTCCAGCACCCGCTTCCCGATTGACAGAACCTGTCACCCCGGCTGCCGTTTCTCGCCTTGGACCAAGGGTAGTAGAGGGCGCAAGCGGGTTATACGGATAGGAGAAGCCATGTTTCGGTGCGACAACTGTGGAAGCGGCTACTCGGCGCAGGCGGCATCGTCGTGGACTTCCTGCCCCCGCTGCCTGGCCAAGGAGCAGGTGCAGGTGCCCCTCACATTCGAGCTCGGCTGGCAGCGGCAGGGCGAGGATGGTGAGCTCAACCCCAGGCCCGACAAAGGCCCTTCCGGCATCCCGGCCGCTTCGGCGAGCCGGTAGCCGTTCGTTTGCCTGCCGACCCCTCGGGTAGCCGCAAGTAGAGGAACTGACAGGAAAGAGGAAAGGGGTACTCATGTCCGACCGACTTCAGGACAAGAAAATCGCCTTCCTGACGGCGAACGAGGGGGTCGAGCAGGTCGAGCTGACCGAGCCTCTGAAGGCCATCCGTGAGGCCGGCGCCGAAGCCGAGCTGCTGGCGCCCGAAGCGGGCGGGATCCAGGCCTTCAACCACCTCGACAAGGGCGACACCTTCGAGGCGGACCGCGCAGTCGAGGAGGCCGATGCGAGCGAATTCGACGGCCTGGTGCTGCCGGGCGGCGTCGCCAATCCCGACCAGCTGCGGACCAAACCCGAGGCGCTCGAGTTCGTCCGCGGCTTCTTCGCGGCGGGCAAGCCGGTGGGGGCGATCTGCCACGGCGCGTGGACGCTGATCGACGCCGGTGTCGCCAAAGGGCGCACGCTCACCTCCTGGCCGAGCCTGGAGACCGATCTGCGCAACGCGGGGGCGGAATGGGTCGACGAGGAGGTCCACGTGGACCAGGGGCTGGTCACCAGCCGCAAACCGGATGACCTGGAAGCGTTCAACGCCAAGATCGTCGAGGAGTTCGCCGAGGGCGTGCACGAGGGTCAGCGCGCCGGGGCGGGCATCGGCTGAGGCGGGGAAGGAAGGAGGCGAGCGGCGATGCCACCGCGCGGAGTCAAGAAAGGCTCGAAACGAGCTCGGCAGTACGAGCACATCAAGCAGAGCGAGAAGAAGGAGGGCCGGTCGGAGAAACGGGCGGAGGAAATCGCTGCCCGCGCCGTCAACAAGGAAAAGGCGCGCTCGGGGGAATCCAAGTCCTCCTCCCGCGGCTCGACCCGCGGTCGCTCGGCCAGCAGCCGCGGCGGCAAGCAGTCGGGCCATGGGCCGAGCGGCAAAACCCGCGAACAGCTCTATAACGACGCCAAGAAGAAGGGGATCGAAGGCCGCTCGCGGATGAACAAGCAGGAACTCCAGCGGGCGGTCGCCGGCGCCAGCTAGTCGGGCCGGTTGAAGAAGCCGCGGGGTGTGATCGCAAAGAAGTTCTCGATCCCACCCCGCTTCGCCTTGCTGTGGACGAGCTCGAGGCAGCCCGCTTCGACCAGCGTGTTGGCGTGGTAGGAGACGACGCCGAGGCTGTGCCCGATCTCGGCCGAGATTTCCGCCGCGCTCGCCACCCGCCCTCGTAGGGTCTCGAGGATTTCCAGCCGGATCGGGTGCGACAGCGCGTCGACCATCTCCTGGTTCATCGGCCGAATCTTCCCGATCCGGGCGAGTAAACCAACCCCAATATTCATCATTCCTTGATGTAGTGGTCGGAAAATGCGCGGCAGACAGGTCTACCTCGCCAGCTCGCCCAGCGAGTGACGGTCGATCCGCAGCTCGGCGATCGATTCGACCACCTGCGAGGCGCCCGCCTCGCGCAGCTCGGCCTCCGAGAAGCCGCCGGTGAGGACCGCCAGGGTCGGCAGCCCCGCCCGCTTCGCCGCCTCGACGTCCCAGACCGAGTCGCCGACCATCACCGAGGGGGCGTCGTTGCCGGCCTTCTCGAGGGCGGCATGGACGAGGTCGGGCTCCGGCTTGGTCGCCTCGACGTCGGCAGAGGTGGTCCAGTCGTCGACCAGCTCCCGCGCGTCGAGCAGGTCGAGGTAGTGGTCGACCTCCTCCTGCTTGGCCGAGCTGGCGAGGATCACGGTGTTGCCCTCCTCGCGCAGCCTCTCGATCAGCTCCCGCGCCCCCTCCATCGGCTCGACTTCGCCGATCAGCTCGCCGTAGGCCCCGGCCTCCGCCGCCCGGATCGCCTCGCCGTCGCGGGCGGCCGCCTCCTCCCCGATCAGCGAGTCGAGGATCTGGTCGCCGCCCATGCCGATGTGGCGGTGCACCTTCCACATCTGTGCCTCGTACCCGTGCGCATGCAGCGCCCGGTGCCAGGCGATCGCGTGGTGGTAGTTGGTGTCGACGAGGGTGCCGTCGACGTCAAGGATCGCGTTCAGGGCCATGAGACGCGGGGTACCCGGGGCGACGATGAAAGATGTGCGGGTCGGCTGTTCGGGCTGGGTCTACGACTCCTGGCGCCAGGGGATCTACGAGGGCGTGCCGCCGTCGCGCTGGCTGGAGCGCTACGCCGAGGTCTTCGACGCGGTCGAGGTCAACAACACCTTCTACCGGCTGGTCAAGCGCAAGGCGGTCGAGGGCTGGGTGGAGCGCACCCCGCCCGGCTTCCTCTTCGCGGTCAAGGGGAGCCGCTACCTCACCCACATGAAGAGGCTGCGCGGGATCGAGCAGGGCCTCGGCCGTTTCTGGGAGCCGCTGGAGCCGCTGCGCGAGAGCGGCAAGCTGGGGCCGGTGCTGTGGCAGCTGCCGGGCAACTTCCACCGCGACGACGCCGCGCTCGCCTCCGCCCTGGAGCTGCTGCCGCCGGCCCGCCACTGCTTCGAGTTCCGCCACGCCAGCTGGTTCGCGGCGGCGGTGATGCGATTGCTGGAGGAGCACGGCGCCGCGCTGGTGATCCCCCACGACGGTCGCCGGCCGCTGCCCGAGGCGAAGCCCGTGGGCGAGCTCGCCCACGTCCGCTTCCACCACGGCGCCCGCGGGCGGAACGGCAACTACTCGGCCGCCGAGATCGACCACTGGCGGCGGCGGATCGCCGCCTGGCGCTCGCGCCGGGAGGTCTTCGCCTTCTTCAACAACGACTGGGAGGAATTCGCCCCGGCCAACGCGCTGTCATTGCGCAAGGGGCTGTCGACGCCGCAGCCGGTGTAGGCGCGGAGGCGACGGGTAGAAGCCTGGCATGTCAGGCATCAAGAACGCCATCGCCCGCAAGGCGGTCAAGGCGACCGCGAAGCACAGCGCCCGCGGCACCGCCGCGAAGGCCAAGCGCAACCCGCTGCGGGCGGTGACGCTGCTCGGCCTCGGCGCCCTCGCCGGTTTCATCGCCGGCCGCAGCGCGACTTCCGCCTCAGCCGGCCCCGGCGCCTGAGTCGAACCTCCGAACTTAACCTCCGAACTTATGGGGGCTATGACCCCCATAAGCTCGGACGAGGCGCGTCGCTCTAGGACGAGAGCCGTGAGCGCAGCAGGTCCTTGCCCTGATCGGCGCCCTTGCGGCTGGTCTCCTGCGCACGGCGGAAGAAGTCCGCGAGGTCGGAGTCGCCGTCGCGCTCGGCGTCTTCGATGTAGGTCTCGAGTCGCAGCACGTTGCTGAGGCACTGCTCGACGAACCAGATGACGTTGTAGTCCTTGTCCTTGGTGCCGGTGATGTGGCCGGCCTCCTGAGTCCCCATCGTCGGTCGCTCCTTCGGGTCGCTTGCTTGCATCCTTGCGGGTACCCGCTGCCGCGAAGGGGAAAAACGAAGGCGCGAGTTTCGTGCGTGCGGCGCAGGGGTAATCGCCGGGCATGTACCTGATCCCGATTGTCCTGATCGTCATCCTTGCCTTGATCGCCGTCGCCTGGTCGCCGATCTTCGCGCTGGTCATCTTTGCGATCGGCTTCGTCGCCTTTCTCGCCTACGTGGCGATGAAACCGCGCGCCGACGAGAAGCTGGCGCCGCCCGAGCAGCCGGGGCCGCAGCCCCACCACGAGGACGGAACCCCGACTGGAATCTGGGGCGAGCGGCGGCCGTCATGAACGCGGAAGGGGCTGAGATGAGGCCCGAGGAAGAGCGCGATCCGATCGCCCAGGAAGAGGCGGAAGCCGCGGAAGCCGAAGCGGCGCGGATCGGCGGCGACGTCCCCCGCGACACCGACGACCCCGCCGAGCAGCCTCTGCTCGAGGGCGGCGAGGGCGAGGCCGAGGGCTTCGAGCTGGCCGAGCGGGACCTCGAAGACATCGCCGAGCACGGCGATCAGCAGCGGTTTCCCGCCGGCTTGGCCGGTGAGCCGGAGGAGCCGAGCGAGGCTGCATACGGCGAACCGGATCAGGAGATCCACGAAGACGAGTAGGAGGCCGCCATGCCCCACCGAGTGATCGCAGTCGTCACCGACGAGCTCCATGGCGAGGATCCGCTGGAGCAGATCTGCAGGAACGTGAACGGTGAGGGGGTGGACGTGCGAGTGGTCGTGCCCGCGATCGAGGCCGGCCCGCTGGAGCACACCCTCGGCGACATCGACGAGCCGCGCCACCAGGCCGAGGAGAGGCTGGAGCGGCTGCTGCGGCAGCTGCGGCAGCGCAAGGTGCCGGTCAGCGGGGAGGTCGGCGACCCCGACCCGGTGCAGGCCGCCCAGGACGCGCTGCTGAAAGGCCCGGCCGACGAGGTGCTGATCTTCGAGCACTGCGACTCGCAGCGGCAGTGGTACGAGAACGGGCTGCTGGAGCGGGCGCAGGAAGAAATCGAGCCGCCCCTGCGGATGGTCTTCCTCGAGAGCGCCGACGGCCGGGGCGACCGGGTGACCGCGGTCGAAGAGCATGGAGCCGGAACCGTCAACCAGCATGCGGGCAGGGAAGTCGGCGGCGGTGCCTACGTCCCCGGGATGACCCGCGACGACCTCGCCGGGATGGTCGCCGGCATCGCCGGCACGGTCGTGGTCGCCGTCCTCGCCGCCGCGATCACCGCCGAAACCGATTCCGGCTGGGAAGCGGTGGCGATCCTGATCGCGATCGGCGTCGCCCTCGCCAACCTCGCCCACGTCGTCGGCCTCACCCTCTTCGAGACGGTCCGCTACCACGGCGGCTTCGCCAAGTTCTTCCGCACCCTCGCCCTGGTGGGGACGCCGCTGGCGATCGTGATCGACGCGCTGATCCTGATCTTCGCCGTCTAGGAGAGTTGGCGAACCCCTCTTAGGGCCGGGCGGCCTCGGCGGGTTCCTCGCGGCGCAGCGCCTCGAGCACCTCCTCGGCCAGCTGCGAGCCGTCTTCGGGCCGCAGCGGCGTCGCGCTGACCCGGAAGACCACGCCGTCGGCGTCGAATTCCTCGAGCGCGACGCTCGGCTTGTAGCGGGTGGGGACGGTGATCGCCCGCAGCAGCCGCTCCTCGACCTGCCGCGGGCTCGCCTCCGGCGCGAAGCGGACCCGGACGTCGACTTTGTCGGGCTCGCGCAGCGGCACCACGACGAGGCTGAGGAGGACGTTGTTGGGGACCATCAGCCGGTCGGCTCCCTGACTCAGGGTCGTGTAGAAGAGGCCGAGCGACGAGACGGTGCCCTCCAGCGAGCCGGCGAGCGCGCCACCGACCAGGCGCACCCGTTCCCCGACCCGGAACGGGCGGGTGCTCTGGAGGACGATGCCGGCGAAGATCCCGCCCAAGGCCTGCTGGGCGGCAAGGCCGAGCAGCACCGCGGTGAAGGCGCCGCCGACGGCGAGGGTGCTGGCGGTGACGCCGGCGATCCGCAGCGCCAGGATCACCACCGCCACCGTCGCCAGCAACCGGATCACGAACCCGGTGGTGCCGGCGGTCGCCGGGTCGAGGCGCCGGTAGAGGCGAGGGGAGAGGCCGCGGGTGAGCCAGTGGGTGGCCGCGGTGCCGACGACGACCAGGATCACCACCGTCCCGGCCCGCACCCAGTTGCCGTAGCCCGGGGCGATCGAGGAGCGGTTGTAATAGACGAAGAGCGTCCCGGCGATCACCAGCAGCGCCGCCACCAGCCCGCCCAGCTGCCGTTTCGAGAACCGCGGGGCGAGCTCCTCGCCCAGTCCGAGCGAGTGCCAGGCGTGGCTGCGGGTCTCGAACAGCTCTTTCGGGAGCCTGCGTCGACGCGGCGGCGGGGGCATCCCCCGTCGGCTACCCACCGATCCGGGCTCCTATTCAGTCGGCGATTGCGGCGATTGCCTCGTCCCGGGTGGTGTGGACCGGAATCGAGAGCTCGAGGCCGGTGATGTCGAGCACCCGCCGGACCTGGTCGTTCTGGGTGCAGATGACCAGGCCGCGGCCGTTTCCACCGCCGTCGAGGCGCTGCCAGGCGCGGACGATCAGGGCGATCCCGGTGGAGTCGATGAACTCGCACTCGGAGAGGTCGATGAGGACCGATTCCTCGCCGCTCTCCAGCGCCTGCTCGAGCGGCCCCTCCAGTTCGGGGGCGGTGCTGAGGTCGAGCTCACCGCGCACGGAGATGGTCCGGACGCCTTTTTTGAGCTCCCCGACCTTTGCCTCGAATGGGGCAGGAGTCACGGCTCGATGCTAGCGCAGGCGACAACATGTCCGATCCTGTTTTGCCCCTCCTCGGCGTGGGTAAGCACCTCTTGATGCGAGGCAGCAGGTTATGCTCGCCAATCCGATGACGGGCGACGAGGCTCTTGGGGGCAGGCAGCGACTTTGAACTCCTCAACCAACCAACGCTCGGGGCTGCAGATGTCCCTCCCCGCCCGGGCCGAGAACGTCGCGGTCATCCGCCATGCCCTGGCCGGGCTGGCGGAACGGCTGGGCATGGACGAAGCCTCCCTCGCCGACCTGAAGACTGTCGTCACCGAGGCGGCGATGAACGTCGTCGTCCACGCCTATGCCGGGAGGGAGCCCGGGCCGCTCGAGGTCGAGGCCGAGGGGGACGGCGAGGGGCTGACGGTGGTGATCCGCGATCACGGCAGCGGCATCCGGCCCCGCCCGGACGTGGAGCGTCCGAGCCTGCGGATCGGCTTGACCCTGATCGCCGCGCTCTCCAGCAGCTTCGAGATCAAGGGCGGTGCCGAAAAGGGGACGGAAATCCGCATGCACGTGCCGCTTGCCGCCCGGGACGAGGCCCCCCAGCTCGGCTCGACCTTCGCCGTCGCCGCCGACGATGAGACCCGGATCAGGGTCGGGCCGCCGGAGATCGTCGGCCCGGTGCTGAGCCGCGCCCTATCGGCTTTGGCGGCGCGCCAGGACATCAGCGTCGATCGCCTCTCCGACACGATGCTGCTCAGCGACGCGATCTCCGCCCGGGCGCCGCAGGGCTTCACCGACGGTCACGTCTCGCTCAGCATCGCCGAGCTTCCCGAAGGGATCGAGCTCAAGGTAGGCCCGATGACCCACGGCGGCGCCGCGCGGCTGCGCGAGAGCTTCGAGCTGCCGGAGGTCGGCGGCTCACTGGAGGCGCTGACCGACGAGCTGCGGGTCGAGGAGGGCGACGAAGGCGAGTACCTCGTCGTCGGCATCTCCTCGCTCTCGAGGAACTAGCGGCGGCCTAGGCCTAGCGCTCGGTCTCGCCGGCGGCGGCGCTTTGCTCCGAGACCTCGGTGCGGATTCGCTCCAGCGTGCGGCGGAGGATGCGGCTGACGTGCATCTGCGAGTGGCCGATCCGCTCGGCGATCTGCGACTGCGTCAGGTCCTCGACGAAACGCAGCTGCAGGACCAGCCGCTCGCGCTCGTCGAGGTGGGGGAGCGCACCCTCCAGCGCCAGTTTGTCCTCGACCAGCTCGTAGCCCGAGTCTTCGTCGCCGACCCACTCGGCCGCCGGCGATTCTTCGGAGTCCTCGCCGCCGACGGGGCGGTCGAGCGAGAGCGGCCGGCGATTGTGGTTGGCCTCCAACACCTCGAGCACGTCGGTCGGATCGACTTCGAGGCGCTCGGCGATCTCCGGGACCGAGGGCGAGCGCTGCAGCTCTACCGTCAGCTCGGAGATCGCTTTGTCGACCTCGGCCATGCGGTCGTGCAGCCCCCGTGGGACCCGCACGGTCCAGACCCGGTCGCGGAAGTGGCGCTTGAGCTCGCCGAGGATCGTCGGTGAGGCGAAGGCGGTGAAGGGGGCGCCGCGGTCGGGGTCGAAGCGGTCGATCGCGTTGACAAGGCCGAGGCTGGCCACCTGGAGCAGGTCGTCGAAGGACTCGCTGGCGCCGCGGTAGCGCAGCGCGAGGTTCTTGGCGAAGGGGAGGTAGCGGCGGACCAGCTCCTCGCGGATCGCCGGGTCGCGTTCCTTGACGAACCGCGCCCAGAGCACGCGCTCGCTGGCCAGGCCCTCGCCGGGACCGGGGGATGACTGGTCTTTGCGCGCTTGTTCGCTATTCACAGCAGTGATCGAATAGGCGGCGATACTTAAGCAACGTCGCTGCCCTGAGAGCGTCAGTCCGAAGCTGTGCAGCGCGACGGCCCGTCACCGTCGCGGCCAACCATAGCGGCACCGCTTCACGGGCTTTTCTCAAGCGGCTCCTGCCTCCTCATCGGAATGGTCACGACACCCACTCCATTCCCGCAGGCAGAAGCGGCCGAAACATCGGGCGCGCGGCGAGCGCGCCTTGGAGTTCCGTCTACCGGCGCCGCCAGGACAAGGGGGCGGCGCCGGGACGGCTGGAGATGGGAGGCATCGCCGATGCCTCCTAGGAGGCGGTTGCCTCGCCCTCGCTCTGGTCGGCGGCCACGACTTCGCCGGCGTTGGGCGACTTGAAGTGCATCAGGTGGACCCGCGCGGGTACCCCGGTCCCTTCTCCCTGGGCGATCCGGGTGGAGACTTCGCCCTGGATCTCCAGGAGGCGCTCGAGCGCTCCTTTGAGCAGCTCGGAGACGGCGTCCCAGCCGCTCTCGTCGAGCACCATCGGGGTGCGGCTGAGGTGGATGTCGTCGACCTCCTCCAAAGTGCCGGCCTTGGAGGCGGCCTCGATGTCTTCGAAGACGGATTTGAGCACGGCTCCGGCCATGCCTGGGCGCAGGCTGGCGGGCATCCGTGACCATTCGTCGTCGCTGAGGAACTGGCGGCGGGTGGCGCGGTAGAAGTGCTCGGTGGCGCCTCGGCGCTGCTTGGTGTCAACGAGCTCGATGCAGTCGTATTTCTCGAGCACGCGGACGTGGTAGGCGACGAGGTTGAGGCTCTGGTCGAGCTGCTGGGCGAGCATGTTCGGACTCGCCACCTTTTCATTCAAGATGATCAGGATCTGCACCCGCAGGGGGTGCGCGAACGCTTTGGCGACGATCTGTTCGACGCCGTCTTTCTTGTTCTTCGTCTTCGGCAAGGCCTTTGTCCTTAGGTAGCGGGTCCAGGGGTTATTCGGCCGATAACAAGACTTTACAGCTTCTCAATCAGGAAATTCACAACGGTCCCGCGTTTTCCGAATATTGACGAGTTTTACTGGTCCACTCTTGATTGCTGGAATCAATTCGAGTAATAATTGATCAATCGCTTTAGAGCGAACGCCGCGCGGGATCGGCGGCGGGGGAATCAAGGAACAGAGGGAGGTGGGATCAGTGCGGATTGGAACGCTGCCGGAGCACGTCACGCCGGTTTCGATCGTCAAGGGCTGCTGAAGCCCGCAGGGGACGGCGATCGGGGCGCTTGACAAGCTTCAGAGGTGCAGGCTCGGAAGCCGCCTCTGATCGTCGCCGCGATCGCCGTCCCGGCTGCATTTCAAGGTCCTCAGCGGTCCAGCAGCTCGCTGAACCGCAGCGCCGCCCGCGTCGGCGCGACGAATTCCTCCCCCCGGTGAAGGAGGCCGACGGCGGCGAGGTCCCGAACCGCGCGATCGATCGCGTCGTGCTCGGCAAAGCTGTCGCGGCCGCCGCTCACCTCCCGCAGCAGCTCCTCCAGCGTCAGCCGGGTCGGGTGCAGATCGAGCAGTTGCCGCAGCACCGCCGACTCCACGCTCTCGTCCTCAGCCCAGGTGGTCCTGCCCTCTTTCAGTTGGTTCATCGCCCCTCCCTTGCATCAAGTTTCCGCGCCCCCGATCTCTCCCCGGTCGGACGCCGTCTTTTTCTCGAGCCCCAGAGCCTGCCGTGCCCAGGGTGCATCCACCGCGCTGCGGTAGAAGTGCTGGACCGAGCCGTGCGAGGGCTTCGTGGCTACCAGGGTTATGGCACCGCGCTCGGCCAGCACCCGCACGTGGTAGCTGACGTTGCCGAGCGGCCTCCTCAGGGTCGCCGCCAGCTCCCGTGGGCTGGTCGCCTCTCCGTCCGCCATCTCGCGCAGAATGGTGCGCCGTAGGGGATGGCGGAGGGCAGCCAGCAGGTCGTTGTCTTCAGAGCGGGCGTTCGGTGCCATAACCGCGACCGACTATAAAGACCGCGGGAGACGTCTTGTCTGCGCGACCCTCTGTCTGCCGGCGATCTTGCCTCAGGCGTCCTCGCGGACTCCGCCCATCTCGGTGAAGACGGCGGTGTAGCCGCCGTCGGCGCGCTTCTCGTCTGCGATCACGTGGGAGACCGCGTTGATCAACGCGAGATGGGTGAAGGCCTGCGGGAAGTTGCCGAGGTGGCGGCCCGACTCGGCCTCGAGCTCCTCGGCATAGAGGTCGAGCCAGCCCGCCGTCGCGAGCAGGCGCTCGCACAGTTCCCGCGCCCGCCTCCGCTCGCCGATCTCCGAAAGCGCCGAGACCAGCCAGAAGGAGCAGATCAGGAAGGTCCCCTCCTTGCCATGGAGGCCGTCGTCGGTCTCCTCCACCTTGTAGCGGCAGACCAAGCCGTGCTCGGTCAGCTCGGTGGCGATCGCGTTGACGGTATTCCGCACCCGCGGGTCGTCCGGCGGCAGGAAGCGGAAGAGCGGGATCAGCAGCAGCGAGGCGTCGAGGGCGTCGGTGTCGTAGTGCTGGCGGAAGACGCCGTCGCGGACCCCCCGCTCGAGAATCTCCGCCTTGACGTCGTCCGCCTTCGCCTGCCACTCCTCGGCGACTGCGCGCCACTCCGTACCGCCGGTGGCCTCGCCCGCCCACTGCGCCAGCCGCACCCCGCGGTCGACGGCGACCCAGATCATCAGCTTCGAGGAGACGTAGTGCTGCGGCTCGCCCCGCGACTCCCAGATTCCCTGGTCGGGATGCGGCCAGGCCTCGATCGCGGCTTCGACCTGGGCGCGGATCAGCTCCCGGTCGGCCGGGGTGCCGGTTCCTCGCAGGGCCTTTTCGTGCAGGTAGACGGAGTCCAGCAGCGAGCCCCAGACGTCGTTCTGGCGCTGGTCGAAGGCGCCGTTGCCGATCCGCACCGGCCGCGCCCCGCCGTAGCCGGAGAGGTGGTCGAGGGTCTTCTCCTTGAGCTCGCGCTCGTGCCCGATCCCGTACATGATCTGGAGGTTGGGGTGGTCGCGGCAGACGTTGACGATGAAGCCCATGAAGTCCCGCGCCTCGCGGTCGAAGCCGAGCGTGTGCAGTGCCCAGAGGCTGAAGGTGGAGTCGCGGATCCAGCTGAAGCGGTAGTCCCAGTTGCGTTCGCCGCCCGGCGTCTCCGGCAGCGAGGTGGTCGGGGCGGCGACGATCGCCCCGGTCGGGGTGTAGGTGAGCCCCTTGAGGACGAGGGCCGAGCGCTGCAGGTGGATCCGCCACGGGTGGTCGGGAAAGCTGCCGTCGCGCAGCCATTCGCGCCAGAACTCCTCGGTCGAGTCGATCCGCTCCAGCGCCTCGGGGGCGCTGCGCGGCCCGCCGAGGCCTCCCTCGCTCCAGGTCAGCGCGCAGAAGGCGGCCTCGTCTTCGCGCATGGTGACCTTGCCGCGGACGGCCCCGCCGTCGAGCGTGAGGTGCATGTCGCTGGTCAGCAGCAGCTCGCTCCCGTCGGCGGCCCGCGCCCGCGCTTCGCCGAGCTCGCCGCCGCTCCAGCTCGCCGCCTCGGCGCCGTAGCCGAAGCGCGGCAGGCACTCCATCTCCATCTCGACCTCGCCGTCGATGCAGGTCATCGTCCGCAGCAGCGAGTGGTCGGACTCATGCGCGGTCTCGGGGCGGCCGCGCCGCCGCCCGCCGTCGTCGCCGGCCGGGACCCAGTCGGCGATCGTCAGCGCGTCCTTGACCACCACCCAGCCGCTGTCGGTCACCCAGGTCGTCTCGATCACCAGGGTGCCGGGCGAGTAGCGGCGGCTGATCGGGACGGTGACCCCCGGCGGCCGCAGCGACATGTGGCCCGCGCCGCGGTCGAGCAGGGCGGCGAAGGTGCTCGGGGAGTCGAAGCGCGGGCAGCAGAGCCACTCGACGCTGCCGCTGAAGGAGACCAGGGCGGCGGTATGGCAGTCGGAGAGGAAGCCGTAGCTCCCGATCGGGGGGAACTGGTCTGCGAGGGAGCTCACGCGCGCTGCCAAGCTAGCAGCGGGCTACGCTGAAATCGATGAACCTGCCGTTCGCGCACCTGGTCGGTGTCTTCGCGCCGCTCGAGCTGGCACCGCTCCTGATCGCTGCCGGGCTTTACGCGAGGCGGGCCTCGACGCTCGTCGACCGCGGCCGGCCGGTGCCGGTCTGGCGCCAGGTCTGCTTCGCCGCCGGGTTGCTGCTGATCGCCGCCGCCATCGTCTCGCCGATCAGCGACGCCGCCGAGGAGCTGGTGATCGCCCACATGATCGAGCACCTGCTGATCGGCGACGTCGCCTCGCTGCTGCTGGTCCTGGGGCTGACCGGCCCGCTGCTGCAGCCGGTGCTGGCGATCCGCTTCTTCGACCGGCTGCGAATCCTCACCCATCCCCTCGTCGCCTTCCCGCTCTGGGTGGTCAACTTCTACCTCTGGCACATCCCCGCGCTCTACGACGCCGCGTACGGGGGCGCGCCGGTGCACGCGCTCGAGCATGCGACCTTCATCTTCTTCGGCTGCCTGATGTGGATGCCGATCTTTGGCCCGCTGCCGAAGCCGCAGTGGTTCACGGCCGGCTGGAAGGTCGTCTACGTGATCGCCGTCCGTTTCGCCGGGGTGATCCTCGGCAACGTGCTGATGTGGTCCGGGACCGTCCTCTACGCGATCTATGCGAAAGGCGAGCGCGAATGGGGGATTTCGGCGCTGACCGACCAGAGCGTGGCTGGGGTGATCATGATGGTCGAGGGCACCTTCCTCGGCCTCGGGCTGCTGGCCTGGTTCTTCTTCGAGGCGGCGCGCGAGGGGATCGAGCGGCAGCGGCTGCTCGACCTGGCGCTGGAGCGCGGCGTCGAGCTCGACCCCGCGCGGGCGCAGCGGGCCGTCGCGGCCGGGCAGGGGGAGCGGCTGGAGCGCCAGATCCTCGAAAGCGGGCAGGAGCCGCATGTCGCCGCTGGTTAGGGGCCGGGCCTGGCTCGTGACCGGCCCGATCGGCCGCGGCCTTTCCTTCGCGATCGACTTCTCCGTCGCCCTGCGAGCGATGCTGGCCCGCCGCCGCGTTTGACCTGTTCCTTTTGGGCGCTATAGCGCCCAAAAGGAACAGCGGAATGAGGCTGCGCAGTCGATTCCTCTAGGGTCGCTTGCGATGAAGACCACCGTCAAAGAGCTCCCCGAATCCCGCGCCGAAGTCCAGGTCGAGGTGCCGGCCGCCGACGTTGAGAAGGCCACCTCCCGCGCCGCTCGGGCGCTGGCCAAGGAGATGCGGATGCCGGGCTTCCGCGCCGGCAAGGCGCCGGCTTCGCTGGTGATCCAGCGGGTCGGCTTCGGCACCGTCCTGCAGGAGGCGATCCGCGAGGCACTGCCGGAGTGGTACGAACTGGCGCTTTTCGACTCCGAGGTGACGCCGATCGGCGATCCCGAGATCGAGATGGTCTCGGCGCCGGAGGGCGAGGGCGAGCCGCTGGAGTTCAAGTTCACGGTCGGGGTGCGCCCCGAGGCCGGGCTCGGGACCTACAAGGGCCTCGAGGTCGGCAGGGAGGAGAAAGAGGTGCCCGATGAGGTCGTCGACACCGAGGTCGACCGGATCCGGGAGGGATTTGCGCGGCTCGAGCAGGTTGAGCGGAAGGCGGCGGAGGGCGACTCGGTGCTGATCGACTTCGAGGGCTTCGTCGACGGCTCCGCCTTCCAGGGCGGGGCTGCGGAGGACTACCTGCTGGCGCTGGGCTCGGGCCAGCTGATCGAGGGCTTCGAGGAGCAGCTGGTGGGAGCGGGCGCCGGCGAGGAGCGTGAGGTGAAGGTCACCTTCCCGGAGGATTACCAGGCGGAGCAGCTGGCCGGCAAGGACGCTGTCTTCAAAGTCGAGGTCAAAGAGGTGCGGGAGAAGATCCTGCCCGAGCTCGACGACGACTTCGCCTCCGACGCCTCCGAGTTCGACACCCTGAAGGAGCTGCGCGACGACATCCGCGAGAAAGTCGGAGCGGCGCTGGGGAGCCGCGCCGAGGAAGACTTCCGGATCGCCGCGATCGACGCCGCCGTCGAGGAGGCGAGCGTCGAGGTCCCGGAGGCGCTGGCGACGGCGCGGGCGAGCGAACGCTGGGAGCGGATGGAACGGCAGCTCGCCGGCCGCGGCATGGACCCGGAAGCGTTCCTGCAGATGCAGGGCAAGACCCGCGACGAGCTGATCGAGGAAACGAAGCCCGACGCGGAAAAAGAGCTGCGGCGCGAGGCGGTGGTCTCGGCGATCGCCGAGGCGGAGGGGATCGAGGTCTCCGAGGAGGAGATGATCGAGGCGCTCGAGCACAGCGCCGAACACGAACGGACGACGCCGCAGAAACTGTTGGAGCGCCTGCGCAAAAGCGGCCGCGACTCGATGGTCCGCGAAGACATCCGCGCCCGCAAGGCGATCGAGCTGGTCGCCGACGCAGCCAAGCCGATCCCCAAAGCCGAGGCCGACGCCCGCCGCGAGCAGACCGAGGCGCGCGAGAAGCTGCTGGCGCCGGAGGAGGAGAAAGGCCCCAAGGCCGGCGAGCTCTGGACCCCGGGCAGCGATTAGCCGATTGCCGGTAGGGAGGGACGGGTGCCCCTTCGCTGGAGACCGTATGTTCCTGCAGGGACCGACGAGCCCCGGCAGCTTGACCCAAAGCCTCCATCGAAGGGGCACCCGTCCCTCCAACCGCCGAGCCTCCGCGAAATGCAATCTGATTCCTGCCTGCCCTAGGCGGGCAGCATCTTCTGGAGGTGCCCCGACTAGGGGCGCGACTCAATTCACGCGGAGGACGACCGGACCTCCTACCATCCCCGGCCGGACCCTGTAGCTCCTTCTATAGAGTGCGAACGATGAGCCCTCTGGTCCCGATGGTGGTCGAGCAGACCTCGCGCGGCGAGCGCGCGTTCGACATCTACTCGCGGCTGCTGGGCGAGCGGATCATCTTCCTCGGCACGCCGGTCACCGACGACATCGCCAACCTGATCGTCGCCCAGCTGCTGCATCTCGAGAGCGAGGATCCTGACAAGGACGTCAGCCTCTACATCAACTCGCCGGGCGGTTCGGTCTACGCCGGGCTTGCGATCTACGACACGATGCAGTTCATAAAACCCGACGTGCAGACGATCTGCGTGGGGGTGGCGATGAGCATGGGAGCCCTGCTGCTATGCGGCGGCACCCAGGGCAAGCGGATGGCGCTGCCGAACTCGAAGGTCCTGATCCACCAGGTGTCGGCCGGCTTCCAGGGACAGGCCACCGACATCGAGATCCACGCCAAAGAGATCATCGACGTCCGCCGCCGTCTCGACGAGATCATCGCCCGGCACACCGGTCAGCCGTTCGACAAGGTCACCAAGGACACCGAGCGGGACTACTTCATGAGCGCGGAGGAGGCGAAGGAGTACAGCATCGTCGACCGCGTGATCGAGCACCACTGAGGACTTCGGTCCTACTGGCCGTGGCGCTCGCGGCGCTCGCCGCCGTGGAGCCTGCCGCGGCGCAAATCGGCAGCCGCGACGGGGGAGTGCCGTACTACGGCCACGTCTTCCCGGTGCAGGGGCCGCACGGGACCCGGGGAGCGGTGGGGCGCTACCACGCCCCGCGCGACGGCGGACGGATCCACGAAGGGTTCGACATCACGGCGGCCTGCGGGACCCGCTTGGTGGCGGTGCGCAACGGACGGGTGCTGCGGCGCGGCTACGACCCGGTCCTCTACGGCAACTACCTGCTGCTCCACGGCGAAGGCGAGCGCCGCAGCTACTTCTACGCGCACATGCTGGAGCCGGCAGCCGTCCACGACGGCGAGCGGGTATGGGAGGGCGAGCGGGTCGGCTCGGTCGGCGAAACCGGCAACGCCCGCGGCCTCGGCTGCCACCTCCACTTCGAGATCCACGTCCACGGGATCGCCGTCGACCCCGAACCCGCGCTGCGCCGCTGGGACCGCTACAGCTAGTCGTCCTGCCGCAGCGCCCGTTCGAACCAGAGGTCGGCTTTCGGGTTCTCGTTGTAAGCGGGGACCTCGCGGTAGCCGGCGGAGCGGTAGAGGCCGACCGCGGGCGTGAGGTAGTCGGAGGTGTCGAGCCGGACCGCGCGGCAGCCGTGTTCGAGGGCGATCTGATCGAGGCGGGCGAGGATCTGCCGCCCGAGCCCGGTGCCGCGGAAGGCGGGCGCCACGTACATGCTCTTCACCTCGGCGATCTCGGTCTCGAGATGGCGGACGCCGCCGAGCCCGGCCGCCTCACCGTCGACTCGGGCGATGAGGAGAACTCCACCCGGCGGCACCAGGTCCGCCGGCGGGCCCTTCGCCACCTCCTCCTCGAGATCGACGCCGGCCTCCTTGCGGTCGTAGACGAGTGGGCCGTCCGCCTCGCGGACGAAGTCCGCGTACAGCCGTCGCACCTCCGGATCGTCGCGGTCGATCGGCTCCAGCTTCAAAGTCACGGAATTGACGCTAACGCGTTGCAGAATTTCTCCATTCTGCGTGTCACAGGTGCGCTTCGGCCTGGCACAATCCCCTCTGTGCACGGGAAGGAATTGTCTGCGGTGATCGCCGAATGTGCCGAGGTAACTCAGCGCGCCGCGGCGCGCACCGAAAAAGCGCGAGCGGATATCGAGGTATCGAGCGCGCGCGTGGAGGCAGCAAGGGCGGGAATAGAGGAGGCGAGGAGGCGGCAGGAATCTGCGGTGGCCAAGGCTGAAGAGACGAGGGCGGAATTCCAAGCACAGGCCCGCCGGACCGAAGAGATGATGGCCGAAAACGCGCAGTGGACGAAGCGGATCTTCGCCGAGCTTGACGATCAGCGGGACGAGCGACGGGCGCTTATCGAGGCTCTGCTGAGACTGACGGACCGGTTGCCGCCCCCGCCTCCCGACCTGCGCTCGGCATGACCACCAGGGAAGGGCTCAGACCCGCAGCTCGTAGGTGAGCCATTCCGAGCGCTCGGCGCCGGTGGAGTCGTAGAGGCGCTGGGCCGTGTGGTTGTCGGGGGCGGTGGCCCACTCGAGGGAGGGGGCGCCGCGCTCGCGGGCGACCTCCGCGGCCGCCCCGATCAGGGCACGTCCGACCCCATCGCCGCGCATCCCCTCGACGACGAAGAGGTCGTTCATCAGCACGCTCTCGCAGGCCTCGAGCGAGCTGAAGTGCCAGTAGAGGCAGGCGTAGCCGGCCAGGGCGCCACCGCGACGCGCACCCAACAGCAGGCCGTCCTCACTGGGAGCGAGGAAGCGGCGGAAGAAGGCGCGGTTGCGCTCGTCGCTGACGTCCTCGACCCGGTAGAAGCGCTGGTAGGCGGCGATCAGCGGCAGCAGCTCGTCGAACTCGGCGGCGGCGATCGGCGCGATCTCGACCTCGGCGGGCATGGGCACAACCGTATCGCCGCAAGCCTGCGCTCATGTGAAGGGACCGCCGCGCCGATGCCGTAAACACCTCCACGACCCGGTGCAGGTCCCCGTCTAAGCTTTTGGGACGCCGCCGGAGGATCAAGATCGTCCCGTTAGGAGGGGATTCCGCTGGCACGTCCTTCAGACTCGAACGAGCAGCTCCTCTGCAGCTTCTGCGGCAAGTCGCAGCGCCAGGTGAAAAAGCTGATCGCCGGCCCCGGCGTCTACATCTGCGACGAGTGCATCGACCTCTGCAACGAGATCATCGACGAGGAGCTGACCGCGCCACCCGCCTTCGAGCTGGAGAACCTGCCGAAACCGCGGGAGATCTTCGACGTCCTGCAGGAGTACGTGGTCGGCCAGGACGCCGCCAAGCGCGCCCTCTCGGTCGCCGTCTACAACCACTACAAGCGTGTTCAGATCGCCCAGTCCGACGAGGTCGAGGTCGAGCTGCAGAAGTCGAACATCATGATGCTCGGCCCGACCGGCTGCGGCAAGACGCTGCTGGCGCAGACCCTGGCGCGGATCCTCAACGTCCCCTTCGCGATCGCCGACGCGACCGCGCTGACCGAGGCGGGCTACGTCGGCGAGGACGTCGAGAACATCCTCCTGAAGCTGATCCAGGCCGCCGACTTCGACGTCAAGAAGGCGGAAACGGGGATCATCTACATCGACGAGATCGACAAGATCGCGCGCAAAGCCGACAACCCGTCGATCACCCGCGACGTCTCCGGCGAAGGCGTCCAGCAGGCGCTGCTGAAGATCCTCGAGGGGACCACCGCCTCGGTGCCGCCGCAGGGCGGGCGCAAGCACCCCCACCAGGAGTTCCTGACGATCGACACCACCAACATCCTCTTCATCTGCGGCGGCTCCTTCGCCGAACTCGACAAGATCATCGAGCGCCGCCTCGGCGACCGCGGCGTCGGCTTCGGCGCCGCGATCTCCTCCCGGGTCCAGAAGGACGCCGGCGAATGGTTCGAGCAGGTGCTGCCCGAGGACCTGATCGAGTACGGCCTGATCCCGGAGTTCATCGGCCGTCTGCCGGTGATCACCGCGATCCACCAGCTCAGCCGCGAGGACCTCTGCACGATCCTGACCGAGCCGCGCCACGCGCTGACCCGTCAGTTCCAGCGCTTCTTCGAGTTCGACGACATCGAGCTCGTCTTCGCCGAGGACAGCCTCGAGGCGATCGCCGACAAGGCCCTGGAGCGCGAGACCGGAGCCCGCGGCCTGCGCTCGATCCTCGAGGAGACCCTGCTCGACGTCCAGTTCGAGCTGCCGTCGCGCCGCGACGTCACCAAGTGCGTCGTCACTCGGGAGACGATCAGCGAGGGGCGGCGGCCGACGCTGGTGACCGAGGCGGTCCAGCAGGACATCGGGCCGGCCGACCAGGGGCTGACTGAAGAAACTGCATAGTGGGGTGGAGGGGGCGGGGTACCTCCTCCAGACACCTCTCGCTATGGCTCGAGGTTGAGTGTCTGGAGGAGGT
>DASSTG010000013.1:0-93352 GCA_035708105.1 Solirubrobacterales bacterium | reverse complement strand
TGACCCACCCGCCCGGTCCCACCTCAGGTGCGAACCGCATCAAATTTCCTACCTGACAGGGCAGAAATTTGATGCAGTTCGGCTATGGGAGATTGCGTTCAGGTTCTGACGACCGTCGCTTCCGAGGAGGAGGCGGGGCGGATTGCTTCGTTGCTGGTTGAACGACGGCTGGCGGCTTGTGTTCAGGTGATCGGGCCGATCGTCAGTCGGTATCGCTGGCAGGGGGAGATCGAGGAGGAGCGGGAGTGGCAGTGCTTGGTGAAGACCACGCGGGCCGCCTACGCGGCGGTCGAGGCGGCGATCCGGGAGGTCCACTCCTATGACGAGCCGGAGATCATCGCCACCCCGATCGTCGCCGGCTCCGCCGGCTACCTCGCCTGGATCGAAGAAAACATCGACACGTAGAACGAACTGCATCAAATTTCTACCCCAGCAGGTAGGAAATTTGATGCAGTTCGATCGGGTTAGGAGCGCAGGCGGTAGCCGCGGCTGAACAGGCGCAGGTTGACGAGGAAGAGGGCGGCGGTGGCGGCGGTCAGGGCGAGCAGCGAGAGGGCGATGCTGACTTCGGTGAAGCCGACGAACCCGTAGCGGACGAGGTTGATCATGTAGAAGATCGGGTCGAAGCGGGTCAGGGTCTCAAACGGCTGCGGCAGCAGCGCCGCCGAGTAGAAGACGCCGCCGAGGAAGATCAGCGGTTGCAGGACGAAGGTCTGGGCGAAGGCGACGTCGTCGAACTGTTCGGCGCGGACGCCGATCAGCACCCCGAGCTGGCTGAAGAAGAAGCCGACCAGGGCGAGCGAGGGGATCAGGACGAGGACGTTCTCGACCGGGAGGCCGACGAGGATCACCGAGACGATGAAGGTCAGCGTCGCCACCGTCAGCCCGCGCATGAAGCCGCCGAGCGAGAAGGCGAGCAGCAGCTCGGCCGGCGAGGCGGGCGAGGAGAGCTGGTCCTGGATCGCCCCCTGGAACTTCTGCTGGAGGATCGAGGAGGAGTTGTTGGAGAAGGCGTTGGTCGAGAACGCCATCATGATCAGGCCCGGGATCACGAAGAGGACGTAGTCGATCCCGTGCAGGTGCTTGATCCGCGAGCCGAGGGCGGCGCCGAAGACGGTGATGTAGAGGAACGTTTCCAGCATCGGCGCGCCGATCGTCTGCTTCTTGATCTTCAGGAAGCGGTTGCACTCGCGGCGCCAGAGCGTCGCAAACCGGATCTGGGCGGCGGTCATGCCTCGACCTCGTCGGCGGCCAGCTCGATGTGCGAGCGGGAGAGCTCTTTGCGGCCGACCAGCGCCAGGTAGGCGTCCTCGAGGTTCGGCACTTCGAAGCGGTCGGCGAGCTCGCCGCTCGTGCCCTCGGCGACGATCTGCCCCTCGGCGATGAAGGCGATCCGGTCGCAGAGCTGCTCCGCCTCCTCCAGGTAGTGCGTGGTGAGGAGGATCGTCGTCCCCTCCTGGTTGATTTTCTGGACGTAGTGCCAGAGCTCCAGGCGCAGCTCGACGTCGACCCCGGCGGTCGGCTCGTCGAGGATCAGCAGCCGCGGGCGGTGCATCATCGCCCGGGCCAGGATCAGCCGCCGTTTCATCCCGCCCGAGAGGGTGCGGGTGCGCTCATCGCGCTTCCCGGTCAGCGAGAAGGTCTCGAGAAGCTCCCTGGTGCGCTCGCGGCGCTCGCGGCGCGGCATCCCGAAGTAGCCGGCGTGGTAGTCGAGCGTCTCCTCGACGGTGAGGAACCAATCGATGTTCGGCTCCTGGGGCGCCAGCCCGACCGCCTGGCGCGCTTCGGCGTAGTGCTCGATCGCGTCGTGGCCGAAGATCTCGATCGAGCCGCCGGTCGGCTGGGCGAGCCCGGTCGTGCAGTGGATCAGCGTCGACTTGCCGGCGCCGTTGGGGCCGAGCAGGCCGAAGAAGTCCCCCTCGTGAATGTCGAGCGAGACGCCCCGCAGCGCCTCCACCCCGTTCGGGTATCGCTTCTCCAGGTTGTCGATGTGGAGCGCCTCCATGCGGGCACGACTCTAGCCATCTGCCGTGGTCGGCTTTGAGTGGGTCGGGGAGGGTGACCCGCTCCAGACACCGCTCGCTTATGGCTAGCGGTTGAGTGTCTGGAGCGGGTCACCCTCCCCGACCCTCAGGCGTTCCGTATAAGTGAGGGGTGCCCGCTCCTCTGCTTGCAGTTGATGCGCCTTCGATGCTGTTCCGCGCCTTTTACGCGCTGCCGAGCAAGATCGTCGGGCCGGATGGGCGGCCGGTGAACGCGCTGCTGGGGACGGCGAACCTGATCCTGCGCGAGGTCGAACGCTACGAGCCGCGGGCGGTGGTGCTCTGTTTCGGGCCCGACGCCGCCGCCTACCGGACCGAGCTCTACCTTGCCTACCACGCCGAGCGGGAGGAGGCGATGCCGGAGGAGCTGCCACACCAGTTCGCCGAGTCGCGTGAGTTCTTCGAGGCGTTCGGCTGGACCGTCGCCACCAGCGAGGACCTCGAGGCCGACGACCTGCTCGGCACCTACGCCCGGCTCGAGGCCGAGGCCGGCGGCTACGCGCTGCTCCTGACCGGCGACCGCGACATGTACCAGTGCGCGGGCGAGGACGTGACCGTCCTCTACGTGCGGACCGGCGGCAAAGGCGCCGAAGAGGTGGGGCCGGCGGAGGTGCGCGAGCGCTACGGGATCGATCCCGCGCTCGTCCCCGACTTCATCGCCCTCCGCGGCGACCCCTCCGACGGCCTCCCCGGCGCCAAGGGCGTCGGCCCGAAGACGGCGGCGGAGCTGCTGCGCCGGCACGGCTCGCTGGAGGCGATCCTCGACAATGCGATCCGCGAGCGGCGGCCGGCGCTGCGTGGGGCGCTGATCGAGGGCCGCGAGGATCTGCTCGCCTTCAAGGACATCGCCACGCTGCGCGATGCGAAGGTCGAGCGGCCGCCCGACCGCCCCACCGACTGGAAGGACGCCGCGACGGCGGCGCGTGCACGGGGGATGAAGAAACTCGCGGAGCGCTTAGAACAGAAGTCGGGTTAGACCCCAGGCCGAGACGATCGCCCAGACGCCCTCGAGGAGGACGAAGCCCCATTGGGCCGCGATCACCGCGAGCACGGCGAGGATCGCGGAGCCGAGCAGGTTGAGGATGAGATAGAGGCGGGAGTCGGGGCTCATGCGGTCGAACTGGACCGCGGCAAAGGCGGCGAGGATCAGCAGGGCGCCGACGATCTGGACGATCTGGTCCACCAAGCCGAACCTAATCACCACCCGCGGTCGTAGTTCATTTCGCATAGCGGCAAGACCTACGACCGCCGGTACGGCCCCGGATACGGTTTGGCGATGGACACGGCCGCGATGCCGCTCTTCGACCACCGCCAGCTGCGCAAGCGCTGGCGCTACGTCGCCGTCTTCGCCGAGGAGCTGATGCTGTGTGCAGCCCGGGCCGAGGTGGGACCGATGACCCAGTCGTTCTGGGTGCTGTGGGACCGGGAGCAGCGCCGGCAGTGGTCTCATACGGCGCTCCTTCCCGGCAGCCGCGAGGTCGTCTTCGACGGGCCGCGCCTGGAGATCGACGGGCCCGGGCTGCGCGCGATCCTCGAGCTCGGGGAAGCGGCGCCGATCGAGGCGACCTGCCCGAGCGGCAGGAGCTCGGCCTGGACGCGCAAGCGCGCCGGGTTGCCGGTCTCGGGGACTGTCGAGGTGCCGGGGCGGCGCCGACTGGTCGCCGGCCGCGGCGTCGACGACGAATCGGCCGGCCACCACGCCCGCCGCACGAGCTGGCGCTGGTCAGCGGGCGTAGGCGAATCGGTCGAGGGGCGCGACCTCGCCTGGAACCTGGTCGAGGGAATCAACGACCCGCCGCGGGGGAGCGAGCGGGCGATCTGGGTCGACGGCGAACCGAGCGAGCCGCCGCCGGTCCACTTCCGCGGCGTCGAGGGCATCGAACTCGGCGGCGCCGGCTCTCTCGACTTCGCCCCCGAGTCGGATCACGCCCGCGACGACAACTACCTCTTGATCCGCTCCCGCTACCGCCACCGCTTCGGCAGCTTCGCCGGCGCCCTCGGCGGCCTCACTCTCGCCGCCGGCCTCGGCGTGATGGAGGAGCACGACGCCCTCTGGTGAGCGCTTCCGATTCTTGCCCCACCCCGCTGTGGCGAAAGTCGGAAGCGCTAGGAGGGATTGGCGAAACCCGCGTATGCGATCTGGCGAGCGCCGGACCAAGCGGGGCAAGGCCGCAGGGAGGCCGAATAGCAGCGCTATTTGGCCGACCGAGGACGCCGCACCGCGCAGTGTCCGCCGCCGCCAGGCGCGTGCGGGGGTTTCGCCAATCCCTCCTAGCTGCGGTGCTCGGGGTTGGGCGAATCGAACCGGCAGCCCGCCTCCCACTCCTGCGGCTGGTTGCCGTGGGCGGGGATGCCGCCGGCGTCCTTGAGGATCCGCGCCAGATGCATCAGGTTCCAGGCGGCGAAGGTGGTGTTGCGGTTGGTGAAGTCGTTGTCGGGACCGCCCGAGCCCTCGTCTAGGTAGGACGGCCCGGGGCCGGCCTCGCCGATCCAGCCGGAGTCGGCCTGGGGCGGGATCGTGTAGCCGAGGTGCTGCAGCGAGTAGAGGACGTTCATCGCGCAGTGCTTGATCCCGTCCTCGTTGCCGGTGACGATGCAGCCGCCGGCGCGGCCGTAGTAGGCCCACTGGCCCTGGTCGTTCAGCAGGTGCGAGTTGCCGTAGAGGCGCTCGATCACGTGGGTGGCGACCGAGGACTTCTCGCCGAGCCAGATCGGCATCCCGAGAACGAGGATGTCGGCGGCGAGGACCCGCTCGTAGATCTGCGGCCACTCGTCGCGCTCCCAGCCGTGCTCGGTCATGTCGGGCCAGACGCCGACGGCGATCTCGCGGTCGATCGCGCGGATGCACTCGACCTCGACCCTCTGGGCGCGCATGATCTCGATCGACCTGTCCATCAGGCCCTGGGTGTTCGAGACCTCGGGGCTGCGCTTCAGCGTGCAGTTGATGAAGAGCGCCTTCAGGTCGGAGTAGTCGGTCACGTCCTCTCCCTTCGTCGGCCGGTCGGCTGCGGCGAGTCTCCCATGCCGCTCACCAGGTGTCGACGAAGCGGTGGGCGCCGGGCGGGCGGGCGTCGCCGGCGGCGACCAGGGTGGAGGCGATGAGGCCACGGGTATCGGCCGGGTCGATCACGTCGTCGAGCTCGAACAGCGCCGCCGCGTTCAGCGCCTTCGCGTTCTCTTCGGCGGCGGCGGTGAGGTCGCGGACGCGCTGCTCGCGCTCGGCCTCGTCGGCGATCGCCTCCAGCTCCTTTCGCAGCGCCAGCCGCACCGCCCCCTCCAGCCCCATCGGCCCGAGGTGGGCGCTCGGCCAGGCGACCGTCAGCAGCGGCTCGTGCAGGCTGCCGCCGACCATCGCCTGGGCGCCGAGGCCGTAGCCGCGGCGCAGCACCACCGCGATCAGCGGCACCCGCAGGGCGGCCCCGGCGACCAGTAGCCGTGACGCGTGGCGGACGAGGCCCGTCGCCTCGGCCTCCGGCCCGACCATGTAACCGGGGGTGTCGACGAGGGAGACGACCGGCAGCCCGAAGGCGTCGCAGAGCTGCAGCAGCCGCGCCGCCTTGTCAGCGGCCTCGGAGGTGACGGCGCCGGCGGTGTGGCGGGTGTCGTTGGCGATGATCCCCAGCGGGCGGCCCTCGATCCGCGCCAGCGCGGTGACCATCTCCGGCGCGAAGCGATCGCGCAGGAAGGTCACCGAGCCCCCGTCGCAGAGGGTCTCGACGATCGGCCGCGGGTCGTAGGCGCGGCGGCGGCGCTCGGGGACGAGGTCGCGCAGGCGCTCCTGGTCGGGTTCGGGGCCGGGGGCGGTTGCGCCCTGGAAGTAGGCGAGCAGCTTCTTCGTCGCGGCGGTCGCCTCGGCCTCGTCGGCGCAGACGAGGTCGACGACCCCGTTCGGCGCCTGCATCTCGACCGGGCCGACCTCGTCGGGCGGGACGTCTCCGAGGCCGCCGCCGGCGATCATCGCCGGCCCGCCCATCCCCAGCGAGCTCGCCTCGGTGGCGACGATCAGGTCCGAGCAGCCGGCGATCACGGCGTTGCCGGCGAAGCAGCGGCCGTGGACGACCGCGATCCTCGGCACCAGGCCCGAGAGCTTCGCCCAGAGCGCGAAGGCGCGGGTGTCGAGGGCGGAGACGACGGGGTAATCGGTGTCGCCGGGCCGCCCTCCCCCGCCCTCGGCGTAGAAGACGACCGGCAGCCGCATCCGCTCGATCAGCTCGAAGAGGCGGTCCTTCTTGCGGTGGCCGAGAGCGCCCTGCGTCCCGGCCAGGACCGTGTAGTCGTAGGAGAGGACGGCGCAGGCGGCGCGCTCGGCCTCGAAGAGGTCGCCGTTGATATGGGCGGTGCCGGCGAGGAGCCCGTCGGCGGGGGTGCGGGCGATCAGCTCGGAGAGCTCGCGGCGGCCGCGCTGGGCGGCGATCGCGTAGCGGCCGTACTCGACGAAGGAGCCGGGGTCGACGAGGTCGTCGACGTTCTCGCGGGCGGTGCGCCCGCCGGCGGCGTGCCGCTTGCCGACCGCATCGGCCCGCGCCGCATCCTCGGTCAGCGCGCGGCGCGCCAGCAGCTCCGCCAGGTCGTCTCGCTCCCCCTCGGGCACGGCGTGATCTTGTCAGCCGCCGAGCTGCTTGGCGAGGCGGCGCAGCGCCTTGGCGTTGACGCGCCTGGCGAAGGTACGGGTGAGGAAGGGGGCGATGCGCTCGCTGCGCGGCACCTCCTCGAAGAGGAGCTCGAATTCGATCCGGGTGCCGCCGTCAGGCGCCTGCTCGAGACGGTAGGTGCCGCGGGTCTTGCGCTTGCCCTCGGATGAGACACCCTGCTCGACGATCCGGGACGGCGCCTCGCTCTCGGTCACCTCGAACTCGAAGTGGTCCTGCGAGCCGGGCGCGTCGACCCGCGCTCGCGCCTTCGCTCCCACCCCTCGCCGCGGCCCGGAGAACTTCCAATCGACCAGATAGTGATCCAGGAAGCGCTCGTGGTTGGCGAGTGCGTCGAGGAACTCGAAGACTTCGACGGGCGGCTTGGCGACGGTGGCTTCGACCGAGACCGGCTTCATCGTCCGGATCCTACGGCCGACGGGGAAGTCAGCCGCGGATCGCCTTGCCGACGATGTGCTTGACTCGGGTGCGGTCGCGCTGCGTGAGGTTGCCGGGGCGCCCCTTCGACTTCTTCGCCAGGTTGAGGAGCTCGGTCCGCTCGCGCCTGGTCAGGTTCCGCTCGACCCGGTCGCGGCCCTGGCTGAGCAGCCACAGCATCGCCACCCAGACGGTTTTCCAGGGGACCCGCTTCCAGACGTGGGGCGCGGCCTTGCGCGCGAGCCAGAACGGCATCGCGGGAAGCTAGTCGACCACTTCGACGGTGCCGTGCATCGTCGGGTGGATTTCGCAGTGGTAGGTGAAGGTGCCCGCTTCCTTGAAGGTCGCCGAGCCGAGCTTGCCCTCCTCGATCGCGCCGGTGTCGAAGCTGCCGTCGTCGGCGGTGGCGGTGTGGGCCGACGTGTCCTCGTTCTGCCAGATCACCTTGCCGCCGGCCTGGACCACGACCGGCTCGGGTTCGTAGCTGAATTCGACGATTTGGACTTTTTCGGCCTTCGCCGGCTCGCCGCTCGGCGCCGGTTCACTTTCGGCCGTGTCCGTCGTCTCGGCCTCAGAGGAGGTGGAATCGGAGCCGCTGCCGCCGCAGGCAACAAGGCCGAGGGAGAGGGCGACCATTGCGGCGGCAAGCAGCGGCTTCAATCCCATCAGTGGGCATTACCCACTTCGGCCGGAGCGGAATCACGAATTTCGAAATCAGCCGGGGGACGCCCGGTCGGCCTAATAGCCGGGGGAGCGTTTCATCTGGTGGCGCTCGCTCGGGTGGGCGCCGCCCTTCTCGTCGAGGGTCGCGATCGCCTGTTCGAGGTCGCCGGCGAGGCGGTCGACCTGGGAGCGGCTGAGCGTCTCCTTGACCAGCGCCCGCATGATCTTCACCTCCTGCGCGTCGGGCGGCATCGTGTAGGCGGGGAGCATCCAGCCGCGCTCGGCCGAGAGCTGCCAGGAGACGTCGAACTCGTCGTAGTCGCGTTCGCCAACTAGCTTGAAGGCGACCAGCGGCAGCTGCTCCTTGTCAGCGCCGATCAGCTCGAAGTTGCCGTTCTCCTTCAGCTTCCCGGCCAGCGCCTTGGCGTTCTCGTCCATCACCCGCATCACGTGCGTGTAGCCGCCCCGCCCGAGGCGGACGAAGTTGTAGTACTGCGCCAGCACCATCGAGGCGCCGGTGGAGAAGTTGAGGGTGAAGGTGGCGTCGGTCTTGCCCAGGTAGTTCTCGTAGAAGACGAGGTCCTCGGCCAGGTCGGCTTCTTCGCGGAAGACGAGCCAGCCGATGCCGGGGTAGACGAGCCCGAACTTGTGGCCGGAGACGTTGATCGAGCGAACCTGCTCGAGCCGGAAGTCCCACTCCGAGTGCGGGTAGAGGAAGGGCCAGACGAAGCCGCCGCTGGCGGCGTCGACGTGCAGCGGCACGTCGAGCTCCCGCTCCTTCCTGATCCCGAGCAGCAGGTCGTTGATCCCCTCGATGTCGTCGGCGTGGCCGGTGAAGGTGGTGCCGAGCACCGCCGCCACCCCGATCGTGTTCTCGTCGATATGGGGCTCGACGTCCTCGGGCCCGATCACGTACTTGTCCTCGCGCAGGCGGACGATCCGCGGTTCGACGTCGAAGTAGCGGCAGAACTTTTCCCAGACCACGTGGACGTCGCCGCCGAAGACCAGGTTCGGCTTCTCGATCGAGAGGCCCGCCTTTTCGCGGCGCTGCTTCCACTTCCACTTCAGCGAGAGCGCGCCGAGCATGATCGCCTCCGAGGAACCCTGGGTGCGGCAGCCGGTGGTCTCGCCGGGGGCGTGGTAGAGGTCGGCGAGCATGCGGATGCAGCGCTGCTCGATCTCCGCCGAGATCGGGTACTCGGCGTGGTCGATGAAGTTGCGGTGGAGGTTCTCGGCGACGATCCGCCGCGCCTCCGGCTCCATCCAGGTGGTGACGAAGGTGGCGAGATTGCGCCACGGGTCCCCCTCGAGCGCCAGTTCCTCGTCGACCAGCCGCATCGCGTCGAGCGCCGGCATGCCGTCCTCCGGGAACTCCTTGTCGGGCGCGTCTTCGGTGAGGAAGCGGCCGCCGTAGAGCAATGCGGCCTGTTCGGGATCAAGCGACTGGTTCATCTTCTGCGCTCCTTCCTCGGGGTCGGGCCGAGCCTATAGCCAGAGCGGGAGCTCCGAGGTATCTTCGGAGTGATAGATCGGATTTGTTTTCCAACCGAGAGGGAGAGCGAGATGGGCGACGCGACCGAGGTAGGACCGATCGACTACATCCTGATCGAGTGGCCGGGACGCCAGCCGAATGGAGAGGTGGCGCCGCACCTCATCGACCTCGTCGACCGCGGCCTGATCCGGGTCCTCGACCTCCTCTTCCTCGCCAAGGACGAGGAAGGCGGCGTCGCTGTGCTGGAGCTGTCGGAGCTCGGCGGCGAAGTCACCGAGCTGAGGGTCTTCGAGGGAGCCGCCTCCGGCCTGCTCGGCGCCGAGGACGTCGAGCAGGCGGGCGACGTGCTCGAGCCCGGAACCTCGGCGGCGCTCCTGGTCTTCGAGAACAGCTGGGCGGCACCGTTCGTCGGGGCGGTGCGCCGCTCCGGCGGTGAGCTGGTCGCCAGCGGCCGCATCCCGGCCGACGACGTCCTCGCGGCGCTCGACGCCGCCGAGGCCTAGAGAGGAGAAGGTCATGCCAGGACTACTGCGAGGAATGGCGCGCACGGCGGTCATCGCCGGCACCGCCACCGCCGTCAGCAACCGCGTCTCCCGCCGCCAGGGGGAACGCTGGGCCGGGCAGGAACAGGACGCGGCGATCCAGGCACAGGGGGCGCCGGCCCCGCCGCCTCCGCCGCAGCCACAGGGCGGCGGCAGCTCGATGATCGATCAGCTGAAGGAGCTCGGCGAGCTGAAAGCGCAGGGCATCCTCACCGAGGAGGAGTTCGGGGCGCAGAAGGCCAGGATCCTCGGCGGCTGAGCGCCGACGCGGTCAGCGCTCGACCGCGTAGAAGAGGTGGGCGACGCCGGGGGCCTCGACCACCCGGGTCTGCTCCAGCCTGACGCTCGGGGGGATGTCGTCGAACAGGCGCTCGCCGCCGCCGAGGACGACCGGGACCTGGTTGATCAGCAGCTCGTCGAGGAGGCCGGCGCGGATCAGCTGCTGGATCGTCTTGGCGCCGCCGCCGACCGAGACGTCCCCGTCGCCGGCCGCCTGGCGGGCCAGCTCGACGGCGCGCTCGGTGCCCTCGGTGACGAAGTGGAAGGTGGTCTCGCCGAGGGTCAGCGGCTCCCGCTCGTAGTGGGTGAGGACGAAGACCGGGACGCGGAAGGGCGGGTCCTCGCCCCACCAGCCGTTCCAGAGCGGCTCGGCCCAGGGCCCGCGGACGGGACCGAACATGTTGCGCCCCATCACCACCGCGCCGGTACCGGCGGTCGCCTCCTCGAAGACCTCGCTGCTGGCGTTGACCTCACCGCCCTCCCGCCCGTGCGGCTCCCGCCAGGCTTTCAGCCTGACGACCCACTCGTGCAGCGCCTCCCCGCCTCCGCCGAGCGGGTGCTCCTCGCCCTGGTTCGGGCCGGCGGCGAACCCGTCGGCGGAGACCGAGATCTGGCACTTGACCTTGCCCACGCCTGCAACCGTAGCGCCCATGCCGACGTGTCTGAGCTCGACCCCCGTATATGTCGGGAAAGCTCAGACACCCCCATGGGAGCCACTTGACGCGGAAACTTTCGCCGCTATCCTTGTTGAGGACTAACTACAGAAAGTGGACTTGGTTATGACTTATCGGCTGATAGCGCTCGACGAGGCAATCGTCTTCCCCACCGTTACCGCGACCCTGCCGATCGACGTCGGCGCCGAGGAGCGCGTCTTCCTGATCCCGCGCCGCGAGGACGAGTACGGCCGCGTCGGCGTCGTCGCCGAGGTGATCGAGACCGGGCTCTCGCGCCGCGGCCGCCCCGTCGCCACCGTCGTCGGCCTCCACCGCGGCCTGATCGCCGGCTCCGCCGAGCCGGCCGAGGGCGAGACGCTGCGGGTCGAGGTGCAGGAGATCCGCGACGGCCATCCAAATGACGAGCAGGCCCGCGAGCTCTCGCGCGAATACCGCGCCGTGGTCGAGGAGATCCTCGAGCACCGCGGCGACGATGGCCGCATCGCCGCCTTCCTCCGCTCGATCGACGAGCCCGGCGCGCTGGCCGACACCTCCGGCCTCTCCCCCGACATCCCCCACGAGGGCAAGCTGCGGCTGCTGGAGACGGTCGACGTCACCGCCCGCCTCGAGCTGGCGGTCG
The DNA here is from genome assembly GCA_035708105.1 of Solirubrobacterales bacterium. Lineage (GTDB taxonomy): Bacteria > Actinomycetota > Thermoleophilia > Solirubrobacterales > 70-9 > VAYN01. The sequence continues at coordinate 81,975 of DASSTG010000013.1, read as the reverse complement.
AGCTGCAGCGCGAGCGCCTCGCCGAGCTGCAGGTGCGGGAGAAGATCCGCGACGACGTCGAGTCCGGCGCCCAGAAACAGCAGCGCGACTACTTCCTGCGCAAGCAGATGGAGTCGATCCGCAAGGAGCTGGGTGAGGACGAGGCCGACCTGATCGCCGAGTACGAGCGCAAGATCGCCGAGGCCGGGATGCCCGAGGCGGTCGCCGAGCAGGCCGAGAAGGAGCTGCGGCGGCTCGAGCGCCAGGGCGAGCAGTCGCCGGAGAGCTCGATGATCCGCAGCTACCTCGACTGGCTGATCGCCGTGCCGTGGAGCAAACGCTCCGAGGAGCGGCTCGATCCGGCATACACCCGCGAGGTGCTCGACGCCGACCACGCCGGCCTCGAGGACGTGAAGAAGCGGATCACCGAGTTCATCGCCGTGCGCAAGCTGCGCGAGGAGCGCGGCATCGAGGACGACGACAGCCGCGCCAACGGCGCGATCCTCACCCTGGTCGGCCCGCCGGGGACCGGCAAGACCTCGATCGGCGAGTCGATCGCCCGCGCCCTGGGGCGCGAGTTCGTCCGCATCAGCCTCGGCGGCATCCGCGACGAGGCGGAGATCCGCGGCCACCGCCGCACCTACATCGGCGCCCTTCCCGGCCGGATCGTCCGCGCCCTGCGCGACGCCGGGACGATGAATCCGGTGATCCTCCTCGACGAGGTCGACAAGGTCGGCGCCGACTGGCGCGGCGACCCCTCCGCGGCCCTGCTCGAGGTGCTCGACCCGGCCCAGAACGACACCTTCCGCGACCACTACCTCGACGTCGAGGTCGACCTCTCCGAGGTCGTCTTCATCGCCACCGCGAACCTGGTCGACACGATCCCGGCGCCTCTGCTGGACCGGATGGAGACGATCGCCTTCGACGGCTACACGACCGAGGAGAAGCTGGCGATCGCCCGCGGTTACCTGCTGCCCCGGCAGCTGAAGCGCAACGGATTGGCGCCGGAGGAGCTCGAGGTCAGCGACGAAGTCCTGCGGATGGTGATCTCCGAGTACACCCGCGAGGCGGGGGTGCGGCGGCTCGAGCGTGAGATCGGCAAGGTGATCCGGGCCGCGGCGACGAAGATCGCGGCGGGAGAGGCCGAGGGAAAGATCACCGTCGATGGCGACGCCCTGCGCGAGGCGCTCGGCCGGCAGAAGTTCTTCCAGGAGTCGGTCGAGCGGACCGCGATCCCGGGTGTCTCCACTGGCCTCGCGGTGACCGGGGCGGGCGGCGACATCCTCTTCATCGAGGCGACCGCGATGGACGGGGACAAGGGCCTCGTCCTCACCGGGCAGCTCGGCGACGTGATGAAGGAGTCGGCGCGGATCGCGCTGTCCTACGTGCGCGCGCACCGCGAGGAGCTTGGGATCGACGCCGAGAGGTTCCAGCGCGAGTTCCACCTCCACGTCCCGGCCGGGGCGATCCCCAAGGACGGCCCCAGCGCCGGCACGGCGATGACCACGGCGCTGGTCAGCCTCTTGACCGGGCGGCCGGTGAAGCACACCGTCGGGATGACCGGCGAGGTCACCCTGCAGGGCCGGGTGCTGCCGATCGGCGGCCTCAAGCAGAAGGTGCTGGCCGCCCACGCGGCCGGGCTGACCGAGGTGATCCTGCCCGAGCGCAACCGCGGCGACCTCGACGAGGTACCGGAGGAGGTCCGCGAGCAGATGAGCTTCCACCCGGTGATGAGCATCGACGAGGTGCTGGGGCTGGCGCTGGAGCCGGCCGAGAAGGGGCACGAGGTCGCGGCTTAAGGAGGCACCGTGTCCCCCCGCTGCCGCAACTGCAACCCGGTCCCGCCCGAGCTCCGCGCCGCCGCGGGGCTGCTCGAGCGCCGCTGGACGATGGCGACGATCTACGCCTGCGCCAGCGGCGCCGCCCGCTTCAACGAGTTCCGCCAGTCGCTCCCCGGCGTCTCCCCCACCACCCTGTCGGAGCGGCTGGAGCAGCTGGAGGCGGCGGGGATCGTCGAGCGCACCCTGGTCCCCGGGCGGCCGCCCCACACCGAGTACGCGCTGACGCCACGCGGCCGGCGCATCGCAGAGGCGGTCGCCGGGCTGCTTCAGCACTGAGGCACAGGCACGCGCGGCGCCCTTTCCCATCCCTTCAGGGCTGCTTGCCGGAAAGAGGGAAGCACGGTTGAATGTCCTCAAATGGAGTTTTCAGAGCAGTCTGAGGAGCGGACCGGCGAGGGACGTTTCCGACGGCTTATCGACGTCGGCAGCGAGGTCCTCTCGGAGCTGGACCTCGAGGCGGTGCTGAACTCTGTCGTCGAGGCTGCGCGCGAGCTGACCGGCGCCCGCTACGCGGCGCTCGGGGTGCTGGACCGCGAGCGGCGCGAGCTCGAACGCTTCATCAACGTCGGGATCGACCCGGAGACGCAGCGGGACATCGGCAACCTGCCCCGCGGGCGGGGCGTCCTCGGCGAGCTGATCCGCGAACCGAAGCCGCTGCGGCTCCGCGACGTCAACCGCCACCCCCACGCCTACGGCTTCCCCCCCGGCCACCCACCGATGCACTCCTTCCTCGGGGTGCCGATCACTGTCCGCGGCGAGACCTACGGCAACCTCTACATGACCGAGAAGGCGGGGGCGGAAGAATTCGACGAGGCCGACGAGGAAGCGGCGCTGACGCTGGCAGGCTGGGCCGGGATCGCGATCGAGAACGCCCGCCTCTACACCAGCCTGAGCGAACGCGAGGCGGAGATCGAGCAGGCGCTGCGGCGGGCCGAGACCTCGGTTGACATCGCCCGCACGGTCGGCGGCGAGACCGACGTCGAGCGGGTCCTCGACCTGATCGTCAAGCGGGCGCGGGCGCTGGTCGACGCCCGCGGGCTGCTGGTGCTGCTGCGCCGCGGCGACCACCTCTTCGTCGCCGCCCACGCCGGCGCGATCGAGGGCGACCTGCGCGAGATCAAGGTCCCGATCGACGACTCGGTCTTCGGGGCGGCGATGGAGGACCGCGTCGCGCAGCGGCTCGAGCGCGGCTCGCCGCCCTCGAAGGCGCGGCTGCGCGAGCGGCTGGAGGCCGAGGCGGCGCTGGTCGTGCCGCTGCTCTTCCGCGGCCGAGCCGTCGGCACCTTGGTCGCCCTCGACCGCGAAGCCGGCGGCGTCGAGTTCGACCAGGAGGACCTGCGGCTGCTGCAGTCCTTCGCCACGAGCGCCGCGACCGCGGTCGCCACCGCGCAGACCGTCGAGTCGGAGCGGCTGCGCCAGCAGGTCGAGTCGGCCGAGCGCGAGCGCGAGCGCTGGGCCCGCGAGCTGCACGACGACGCGCTGCAGGGGCTGGCGGCGATCCGGATCGTCCTGGCGACGGCGCTGCAGAGCAGGGACGACCGGCGCGAGGCGCGGATCGAGAGCGCCGCCGAGGAGGCGATGGCCCGCCTCGAGGGACAGATCAACGATCTCAACCGGCTGATCAACGACCTCCGGCCGGCGGCTCTCGAGCGGCTGGGCCTGGCGGGAGCGCTGCAGGCGATGGCCGAAGAGAGCTCCGCCCGCGGTTCGCTCGAGGTGGAGGTCACGATCGAGATCGGCGCCGAACAGGGAAGCGACGAGGAGCGGCTCGTCTACCGCCTCGTCCAGGAGTCGCTGACCAACATCCTCAAGCACGCCAACGCCTCCCGGGTCGAGCTCACCGCCCGCGAAGCGAACGGCGAGATCCAGATCGTCATCCGCGACGACGGCGACGGCTTCGACGCTTCCGCACCGAGCGGCGGCCGCGGCCTGACCGGGATGCGGGAGCGGGTCGAGCTGATCGGCGGCGAGATCGCCGTCAGCTCCACCCCCGGCCAGGGAGCCGAAATCTCCGCCCGGGTCCCGCTGCAGGAAGCCTGAGGGGCTGCAGCGAGGGGTCAAGCCGCTCTACCGGCCTGCGGCCGGCTAGTCGCGGTCGACGTCGATGACGCCGTTGGCGATGGCGAAGCGGACCAGCTCGGGGCGGGTCTCCAAGTCCAGCTTCTCGAGCAGCTTGGCCCGGTTGACCTCGACCGCGCGAACGCTGAGGTAGAGCTGCTCGCCGATCTCGCGGTTGGTGTAGCCGAGGGCGAGCAGGCGCAGCAGCTCGCGGTCGCGCTCGCCGAGCGACTCCAGGGGGTCGGCGCCGAGCCGGGCGACCTTGCCGCCGAGCTCGGGATCGATGTAGGTGCCGCCCCCGGCGGCGGCGCGGATCGCCGCCATCAGCTGGCGCTCCGCCGCCTGCTTGAGGACATAGCCGGCAGCGCCCGCCCGCAGCAGCTCACGCGCCCGGCGCGGATCGGATTGGATCGTCAGCACCACGATCGCCGTCTCCGGCGCCTCCTTTCGCAGGCGCGGCACGTCGCCCGCCGGCTCCGCGCCCGGCATCTGCAGGTCGAGCACGAGCACGTCGGGGCGGCGGTCGCGGACCAGCTTCCGAGCCGCCGGGGCATCCGCGGCCTCGCCGATCACCCGCAGGTCCTCCTCCGCCTCGAGCATCGCCCTCAGCCCGGTGCGGATCACGTTGTGGTCGTCTGCGAGGACGACGGTGATCTGCTTCTCCCCACGCGCCATCGACTTTCGGAAGTCTGGCAGGCCCTCCATCACTGCGGAATCCCGCAAGCGGGAGTGTGGGAATAGGCCGATGGGGAAGGGCTCGGTCGACGCGATCCTCTTGTCATGAGAATCCTCGCCGCCCTGGGTGGAAAGGCTTGGCGCGGCCGGGTCGCCGCGGCGGCCGATCAGCGCCAGGACGTCGGGCCGGCCGCCGACGCGCTGGCCGAGCTGACGCGCGAACACGAGCTGGTGATCGTCCACGACGACGAGCCGCAGATGCTCGAGCTCGCTCTCCGCAATCGCCTGCCCGAGCGTGACATCGTCAGCGTCCTCACCGGGGTGGTGGTGGCCGCCGACGATCCCGCCTTCGATCGGCCGACGAAGCCGATCGGCCCCCACTACACCGAAGAGCAGGCGCAGCGTCTGCGGCGCGAACGCGGCTGGATGGTCGGCCGCGACGGCGACGGCCACCGCCGCCTCGTCCCCTCGCCGGCACCGAAGGCGATCGCCGAGATCCGCAGCCTGCGAGCGCTGGTCGACTTCGGCGCGCTGGTGATCTGCGTCGGCGGCGGCACTCCGATCGCGCTCGACGGCGACGGCGGCATGCACGGGGTCGGAGCGGCGATCGACAGGGACCTGACCGCGGCGCTGCTGGCCCGCCGCCTCGACGCCGACCTGCTGCTGATGCTGACCGACGTGGAGGGCGAGATGAACCTGACCCCCGGCTCGATGGCTCCGAAGGTCGAGGCTGCCTGCCGCTTCGCCGCAGGCACCGGTCGCCGGGCCGCGATCGGTTCGCTCACCGAGCTGTCTCGGGTCGCGCGGGGCGAGGCCGGGACGCAGGTCCTGGCTCCCGCCGCCGAAGCAGCCATCGGCGCAGCTCGTCGGCTCCCCAGACGATGAAGGGGAAGGGGACGACCAGCAGGAAGTCGTGCCAGGGCAGCGCCGCCGTCCCCAGCAGATCCTGGAAGACGGGCACGTAGATCAGCACCGCGGTCAGCGCCAGCTCGAAGCCGATCCCCCAGAGCAGGAGCCGGTTGGAGAAGACGCCGATCGAGCGCAGCGAAGCCCGCTCGGTGCGGGCGGCGAAGGCGGTTCCGACCTGGCAGGCGACCATGCTGAGGAGAGTCATCGTCGTCGCCTGCCGATAGGCGTGGTGCAGCGGCGAACCCTCTCCGGTCGGATCGTTCGGGCTCCAGCCGGCGCGCAGGAGGACGTAGAAGAAGGCGCTCATCTCCAGCGCCGCGGCGATCAGGCCGAGGAAGAGCCAGGCGCGGACGAGCATCGCCGGGCGGATCAGCCCTTCGCTGCGACGACGCGGCAGCCGCCGCATGATCCCCGGCTCGGCCGCCTCCTGCCCGAGCGCGAGTGCCGGCAGGGTCTCGGTGCCGACGTCGAAGGAGAGCAGCTGCAGCACCGTCAACGGCAGGGGGATCGCGCCGCCACCGAGCGCGTAGACGAGGTAGGGGACGATCTCCGGCGTCGCGTGGGCGAAGATGTAGACGATGAACTTGCGGATGTTGTCGTAGATCCGGCGTCCCGCCCGGATCGCGGCGACGATCGTGGCGAAGTTGTCGTCGGTGAGGACCATCGTCGCCGCCTCGCGGGCGACGTCGGTTCCCGAGCGGCCCATGGCGACGCCGATATCGGCGCGCCGCAGGGCCGGGGCGTCGTTGGCGCCGTCGCCCGTCATCGCCACCACGTGGCCCGCCTCGCGCAGGGCGTCGGCGATCCGCAGCTTCGCCTCCGGAGTGCTGCGGGCGAAGACGAGCTCGCCCCCGGCGGCGAGCGCGTCATCGAGCTGCGCGTCGCTCATGCTCTCCAGCTGCTCCTCGGAGATAGCCCGGGCGTGGCCGCCGGCGATGCCGATCTTGTCGGCGATCGCGACGGCGGTGCGGGGGTGGTCGCCGGTGACGACGATGATCCGGATCCCGGCGCGGTGACAGCGCGCGACGGCGGCCGCCACCTCCGGTCGGGGCGGGTCGATCATCGCCACCAGGCCGAGCAGGGTGAGGTCGCGCTCGCACTCCCGGCGATCGGCCGGGACGCTGTCGAGGCGGCGGCGCGCGACCGCCAGCACCCGCAGCCCTGCGTCGGCGAAGCTGTCGGTGGCCGCCTGGACGCGGTCGCGGGTCTCCTGGTCGAGGGGCCGGGAAGAACCCTCGGCGGCGATCGCGGTGCAGCGCGGCAGGATCGACTCCGGCGCTCCCTTGGCGTTGAGCCAGAGCCCGCCCTCGCCCTCGTCGACGGTCGACATCAGCTTCAGGCCGGCGTCGAAATGGAACTGGGCACGGCGGCGGGCGGCGCGGGCGGCCGTGTCGGTGTCGACTCCGAGCTCGGAGGCGGCTGCGACCATCGCCGCCTCGGTCGGATCGCCGAGCGGCTCGCCGTCATCGCCGAGGCGGGCGTTGTTGCAGGCGAACATCGCCTCCGCGAGCCGGCGGCGGGACGACTTCCCTCCTGGGGGCAGCCCCGTTCCATCGGCGGTCCAGAGCTCCGTCACCCGCATCCGGTTCTCGGTCAGGGTGCCGGTCTTGTCGGTGCAGATGACGTCGGTCGAGCCGAGCGTCTCGACCGAGCTCAGCCGCTTCACGACCGCTCCCTCGCGGACCATCCCCCGCACCCCGACCGCGAGGGCGAGGGTGATCACCGGCAGCAGGCCCTCGGGGACGTTGCCGACGATCAGGCCGATCGTCAGCACCACCGCGTCGGCGAGCGAGAGCCCGGCGCCGAGGGTGGCGAGCGGGACGAACGCGATCCCCATCGCGACGGCGATCCCGGCGATCAGCCAGGCGACCCGGCGCACCTCGTGCTCGAGCGGGCTCTCCTCGACCTCGACCCGCTGCGAGAGCGAGGCGATGCGGCCGATCGCGGTCGCCATCCCGGTCGCCGCGACCAGCCCTGACGCCTCGCCGCCGGTGCAGGCGGTGCCGCTGAACACGTAGTCGCGGCGCCGCAGGTGCGGGGTGTGGGGATGGGGCTCCCCCGGGGCCAGCGAAACCGGCACCGACTCGCCGGTCAGGGTCGAGAGGTCGGCCTCGATCGCCCCCTCGACCAGGTGCGCGTCGGCGGAGATGCGGTCCCCCTCGGCGATCAGCAGCAGGTCGCCCGGAACCAGGTCGACCGCCTCGACGACGGTCTCGCGGCCGTCGCGGCGGACCCGCGCCTGCTGCGGGATGTAGCTCTGCAGCGCCTCGACCGCACGCTCGGCCTGCGTCTCCTGGGCGAAGGCGAAGCCCGCGTTGAGGACGATGACGACGACCACGGCGACCGCCACCGGGGTGATCCCGGCGATCGCCGCGAGTACCGCCGCCCCCCAGAGCAGCAGGGCCAGCGGGTGGGTGAGCTGGCGCGCCACCTGCGCCGGCCAGCGGCGGCCGCGGCGCCGCTCGAGCCGGTTCGGCCCGTAGTGGAGGAGGCGCCGTTCAGCCTCGCGGCTGGAGAGGCCTTCGGCGGGCCGTCGGGGCGCCGGCGCTCCTGATCCCATTCACATGGTTTACCCGAGCGTGGACGGGCCGGTGCAACATGGAGGGAACGGAGCTACGCTCGCTTGGTGAGCGCGGCGGAGGGGAAGACGACGGTCGTCCTGGTCGACGATCACGCGGTGGTGCGGGGAGCTCTGAAGGCGCTGCTCGAGGGGCAGGAGGACCTCGAGGTGATCGGCGAAGCGGGTGACATCGCCTCTGGGCGGGAGGTCGTCGCCGCAAAGCAGCCGCAGGTGCTGGTGCTCGACGTCAACCTGCCCGACGGCCTGGCGATCGATGCGCTGCCGGCGCTGCGCGAGGACTCTCCCGGGACTGCGACCGTGCTGCTGACGATGGAGCGGGACCTGACCCTCGCACGGCGAGCCCTCGACGCCGGGGCCGCCGGCTACCTGTTCAAGGACTCGGCCCACCTGGCCCTGATCGATGCCGTCCGCGCCGCCGCAGCCGGCGAACGCCACATCGGCCCGCGGGTTGCAGCCGGTCTCAAGAGCCAGGGCACGGAGGAGAGGCCGGCTCTCTCCCCCCGCGAGACCGAGGTCCTCAGGCTGATGGCACTCGGCCACACCAACCGCGAGATCGGCGAACAGCTGTCCCTCAGCGTCCGCACCATCGAGACCCATCGCGCCCACATCCAGCAGAAGCTCGGCCTCTCCAGCCGCCCCGAGCTGACGCGCTACGCGCTGGCCAACGGCTTGATCGATACCTAGGACGGCGCCTGCCGGTACGGGGTCCCTGACAAGCGCATCCGAGTTTCGGCACAGCCGGGTGTGGCAGAAGTCGGCTGCGTTGTTCAGCTGGGTTCTTGGGCCGGCGGCTGTCGGACCCTCGGCGTCTGCCGGAGCTCGGTGGCTGGAGGGACGGGTGCCCCTTCGATGGAGGCTTTGGGTCAAGCTGCCGGGGCTCGTCGGTCCCGGCAGGGACATACGGTCTCCAGCGAAGGGGCACCCGTCCCTCCCACCCACCAACCCCGTCCCTCAGCCCTCAAGCCCAGGTGCGGGGCCAGGACCGGTGCGGGGGCGGCGGGGCGATGCGGATCCGGGCGTCGGCGGCGATTGCGGCGACGGGGGTGGCGAGGACGGGGTTGAGGTCGAGCTCGACGATGGCGTCGTGGGCGTCGGCGAGGGTCGAGACGCGGAGGAGGAGGCCTTCAAGCGCCTCGAGGTCGGCGGTGGGGGCGCCGCGGAAGCCGGTGAGGAGGGGGAAGGTGGCGAGGGAGCGGATCATCTGGGCGGCGTCGGCGCGGGTGATCGGGCAGACGCGGAGGGCGACGTCGCCGAGCAGCTCGACCGCGGTGCCGCCCGCGCCGCAGGCGAGGACCGGCCCGAAGACCGGGTCGGTCGCCATCCCGACCAGCAGCTCGGTCCCGCCCTCGACCAGCCGCTGGACCAGAAAGGACTCCGGCGCGAGGCCGCGCTCGGCGAGCCTGGCGCGCATCCGCTCGGCAGCGGCCTCGACCTCGTCGCTCCCCTCGAGGCCGATCGCGACCGCGCCCAGCTCGGTCTTGTGGATGATGCCGGGGCCGTGGGCCTTCAGCGCCACCCGGCCGCCGAGCTCCGCCGCCGCCTCCCCCGCCGCCGCCGGACCGGCGGCCAGCCGCGATTCCGGCGTCGCCACGCCGTAGCACCCCAGCACCCGCTCGCACTCCTTCGCGCTCAGCCACTCGCGCCCCGCCGCCAGCGCTTCGGCGATCACCGCCGCCGTCGCGTCCCCGTTTACGTCTTCCAGCTCCGGTGCCTGCGGCGCCGGCTGCCGGCGCCACTCGGCGTAGGCGAGCGCCTTGCCCAGCGCCCGCGCCGCCCCCTCGGGCTGGGCGTGCGTCGGCACCCGCGCCGCGCTCGCCAGCGGCCCGCGCTCGCCGCTGGTCATGAAAACCGCCTGCAGCGGCAGCGGCCGCGCCAGCTCCCCCGCCGCCGCTCCGATCGCGGCGGCGACCTCCTCGCTGCTGGTCGCCAGCGGCCGGATGAAGATCGAGATGATCGCGTCCACCTCCTCCCAGGCCGAGAGCGCGACGATCGCGCGGCGGAAGTCCTCGGCGCCGGCGGCGGCGATCAGGTCGACCGGGTTGCCGAGGCCGGCCTGCGGGGCGGCGAACTCGCGCAGCCGCTCGCGCACCTCGGGCGGCGCCTCCGGCACCTCCAGCCCGGCCGCCTCGCAGGCGTCCGCGCACATGATCCCCGGCCCGCCCGCGTTGGTCACGATCGCCACCCGCGGCCCCCGCGGCAGCGGCTGGCTCGAGAACAGCGCCGCCAGGTCGAGCATCTCCTCCAGCGTCTCCGCCCGCACTACCCCGGACTGCTCGAACAACGCGTCGACGGTGCGGTCCGAGGCGGCCAGGAGCGCTCCGGTGTGTGAGCTCGCCGCCCGCGCCCCGGCGGCAGAGCGGCCGCTCTTCATCGCCACCACCGGCAGCTTGCGACCGACCCGCCGCGAGACCCGCGAGAAGCGGCGCGGGTCGCTGAAGGACTCGATGTAGAGCAGCGCCACCTCGGTCCTCCCGTCCTCCTCCCAGAACTCGAGGAAGTCGTTGGCGGTGACGTCGGCGCGGTTGCCGACCGAGGCGAAGGAGGAGACGCCGAGCCGCCGCTCCTCGGTGAACTCCGCCAGCGCCAGCCCGAGGGCGCCGCTCTGGCTGACGAAGCCGACGTTGCCGGGCGGCGGCGCCTCGGGGATGAAGGTCGCGTCGAGCGGCGAGGCTGGATCGGTGTTGAGGACGCCGAGGCAGTTCGGCCCGACCAGCCGCATCCCGGCCTCGCGGCAGACCGCGAGCAGCTGGCGCTCGCGCCGCGCCCCCTCCTCCCCGATCTCGGCGAAGCCGGCGGAGAGGACGACAAGCGCCCGCGCCCCCTTCGCCGCCGCTTCCCGCGCCGCCGCGACCACCCGCGGCGCGGGGACGGCGAGGACCGCCAGGTCGACCTCCCCCGGTACCTCCTCCAGCCGCGGGAAGACGGGCACTCCGCGCATCCGCTCGACCGCCGGGTTGACCGGGTAGAACGGCCCTGGGTAGCCGGACTCGATCAGGTTGGCGAAGACCTCGGCGCCGACGCTCCCCGGCCGCCGCGAGGCGCCGACCAGCGCCACCGCCCGCGGCTCGAGGATCGGCCGGACCGCCGCCCGCGCCGCCAGCCGGTCGCGCTCCTCGAATCGCGCCAGCGACTCGGGCGAGAACGAGGTCGGCATTTCCACCCGCAGCAGGCCGGGGTCGGTCCGGGTGCGGGTCGGGAAGCCGCTGCGGCGGAAGACCTCGATCATCCGGTGGTTCTGCGGCAGCACCTCGGCGACGAAGGTCGGGATCCCGTTCTCGGCGGCGACCTCGGCCAGGTGGGCGAGGAGGATCGTCGCCAGCCCCTGCCCCTGCATCTCCTCCTCGACCGCGAAGGCGACCTCGGCGCGGCCGGCGCCGACGCCGACGTAGAGGCCGTGGCCGACCACGCGTTCGCCGGCGCCGCGGGTGGCGATCAGGCCGTAGCGTTCCTCGTAGTCGACCTCGGCGAGGACCCTCGCCGCGCGCTTCAGGTCGACCGCGCCGGAGAAGAAGCGGAAGGCGCGCGACTCCTCGCTGAGGCGCTCGAACAGTCCCTGCAGCGCCCCCTGGTCCCCCGCCCGCACCGGCCGCAGCCGCACGGTCGAGCCGTCGTGGAGGACGACGTCGGCCTCGCGGTGGGCGGGGTAGCCGCTGCTCACCGTTCGATCGTAAGTGCCGGGGTCGAGCTCGCATCCGAGTTCGACCCCACTCCGCTGTGGTCGAAATCGGATGCGCCTCTCGGCATTTGCGGATCGACACCTGGTGCCGGGATACAGTGGCGGCGATGGCGGCCAACCTGTACTTCAGCCATCCGGCCTGCCTCGAGCACGACCCGCGGCAGGGCCTCTACGGGCACCCCGAGCAGCCGGACCGGCTGCGGGCGATCGACGGGGCTCTGGCCGAACGCGACTGGCTCGGCTGGGAGCGGCGCGAGGCGCCGCGCGCCGGCGAGGAGGAGCTGGCGCTGGTCCACCCGCCCGAGCACGTGGAGCGGATCCGCGACCTCTGCGCCGCCGGCGGGGGTGCGATCGACGCCGACACCTTCGCCGGCGAAGCCTCCTGGGAGGCGGCGCTGCGGGCCGCCGGCGCCGCCTGCGAGATGACCCGGGCGCTGCTGCGCGGCGAGGCGGGCCTCGGCTTCTGCGCGGTGCGGCCGCCCGGCCACCACGCCGAGCCGGAGCGGGCGATGGGCTTCTGCCTCTTCGACAACGTCGCCGTCGCCGCCGCCCTGGCGATCGCCGATCTCGGCCTCGAGCGGGTGCTGATCGTCGACTGGGACGTCCACCACGGCAACGGCACCGCCGAGGCCTTCCGCCGCCGCGACGACGTCCTCTTCGCCAGCATCCACCAGGGCGGGATCTTCCCCGGCACCGGTGCCCTCGGCGACGCCGGCTCGGGCCCCGGCGAGGGCTACACGATCAACCTCCCGGTCCCGGCCGGCAGCGAAGAGGACGTCTGGCTCTCGCTGCTCGAGCACATCGTCCTCCCCGCCGCCGCCGAGTTCTCGCCGCAGCTGGTGCTGGTCTCGGCCGGCTTCGATGCCCACCGCGACGACCCGCTGGCCGAGTGCCGGCTCGAGGCCTCCTCCTTCGCCCAGATGGCCCGCCACGTCCGCGACGCCGCCGCCGGCTGGGGCGCGCCGGTCGGCGCCGTGCTCGAGGGCGGCTACGACCTCCCCGCCCTCGCCGACTCGGCCCTCGCCACCATGGCCGCCCTCGCCGGCGAGGGCGAGGCGGCATCGGCGGCCCCGGACCCCCTCGTCACTCCCCGCGCCGCCTCCTACGTCGGCCACCACTGGAGCCTCTAGAGGGGGTCATGGCGAACCCGAAATTCATCCGCATCCCCTCCCACCCGCTCGAGCGCTTCAAGCCGCTGCTGGGCGAGGAGTTCGCGGAGATCGAACGGGTCGCGGGCTGGGCGCGGCGTACCTTCGCCGGCCGAGCGATCTGGCACGTCAGCTCGACCGCCCGCGGCGGCGGCGTGGCCGAGATCCTCGGCACCCTCCTCCCCTACGCCCGCGACGCCGGCGTCGACGTGCGCTGGGTTGTCCTGCGCGAGGGCCCTGAGTTCTTCGCCGTCACCAAGCGCCTCCACAATCACCTGCACGGGGACCCCGGGGACGGTGGCGCGCTCGACGAGAGCGCCCGCCGACGGTACGAGTCCTGCCTGACCGCGAACGTCGACGTGCTCGGCCCCCTGATGCAGCGCGGCGACGTCGTCTACCTGCACGACCCGCAGACCGCGGGCATGGTCAAGCCGCTCTGCGAACGGGGGCTGAAGGTCGTCTGGCGCTGCCACATCGGCGTCGACCAACCGAACGACCTGGTCCGCGGCGCCTGGGACTTCCTCCGCCCCTACGTCGAGCACGCCGACGCCTACATCTTCTCCCGCCGCGAGTACGTCTGGGAGGGCCTCGACCGCAGCAAGGTCTGGTGCATGCCGCCGGTGATCGACCCCTTCTCGCCGAAGAACGAGGAGCTCGGCCCCTCTGTCGTCGGCGGCATCCTGAAGGAGATCGCAGTGATTCCCGACGGGCTCGAGGCGGCACCGGCCTTTACCCGCGCCGACGGAACCCCGGGCCGGGTCGAGCGCAAGGCAACGGTGCTGCAGGAGGACGGCGTCCCCGACGGAGCGCGGATCGTCGCCCAGATCTCCCGCTGGGACCGGCTCAAGGACCCGCACGGCCTCCTGGAAATGCTCGGGCAGGGCCTCGACGACCCCGATCTCCACCTCGTCCTCGCCGGCCCCGACACCGCCGGCGTCGCCGACGACCCCGAGGGCGCCGCCGTCTATGGCGACGTCGCCGAGACCTGGCGGAGGCTCGACCCCGAGCGCCGGCGCCGCGCCCACCTGGTCAGCCTGCCGATGCACGACACCGACGAAAACGGGGCGATGGTCAACGCGATCCAGCGCCGCGCCGACGTCGTCGTCCAGAAGAGCATCGCCGAGGGCTTCGGCCTCACCGTCGCCGAGGCGATGTGGAAGCGGCGGCCGGTGGTCGGCAGCCGCGTCGGCGGCATCCAGGACCAGATCCTCGACGGCGAGACGGGGCTGCTGATCGACGACCCGCGCGACCTCGCCGCCTTCGCCGGGGCGATCGAGTCGATCCTCGCCGACCCCGAGGGCGCCAGAGCGATGGGCGAAGCGGGTCGCCAACGGGTGATCGACAACTACCTCGCCGTCCACCGCCTGCGCGAATACGTCGAGCTGCTCGCGGCCCTGATCGACTGATCGCGGTCGTATTTCCCGCCGGATACCGGAAACAATTACGACCGCGGTTGGTCAGGAGGCTCCGTTCGGGCTGATCACCGCCCTGCCGTCGAGGCGCCCTTCCCGCATCTTCTCGTAGGCCTGCGGCGCTTCCTCGAGCGTGAAGTGCTCGACGTGAGTGTGGATCCTGCCCTGGCGCGCCAGCTCCAGGCACTCCATCAGCTCGACGGCCGTCCCCCAGTAGGGGATGCATAGCTGCGCCTCGAACGGCAGCGCCCCGAAGCCGAACTCGTATTTGCCGCCGGCGAGGCCGACGATCGTCAGGTGGCTCTCGAATCTGCCGACCGCGGCGGCGAGCGCGATCGAGTCGTCGGAGCCGACCATGTCGACCACCAGCTCGGCGCCGAGCCCTCGGGTGATCTCGCGGATCGCCTCCGCCGCGCCCCCGCCTGCCTCGACCGCCTCGTCGGCGCCGACCTCGTGGGCCAGCTGCAACTTCTCCGCGGACACGTCGACGGCGACGATCCGGGCCGGGCTCAGCGCCCGCAGGATCTGCACGCCCATGTGGCCAAGGCCGCCGACCCCGATCACCACCGCGGTCGAGCCCGGCACCAGCAGGTGCAGCGAGCGCTTGATCGCGTGGTAGGGCGTCAGCGCCGCGTCGGAGAGCGGCGCCGCCTCGCGTGGGTCGAGGTCGCCGAGCGGCAGCAGCAGCCGCGGGTGCGGGACGAGCATGTACTCAGCCATGCCGCCGTCGAGGCCGAGGCCGCCGCCGAAGGCGCCGATCTCCGCCTGGTGCTCGCAGTAGTTCTCGGCCGAGAGCCGGCAGGCGCGGCAGCGCCCGCAGCCCCAGGGGCCGTAGACGGAGACCGCCTCGCCCTCCTCGACGCCTTCGACCCCGGCGCCGACCGCAGCCACCCAGCCGGCGTTCTCGTGGCCGAGGGTGAAGGGGACGTCGAAGCCGAGCGTGCCCGGCGGCCATTCCATCAGGTGCAGGTCGGAGTGGCAGGCGCCGGCGCCGCCGATCTTGACGAGGACCTGGCCCGGGCCCGGTTCGGGGACGACGACCTCCCGCAGCTCGGCGGGCTGTTCCCATGCGGTCAGCTGGTAGGCCTTCATCGCGGCCCTCCTTGTTCTCGTGCTTTCTCCAGCAGCAGGCGGCGCTCGGCGGCGGCGACCAGGCGGCGGGCGCGGTCGACGGCGTCGACGTTGACCGAGATCGCCTCGATCCCGCCCCGCACCAGCAGCTCCGCGTACTCGGGGTGGACCGACGGGGCCTGCCCGCAGATCGAGGTCCGCAGGCCGAGCTCGTGGGCACGGTCGAGCAGTCGGGCGATGTACTCGGTGACGGCGCGGTCGCGCTCGTCGAAGACCTCGGCGACGAGCTCCGAGTCGCGGTCCGCGCCGAGCAGGAGCTGGGTGAGGTCGTTGGAGCCGATCGAGATCCCGGCGACGCCGAGCTCGGCGTAGCGCCGCAGGTGGAAGAGGACCGAGGGGACCTCGGCCATCACCCACAGCTCGAAGCCGCGGCGGCCGAAGAGCCCGGCGCGCTCGAACATCTCGCGGCAGGCGGCGACTTCGCGCGGCGTCCGCACGAACGGCAGCATCACGTGCAGGTTCTCGTGGCCGGTCTCCCAGACACGGTCGATCGCCGCCAGCTCCAGCTCCAGCAGGTCGGGCTCGTGCATGTAGCGCAGGGCGCCGCGGTAGCCGATCATCGGGTTCGCCTCCTCGGGCTCGAAGCGCTCGCCGCCCCGCAGGCCGCGGAACTCGTTGCTGCGGAAGTCGATCGTCCGGTAGGTGATCGGCCGCGGCGCGAAGGCGGCAGCGAAGCGGTTCAGCGACTCAGCCATCCGCTCGACGAAGCGCTCGCCTTCGCCGGCCTCGAGCAGCGCCCGCGGGTGCGTCCCCGCCAGCGCCTCGACCACCATCAGCTCCGCCCGCAGCAGGCCGACGCCGTCGACGTCGAGGCCGGCGACCCGCTCCAGCTGCGAGGGCTCGGAGAGGTTGACGAGGATGCGGGTCCCGGTGACCGGCGCGGCGCTCGCCCCTTCCGCCCCGGCGGGCGAAGGACGACCGCCGGCCGGCGCGGCCGGCCGTACGGAGTCGCCCTCGCTGACCAGGCCGGCACCGGCGTCGACGGTGACGACCTCGCCGTCGCGCAGGACCTTGGTCGCCTCGCCGGTGCCGACGACGCAGGGAATGCCGAGCTCGCGGGAGACGATCGCGGCGTGGCAGGTCATGCCGCCGGAGTCGGTGACGATAGCCGCCGCGCGGCGCATCAGCGGCACCCAGTCGGGCGCGGTCATGTGGGTGACGAGAACCTCGCCGTCACGCAGCTCGCTCGCCTGCTCCAGGCTCGAGATCACCCGCACCGGGCCGCTCGCTTCGCCCGGGGCGGCGCCGAGGCCGTGGACCAGCTCACGCCCGCGCTCGCCGGCGCCGCCGCCGGTCGCCTCGCCCCCGGCGGTGGTCACCGGCCGCGACTGCAGCATCCAGACCGCCCCGCCCTCGTCGAAGGCCCACTCGGTGTCCTGCGGCGAGCCGTAGTGCTCTTCGATCCGCACCCCGAGCGCCGCAACCTCGCCCACCTCCTGATCGCTCAGCACCGGGCGCCGGCCTTCGGCCTCGCCCAGCTCGCGCGTCTCGGTGCCGCCGCCAGGCAGCGAGACGATCGCCAGCTCCTTACGGCGGACTTCGCGGCGGTCGATGTGGAGGCCGTTCTTGAGGACCACGTAGCGGTCGGGTGAGACAGAGCCGGAGACGACCGCCTCGCCGAGCCCGAAGGCTCCCTCTATCACCAGCCGGTCGCGGTCGCCGCTGGCGGGGTCGAGCGTGAACATCACCCCGGAGCGGGTCGACTGGACCTGGCGCTGGACGACGACGGCGATGTCCATGTCGGCCTGACCGAAACCGCGCTTGGCGCGGTAGTAGATCGTGCGGGCGCCGAACAGCGAGGCCCAGCAGGCGCGGACGGCGTCGAGCAGGGCCTCGGCGCCGCGCACGTTCAGCAGCGTCTCGTTCATCCCCGCGAACGAGGCCGACTCGCTGTCCTCGGCGGTGGCCGAGGATCGCACCGCCACCGGTGCCTCGGCGTCGGCGCCGACCAGGGCTGCGTAGGCGCTGCGGATCCGCTCGGCGAGGTGCCCGGGGATCGGCTCGCGTTCGATTTCCGCTCGCACCTCCGCGGAGGCGCGCTCGAGCGCCGCCGTGTCCTCGACGTCGAGGTCGGCGAGGCGGGCGGCGACGCGGCCCCGCAGGCCGGTCTCCTCGCAGAAGCCGGCATAGGCGGGCGCCCCGATCACGAAACCGGGCGGGACCGGCAGCCCGGCCGCGGTCAGCTCTCCGAGGTTGGCGCCCTTGCCGCCGGCGAAGTCGACGTCGCCGCGGCCGAGCCGGTCGAAGCCGAGGACGGGATCGCCGGCCGTGGAGGCGGGGGTCGTGGTGGACACGGGGGCTCCTCCGTTCTCGATCACGGCCGCGGCACCACCAGGACGGGGCACGGGGCCTTATGAGCAAGCTGGGTCGATACCGAACCGAGGAGGACGCGCATCACCGGGCCGTAGCCGCGCGAGCCGGCGACGAGGAGATCGGCCCCGACCTCCTCGCAGGCCGCGGCGATCGCCGGGCCGGGGACGCCGCTGAGCGCCCGCCCGGTCGCCGCCAGGCGTTCGTCGACGGCCTTCACGGTCCGGGTGACGATCGCGCCCGCCTCGGGCGGGACCGCCGGCGTATAGCCCGCCGCCCCGGGCACCACGGCCGGCGGCGCCGAGACCGTGTAGACGACGACCGTCGCCCGGCAGGCGAGGGCGATCGCTTCGGCCCGCCGCAGCGCCGCCTTCGATTCCGGCGTGTCGTCGTAGGCGACGGCGATCGTGCGGAAGGGGCCGTGCTCTTCGCTCGCGTAGCCGCGGGGCGCGACCAGCACCTCGCAGGGCGCGCCGTGCAGAAGGCCGTCGGCGACGCTCCCGATCACGACCCGCCCCACCGGTCCACGGTGGGGCGTGCCGACGACGATCGTCTCGCTCTCCTCCCGCTCGGCCAGGTCGTTGATGACGCCGGCGGGCGAGCCGCCGCCGAAGGCGCGGGCCTCGACCTCAAGACCGTCGAGCCGTTTGCGCGCCTCCTCGAACAGCGGGCGCGCCCGCTCGGCTTCCCCCTCTTCGAGCAGTTCGTAGGGGATCGGAAGCGGCCCGTAGGGGAGCACGGTGACGACGAGAGCACCCGCCCCGGTGGCTTCGCCGACCACGCGTGCCAGCTCCAGCGCGTCGCGCCCGCCGTCGCTGCCGTCGTAGCCGACCAGAAGCGTCATCCTTTGCGAATCTAGGAGCACCCGCAGCCGCCTCCATCCGCAGAAGCCCACAGACTCAGGAGCGGCCGGCTCTCACCCGCGGCTGCGGACGCCCGAACCGCTCCTCCGGCTTGGAGCCGCCGAGCAGGATTGCGAGCCCGACCAGCATGCCGATCTGCAGCGCCATGCCCAGCGGCGAAGCGAGGGCGTCGACGACGACGTCGCCGAGGCTCTTCTCGGCGATCTGGGCGACGCCGACGTAGATCGAGTAGGAGACAAGACGGCCGGCGAAGAAGGCGGCGGTGAGCGGCAGCAGCGGCACCGTCATCAGACCGGCGGCGACGAAGAGCTGGCCCGACGGCACCGGTGAGAGCGCGAAGAGGCCGAGCCCGGCGACGGCTCGGCGGCGGTCGGCGCTGAGCACGGCTTGGGCGCGGTCGAGGTGGTCGATCCGAGCCGCCGAGAGGCGCGGGCGCAGCCGGCGCGCGGTGGCGGCGAGGAGGAAGCGGCCGCCCGCCGCCGCCAGCGCCCCGCCGAGGACCAGCGGCACCGCCGGCAGATCGAAGTCGAGGCTGAAGAAGACGAGCACGGCCCAGGTGGGCGGCCCGAAGGCGGGCAGCAGATTGACCGCGAAGACGACCGCGAGGGCGAGGGCGAGCTGGGCGACCACCGAACGACCTTAAGCCGCTGCGGACTGCCCAGCCGGTGGCGAACCCACACCTGATCGAGTGGGTTTCCCCGGATGGTCGGCGGGACGACCGCCTCGACACTGGAAGCGATGAACAGGGCAGCAGTCGCAAAGGTCTTGATCGTCGGCGGCGGGGTCGGTGCCCTGGAGGCAGCGCTGGCGGTCCGGGAGCTCGCCGGCGAGCGGGCGCAGGTGGAGCTCTGCGCCGGCCGCCCCGACTTCGTCTACCGACCCTTCGCCGTCGGCGAGCCCTATGGCGCCTCGCGCGTCCTCCGCTACGACCTCGAGCAGCTGAGCCGGTGCTTCGGCGCCCGCTTCCGGCTCGAGAACGTCGGCTGGATCGACACCGCCCTGTGCCGCGCCCACACCCACGACGGCAACGAGGTTCCCTACGACTACCTGATCGTCGCCTGCGGTTCGCGCCTGCTCTGGTCGGTGCCGGGGGCGACGACCTTCTGGGGCGTCGCCGACGAAGACGAGCTCCAGCAAATCGTGAAGCAACTGCGCGAAGGTCTGCTGCGGCGGGTCGTCTTCACCATGCCCGGCGGCCTCGGCTGGGCGCTGCCCGCCTACGAGCTGGCTCTGCTGGCGGCGACCGAGCTGAAGCGCTCGGGGATCGCCGGCACCGAACTGATCGTCGTCACCCCCGAAGACGGACCGCTGCAGATCTTCGGCCGCCGCGCCTCCGAGCAGGTCGCCGAGCTGTTGGCCGAGAACGGCATCGAGGTCGTCACCGGCACCCATCCGGTCAAGTACGAGGCCGGCGCCCTGGCGGTGGCCCCCGGCGAGGAGATCGAAGCCGATGCGGTCGTCTCGCTGCCGCGGCTGGAGGGCCGACGGATCGAAGGGCTTCCCTACGACCCGGCCGGCTTCATCCCGGTCGATGACCACGCCCGCATCGTCGGGCTCACCAACTCCTTCGCCGTCGGCGACGTCACCAACTTCCCGGTCAAGCAGGGCGGCATCGCCACCCAGCAGGCCGACGTCGCCGCCGAAGCAATCGCCGCCGACCTCGGCTGCGAAGTCGAGGCCAACCCGCTCGACCCGGTCCTGCGGGGAATCCTCTGGACCGGTGCGAAGCCGCGCTACCTCTTCGGCTGGCTCGGCGGCGGCCACGGCGAAACCTCGGTCGCCAGCGAACGGCCGCCGTGGCCGATCGACAACCCGAGCAAGCTGATCGGCCGCTTCCTCACGCCGTTCCTCGCCGAGCATTCCTCGACTCCGGCCTCAGCCCCCGGCTGAGGCCACCGCCGGCGGCCGCCTGCGGCCGCCTCGTTACCCGGGCAGGCGAAGCCCCACCGCCCTTGACATCGGCGGCGGGGCACCTCGAGCTGGACCTCAGGACTGCTGGGCCGCTTCCTGTTCGTGCTGTTCCTTCTCGAACTTCGCGGCGGCAACCACGCAGCGCGAGTGGGCGGTGCCCTTCTCGCCTTTCACGTGTTTGCGGCTTTCGTTCTTGCAGGCCTGACGGGGAGTCAGGTTTTCGTTATTGGCAAGGCGCGCCATCGTGGTCACGCAGCGGCTGAACGCCGTCCCCTTTTCGCCTTTGACGTGTTCCTTGCTTTCGCCCCTGCAGTGGACGCCGTAGGCCTTTGCCTTTTCGGGCAGAGGAGCCTTCGGCCCCGGGGTTTCGTCGGGTTTTTCCGGTGCCGGAACTTCCGGCGTGTAGTGCGGGCCTTTGCCCTGGCTGCCCGGTTCTTCGGGCTGCCCCGCCAGCGCCATCGCGGGCGTGACCGCCAAAGCAAGAGCGCCGAGGAGCACTGCCAGCTTCAAGAGCTTCATCGAGCCTCCTTGGTTCGTCCGTTTCCGTATTTCGTAGCGACTGGCTGCTTAGGAAACGGAGCGGTGGCCCAGCCGTCAGGCCCCTCCCGGCCGATTAAGGAATGTTTTCCGGCGCGTTGCCGGCGCCCGCAGCAGCCTCGGGCGCGGTCTTTTCCGTCACCGGGGGCTGAACTTCGGGTTGCGCTTCCGGCGTCGCCGCGGGAGCGGTGGCCGGCGCTTCCTTCGGCGGCGCGGCGGGCGGCGAGGTCGGCGTCGAGGGATGCGAGGGCTGGGGTGGAGCAGCTGCTTTGCCACCGCTGTTCCCGGATCCGTGTTCGCGCGGCGGGGGCTTCTGGGCGGCGGCGGTTTCCTGACCCTTCGTCGCCTGCGGCGGATACTGCTTTTCGTGGCCCTTGCCGCTCGCGTGCTCGCCCGCCTTGCCGTGGGCCCCGGCATCGGTGGCCGGCTGGTGCGCGTGAGCGCTGCCCGGTGAGCCGCGATGATGCCGCACGCCCTCGCCGGTACCGGCGGCAGCTGGAGCCGTGGAGTTCCCGGAGCTCTCGGCGCCGCCACTCCCGGGCGCGGCCGCAGATCTCGGCTCGTTACCCGGAGCCGACCCCGGGGTGGCCGGCGCCTGCTTGGCCGGATTGCCGTTCTCCTCGCCCGGCAGGCCGAGGTGGATGACGCCGGTCCGGTCGGCCGCGGTGACGCCGATCGCCGCCACGACCGCCGCCGTGGCCACGCCTTTCGCCGCCGCCGAGGCGCCGATCGTCTTCGCCGCCCCGCCGCCGAGGGTCGCCGCCAGCCCGCCCCCGCTCGTCGCCCCCTGAGAGGTGCCGAGCAGGCCGTGCAGCATCCCCGCCGCCGCAGCCAGCGGCAGCGGCGCCAGCGCGGCGAGGTCTTGCCGGCGGCCGGCGATTTCGTCGCGGAAGGCGCGGCAGCCGGGACAGGCGCGCAGGTGGGCGCGGACGTCGCGGCGGCGGGTGACGCGGCCGTCGCCGTCGGAGAGCGCCCTGGTCACGGTGGCGCAGCTCATCTCACGCCCTTCCTCCATCTGCCGCAGGCTCTGCCGCGCCTCGTAGAGGGTCTGCCGGGCGACCGCGCCGGAGGTCTCCAGCGCCGCCCCGATCTCGTCGAAGTCGAGGCCGCTGAGCTCGCGCATCACCAGCACCTCCCGCTGGCGCTCCGGCAGCTCCTTGAGGTCGGCGATCAGTCGCCGCAGCCGCTCGCGCGTCACCGCGTCCTCGGCCAGACCGTAGCCGGGGGCGATCTGCTCGACGTCGAGCTCGCGGGTCTCGCGGCGGCGCCGCAGCAGGTCGATCGACTCGTTGTGGGCGATCCGGTACAGCCAGGGCTTCAGCTCGATCCTGCGCTCCTCGCCCGGCAGCGCCCGCAGCACCTTGATCATCGTGTTCTGCAGCGCGTCCTGAGCGTCCTCCGGGTTGCCGACGATCGCCAGGCAGAAGCGGTAGAGGCTCTGGTGATAGCGACGGAAGATCGCCGCGAAGGCGCGCTCGTCCCCCCCGACCGCACGCCGGGTCAGACGCTCGTCGGAGAGCAGGCGGGCGAACCCTGGCTCCGCTGCTGCTTCGCTCATTGCACGATTTTTCCACCTCGTGCCATCTGTCCCTAGATATCCACATTTTCGACACCTTCGAAACGGACCAGCGACGAAGCTGTCAGCGCCTTTCCGTAAGAACCTGTCCGCTCACCAGGAAAGTGATGACGTTCGCTTCTTTGGGTAGGGAAAGTGAACTTATGGCTGATCTCGTCCTCGGTCCGCTCCTGCGCCACGTCTCCGAAACGGAGGCGACGATCTGGGTCGAGACCGACGAGGCCTGCGAGGTGGAGATCCTCGGGCACCGGGAGCGGACCTTTCGGGTCGAGGGCCATCACTACGCGGTCGTCTGCATCGAGGGCCTCGAGCCGGCATCGCGCCACGAGTACGAGGTCAGGCTCGACGGCGAAGTGCGCTGGCCCGAGCGGGATTCCGGTCTGCCGGCGAGCGCGATCCGCACCGTCGACGCCGACGCCGACCTCGACATCTGCTTCGGCTCCTGCCGCGTCGCCGTCCCCCACGAGGCGCCATTCACCGAACCGAAAGACGAGACCGAACAGGGCCACGAGGTCGATGCGCTCTGGGTGCTGGCGAAGCAGATGGCCGCAGGAGACCGCGAGGAGTGGCCCGACCAGCTCTTCCTCCTCGGCGACCAGGTCTACGTCGACGAGGGCTCGCCGAAGACGCGCAAGAAGATCAAGGAGCGGCGCGGCACCGACACCCCGCCCGGCGACGAGGTGACCGACTTCGAGGAGTACACCTGGCTCTACCGGGAGAGCTGGGAGGAGCCGCTGATCCGCTGGCTCTTCGCCAACGTCTCGGTCTCGATGCTGTGGGACGACCACGACATGAGCGACGACTGGAACATCTCCCGCGGCTGGCTGCTGGAGATGCAGGCGAAGTCGTGGTGGCACCGGCGCGCCGTAGGCTGCATCGCCAGCTACTGGATCTACCAGCACCTCGGCAACCTCTCGCCCCGCGAGCTGGCCGCGGACGACCTCTACCAGCGGGTGCGCGGGAACCAGGCCGCCGAGGAGGAGCTGTTCCCCTGGGCACACCGGATCCAGTCGACCGGAGCCGGGGTGCGCTGGAGCTTCTGCCGCGACTTCGGCCGCACCCGGGCGATCTTCGTCGACTCCCGCGCCGGGCGCGTGCTCGAGGAGGACCGCCGGGCGATCGTCGACGACGAAGAGTGGGGCTGGATCGTCGACCACGCCGAGGGCGACTTCGACCACCTGCTGATCGCCACCACCGTCCCCTGGCTCCTCTCCCCCGCCTTCGACCGGCTCGAGGCCTGGAACGAGAGGCTCTGCGACGGCGCCTGGGGCAGGCCCTTCGTCTGGCCGAGCGAGAAGCTGCGGCGCGAAGTCGACTTCGATCACTGGGCCGCCTTCGGCGAGTCGTTCGCCAAGCTGCGCGACCTCCTGCACGAGGTCGCCACCGGCAGGCGCGGCAGAGCGCCAGCCTCGATCGTCGTCCTCTCCGGCGACGTCCACCACGCCTACCTGAGCGAGGTCGGCTTCCCCAGGTCAGCCGATGGCGCGTCCGAGCGCAGCCCCGTCTACCAGGCGGTCTGCTCCCCCTACCGCAACCCGCTCGACGAGAAAGAGCGGCGGGTCGTCCGGGCCGCCTTCGGCCGGCCCTTCACCGCCCTCGCCACGATGCTGGCGCGCGCGGCCGGCGCCCCCGATCCCGGCATCCGCTGGCGCACCCTCGAGGGCCCCTGCTTCGACAACCAGGTCGCCGGCCTCCACCTCGACGGCCGCGAAGCCCGCGCCCGTCTCGACAAGACGGTTCCGGGCGAAGGCGGCAAGCAGGCGCTCGAGGAGAGCTTCTCGAGGCGGCTCGCCTAGGCTGGATTGGATCTACCCGATTTTGGGTAGGCTCTTCTGCGTGAAGGTGAAGTCGACGATCGCAGGTGCGGCGGCGCTGCTGGCCGTCCTCGTCTTCACCCCCTTCGCGCACGCGAGCCTCGGGCCGCTGTTCGGCGGCGACGTCGGCTGCGCGGCGCAGCCGGCGAACGGGAACGTCCGCCTCTGTCAGGGGGAAACGCTCACCTGGGACGGGGAAACGAAGATCGACGTCAACGTCGTCCTGCCGCCGCAGCCTGGCACGGGCGAAGACGGTCCCTACCCGCTGATCGGGCTCTTCCACGGCTGGGGCGGGAGCAAGATCGGGCTCGAAGACCCGCGGGTGCAGCAGTGGGCCGAAGCCGGCTATGCCGTCTTCAGCATGAGCGACCGCGGCTGGGGCGACTCCTGCGGCAGCAGCGACCCCGACCGCCTCACCCCCGCCTGCGCCAAGGGCTACAACCACCTGATGGACGACCGCTACGAAGTGCGCGACGCCCAGTACCTGATCTCTGTCCTCGCCGACGAAGGCGTCGCCGAGCCGAAGAAGATCGGCGCCACCGGGGTCTCCTACGGCGGCGGCATGTCGATGGCGCTGGCGGCGCTGCGCAACCGCACGATGCTCCCCGACGGCACCCTCGTCCCCTGGGAAAGCCCCGGCGGCAAGGAAATGGAACTGGCGGCGGCGGTGCCGCAGTGGCCCTGGACCGACCTCGCCTACTCGCTGATGCCGAACGGCAGCACGCTTGACACCGCCACCGAATCCCCCTACCTCGGCCCTGACGGCGAATTCAAGATCGGCGTCGAGAAGGCCTCCTACGTCAGCGGCCTCTACGGCCTCGGCCTGGCCGACAGCAACTACTCGAGCACCGACCCGGAAGCGGACCTGACCGGCTGGTACGCGCTGATCAACGCCGGGGAGCCGTACGACTCGAACCCGCTGGCGGCGGAAATCGTCAACCAGATCACCATCTACCACTCCTCCTACTACATCGATCACTCCGAGCCGCCCGCGCCGCTACTGATCCAGAACGGCTGGAACGACGACCTCTTCCCGGTCGACGAGGCGCTCCGCTTCTACAACCGCACCCGGGCGCAGTATCCCGGCGACCCGATCTCCCTCTTCCTGATGGACGACGGCCATGCCCGCAGCCAGAACAAGCCGGCCGACGAGGCGCTCTTCCTGCAGCGGGAGAACGCCTGGTTCGACCACTACCTGAAGGGCGAAGGCGCGGAACCGAGCTCGAGCGCGGAAGTCCTGACGACGGTCTGCGGCGGCCCCTCCGAAGGCCCCTACAGAGCTGACAGCTGGAAGCAGCTGGCGACCGGCGACGTCAGCTTCGGCGGCGCCGGGACGCAGACGATCCTGCCGGGAGCCGGCAGCCTCGCGATCGGCCAGGCCTTCGACCCGATCGCCGGCAGCGGTGCCTGCGCCACCGCCCCGGGCGCCGACCAGGCCGGCACCGCCGACTACCGCCTGAGAGTTCCCTCGCCCGGCTTCACCCTGCTCGGCTCGCCGACGATCGAAGCCGACCTCGCCACCACCGGCGAAGACTCCGAGCTGGCGGCGCGCCTGCTCGACGTGATGCCGAACGGCGAAGAGCGGCTGATCGCGCGCGCCCTGATGCGCCCGGGAAGCGGCGGCCACGTCGTCTTCCAGCTGCACCCGCAGGCCTATCGCTTCCCGGGAGGCGACACGGCGAAGCTGGAGCTGCTGCCCGCCGACCCGCCCTACTCGCGCCCTTCGAACCTGCAGGCCCCGATCGCCGTCTCCAACCTGAAGCTGCGCCTGCCGGTGCGGAAGCAGCCGGGCTCGCTCGGGGGGCTGGTGCAGCCGCCCGAAGCGACGGCGGGAGCAGGCGAAGCGAAGCCCTCCGACGGCGGCGCGAGCGGCGGCGGCCCGGTGGGCAAGCCCGGCGTCGCCTCCCTGGCCGGCAGGCTGACCGCCGGCCGCAAGAGGATCGCGCTTCGGCTCGCCTGCAGCGCCGGCCCCTGCGGCGGCCGGATCAGCCTCAGCGCGGGCGGCAAGCCGCTCGCGGCCGGTCCCTATGCCATCGCCGCGGGCGGGACGGCCCGGCTGATGCTGCGCCTGAGCAAGTCCGGCCGCAGGCTCCTCGCCGCCCGGCGCCGCGCCGGCGCCGGATCGCTGCCGGTGAACGTCCAGCTGGAAGGCGCGAGCCTAAGCCGCCGGCTCCATCTGCGGCACCACTAGACGCCGGCGCTCCCACCAGGCCCAGGCCGCCATCACCGCGGCCGCGTAGGCCCAGCCCAGGGCGACGTCGAAGAAGTAGTGCTCGCCGGTGGCGATCAGGGTCAGCCCCATCGCCAGCGGATAGAGCAGCAGCAGCGGTCG
This sequence comes from Solirubrobacterales bacterium, assembly GCA_035708105.1. Lineage (GTDB taxonomy): Bacteria > Actinomycetota > Thermoleophilia > Solirubrobacterales > 70-9 > VAYN01. The sequence continues at coordinate 55,222 of DASSTG010000013.1, read as the reverse complement.
CAGCCTCGGCCGCACCCGTCCCCAGAGGAAGAGGGCGACGAGCATTGTGAAGGCCGCATGCAGCGAGGGGACGGCGGCGACCATGTTGCTTGCCGCTTGGCCCTCGGAGAAGAGCTCGGCGGTGCCGATCCCGAGCACTTCCCAGCCCCGCGCGGTGCTGCGGTGGACTTCGCCGATCAGGCCCGTTTCGCCCGCCATCCAGGGCGGCGCCGCCGGGAAGAGGATGTAGGTGGCGAGGCCGGCCAGGGCGAGGGTGACCAGGCGCCGGGTGAAGCGCTGGAAGCCGAGGCGGTCGCGCACCCAGAGCCAGCCGGCGAGGACGAAGGGGACGATGAAGTACGAGGTGTAGACGAGGGTGAAGGCGACGTCCCACCAGTGCACGACGCGGGGGTCGTAGAGCCATTCCTGCAGCCGCACCGCCGGCGCTTCGCCGAAGAGGAACCGGTCGAAGTCGATCATCGGGTGATAGTGGACGCCGATCCCGAGCGAGTCCGCCGCCCCCCGACTCAGGTCGTAGGCCCACAGCACGGCGACGATCGGCAGCCAGTCCAGCACCAGCTGGAGGATTTCCCGCGGCGGCCGGCCGATCGAGACGCAGGCGAGAGCGCCACAGGTCCAGAGGATGACCAGCTCCCGCTGGACCGGAATGCCGTAGTGGGCGCTCCAGAGGACAAGCGCGAAGAGATAGAGCGCCAGCGCGAAAGGGCGGACGACGGCCCAGGAGGCGAAGCGGAAAGCGATGGCGCGCTCGCTTCTACTTGAACTCGAAGCTGGTCAGGTCCTGGCCGTAGATCGGGCTGACGATCAGCTTGCTGAGGTCGATCTTGTCGGAGACGAAGGTGCCGAGGCTGAGCGTGCCGAAGGGCGCCCACGGCGCTTGTTCCATCACTTCGCGGTCGAGCGCGGCGTATTCGGCTTCCTGCTTGGGACCGAGCGGCTGCCGCTCGAGTTCGGCGATCTTGCGGTTGACGGCGGGGTCGTCGAAGTTCGACCAGTTGCTGTTGCCGGTCGGGAGGATGCTTTCGCCCGAGAGCTGGGGCTGGAAATAGTCGTTGGGGTGCGGGTAGTCGAGCAGCCAGTTGCTCCAGCCGGCGTCGAGTTCGGGCGTGCTGCGGTTGCTGATCAGGGTGAAGTAGGTCGAGCCGCTGATCGATTTCAGCTTCACGTCGAAGCCGAGCTGTTCGAGCACCTGCTGGAAGTATTCGGTGGCTTCGTTGGCGGGCGGGATGTTGTCGGTCCAGACCGTTACCTGGCGGTCGGCGGGGTGCGCCTGGGCGATCAGTTCCTTCGCCTTGGCGAGGTCGTGCGGGTAGAGGGTGAACTTGCGATAGCCGGGCATCTGCGGCGGCAGAATTTGCTGCGTGCGCTTGATCGTGCCGGAGTAGATCCGTTCCAGCGCCGCCGGGTCGATCGCGTAGTTGACCGCCTGCCGCACCCGCACGTCGTCGAACGGCGGCCGCTGCGTGTTGAGCCAGAAGTAGTAGATGCTGATCGTCGGTTCCTCGCGGAACTGCGTGCCTTCGAAGCGCTGCTTGACGTCGCCGTAGAGGTCCGGCGGCGGCGGGTTTTTCATCCAGTCGACTTCATCGCGTTCGACTTCGTGCACCTGGGTCGAGGTGTTCTGCTGGACCTTGAACTCGATCTTGTCGACGTGGCCGCCCGGCAGCTGCGGCAGCGCCTTCCCGTTCGCCTCAGCCCAGGCGGGGTTGCGTTCGTATTCCCAGCCGCGGCCGGGACGGACGCTGGTGATCACGTAGGGACCGGTCGCCGGCGGCGGGTGCGGGGTCTGGTCTTCAGCCGGGGTATCGGCCGGCAGCAGAGCCGCGTAGGTGAGGCCGAGCTCGTATTCGAAGACGCCGCTCGGTTCGGTCAGGTGGATGACGATCTTGCCGCTGCGGTCGTCGGTTTCGATCCCGGCGATGCCGCCCTTTTTCGTCTTCCCGAACTCTTCGGCGCCGACGATGCCGGAGAAGAAGGTGGAGCCGACGGAGTTGATCCGGAAGAGGCGTTCGACGGTGGCGCGGAAGTCGGAGGCGCGGACCGGCCTGCCGTCGGAGTACTTCAGCCCCGGCCGCAGGTAGAGCGTGTAGCGGCGGCCGCCCTGGTCTACCGTCGGCAGCGCTTTCGCCAGGCCGGGGATCAGCTTGGTGCCGGCGGCGCCGTCGGCATGGGCGTAGGTGAGGAGCGGGATGTAGACGTTCTGCAGCGCCGTCGCCCCTTCCAGCGTGAAGGAGAGGCCGGGGTCGAGGGATTCCGGGAAGGCGGTGTAGGTCCCGGTCAGCGTCCCGCCTTCGCCGGTGGAGCTCGAGCCACCGGTGGACCCGCACCCCGCGAGCAGAGCGCATGCCACTAACGAGATCCCCGTGATTCCCAAACGACCCACCGATGACCGCAGCATTCTCATCTGCTCCCCTTTCCGGTAAAGGCGGGGTCAATCTACAGCTTCAACCCCCGGGAGCGACCGGATTCAGCCCGGCGAGGCGCGCCACCGCGGCCTGGCGCCGGTCGTAGGTGACGAAGGCGTCGATCGGATAGACGTGGAGGGCGGTGACGACATGGATCGCGTCGAGACTGCGCAACGTCGGCTCCGCGAGCATCCCGGCCCCGGCCAGGAGGGCGTCGTCGAGGGGGCGCAGCGAGAGCAGGTCGAGCGCCTCCGCAGCTTGCCGCAGCGCCGGTTCGAGCTGGAAGCGAGCGTGTTCCGCGGCCGTGCGACGGAGGGCTCGGGGCACCTCGGTCAACACGAGCTCGCTGCTGACGAGCTCGGAGCCCTCCAGGTAAAGCTTCAGTGCGACCGCCGACTCCTCTTCCTTCTCGCGGATCGTCTTGACGAGCGCCGAGGCGTCGAGATAGACGAGCGGCATGCTCAGCGGTAGCCGCGCACTTCTTCGAGCGCGCGACGGAGCGCTCCTGGAGGCAGGTCCATCTCCAGGGGCTCGGGCCAAGGACCCCTCCGTTTCGGCGGCTTCACTTTTCCTTCCGCGATCAGCTGATCCAGCCGGCTCCCCGGTGGCATCTTCAGAAGGCGCCATCAGAGCGGTGGCGTTCACCTCGCCATAAGGGTCAGCCGGCGGAGGCTCTTCGCCCGGCGGCGCGGATTACCTGCGCTAAGCCGCTCCCGATTCGGGACCACGAATAGCTGGCGAGCGCGTGTTCGCGGGCCAGACTGCCGCGGCGGGCACGCTCCTCGCGCTGGCTCGCCGCGGCGACGATCGCGGCGGTGAGGGCGGGGCGGTCGTCGGGTTCGATCAGCCAGCCCGCCCCGGAATCGCCGACGATCGTTGCCGGGCCGCCGCGGCCCACCGCGATCACCGGCAGGCCGCAGGCCATCGCCTCGATCAGGACCGCACCGAACTGCTCGCGCACAGATGCGTGGACGAGCAGGTCGGCGGCGCGGAGGAAGGCGGGCAGCTCGCCGTGGCCGTGCCAGCCGGCGAGGAAGACGTCGCGGGCTCCCGTGCGCGCGACCGCGTCGTAGGGGTGCTCTCCCTCCCACTCCCCCGGGTGGCCGCCGACCAGGACCAGCGCCGCCGGCTCGGCCAGCTGCGCCTGCGCTTCGGCGAACGCCTCGATCAGGAGCGGCAGCCGCTTGACCTCGGTGAAACGGCCGACGGCGAGCAGGACGACGCCTTCGAGCGCATCGAGATCGCCCTCGACATAGGCGACGCTGCCGGGCGGGCCGCCCGGCTTCCAGCCCCGCGGCCGCTCGACCAGATGGCGGCGCCAGTGGGCGCGGCGATCAACGCTTCCCGGTGAGAAGACATCGTCGAAGCCGTTGGGGATGCAGACGAAGCGCTCCTCCTCGAGCCGCACCAGCGCCGCCGCGCGGGCGAGCCCGGCGGGATCGTTGACGACGATCCGCTCGCAGGCCGCGCCCCAGCCGCGGATCCGCTCCGCCCACTTCTCCGCATGGGTCCACCCGGGCGGAGGACCCGCCTCGATCCGCTCCAGCATCAGCAGCTCGGTGCCGTGGACGTGGCCGACGACCGGAACCCCGGGCAGAACCCGCGCTGCGGCTTCGTTCAGCGGGGTGAGGTGGTGGAGGTAGAGCGCATCGACCCCGGCGGCCGCAGCGGCCTTCAGCGCCGCCGCCCAGCTTTCGACCTGCAGCTCGAGCTCCTCGTCGTCGAGACGGGCGAGGACCGGGTCGGGAGCGCCGGGGCGGTCCTCGTAGGAGCCGTGCATCGGCGCCGCCCAGGGACCGCCGGGATAGCGGACCGGATCGGGCGAGCGCAGCGCCGGGGTGAAATCGACCGCGCGCAGATCGAGGCCGTCGTAGAAGGCGGCGGCGAGAGCCGTCTCGCCGAGGTCGGAGCGGGAGCCGGCGAGCAGCGTCACCTCGACTCCGTTGCGGCCGAGCTCGCGGGCGATCGAGCGGCAGACCTGGGCCGAACCTCCCCGCGGGTAGAAGTAGATCCCCATCAGCAGCTTCATCTCACCCCGCCCATACCCGCCGCGGCCGCCGCCGAGCGCTGTGGGGATCAGGCGGTTCGGCGCGGTGCGAAATGCAGGGCGGTGGCGACCGCGCGGCCGTCGATCAGCTCGATCCCGTGCTCCTCGCGGGGGGTGTTGAGGAGGGCGCCGTCGACCACCAGCGAGGCCGAGCCGCCGCCGTCGAGGTTGATTGCCTCGGAGGCGCCCAGCTCGACCATCGCAGCCGCCAGCTCTTCCATCGTCAGCCCCGCCTCGTCGTCGGCGCGGCCGTCGGAGGCGACCGCGATCAGCTCGCGCTCGCTGAGGCCGAGGGCGGCCCTGGGGTAGCGGCCCTCGGTGATGTCGGAGTCGAACTGGCGGGCGCCGGCGGAGAAGCCCTCGTCGTCGCGGCCGGGCTCGATCAGCGATTGCGCGTTCTCGACCAGCATCGGGCCGGCGTGGAGCAGATCGCCGCGGGGAACCGGGCCGAAGCGGCCGCGCGCCGCCAGCCTCACCTCGCCCTCCTCGACGTGGACGCAGGCGCGGGCCTGGTGCCAGGGCGGGTCGAAGGGCTCGGTGGGGAGGGCGACGCCGTCGATCCAGACGTCCCCCAGCGCCGGTCCGCCCGGTCGCAGGTAGAAGCCGCCGACGATTGCGTCTGCGGCGCCGCTGCGCTCGCACCACCGCCGCACCGATGCCGGCGGGTCGAGCGCGACGACCCGCGGGCGGTAGGCCTCGCGGCTGAAGCGGGCGACGTGGAGGGTGGTCTCGGCGCCGTCGAGGAGCCGGAGCCGCCGCTGCTCGAGCAGGGGCCGGGGCGCGGCTTCGGCGGGTGTGGATGGAGACGCCGTTCGCATTCCGAGGACCTAACCCAGATCGCCGGGAATGGAACAGCACTGCCAGGACGGATGACCGAGCAGAGGTCGCATCCGACTTCGACCCCACCCTGCTGTGGCCATAATCGGCTGCGCCGGCCCGTCCCCGATTCGGCTGACCGCCTGCCGGCACCGCTCCTACGAATTCCGCCATGGTCCCACTCTCGATCCTCGACCTCGCCGCCGTAGGCAGGGAGGAGACGATCGCCGAGAGCTTCGCCGGCAGCGTCGCGCTGGCGCAGGCGGCGGAGCGGGGCGGCTACCGCCGCATCTGGTACGCCGAGCACCACAACATCTCCTCGATCGCCTCCTCGGCGACGGCGGTCCTGATCGCCCACATCGCCGCCCACACCGAGACGATCCGCCTCGGCGCCGGCGGGGTGATGCTGCCGAACCACTCGCCGCTGGTGATCGCCGAGCAGTTCGGGACGCTCGAGACCCTGCACCCCGGCCGCATCGACCTCGGCCTCGGCCGGGCGCCCGGCACCGACCAGCGCACCTGGATGGCGCTGCGGCGCGACCCGCACGCGAGCGACCGCTTCCCCCAGGACGTGGTCGAGCTGCAGCGCTTCCTCAGCGACGAGAGCCCGCTGCCGGGGATCAGGGCGATCCCCGGCGAGAACACCCACGTCCCCCTCTACATCCTCGGCTCCTCCCTCTTCGGCGCCGAACTCGCCGCCCAGCTCGGCCTCCCCTACGCATTCGCCTCCCACTTCGCGCCGCGGTTCCTGCACGAGGCGATCGCGGTCTACCGCGAGCAGTTCAAGCCCTCCCGGCAGCAGCCCGAGCCCTACGTGATCGCCGGCGTCGGCGTCATCGCCGCCGAGACCGAGAAGAGCGCCGCCGCCCAGCTGGAGGCGGCCCGCCGGGTCCGCGCCCGCGCCCTCTTCGGCCGCGGCCGCAAGCTCGGCGAGGACGACGTCACGGCGATCCTCCGGTCACCCCAGGCGGCCGCCGTCGACGAGATGCTCGCCTGCACCGCCACCGGGACCGCCGACCAGGCGGCCTCCTACCTCGAGGGCTTCGCCGCCAACACCGGCGCCGACGAGCTGATGACCGTCCACTACGCGGATTCGGTGCCGAACCGCCTGCGCTCGGTCGAGCTGGTGGCCGCCGTCACCCCGCCGCCTCGATCACGCTGAGCAGGGCGGCGCCGGCGTCGTCGCCGGCCTCGGCGGCGGCCGGGTGCTCGTCGGCGCGATGCAGCCGCACCCGCTCGAAGCCGGCCGCGTGGAGAGCCGCCTCGGCCGCGGCCTCGTCGCCGGGGAAGGGGTTGATCTTGCCGCGGACGAAGCTGCCGAGCAGCTGCTCGAAGGCGCGCTCGGCAACGCCGCGCCTGGGCCGGGCGACGCGAAGGTCGGCGAGGTAGAGGCCGGTCGGGAACGGTTGCAGCGCCCTCGCCAGCCGCGCCCACAGCGCCTCGGTGGTGGCGTCGTCGAAGTAGACCAGCAGGCCCTCGGTGATGATCGCCAGCCCCTCGGCGGCGTCCATCGTCCCGACCAGGTCCTCGAGGCTCCCCGGGCCGCCGTCGCGGAGGACGTCGAGGTCGGCGACGCGATGGTGCTCGCTCAGCGACCCCATCTGCGCGAGCGCCTCGCGCTTGCGCCGGGCCATCGCCGGCAGGTCGGCCTCGACGTAGGTCAGACGCTCCCCGTAGCGCTCGCTGAACCGCCAGCCGCGCGGGGACATCCCGCAGGCCGCCTCGATCACCTGGCTGACGCCGCGCTGGATCAGGTCGTCGAGGACGGCGTCGATGATCCGGTGCCGCGCCAGCAGCAGGCCCTCCAGAGTGGGACCGCCGAGCAGCTTGCTGGCCGCGTTGGGCAGCGCAAGCGTGCTGTAGAAGAGACGCCCCTGCCAGGTCGCCAGCCGCGGGTGCGAGAGGCCGTTCCGGACCCAGGTCTCACCGGTGTAATGGGCGGTAGGCGAGATTGCCGCCGAGCTGTTGGTCTCAGTGCCAGTCACGATCCGCATTCTGACCGCGGGGCTTGCCGAACGCGGCCAGATCTCCTTCACGTACGATCACCGGAGGATTGTGGCGAGCAACCGGGACAAATCTCCCTCGCAACTGATCGACGAGCGGATCGCGGAGCTCGGCGACTGGCGCGGCGAGACGCTCGGCCGGGTCCGCGGCCTGATCAAGGAGGCCGACCCTGAGGTGGTCGAGGAGTGGAAATGGAAAGGGACCCCGGTGTGGGAGCACGACGGCATCCTCTGCACCGGCGAGACCTACAAGAAGGTCGTGAAGATGACCTTCGCCAAGGGCGCCTCCCTCGCGGACCCCGCGGGCCTCTTCAACTCCAGCCTCGAGGGCAAGGTGAGGCGCGCGATCGACATCCACGAGGGCGAGGAGATCGACGGGGAGTCGCTGAAGGCGCTGATCCGCGAAGCGGTCGACCTGAACACGGGGCGCGCCTAGCAAGCCTGCCGGGGTAGGCAGCTGGGTACCAGCTCCGAGATTTTCGGGGCTATAGGCCCCAAAAGTTCGGAATCAGTGGGGTCGCTGATGCTTGGAGTCGACGATTGCGGACCGCAGGTAGGCGGTCTCGCGGAAGACGGTCCCAGCCGGCACGCCATATTCGCCGGTCGAGGGCGGGCCGAAGATCATTTCGACCTGGGCGAGGACCTTGGCTGTGCTGGGGTCGAAGATGAGCTCGCGGCCGAAGCCGCGTTCGCGGACCCAGGTGATCGCCTCACCGCGGCGCCCGGCGACGTCGGCCACGTTCCGCTTCAGTGCGATGCCGGGCAATTCGGCGAGCGCGTCGAAGGCCGCCGTGCGGAGCGCCGGGCTCGTGATCGGTTCGGCGAGGATTTCCAGCAACCTTTCGGCGGTTACGCCGCCGACGTGCGAGCCGGCCGGCGACGGAGCGCCCGGCGAGCTCTCGCCGCCGCGCCCTTCGATCGCCAGGCGCAGCGCTTCGGGTTCGGTCGGCAGCCTGGAGAGCTTCGAGAGGTTGGAGAACACGTGGCCGCCCCGCCAAGAGCGGGAGGCGAATTCCTTCACGGGCCTGCCGGAGCCATCGCGGCTGACGTCGTGTTCGCCGGGGTCGTAGGCGAACGGGGGCGGCGAGCCCGCTTCCTCCCAGCGCCGTTGGTCCTCGCCGGAGAGAAATTCCACCCGGCCGAGGGTTTCGCGGACGCGGGTCCTGCCGTCCGCTGCCGTCCAGGCTTCCTTGATCGTCGGCACCAGGGCGGGACGGGCGTCGGACCGGGGACCGAGCAGGTTTGCCGTGAAATGCCTCGGCCTTCCCTCGAACCCGCCCCCCCGGCCGTCAGGTTCCCACCCCTGCAGCTGGACCTCCTTCGTCTTCGCGTAGAGGAACTGCCCGGGTGCCGGCGGCGCCGCGGCCGGAGCGCCTCCCGCCCGAGCGCCTTCGGGAACCTTGATCGAGCCGATGCTGCCGGCCGGGGCGGGGAGCGGGTCGCACGGTTCGACCGGCCCTTCGGCTACCTGGAACCGGGCCTGGAAACCGCCTTCGGGGTCGCCGCCGAAGGGAACGGGCGATCCGAAGAGGATCACGCTCTGATCGGGGCGGAAGGCCGCGGGATCGAGGTTGAAGTTGGCGATTTCGCGGTCGGAGATTTCACCGTGCCTGACTTTTCCGAAGCTTTCGCGCCAGCTCCGCGTGCTGCCGATCGAGATCTTCAGGGCACCGGGGCCGCCGCCTTCGAGGCCGCTGACGGTTCCGCCTCCGGGCAGCTTCACCCGCGACGGCGTGTAGTGCGGTTCGCGGCAGGTCACCCCGGCCGGGAGCCAGTTGACCTGCGCCCGGATGCCGGCATCTTCCAGAGCCTCTTCCAGGCCGGAGGCATCTTCGAGGCTGTAGACCTCGATCGTCACGCCGCCGCCCGCATGCCGTTCCACCGCGAAGGCCCTCGAGGGGTTGTCGCCGCCGGAGCTGAAGACGAGGACGGCCGCGGCCGTGGCGAGCGCGGCCACGGCGGCGAGTGCGAGGCGAGAGCCGCGGCGTCGTCCCGGACCAGCGGAACCCGACGGCGCCGCCTCGGAGCCGGCCTCGGCCGCGCCGCGCTCGGCGACGACGGCCTTGAGCCGGCTGAGGAGCCGCTCCTCGAATCTCGCTTCCGGGTCGTGCTGCGGGGTCATGATCGAGCCTCCTCGCTCGCGCTTTCCTCTTTTGCCGTCTCGAGCTCGGCCCGCATCTTCCGGCGGGCCCGGTGAAGGCGGACGCGGGCGGTCACCGGTCGCACCCCGGCGGCCGCCGCGGCCTCGCCAAGTGTCAGTTCGTCGATCGCGACGAGTTCGAGCACCGCCCGCTCGCCCTCCGGCAGCCCCTCCATCGCCGCGTAGAGCTGGCGCGAGCGCGCGGCGGCGTCGATCCGGGCGTCGATCCGCGCCGCGTCGTGCGCGTCGAGAAGGGTGCTGCCGCGCACACGCTCGGCGCGGTCGCGGTCGCGGCCATGGCGCCGACGGTCGTCGGCCACGACCACCCGGGCGATCCCGTATAGCCAGGCCTTCGGCGTGCCGCGCCCGGGCCGGTAGCGGTGGGCGGATTCGACGGTGGCGAGGAAGATCTCGGCGGTGAGGTCGGCGGCCCGCTCCCGCTGCCCGACGCGACGGGCGACGAACCGCTGCAGGTCCTCGACGTGCTCACGGTAGAAGAGCTCGAACAGGTCCGGGTCGGTGCCGATCCAGCGCAGGTGCTCGGCGGCCACCCCGCGCTCGCGGGCGGCCACGAGGCGCAGCTGCCGGCTGAGGTCGGCCGCCCGCCCCGACAAGGCTTGCTCGGTCTCCACGTCTCCTATTGGTCGCCGAGGCGAAAAGCGTTACAACCGGCGTCCGGCGCTACTTTTCCAGAGGCCAAGATCGGCTCGGTTCGAGCCACCGCGGGCTGGCATCCTCAAGAGCATGGACGCAGGCTCGCTCATCGAGAAGCTCCGCCCGGCCGGGCTCGCGGCGGTTCGCATCGCCGCGGTCGCGGCGTCTCTCGCTCTGATCGCACCCGCCACCGGCGAGGCCGCGGGCGGTCATCTCCTCTACGCGAGCCACGGAAGTCTCTTCTCGGTGCCAGCGGCGGGCGGTACTCCGCGCAAGGTTGCCGGCGTTCCCGCGGGAACGATCGATCTCTCCGCCTCGCGCGATGGCCGGCGGGTCGCGCTGATCGCCAATCGCAAGCTTCCCGGCAGGGGCCGCGGCAGCATCCGCTCGATCTATCTCTTTCGGCCCGGGCACGGCCTGCAGAGGGTCCGGCGCTTCCGCTCGACGGCGCCTCTCGACATCGCGATTTCCCCTGACGGGCGATCGATCGCGTTCGGCCAGGCGAGCGAGATCTGGCTGATGCCCGCAAGCGGCGGCAATGCGCGGCAGGTGACCGACGGGCCCTCCGTCGCCTGGGATCCCGCCTTCACGCCGGACGGACGGGCGCTCGTCTTCGACCGCGACGCGGCGGCAGGTCCCGGGCATCGCCCTCAGCTCTTCCGCCAGTCACTTGGCGGCGGTGCCGAAGTGCAGCTGAGCGAAGACGAAGGGCGGCGGCCGGCCATCTCCCCCACCGGCCTCCTTCTCTACCTGCGGCCGGGCGAAGGACAGGTCGAGAGCCGGCTGATCGTCATGCACCTCGACGGAAGCGGGCGCCGCACCGTCGATCGCTACGAGGACCCCTTCTTCGACCTCGGCGCGAGCTTTTCGCCCAGCGGCCGCTCGATTGCCTATCTGCGCCTGTGGGAGAGGAACGGCTACGCGGTCAACTACCGCTACTCGATCCACACCAAGACGATCGCCGGCCGCCACCACCGCAAGATCGTCGGCGGCATCCGCAGCGCCGCCCGCCGCGCGCCGCTCTTCGGCCACGGCCCGGCCGGCCCGGTCTGGGTGCCCTGGTGAGATCTTCCTTCCGTACAAGACAGGGGCCCTGACGGCCTCTACCTTCGACCGGGTCCCGACTAGCAAGGAGGTCAGAGGTGGCAGGTAAACCGTCCCATTACGAGATCGGCGTCCCGGACGTCGAGCGGGCGCGCGCCTTCTACGGTGCGCTCTTCGGCTGGCAGTTCGACCCGACCGAGCACGGCGCCCAAATCGACACGGAGCCGGTGCCCGGCGGAATCCATCCCGAGAGCGGCCCGGGAATGCAGCTCTTCTTCAGCGTCCCCGACATCGAGGAGGCGGCGAAGCGGATCGTCGAGCTGGGCGGCGAGGTGGACCCGGGGTCCAGCGAGGGTCCGGCCGGCCGCTACCTGCACTCCTGCCGGGACGATCAGGGCGTGCCGTTCGGGCTGCACGAGCCGGCAAGCTGACCGCGGTGGGAAAGCCGGCGAACGCACTGGCGCGGATTCGAGCGACCTGCCTGGCCCTGCCGGACAGCAGCGAGCGGCTCAGTCACGGCGCCCCGACCTTTTTCATCGGCGGCAAGCGAGCGTTCGTCATCTTCCACGACGACCACCACGGCGACGGGCGGCTCGCCATCTGGTGTGCGGCCCCCGATGGTGAGCAACAGGCACTCGTCGCTGCCGACCCCGAGCCCTACTTCGTTCCACCCTATGTAGGCACCCGCGGCTGGCTCGGGGTGAGGCTGGACCGGGACCTGAGCTGGACCGAGATCGACGCCATCGTGGAGAACGCCTATCTGACTGTTTGCGAGGTCCGCCGTCCATAGTTCACCGACGGTCGTCACCGAATCGACGCGGCAGCCTATGCGTGACGCGCGGGTCGGCGCGTGACCATGGCACCGCCGACGGCAAAGCCGACGGCAGCCAGCCCGAGGACGGTCGTCGCCGGGGCTGCTAAGGCGGCGATCGTCGGCCAGGGTTGAGATACCGAACCCGCCAGGACGATCGCCAGCGAGACGTTCTGCGCGAGGTCTGCGACGGCCGCGACCGCTCCCAGCCAGGCGAAGACCGCCGCGGCTCGCTCGACCCTCGGCCTACCGAGCCGATGCGCGCGTCCGGCGACCGCCGCGCATCCCCCGGAGAAGAGGAGGCCATAGCAAACGGCAAACGGGGTATCGAGCGCGAGCTGCCACCACATCGCCCGTTCGCCGGCCCCGCCCCATTCGTCCAGGATCGCCTGGCTCCGCTCGACGGTCCGCGCGGACTCGAAGTCGATCACGGTGGCGCCGTGATTCGCCATGGTCGCCATCGCCGGCAGCATCGCCGCGCCGAAGAGGAGCGCAAGCGCGCCGAGGACGACCAGCCTGGTCCGGGTCCCGACGGCAGTGAACAGGCGCAGCACCGGCCGATCCTAAGCGCAGGAAATGGTGGCGGGGCTTCCTGACAGGATCGCTCCATGCACCCGATGGAGCCGGTCGAGCTGCACGGCGAACTTGTCACCATCGAGCCTCTCGGCCCCGAGCACGCAGAGGGAATCCTGGCCGCCGCCGATTGCGACGAGGTCTTCGCCTGGCTGCCCTATCCGCGCCCGGACGATCTCGACGGCGCGCAGGCCTGGATCGCCGCCGCGCTCGCCGATCGGGATGTCCACCGCCGATTTCCCTTTGCCATCCTCGGGCGGCAGAGCGGAACAGTGATCGGCTCCACCTCCTACTGGGACTTCGACGCCGCCAACGCCCACGTGGAGATCGGATCGACGTGGCTGTGCAGCACCTCATGGCGAAGCGGCGCGAACGCAGAGGCGAAGCTGCTGCTGCTGCGCCACGCGTTCGAGGTCCTCGATCTAGAGCGCGTCTCCTTCCGCACCGACATCAACAACCAACGCTCGCAGCGGGCGATCGAACGGCTCGGAGCCGTGCGAGAGGGAATCCACCGTCACGAGATGCGCCGCCGCGACGGCAGCTGGCGCGACAGCGTCCACTATTCGATCCTCCGCTCCGAGTGGCCGGAGGCGAAGAAACGTCTCTTTGCACGTCTACGAGCCGTCGGCTGACGGCCGCGATCTGGGATCACCCGCGGCGCTGCCGACGTGCGGGCTGAGCGCCGCTATGAAGCCCTCGGGGTGTTCGAGGATGCAGGCATGGCCGCCGTCCAGCTCGATCAGCTCGGCCGCCGGCATCTTCTGCGCCAGGTGCTCCGCGACCCCCCGCAGCCAGGATGAGGAGGAGCGCCCTCGGATCACCAAGGTCGGGATCTCGAGCTGCTCGAATCCTTCGATCCCGGCCGCAGCCGAGCTCGTCATCTTCTCGCCGCCCCAGGAGAGCGCCTGTCGACAGGATGACCAGAAGTCCCACTGGGGCAGGGAGGCGAAGTCGGTGTCCTCGGCGCCGAGCCCGGCGCGGACGAGGAACTCCCGCAGATCCTCGTCGGTCAGGTCGCGGCCGGCCAGACGGACCAGATACTCGTGGAAGCTCCTCGCGCTTTCGTCCTCGTCGGTGACCAGCCAGTAGGCCGCCGGCTCGACCAGGGTAAGCGTGAGGACGCGATCCGGATTGGCAATCGCATAGTCGAGAGCTATGCGCCCGCCGTTCGACCAGCCGACCAGGTGCATCTCTGAGACTCCCGCCTCCTCGAGCGTCATGTCGATGCTCTCTCGCTCCACCTCGGCGTCGTACGTCGGGTCGCCTGGGCGGCCCGCGAGGCCTTCCGCGTTGCAGATCGGTTGCAGCCTGACGACGCGGCGGTCCGCCGAGAGCGCCGGCACCAGCGGCAGCCAGGATTGCCAGCCGGTCAGACCGCCCGGGAGCAGTACGAGCGGCGGCTCGCCGTCACCGGCACCGTCGTGCTCCAGCACGCGCGCCTCCATGCGAGTCACCCTAACTCCTGGGCGGCAGCGTGCAATCGGATGGGTGCCTTCGACGCGGACCCGGGCATCTGCCCGAGCCTGCGACAGTTCGTCGCCTACGCCGCAAGCTGGGAGCCGATCCTCGGCGACGGCTTGCCGCGTCACCCGGAGAGCGCGAGCGTCGACTAGTTCCTCGAGTGTCTGCTCCGCGCGGGTGGATGTGCGAATCTGTCGCTCCTGAAGGACTCGCGCAAACAGGGAGGGCGCAAGAGCCTCGATCGGATCGTCCGCGGCTACGACCGGGTGGCACCGATCTATGCGCGCTTCGAGCCGCTGTTCCTGATCTTCCCCCGCGCCCGTCGCAAGGCCGCCGCGGCCCTCGGGCTGGCGCCGGGGATGACGGTGCTGGAGATCGGCGCCGGCACCGGCCGCAACCTGCCGTACCTGCTCGACGCGGTCGGCCCGACGGGAACCGTGATCGCCGTCGACGCCTCGCCGGGCATGCTCGCCGAGGCGCGCAGGCTGGTCGACGGGCGGGGTTGGTCGAACGTGCAGCTGCTCCGCCAGGATGCGGCTGAGCTGGAGATCGACGCCGATCTCGACGCCGTTCTCTTCGGCCTCAGCTATTCCGTGCTTCCCGACCCGCAGCCGGCGCTGGCTCGCGCCTGGGAGCGACTCCGGCCCGGCGGTCGTCTCGTCGTGATGGACGTCGGTCTCACCTACAGCCGCTTCCACCGCCTGCTCGCACCGCTCGGCCGCCTGCTCGAGAAGCTCGGCCCCGGAGACGCCTTCTCGGAACCCTGGGATGACCTCGCCGCCTACGGCGAGGTGGAAACGGAGTTCTTCATGGCCGGCTTCTACTACGTCAGCTCGGTCGAAAAGAAGCGGGACCAGGAATAGATGGCACGCGCAGCTCCTCGCCGATCGCGTCGGCGCCCGGCTGACTAGGCGGTTCCCGAAGCGAGCAGCACCACGTTCGAGAGGCGCAGCGGCTCCGCGCCTCCTCCCGCCTCAGCCGCGGCCCGCGTGATCGCCTCCCAGGCCTCCTCCTGAGCCTCGCCCGCGTGCCGCTCGATCATCGCCCGGATCGGGGCGGCGATCGCCCTGACGTAGGAGGTGAAGTGCTCAGCCGAGTCGAACACGAAGGTGACCTCGTCCTGCTCCACCGCGACCGCCGAGAAGCCACCTCCCTCGAGCAGCGCGCCGATGGCGGCGGGAGTGGGCCGTGAAAGCGGCCCGGGCGTACCGGCCGGCGGCGGAGGCACGTCCAGCCGCTCCATCGTCGTCCTCATCGGTATCGAGAGGAATGGGACCCGATCAGGCTCACCCCACGAGGCGATCGCCATCCTCGCCCCCGGCTCGAGGAACCCGCGGATGCGCGCCGCGGCGGCCTCCGCGTCGGGCTCGAAGATGATCCCCCAGCGCGAGACGGCGGCGTCGAAGCTCCCTCGCGGAAAGTCGAGGCTGGAGGCGTCGCCTCGACGAACTCGACGTTGCCCAAGCCGGCCGCCGCCGCGCGTTCGCGCCCGAACGCGAGCATGTCCGCGGAGATGTCGGTGGCCACGACGCGGCCGCCGGGGCCGGCCTTGCGCGCGGCGGTCAGCGCCGGCTCGCCATAGCCGGCGGCGACGTCGAGGACCCGGCTTCCCGGCCGCACGCCGGCCAGCTCCACCAGCCGCTCGCTGATGTGCCGGTCTGCCCGGCCGTTGAACGCGCTCCACTCCTTCCACCCCACCGCGGCAGAGTCCCAGTTCCTGTGCTGCGCCTGGCGGAAGTGGACCGGGTCGATCCCCTCAATTCCCATCAGCGCTTCTTACCACCATAGGATCCGATCGTGGCGTTCACTCTCAGGAACCTCAAGCGGGATCTGGAGGACGTCGGCTCCAACTTCGACGGCTCGCCCGATCTGGAGTTCCGCTTGGCGACCCGGGAGCTCGAGCTCGAGAGGTCAGGCCTGGGCTACCAGCGCATCCCGCCCGGCTACCGGTTTCCCTACGGCCACACGCATGAGAAGCAGGAGGAGGTGTACGTGGTCCTGCGCGGGAGCGGGCGGATGAAGCTCGACGACGAGATCGTCGAGCTCGAGCAATGGGACGCCGTGCGCGTCGCGCCCGGTACCTGGCGAGGCTACGAGGCCGGGCCGGAGGGCCTCGAGATCCTCGTCATCGGCGCCCCCCATCTCGGCGAGTCCCCCCGCGAAGACGTCGAGGGCCGGCGCGACTGGTGGACCGACTAGCGCCGAGGCTCAAGCATCGATTGACTTCTCTCTCGCGCTAAGTGCGAGAGAGAGACTCTTGAGGCATCAAGGAGCTCAAGCGCCGATCGATCCGATCCCATGATCCACAGCCGGTACCTACCGGTCGTCCGAGCATGACGCTGGGAATCGCTCCTAGCTCCGGGCAACCGGCGTAGCCGGTCATGCTGGCAACAAGATGTGATATTCCAAACCAGGTGGGAACAAGAGCAGCGGGCCAAAGCGCGACTCCCCCCGGCACCTGACGCGAACTCAATCCTCCGGCGATCGCGAGGAAGCCAGCCCCGGCGGCCGCGCGGGCTACTCGGGAGGGGCGGCTCATCACCGCGTCGTCAGCAGCACAGCAACCGCCATCGAGAGGGTTCACCGGCGCTTCGGCGCCTCGGTGCGGAACTGAGCAGTTGGGGCCCTCTGCGCCGGTATCCGGGGACTTGGAGGGTGAATCGGACATGCTTGATCCTTTCGCTTTAGATAGGTCGCCAGAGGTCTACCACCTCAAGTAAGCTTTAAGTCAAGTTGGATTGCTGCCGAGTGAACTGACAAGCCGAACAACGCTTGCAGAGGCCCAGGCGATGAAGGGGATTCTGGAAGTTAGACCTCATCCTCAGTCGACTTACGTGGAGCGTGGAACTCAAAGCGCACCCCGCCGCCGGCGAGCGCATCGGTGAGGTCCAGTTCGAACGCGCTTGCGGGCGTGAGCACGCCTGAGCGGCCCGGAATTGACCGGCCGCCCGCTAGGGCAATACCTACCTCCGCGAGGATCTTTGCCGCCGAGCGATAGCCGGGATGACCAGCGGCATTCACGGCGGCATCTGCCGTGAGGCCGCTGCTCGAATATCCCCTCGCACGAATGCGGTAGTCGATCGCATCTAGCGTGGCCGGAGAAGGGCCGTCCCCCGATTCGGGAGACAGCGCCGTCAGCGCGGCCAGAGCAACCCGGTCGCCGAGGGAGCGCCGTCCTTTCGACATCGCTGCGATCCGGCGTAAAAGGGCTGCAGATCCCTTTGCTGCGGGCAGAGCGAGCAGTGCCGACCCGAAACTGGCACTCATGTTCAGCGTCTCTTCGTAGGTGAAACCCGGTGCGTAGCCGCCCTGGCCGTCGCGAAGGCGGGCGCTCGTGAGGTAAATCACCGCCGGGTTCAGAAACGGCGTCGGCATGAGTGGCGCCATCCAGTCCCCGTCAGCCGACCTACGGACTCGCAGCTGGAGCTCAGGCGCATGCTCGGTCGGAGGAAGGGCTGACGCGGCTCGCGCAAAGCGAAATGTGTCGGTCAGCTCGTCATCCTCGACCAGTCGCCGTAGGGTCGCGAGCGTTCCGCCGCTATTGCCATGACCGAAGCGGAGTGGATTGCGGTGAAAGACGAAGCTGGCCTCGGCAACGACACGCTGCAGCCGCGACCCGTCGGCGCGACGAAACTCGTCGTGAAGCCCGAGAGCGAGGAGGTCGAACGGGACCGACTCATAGCCGCAGGCGGGAATCAGCTTTATCTTGGCTTGTCGGGCGCGTGAGTCGAAGCGAACGAGACGCTGGGCGATCACGTCGTTCTCTCCACAGAGGTCGGCATAGTGGGTGCCTGCCGACACGCACTCAGCAACCAAGACGTCCCCCAAGGGTGCGTGCGGGCCGAGGAAACTGACCACCGCCGTCGCGTCTGCAGCGAGCTCCCTAAGGGCCTTGTCGTCTGTCGCGTCAGCGACGACGATCGCGGGCCGCGGCGCGGGCAAGCTCGCCGCCAAACTGGCGAGCTTGCCACCGTTCCGGCCCGCGATCGCCCAGGGCAATTTGAGCTCTGCTGCTCGCGACGCCATGTACGGAAGCGCCTGACGGCCAGTGAACCCGGCTGCGCCGTGAACGATGAGCCCGTAGCGCCGCGGCACCATTAAGCCGTCTCGGAGACGGCAGGCCGCCCAGCTTCATGTTCGGCCAGCACCTGCCGGGCTCGCTCTGAGAGCGGGGTTGCGGGCAAATCGTCATTCACGAAGCCGGCAATGTCCTCGATCCGGAAGACGGTTCCCAGGCCACCCCAGAATCCCTCCTGGACCTCGTTGATAAAGCACCAGATGCGGGCAGCGTTTTCGTCGGTGTAGGGGGAGCCCTCCGCCTCGAGCACGATCTCCGCGACCTCGCGGATCAAGTTCTTCCGTGCCTGGACCGCAAATGGCCCGGGGCCGTGGAGGAGGGTTCCCTGCGGAACGCTGAGCTGAACTCGATAGTAGGAGAGCTCGGCGGATCGGCCGCCGGCGAAGAGCGCTCCGGCGGGAACCTCATGGACGAAGGCCCAAGCGATCGCGCGAACCCGCTCGTTGTCCGGCGCGCCCTCATGGCGCAACAGGGCGGCGGTCAGCTTGTCGACGGCGGTCGCGAGCGCCTCGGGGTCGAGCGCGCCCTCCGGATAGGTGAAGTCGATCATCGGCATTATGGCTCCTTACCAAATAGGTGTTTGGTAGACTGTAGCAGATACCAAACAATCATTTGGTAGCCTTCGGAACATGGACACTCCCCCCAAGAAGCCGAGGCGCCGCCTCAAACCGAAGGAACGGCGGGAGCTGATCCTCGAGGGTGCGGTGAAGCTCTTCGCCGAGAACGGCTACACCGAGACGACGATGGCGCAGATCGCGGGAGCGGCGGAGATCACCCCGGCAGTCATCTATGACCATTTCCCCTCCAAGGCGGCGCTCGCAATCGAGTTGCTTGAACGGCACACCACGGAGCTGCTCGGCTTCGTGGGCCAGGCTCTCGACCGGGCAGCTAAGAATCCGGCCGCGCAGATGCGGGCGGGCGTCGAGGCCTTCTTTATCTATGTGGAAGAACATCGCGTGACCTGGCGGGTGCTGTTTAGAGACCCGCCCCCCGACGCCCAGGTGGCAGCCGTATATCGCCGACTCAACCGCGAGGCGACCGCTGGTATCGCGATCTTCCTTGAACGTGGCGACCAACGTGGCGCGCTCGCCTCTTATGGACATCCGGGCCAGGCGGCGGAGATGTTCGCCGAGGCCGTCAAGGCTGCCCAGAACGGCTTGGCGGAGTGGTGGTACGACCATCCGGAGGTGCCCCGGGAGCAAATCGTCGAAAGGCTGCTCGAATTCGCCTGGAATGGCCTGGAGCAGACGGCGCTGAGCGGAGATGGAGAGTCCCAGTGAGGGCGTCCGATAACGGGCGGCTTGACATGCGCCGTGCTCCCTTTTTGACTATGAACCGGACGATAAATCCGTTACTGCGGATGGTCCTGCGTTCACCTCTGCATTGGCTTCTAAGCGGTCGATTGGCACTTATCACCTACAGAGGTCGAAGGAGCGGGCATCAGTACACGATCCCGGTCTTGTACCGCGAGGAAGGGAGCAAGGTGACAATCACGGTCGCTTTGCCAGACCGCAAGGTGTGGTGGCGCAACCTGCAAGGAGGAGGTAGACAGGTGCTCCTCGAGGTTCGTGGGCAGACGCGACGGGGCGAGGCCATCGCAGCCCGGGATACAGATGGGAGCGTGACCGTTCAGGTGCGGCTCTGACCCAACTGAACTCGATCGGCGAGGGAAGTCCTCCTGCGAATACTGGCGCTGGCGCACAGGCATGAGAGGCAGGAGAAATGAACGCGTGGCCCTGCGCGAGGGATCCTGTGTGATCAAGGTCGGGGGCCTCGGAGTGGGCCCACGCTTTCTCCAGTGGACTACCGCCGGTCGCCGCAAAGTCGAGGAGCTCAGCGGCCAGAAGGTGGTGCCGGTCCTCGTAATCGATGAGGAGGAGGTGCTGGTCGAATCCAAGCGGATAGTCGAGTGGGCCGAGGCCAATCCCCTACCAGATCGCCCTGCCACGCGTCCTCCCAACAGACCGATAGGGGCAGGGTCGAACGCCTGCGGCAGACGTGGAGGCGGCTGCCCCCGGCGCACCAGAGATGGATTGTCCTCAGGGCCGTTCTCGCCACCGCTGCGTTCAACCTCATCCTCAACGAGACCACAGCTTGGCTCGGTGTGCAGGGGCAGGAGAAGGTTCGCCTTTGGGGGCGCCGCTCGTGGAAACCAGCATCTCCTGGAACATGGTCGGGACCCTCTTCCTTCTGCCCTTGATCACCTGCGTTCTGGTCACGACGGCGATTCGAAGGGACATCACCGTCGGATCGCTGAGTTCGTTGAGCTGGCTCCGTGGCGGCCACCCTTCGCTTTCGGCTCTGCCTTCGGGACGCCTGCGGCGCGGGACGGCCTTAGGTGCCCTCGCCGTCCTAGTCCTGGCGCCGCCGTTAGCGATCGGGCTCGAGGTTGGCGGCGTCACCGAATTGACGACTCAGCAGTTCGTCATCTGCCAAAGCGCCTTCGCGGTTGCCCTCGGCGGTTTCGTAACTCCGGTCATCGCGCTCTTTGCCATGGCCGATCCTTCCGAAACCCGAACACAAGCCCACCGATCCTCAACGTGAGACGCCGGCTCCCGGGCATGCGCGGAGGCCACAGCGAGCCCCAGGCAGTGACAACCCGGCTCAACCCTTCGCGCATGCCGACTACACCGGCTTGCGCGCCGAGCAGACGAAGTAGGTGCCCGGCGCCATCCACCGCACCGAGATCGCTTCCGCGCCGAGCTCGTCCAGGTCCCGCCAGGGACGCGTCGCTGGGTCGCCCAGCACCGTCGCCCGGCTCAGCGCCCGCGTCAGCGGACCCAGTAGCCGCCCCGCCACGTTGTCGGGCAGGCCGGCGTCCATGACCACCAGCTGCCCGCCCGGTCGCAGCAGGCGCCAGGCGCTCGCCAGGGTCGCCTGCCGCGCCTCCATCACCGAGTAGGAGAGGCTGAAAAGGATCGCCTCGAACGGCCCTGAGACCTCGAGATCGGCTGCATCCTGGCAAAGCAACTCAACGTTCTGCCAACCCCCGTGCCGGCGTCGACTTTCGGCCCGTTCGAGCATTCCCGGCGAGACGTCAATTCCGACGACCAGTCCCCCCTCCCCGACCGCCGCTCGTAGCGCCCCGAGGTTGTCGCCTCGTCCACAGCCGACCTCCAGAACCGCGTCGCCCCCACGTAGGGCAAGCGCGCTCACAGCGGCCCGCCGCACAGAGGGGCGTAGCCCGAACGCCAGGCTGAGCGCACCGTAGAAGCCGGCCAGTCTGTCGTAGCGCCGCGCGACATGCTCGGGGGTGTTGACAGGACCTGGAAGCACTTCCCAAACCTAACTGTGACCGTTGCGTTTCCGCGGTCTCGGCTCGAGCGTGAGGTTGACCTTGCCGCTGGCGGGTTTCGCACCCGCCGCGGGATTCGAAGACTTGACGACGAGGGGTGGTAGACGCCTGCCTCTACGCGGGCGTGGCCTGCGTACCGTGCCGACCCTACAGGCGGCCGCCCTCAACTTCGCCTTCGCCTGGGCCAGCGTCTTGCCGGCCAGCTTCGGGACGATGCAGACCGAGGCGGGAGCGAGTTCAGAGCCGCCGCCATCGATCGTCGGGCCGCCGCCATCGCCCGAATCCTCCGGCGCTTTCAGGCGGGTGTACGAGATCGGGCCCGAACAGCCCGAGGTAGCGTCGCTTGCGTCGGTGGCCGTCGCCGAAAACACGGCGGTCACTTCCTCATCGACCTGAACCGCGATGCCGGGCGCCCCGAGCTCGGCTGCGCTCCCGGTGGCGACCGGCGAACCGGCGCAGTTGGCGCCGGCATAGACCTTCACCACCGACCCCGCCTCGGCGGCTCCGAGGATCCGCGGTGTGCCGCTCGAGGCCGGCGAAGGCGGGTCGGTCCCTGTGAGGGCGGGGGGTTCGGGCTCAGCGCAAGGGTTGGGGTCCCCGGCGAGGCCTGGGTTCGGTTCGATCGTGATTGTCCGCGAGGTGCTGGTCATGTTCGCCGCCGCGTCGGTGCCGGTAATCGTGACCGTACGTTCGCCGGCCGTTCCGTAGCAGTGACTGACCGATCCGCTCTCGTCCGAGCTGCCGTCGCCGAAATTCCACGAGGTCGCTACCGGCGACCAGACGTCGAACGGGTCGACCGACATCGAGACCGGCTGTCCGACGACCCCTGTAGCCGGGACTGCCACGTCATTCAGCTCAGGCGGGATCGGGTCGAAGACCCGCGAGCGGACGGCCTGGGTGGTTCCCTGGCGTCCGGACCAGACTGCGGTGATGGTTCCCTGTGGATTGATGGCGCTTGCCGGGATCAACGACTCTCCGGTGGAGAGGGTGACCGGCGAGCTCCATTCGCCGGCTGCCGGGCGACGCGCGCTTCGCACGACGTCGTTGGGCGCGGACCAACCCAGCCAGATCACAGTGACGTCGCCCTGCTGATCGGCGAGAAGCTGGATGGCGCCCTCGCTGGATCCGCTCCCGCTGGGTCTGGTCGCAACGTAGACGATGCTCCCCCACGTTCCGCCGGCGGTGCCGGTGCGGGCCTGCAACCCGGTCGCCGTGGCCGCGGCGAGCGGGATCCATGCCCAGGCCACCGTTGCGTTGCCGTCGGGGTCGACCGCAAGCCCGGGATTTATCGCCAGCCCGTCTTCCCTCGAGATCGTCAGCGGGCTGCTCCACGAGCCGCTGACCCGGCGGGCCGTCTGGACGAAGTAGTGAAAGCCACTTGCGACGGGCGCGTCTTTCTGTTGCCAGACCGCAACCGCGTCGCCCTGCCCGTCGATCGCTATCTGCGCGTTGCTCGACAGGCCGTCTTCGCCTGACACGTCGACCGCCGCGGAGCTCCATTCGCCACCCGCCGGGCGCGTCTTCGACTGGATCACCCCTTCTTCCCCGCCGGCGTCCCAGATCGCAGTGAGATCGCCCTGCGAGTCGGCGGCGATGTGAGGCGACACGGAGGCAGCGTTTTCGTCGGAAAGCGCCACCGGTTGGCTCCAGGTGCCGCCGGCGGGATGGGTGGCGGTCTGCACGAAGCCGTATTCGAACTGCGGTCCGGTGGTCCAGACCGCCGTTGCGTTGCCCTGCGGGTCGATCGTGATGTCGGGTGAGCCGGAATATCCGTCGACGTCGGAGAGCGCCACGGCCTGGCTCCAGGCGCCGTCGGCGGGGCGGGTCGCAGCGCGCACGATTTCGTTGTTCGACCCGGTGAAGGCCTCCCAGATGACGGCAGCATCGCCATTGGCATCGACGACGACCTTCGGCGACAGAGCTTGCTCGCCGGCTTCGGAGAGTTGGACCGGGGCGCTCCAGCTACCGCCAGCGGGCCGCGTGGCGGCTTCGAGGATTTTCGCGTCTCCGAGCCCCGCCCACTGGACCCAAACGGCGGTCGCGTTCCCTTGCGCATCGATCGCCACGTCTTGGAGAGAGCCGCTGAACTGTGAGGCATTCGAAAGGACCGGCGATGCGTCGACCGCGGGAAGCCAATCCGCCGCAGAGGCGCTGGGGGCCGCGGTGGCCAGCACCCCGATGATCGCTGCCAGCAATGTGGCTCCCCCCAGCCTCATACACATACGAGTATTTCATCGAGCAGCGATCTCAACCTAGTCGCGGCGCGCTAGCCGCCGCGGCGGTAGTGCAGGTACACGGTCGCGCCGAACATGCGGGTCTCGACCAGCTCGAGGTCGATGTTCACGTCCGGCGGGAAGTACGGCGTGCCGCCGCCGACCACGATCGGGATGACGAACAGCTCGAACTCGTCGATCAGCCCCCGCCGGATGCATTCCGCCGCAAGCCCGGCGCCGCCGACCGCGATCCTCCGGTCCCCGAGCGCGGCGATCTCCTCCTCCAGCGTTCCCGCAGCCAAGCGGTTGCTGCCCTCGACGCTCGTCAGCGTGGTCGAGAACACGACCTTCTCGAGCGGGCGCCAGATCTCCGCGAACTCCGCCATCACGGGCTCAGAGAATTCCTCCGTGTCCCAGACGAGCATCGTCTCGTAGAGCCGCCGACCGAGCAGTTGGGCGTCGACCGCAGCGACCCGTTCGTTGTGGAACCGGTGCAGCTCCTCGCTGGGCACCGCCCAGTCGAAGCTTCCATCGGACCCGGCGACATAGCCATCGACCGACAGGCTCATCGAATAGGTGATCACGAGGACATAGTGAACCGCGTCGGGCCGGCGGGCTTCTCGGCCTCCGCCGTATCTGATCTTGGGCGACGGTTCGAACCCTGCGACCTTCGGGTTATGAGACTGATTCGTTGAGTCGGCTGGACTACGTGGGGCTAGGTTTCAAGCCGATTTTGGGAGATCGAACTACGTGGAGATCGGCTGGAATCTGTGGAACATGTTGCCCCATTTGTTGCCCCAGGAGATCGAGAGCGCGAACATTAAGATTCTCGAGATGGCCAAGGATCCCTGGAAAGACCCCGATCCCCAGCCCGGCGACTTCGACGCCGAGCTGGACCAGGCCCAGATCGACATCCACGAGGGCAATCCCGACGCAGAACTGTCGATCCTCGTCAGCCGAGCGACGGAGATGCGAGCCTTGCTGCGTCACCCCCGCCCCCATGGAGGCAACGCCGCCGAGCAGGTGAAGCGGACGCGGCCTCGCGGCACGCGCGACTGAGACCTGCAGTCTCTTGTCGGGTCAGGCGCTCATCCGGCGTGACGACGAATCCCAGCCGGTCCGTG
Organism: Solirubrobacterales bacterium; assembly: GCA_035708105.1. Lineage (GTDB taxonomy): Bacteria > Actinomycetota > Thermoleophilia > Solirubrobacterales > 70-9 > VAYN01. The sequence goes on along the minus strand of DASSTG010000013.1, from coordinate 30,558 downwards.
CCCCGACGCAGTCTGCTGTCGAGGGTGACGAGGCGACAGCCTTCGGCCTTCGCAAGCGCGACGTACTCGGCGTCGTAGGTCTTCGCCCAGCCGAATTCCTCGGCCACCTCCCAGGCCGCCGTAGCAAGACCCTCCGGGCGTTGCTCGCCGATCGACAGCTTGCCGGACAGGAAGCGTCGCAGCGCGAGCTCGGCGAGAGCGTTCGAGATTTCGCCGCGGAAGGCCATCTCGTGAAGCGCCGATGGAACCTCGCTCCAAAGAAGAGGCGGGGCAATCAGCTGACCGCCACGGCCCAAGTCGGCGCTGGCCTGCTCGCCGATCCTGTCAAGCGAGAGCTCGACCACCAAGCTCGCATCTACGACCAGCACGCTCAGTGCGATTCGCGAGAGCGCCGCACCGCGGCGGCGACATTCGGCATTGGCTCGCCGGTCAGCGTCTCCCCCCACCCAGCCGGCAGCGGCGCCATCTCCGGCTCCTCGGCAGGTCCGGTGGAAACGACGATACGCGCACGCGCAGCCTCGGCCTCATCGAGGTCGAGGATCTCACGCAGCAGCTTCTCCTTCGCGGTCACGACCCAAGCGTACCGGGCGCATCCGCGCCTATCGACGGCGGCCACGCGAAACTTCGCGCTGGAGGCAATCAATCTGCCCTGCGGGCTCGGATGCACCTTGAGAGCGCCCTGGCATGACGCCGTGCGAACGGGGGAGGCAAAGCGTTGCCGATCAACTCAGCCGCCTGGTATTTGCCACGGTTGAGAGAGACCTTGTATTTCGGAGGGAAGCCCTGTAGGAGCGCGGCCTCGCGCAGGCTGATAGCGCGGTGCTGTTCCGGATGAAGAAATCGGCCCTTTGAAGGGTTCACGCACCCACCAGTGATCGTTGGCGCGAGCCCATCCCAGGTAATTCGACCGTATACGTCTCGGAAGCCGTCGAACTCCCGATGGCAAGCTAGCTGGGCGTCGGGTCCCAGGCTGGCTCGACTTCCCCCATCAGCCGGAATCTGGCGGATTAGGTCAATGATTCGGCGACTCCGCTGCTCGGGAAGGTCGTGAAGGGGGTCCCCGCTTTTGCCGGATTCAGGTAGTTCGCCGATCGTTGCGCGAACGGTCGGCCTCTTGCGCACCCGCCTTCCCAGTTCCGGTCTCCACCCCATCCCTCCAAGTAGGAGCAGGCGTCGCCGACGCTGCGGGACGCCGTAATCCGCAACGTCGAGAACCAGGGACACGAGGCTGTACCCCATTCCCCGAAGGCTCGCTTCAAGACGCTTGAAGCGAGCATCCTTGGCGAGGCCCGGAACGTTCTCCATCATCAGCGCCTTTGGACGCAGCTCCTCGGCAAATCGGCCGAACTGAAAAACGAGCTCGTTTCGCTCGTCCAAAACAGACCGATGACCATTCCGGGTAGTCAAGGACGAGAACCCCTGACAGGGGGGACAACCGGCGAGCAAGTCCAGATCCCCGGGCGAAAGACCGAGTTCGGCAGCAACCGATGCCGGATCAAGGCTTCGAATGTCGCAATTCCAGACACGGGTCCTGCGGTGGTTTGCTCTGTAGGTTTCCGCCGCGAGCTCAGACCGCTCCACGGCTCCTAGGACGGAGAACTCGGCGTCTCGCAGCCCGCGGGTCAATCCGCCCATCCCAGCGAAGAGGTCCAAGGCCGTTAGGCGCATGATTTCTCCTGCTGTTCGACTCCCCCCAGCAGGGCCTCCACCTGGGCTACTCCCTCCGCTACCGACTCGTGCTCCCAGATCCTGATAACGCGCCAGCCAGCGTCCCGAAGCGCAGCATTCACCGCCTGGTCCCGGCGAACGTTGCCCTCCAGCTTCGCGCGCCAGAAGGGACCGTTCTTCTTCGGCTGGCTCCTGTGATCCGGACAGGAATGCCAGAAGCATCCGTCAACGAAGACAGCCACTTTTTGGCGCATAAAGGCAATGTCAACCCGAACGCGGCGCTCACCCGCCTGGACTGGAACGTCCTTCCGAAACCTTCTGCCACGGCGGTGCAGGGCCGAGCGCAGCCTCTTCTCGGGCTTCGTATCGGTTCGCCGATTCGACTGCATCGAGCGCCTAACGCCGGGGCTCACCTCCCCGAACGAGGTCATCCGCGAAGCATCCATCGTTGATCGAGAGGCCGGCATTACGCGGCTCCCTCGCGGATGCCGCAAAAGTTCCGAAAGTCGCACTGGGCGCAGCGGCTCTCGCCCTCGCGCTTAGCAGGGCCGATATGGAACTCTCGCTGCTTGATCGAGCGGGCGACGCCAGCAACAGTGTCCGCGGCCTCTGCCAAGGCAGTCTCATCAAGAGGAACCTCAAGCTGGCGTTTGACTGGGTCCTCCTCGGCCAGGTAGCGCACCAAACCGCGTTCGGGCTCGTATTCCATCTCGGCCCGAGCCGCGATGCCGTACAGGCTCACCTGCAGCTTCATCTCCTCGGAGTCGAGTTTCACCGCATTGTCGTGCTGCGTGTCGCCGCTCTTGAAGTCGACCAGCGTGACCTGGGGAGGATCGTCTCGACGGATCACATCAATCGCTCCGGAGATCAGTACCTGCTCATCCTCCAGCAACGTCTCGAACTCGCGCTCAGGCTCGAACTCAAGTCTCGACAACTCGTCCGCATACGTCTTCACATAGTCCGTAACCACGCGAACCGCAGCCTCTCTCATGTTCGAGAGAGGGTCGCCCGTCGTGTAGCGGAGGTAGAAAAGACCTTGGTCGATGAGTTCCCTAACCCCGGCATCGAGGGCCTCCGAGTCCTTGGCGAGGTCCGCCCACGAAGCAGGGTCACTATGAATCGCCCGCATGATGTTGTGGACGCCCCGGCCGTAACCGAAAGCCTGGTCGATGGTCGGCGCGAACCCGAGCACCTTGCGGAGGTAGAAATCGTGCGGGCACTCAATGTAGTAGCGGAGATCCGAGAAAGAGGAAACGAGGCGTTGCGCCTCCGGGTCGCGCTCCCCGGGCTTCAAATCAACGATCCCCGGAACCACAGAGGGATTTTCGGGAACAACCCCGCCGACTTCAGATACCAGCGGTTCAAGCTCCCTTCTGAATCTCGAACGCTGAGACCCTGAGCAGGTCACGAACAGGTAGCGCTCTGCCCGTGACAAGGCGACGTACATCAAGCGACGCTCATCGTCGTAGTTGTCGTTGTCGGCGAGCCGCGACGCATCGATTTCTCTCGCGAGCCTTCCTTCGAAGGGAAGTGAAGGAGCGCTTTTCGCTCGCTGACTCGGGAAGCGCCGAGCACGAACGTCCGCAACAAACACCGCCGGCCACTCAAGACCCTTGACGCTGTGGATGGTGCCGATGCTCACCGCGTCCGGAGTCGTCAGGAGGTCGGCTTCGGGAAGTCGGGATCCCTGAGGACCCCATGCGGTCAAACCAATCACCTGAGATCGCAGATCAAATGCCGTCGTCCACCCCGGAGTCTCAATCGAGGTGATCAGACTCGAAAGTGCCCCAAGATGGAACATAACCGTCTCGCCGCTTGACCCCAGAGCGTCGATCGAATCCACCCCTGCCTCCTGCAGAAACGCGTGGTAGATCGCCTGCGGGAAGACTCGTTTCATCTCACCCGAACCTTCGAGCATCATCCGAGCGGCGGTGGATCGGACGCTCCTCCGGTCGCCCGCTGCCGCCCTTTCGCCGTCATAGATGCGGGCCCCAAGGAGATCGGCGAGACTGATGAGCCGGGTCGCCGTCTGTTCATCCACCGGAAGGCCTCGCTGGCCCAACTCAACCGCCGCGGCCCGAATTACATCCTCTGGCGTGGGCGGGCAGTTCAATGCTTCCGAGATGAAGTCGTTTATGGAACGCCCCATGAACTGGTTGAGACGGACGAGCCTGCCGAGCGCACCAACCATCAGCAAAACCTCGGGCTGCCCGAACAGATCGGAGCCTCGAAAAATCACCGGGATCCCTCGAGCTCGAAGCTCATCGGCGTAAGTGCTCGCCTGCCTCGCATTGCGCAAGAGGATCGCCACGTCCGCGTGCCGCAACCCTCGTTGTCCAACCAGCACGTCGTGGGCGGCTCCTTCCTCTCCGACGACTAGCCTCTCAACCGTATCCGCGATCCATTTGGCCTCGTTGTCCCGCTCCTCGAAGTCGAGAAACGCAACATGCTCGGACTCATAATCGACGCGTTGCTTCCTGCCGTGAGTCATGTCCCTTGAGGACATCCCGCCCGGCGGCGCGATCGTCCGTGCCCAGCGATTACACAGTTCAATCGCACGAGGCGTCGAGCGAAAGTTGTCGTCGAGCTCGACGATCTCGCCGTCCTCGGATTCCACAAGTTCGTCGTGAAGTTCGCCCATGATGTCGACCCGTCCGCCGCGCCACCCATAGATGGCCTGACGATGGTCACCGACTGCCGTCAGGCTCGCCCCCTCGTCAGTAAGCAACGCAATGAGCCGAGCCTGCACGGGGTTTATGTCCTGCACCTCGTCGACGACCAGATGCCCTACACGCCCTCGGAGCTCATTCAGAAGCTCACTATCTCCCTCCAACTGCCTCAGGATCTCAGCCTGCGCGGTTGAGAAATCGAGGAACCTCCTACAGCGCAGCAACGCGAAATAGCGAGCAGCCGTGTCGGCGAAGGCACGGGCGGCCGAGCTATTCCCAATGCGGGTCTGCAGTTTCGCCCGGGCACACCAGTCTTCCTCCTCTCTGCCCGGATTCGGGGCCGAACCCTCCGCCAGACGCACGTCGAGGAGGTTGTACTCGTTCAGCAGGTCGTAGGCATGGAGAAATCGGCCGACGGCGTCAAAGTGGCCGGTCGCCAGGCCCCCCGCGATGAACTCATCCTGCAATGGTCGACCGGCGAGAAGGTGGTACCAACGCCTCTCAACCAGCGCATACCTGCCGCCATCGTCTAGGACATCAAAGTTGTGGAAGTCGTCCGGCTTCAGATCTCGAAGCTGTTTCAGGCAATAGCCATGAATCGTGCCGACGTACATGCCGCCGAGAACCGGAGACCCATCCTCCTCCCCTTCAACAATTTGACCGAGATGCCTACGGACTCGGAATTGGAGCTCCTCGGCGGCACGCTCGGTGAAGGTGAAAGCAACGATCCGGTCGCGCTCCTCGCTCTCGGTGGCGATCTGCCAGGCAATTCGCCGAGCGACCACCTCGGTCTTCCCCGAACCCGCGCCAGCGACGATCAGCAAACGTCGCGCGTCACTTTTGACTGCATCGGCCTGCTGGTCAGTCAGCCGCTTGAGAAGGTTGTCGGGATTAAAGTCGGCGACCATCGGGGCAGTTGATTCGTCCCCGACGAGCGGAGACGGCTGCTTAGGTTAGACGAAGCTGCGGTGTTTAAAAACGCCAAAGTGTCTCCCTCTATCCCGAGCTCAACGGCTTTATGCCGCAGAGATAGTCGAGGGCTGCTGCCCGAGCGTTGGAGGGACCGCCTGGAATGAGGGCCGACCCTCGTGTTGCCCCATTTGTTGCCCCAGGGCCGATTTTGCACCTTGTTGTCTGCATCAGCAGACAAACAAAAACCCTGTATTTGCAGGGCTTTCGTCCTATAGCGGGGGCGGGATTCGAACCCGCGACCTTCGGGTTATGAGTTCTCTGGAGCTGGTTGACCAGGCTGGTTTTTGGCTTGTTCAAGCGGTTCCCGTTGGTCCGAATTGATCCTAGTTTCGCTCAATTTGGTACCCGTTTGGTACCCGCCAGCGATCATGGCTTTATAGAGGTGGCAGAGGCGCGGGCGGCCAAACCTGCCGCTGGCCAGGCAGCAGCGGGGGTGGTTGCTCGCGATGAGGAGCGAGCGTCTCCAGCAGCCCGAGCGCCGTGCCGGTGAGCCCCACGATCTCCTTGACCTTCTCGCGCATCTCCTCATTGAAGCGCAGCGGCCGCGGCGCGCCCTCGATGACGATTCCGAAGCGACGAACTGGTAGCACCGATAGGGCACGCTCGAAGTCTTCTAGCCGCGCGAAGCTATGGGCGATTCGGGCGACGTCGTCGGGCTGCAAGCTGATCGCAATCGTCGGCCCGTGCTCACGCCAAGCTGCGGTCGGCAGACGGTAGAAGACATGCCACTCGTCGTCTTCAATCGCTTCGCGAAGGCGGCGACGCGAGGCGTCGAGGTCGGCACGAATGAAAACTGCGGCCGCACGGATCTTGGCGCGAGCCCGCTCTCGGTCACGACGTCGGGCAAGGTCGTCGAGGTCGCGAGCGGCCTTGCCCGAAAGCCAGGCGCCGACGACGGCGCCCAGTAGCGAGGCGAGAATGCCCGCCCCGGCGTAGATCAAGACAGTCGCCTCGGTTGAGATTCGAGGAGTGTGACCGACGAGTCGGCAGCTTCCTTCTTGAGGCTAAACCGAGCCCGTCTCGCGCAGAGAAACGGGTCTGCACCGAAACACTCAGGGAGGCAGCCGTGGTGCGTGAGATCGTGTTCGGCGTGACTGCCGAGAGAGATACCTCGTCTGAGTTGCCGCGGCCTCCTGACGATGCGGTCAACCTTCGCCTCCCTCAGCTGAGCAGCCGTTCGGCAGAGGTGCTGGAGGTGCTGGCGCGTCAGAAAAGGCGACCGGACCGCTTCTACGAAGGTGCTTTGCGAGCGTTGGCCGATTTGGCGAATCCGGTCAAGGCGGAGATGGCCGCCTACGCACTTCGCGAACTGATTCAAGAACTCGAAAGGGCTGCCAGCGGTCCCAAGAAGGGACCCGGTCTTGGGGTCCTGCTGAGCGCATTCCGGCCGAAATGGGAAGCAGCGGAGAGGCGAACGAGCGACCGAGGCTTGGTCGACAACTGCGACCCGGCGGTCTTCGCCGTCGACCAATTCCTTGACGATGCGAGGAAGGGTCATCTCAGCCGCCGGGACCGAGCCCAGGAGACGCTCACCGGCCTCGATCCAGTCCAGCGCGTAGGTCCGCCAGACACTGAGGAGGGCCGCATAGAAGCACTCCTTGAATTCCGCGAAGCGTTCGACCGAGTGCTGCACGGTGAGCACCCCACCGACGCCGAAGCATTCTCGTCGTTGGTCGAACGCTTCGAGACCTTTCTTCTCGCCTGGTTTCAGCCCCGGACGTTCGAGGACTTCAGCGAAATCGACGAGCTGCTCAAAGAAGGACCGCCGACGTGACCGAGCGCAGCCGTTCAGAGGCGGTGAGCCTGATCCGCGCGAGCGCGGCAAACCTCGACTACTTCTTCGCCCACATTGATGCCTCCTGGCTGCCCTTCCTGCTTGAGGAGGGCTTCTTCCTAAATCCCACGCCACCTGAAACCGGAACGACGAAAGAGGGTCAGACCTGGATTAGGTTCCCGAACTGGCCGGAGTCGCAGTACCTAGCTCGAATAGCCGCCGAGGACCCCGAGCGGGTCGTGGAAGCGATCGAGCGGATTCCAGAGACGGCGAACCCCCGCGTCCATCAGGACATTGCCAGCGCCGCGACCTCCCTGTCGGGCCAGCTCGCTGCTCGGGTCGCTGGACCTGAGCAGCAATGGTTGGCCCACTACGACGGACATCTGGTCTCGTACCCCCAAGCCGCCGGCGACCTGCTTGCCCACCTTGCAATGGAGGGCGAGATTGCGGCAGCCTTCCGCCTGGCAGGAACCCTTCTCAAGGTTTCCGCTGCCCCGGAAGACGAAGGTCGCGGCTCTCGGCGACGCGCCGTCTCGATGATTGGCGAATGGGAGTACGGAAAGATCGTCGAGAAAGCATGGCCGCCAATGATGGAGGCCGAACCTGAGAAGGCTTTCCGCTTTCTCTGCCACCGGCTCGCGGACGCAATCGAGTTCGGCATCGACGAGGACTCGAACTTTGATCCCAGCTACATCTGGCGTTCGGCGATCGAGGACCATGCGCAAAACACCGGAAACAGCCTGCTCGACACGCTCGTAGAGGCCGTCCGCGACACCGCTCTCGCGGAGGCGGAGAAAGGCCATGAGTCTCGGGACTTAGTGCTCATCGAGCTGGGCCGACATGACCGGTCGCTTTGCAGTCGTCTGGCGCTTTTCGTCCTAGCCCGATTCGGCTCGCCGCAACAAGTGGCAGACGCGCTCGCCGACGAGGCATTGATCGACGACGTCAATGTCTGGCACGAGTACGCAGAGCTTTTGCGAACCCGCTTCGGTGATCTCGACGACGCGCAGAAGGGGTCGATCCTGGCGCTGATCGGCGCCGGCCCCGATCTCGAGCTGACGACCACCAAAGAAGAACGCGGCATCACCGAGGAACAGCTCGAACTTCGCCGCCGTTATTGGAGACTCGAACGCTACGCGCTCATCGCCGATCACCTGGACCGCGAGGCGAAGGCCGAATACGAACACCTACTGGCCGAGTTTGGCAAGCCCGAGCACCCGACTTTCCACTCCGTTGTGACTCACTGGAGCGGGCCGACCTCCCCCTACAGCGTCGAGGAGCTGATGGAGATGGGGCCAGCCGGAACGCTGGAGGCCCTGCGAGCCTGGGAGCCCGAGGATGGCCCCGAAAATCCATCGCCGGAGGGCTTGGGTCGAATCCTTGAGGGCGCGGTAGAAAAGGACGCGCAAGGCTTCGCCGAGATTGCAACGGAGTTCGCTGCTCTTGCCCCCGACTACGTGCGCGGTCTCCTTGGCGGCCTCGATAAAGCCGCCAAGGAGAAAGCAGTCTTCTCATGGGAGCCGGTTCTTGACCTCTGCGAGCGGGTGGCGGCCGCGGATCCAGGGCCGAACGAGGGGGAGGGCAATGCGCCTACGAACTGGCTACGGAGGGCCGTGGTCAGCCTGCTCTCTGACGGGTTGAATGAGAGCGAGGCCGAAATCCCGTTTGCCGAGCGAGCCCGCGTCTGGCAAATCATCGAGGCTTGCCTCGATGATCCAGACCCCTCACCCGACAGAGATGAAGGAAATGAACCGGCCACGGTGGCGATCAACTCGGTCCGCGGTGAGGCCCTTCACGCGGCAGTCCGCTACGCCCTCTGGGTCGAGCGAGCACTCGAAGCGGAGAAATCTTTCGAGGGCATGGGCTCCCTCCCGGAGGTCGTCGCGGCAGTCGATCGTCGCCTCGACCCGACCGTCGAGCGCTCGCTGGCGATCCGTGCCGTGCTCGGGCAGTGGTTCGTTCAGTTCGTTCGGATGGACGAGAAGTGGGCTAGGTCGCTGGTGCCAAAGCTCTTTCCGATCGACGACGAGTCGGCGTCCTTCTTCTCTGCTGCCTGGAACGCCTACGTCGTTTTCAACCGGGCATATATCGCTGTCTTTGAGGTCTTGCATGAGAGCTATGACCTCGCTGTCGACCGCTTCGAGGAGGTCGATGAGAACCGCTACATCGCCGGGAATCCACACGAGCACCTCGGAGAACACCTCTTCTATCTGCGCTTCAACGATGTGATCGACCTCGCTCCCGACGGCGTCTTCGCCCGCTTCTGGCGGGTTGCGGCAGTCGAGATCCGAAAGCGGGCGATCCGCAACGTTGGCTGGCAGCTTGAGCACGGCAACCCAGAGCTCTCTGAGGAGATGCGAGCCCGCATGGTCGAGACCTGGGAGTGGATCTTCGCCCAAGGACAGGAGGAGCAGGAATCACTCGGAGAGTTCGGCGCCTGGTTCGGTGCGCGCCAGTTCGAGGATGATTGGCTGCTGACTCAAGGGCAGGCTGTCCTTGAGTTGGGTGTCCCACTTGACCCCGACCACGTTGTCTATGAGGCGCTGCCCCGGATGACGAGCGAGCACCCACAGGAGGTCGTCGAGATTCTGCGCCTGATGATCGTCACCGACCCCGAAGGCTGGTCGGTACTCGGGTCCGTCGACGAGGTGCGCCAAACCCTTACGGCGGCTCTCGGCTCTGGCAACGAGAAAGCCCGATCTGATGCCACCGCCGTCCTCCACCTTCTCGGAGCTAAAGGGATGACTGAGTTCCGCGACCTGCTGTCCGGTTAGTCGAGCAGGCGCCGCAAGTCGTCGGCGCTGAGATCGGCATCCCGCAGGATGCCGGCAAGAGTGCCGCGACGGAGTTCCCGGTGCAGCGGGACGACGAGCGCGTGGCGGCGCCCGGCCTTCTTCAAGCGGACGTGGCTGCCGCGTTGACGGACGACTTCCCAGCCCTCCTTGCGCAGCGCCTTGATCAGGCGCTCGCCGGAGACGACCGGCTGGCGTGGGCTCACGCCGGCAGGGGAATCGAGCGGCGGATCACGCCGCTGTCGAGCGGTTCGCCGTCTTCGCGCAGGCCCTCGACGTAGAGGGCGACGGCCTCGCTGGCGTTCGCCATCGCGTCGTCCATATCCTCGCCCTGGGTGTGAAGACCGGGAAGGTCGGGGGCGTAGACGTGGTAGCCGCCCTCGTCCTGGGGCTCGAAGACCAGCTCGATTTCTTGTGCATCTGCCATAACCGCTCCTCTCTAGCTTACGCCAGCCCGCGGGCCTGCCCGCCTAACCGGCCTTGTTCTCATCGTCGGTTGCATCGCCGTCTTCTTCCTCGTCCTCCTCGGCGAAGGCTGCCTCGGCCCAGCGGGCACCTTGGACTGGATCGGGCGCGTAGTCGGCGTAGATTTCAGTCGTCTTGTAGTCGCGGTGGCCCATCCACTCCTGAATGGTCCGCAGGGGCGCGCCCGCCGCGGCCATCCGCGTGCCGAAGGTGTGGCGAAGGTCGTGGAAGCGGATCGAGCGGACCCCGGCCGCCTTGATCGCGTCCTTGAACCGCTTCCTCATCTTCGAGGCGTCGAACGGGCCGCCGGTCTCGGGGTGGCAGAAGACGAGATCGTCGGCGCCGGTGTATTCCGAACGCTTGAGGTGCTCTTTGAGCGCGGCGGCGACGCGCCCAGGCATCGGGACCGCGCGGTTGGAGCGCTTCGTCTTCGGGGTGCCGAACCGCCCGCGGGTGTAGTTGCGGCGGACACGGATGAGGCTCGCCTTCCAGTCGACGTCCTTCCAGCGCAGCGCGATCAGCTCGCCCTGCCGCAAGCCGGTCATCGCGGCGGTCAGGTACAGCGGTCGCTCGACCGCGCCGAGAACGTCGTCGGGGACCACCCGCAGAAGCGCCTCGAGTTCTTCGAGGTCGATGAAGCGAATGTCGGGATCGGCGCCCTCGCCTCGCGGCCGTTCGGCTTCGGCGACCGCGTTCCCCGAAGCCCAGCCCCGCTTCTCCGCGAAGGCGAAGAGGCCGTGGAGGAAGTTCAGGTGGTTGCTGATCGTCTTCGGCTTGCGTCCCGCCTTCTTCATCGCCGAGACGTAGCCTTCGATGTCGCTGTCGACGTAGCGGTCGACGGTCTTCTTCGGCAGCCCCCGCTCGGCTTTGTTCAGGATGCCTTCGTAGTCCTGAATCGTGGAAGGCTTGCGTTCGAGGAAGTCGCGGACGTGGGCGATGTAGGCGTCGCCGACCTCGCGCAGGCTCAGGCGCTCCTGTGGCGTCGCCTTCACCTCCCGCATCAGCCGCCGCAGCTCCTCCTCGGCCTGGGGCTTCGTCAGACCTTCTCGGGTGCCGGGGCGACGCTTCGCGCCCACCTTCCGTTTGACCTGACGGGGACCGATCCGCCATTTCGCGTACCAGGAGCCACGGTGGACGAACAACGACCCGGACCCGTAAGAGCGCCGCTTCGATTCGGAGTCACTCACCAGGACCACCTCCACCTAGGCGCGCCCGCCCGGCGACTCGATCTGTTCGAGCCACGCGAGGATCGACTCCTTGCGGTAGCGCCGGGTCCTCCCGAGAGAGACGGTCGGGATGCGACCTTCGCGGGAGAGCTGCCACACGTACTCGTGCGAGACGCCGAGCAGGTCGGCGACATCGTGCGCGGTCCAGAGGCAGCCCTCGGACTCCCGGCGCTCCCGAAGACGATCAGCGGTCGCCATCGCGAGCCTCTTGTTCGGGCGCTGGATTGCATGTGCGGATCCACCGCGCCGCCGAGAGTCGAATGGCACCCGCTTCGCATAGGGGTCCAAGTCCGCAGCTGCTGAAAGTGGCCCCCCTGCCAGCGGCGCGGACAATCCGCGCATGCAAGCCAGCGGACGACGAGCTCCTGAGGCGCGGCGCCATCACAGCCCCGGCGGGTGCCGCATCTCGAACCCGGCCAGGTAGGGGGCGGAGAACTTGTCTTCGCCGATCCAACCCGGCCCCTTGCCAGGGGCGACGATCCCCGAGGTGCCCCAATACCGCTCGCCCGGTGGCGTCACCCCGGCCGAGAAGCGGATGAAGGTGTGAGCGTCAGCGCCGTAGGGCTTGACGAAGATCGTCACCCATTGCCCCGGTCCCGCTTCGCCCCAGCCCACCAGCAGGGTGGTGTCCATCGTCGGGTTGCCGAAACCGCCGACCTGGAGCAGGTGACTGACTGCGCTCGAACAGTCGAAAGGCCCGTTGGGAGGAGTCGGCGAGGAGCCGTGGGAGCCGCCCCAAACGTATTCGGAGGTCGGGCGAAGGGCGCTGAGGCGGGCGGCCTCGGCGACCATCCGCGCCACCGTCTCGTTGGGGGCGCTCGCCGCCGCCGCACAGCCGGCGCCACCGGCCGCGTCGATCGTCCCATCACCGGCGAAGCGCTGCGCGTTCGCCAGAACCTTCGCGACGTACCACTCCGCGTGGTTGTAGCTGTAGATCGCGCCGTGCCAGTCCTGCGGAGCGCCGGAGGCGCGGAGCAGGCGGGCTGCGGCGAAGATCGCGTCCCAGGGGTTGTAGGGGTCCTTGATCCCGTCGCCGTTGCCGTCGACGCCGAAGGCTTCCCAGCTCGAAGGAAGGAACTGCATCCAGCCTTCGGCTTCCGCGGAGGAGACGCCGAGGTTGGTGCCGAAGCCGGTCTCGACCCAGTTGATGCCGGCGAGGATCGAGGGGCCCTTCTCCCCCAGCCCGTACTTCGCCGCAGCCTGCTCGTAGATCGGGATCAGGCGCTTCGGCACCTTGGAGCCGAGCGCCCCGACGGCTTCGCCACCACCGCCGCCGCAGCTCGGCGAGGCGCCGAACATCACCGTGACCGCAAGCAGCACGCCGATCAGGGCGGCGAGCAGTCCGAGCGGCAGGCCGAGCAGCAGCTTCGGCGCGCGAGGAGCGGGGATCGAACCGGCCTCCACGACAGCCTCAACTCGGCGGCGAGATAGTGACGACCCGCCAGCGCGAGCCTTGCTTGCGAACCAGGAAGCCGACCGAGAACGCCGGCGAGCGGTCGTCGCCGATCCTGACCACGCTGGCCAGCGCAGCGCCGCGCGGTCGCACGGTCACGGCGAGGGCATGAGGGCGAAGTCCGCGCCGAGTGGGCGGCACCCTCGACGCCGCCGCCAGGAGATCGCGGCGGAGGGCGGCGGTGGTGCCCGGCAGCCGGGGCGGGCGTCGCCGGTAGATGCTGCGGGCATAGGCGTAGGCGAAGCGACGGGCGAGGCGGGCCGCGGGGACGAGCTGCGCGGCGGCGGTCCCCCCGCCGCGGCCGCTCAGAAGTGACGAGCTGGTGTGGGTGTTGGTGTCACCCGAGGAGCAGCCGACGAGGACAAAAGCGAGGAGCGCCAGCCCGGGCAATACCCCGGCGCGGCGACGACACGGCGAGATGTGACGGGCGGAGTGCATCCGCCCCTGCTGTCCAGCGCGAGGTGGGTTTGCATCGTTTTCGAGGAGGGCCGATGCAAATGGCTTCTGCGCTGGACATACCGGGTAACAGCCAGAGCGCAGATACTTAAATTGAGGTGAGCGTTTTGGCTAATCGTCGTAAGCATCGAACTTCCGAAGGGACCGATGTACGGACGCAAGGCCGACAGTGAGTTGAAGCAGTCTGAGCTGGAGGAGGCCCGCCTGGGCTTCATCCAGTTCCTTCGGCGCAAGCGCTTTTCACCTCAGTTCATCGCCAGTCACGGCGACGACCTGTTCGCGACTGCGGCCCTCGAATACAGCCGCAAGGTCTCCGAAGGCGAGGCGATCGACAGCCCGGCGGGCTGGATGATCACCTGCGCCTGGCGACGGACCAAGAGCCTGCTGGAAGCGCAGGGACGCTCGCCTCAGATCGTCTCGACCGACAAGGCGGAGGCGATCGAGGACGAGTTGGGACGAAACCCCGAAGAAGTCACCCTCGACGAGGACCGACTGCGAAAGGTGCAGGAGGCGGTCGACCAACTCACGGTCGAGGAGCGGCAGCTCCTCGAGCTCGCCTACTTCGAGGGGATGGCCGTCCGCGAGGCGGCGCGCGAGCTGCGCTGGCATCCCTCCAAGGCGCAGCGGTGCCATGAGGCAGCGCGCAAGCACCTGCACAAACTTCTCGGCGTCGAAAGCCTCGACGAGCTGGAGATCATCGTCGGTCTCGCCGCCTACATCTCCCTGGCGGAACGAAGCCCGCGGCCCCACATCCCCGCTGGCGTCGAGGCCGTAGTCGACACGATCGGGCGGAGCCTTGACGCCGCCTGGGCGCGGGCGCAGGACCTCGCTCGCCGCCTTCCACTCGGGGGCGGTGCCGAACAGCCGACCACCGCCGCGCTCGGCAGCGCCGGACGAGCCGCCGGCGTCTGCGCCACCGCCGCGTTGGCCTGCGTCGCGAGCGGCGTGGTAGGTCCTGGCGTGGGCGGAGTGGACCTGATCGACGGTGGAGGTCAGGCACGACCGCCTGCCGCCAAGCAGCGGCATGTGACAGTTGGGCCGCGGATCGCACCGTTGGCGCCGAGACATCGGACGGCTTCTGCTCGGTCGCCGGCACCTGAACCGAAGGCGGCGGGTACGGCCAGCGGCGGTGAAAAGCAGAGCGCTGGCAGCACCGCCACCGCAAGCACCGAACGCGAAAGGCGCGCGACCAAGGCCGTCCAATCGCAGTCGCTGGAGTCGGCAGCGGGAGGCTCGGAAGTGAGCAGCGCGCCCGTCGAATCCGCGCCCCTCGAAACGAGTACCGCTCCCTCTTCTGAATCCACGGCGAGCAGTTCCAGCTCGACTCCCACCCAAGTCGCAAACGAACAGTTCGGACCCTGAGAGGCATGTGAATGAGAGAAGCAACTCGACAACCGACCAACTTGCTCCGCTGGCTGGCTGCCGCAGCTTTCGCGGCGCTGTTTCTCCTGCCGTCGACCGCGCAGGCCGGCAGCTACATCGTCGCCCAGTGTTCGCCGGGGGTCTACACCGGCACCGACGACGCGGGCTTCACCGCCTCCACCACCCACTACATCCCACGAGTGGACTGCTCCCCGTCGGCACCGGGCCTCCAGATTGCGCATAGCCTCGCTGGCGGCGAAACCGGAACCGTTCAGGGCGGCTTCGGCGCCTGGGTGTGGACGGCACCCGCCGGCACCTACATCACCGGCGGATCGACGTTCAGCCGATTGGCGACCGAAGACGGGCAGCACGGCTACCTCGCGGTCTCCCCCGACAGCGGCGCGGGCCTCTCCTACGAGAACCAGAACGACGACCAGGGCCACGAGGCGGGCATCCCGGCCGGCAACTGGCGCTACTTGGTCGCCCGCCTCGAATGCACGCAGCCCAACAGCGGGAACCGCTGCGTCGGCGCAGCCGGAGGCGCGCACACCTACGTCAAGCAGGTCCGCCTCCAACTCACCGACGTCGCCTCTCCGACCATCTCGATCGGTGGCTCGATGTTCTCGGGCGCAGAACTGCACGGTCCTCAGACGATCTCGGCCGCAGCTGCCGATCAAGGCGGCGGCCTGCACTCGGTCCAGGTGACGGTGAACGGTCAAGCAGCTGCTGGCGATGACCTGTCGGCAGCCTGCAACCTGTTGCCGGGCAACCTCACCTCCCGCCTATCCCCCTGCCCGCCGAGCTTCGGCAAGACCTACACGCTGGACACCGCGAACGCACCGTTCCGCGAGGGGGTCAACTCGATCTCGGTCTGCGCCTACGACTACGCGCAGACGGGCACGCCGAACGCCGCCTGCGAATCCAGGGAAGTCCTCGTCAACAACCTCTGCCCCGGCTCGACGGTCGGCGGCGGCAACACGATCACCGCCGGCTTCGCGGGCAACAACAAGGTTGAGCGGACCCTGGCCTTCCGCCACCGCGCCCTGATCCGCGGGCGGCTTCGCGATGCGGCGGGCAACCCCGTCGCCAACGCCCAGGTCTGCCTCCAGGGCCATACCGATCTTGAAGGCCGCCCCTACCACCTGATCGGCACCACGACGACGAACGAAAACGGGGGCTGGACCTTCAAGCTGCGGCGGGGTCCGTCGCGGGCCTTCCGGGTCGCCTATCGCTTCGGCGCCTTCCAGACCTCCACCGACCTGACCCTTCACATGCGGACGCGGGTGACGCTCCACCTGAGTCGCCACCGCACCCGCGTCCACAAAAGGATCTACTTCTCCGGGGAGATCGCCGGGCCGAACTGCGCGCTGCGCGTCGTGGTCATGCGCGGGACGGTGCCGGGGGCGAAGCGGCGGTTTTTGGTCCGGCGCGCGAAGACCGACGCGCTCTGCCACTACCGCGCCGCCTACGCTTTCTCCCCGGTGCCGCGGACTACGAGATTCGTTTTCAACGCCGTGGTGCCAGAACAGAACGGGTATCCCTACGTGCGGGGACACTCTGTACCTCGCTACATCCGAGTGAGGCGGTAATCACCACCATGCTCGGCTCGAATAAGGAGGACACGCCATGAAGATCAAGCTCAGCCGCCGCTCGGCCGTCGTGGTCGTGGCCGCCATCGCGTTGCTCGCGTTGGGTGGAAGTGCGCTCGCCCGGTCGGGTCCGACCGCAACCAGCTCAGCCCACCACGGCAAGATCAATTACCGCTTCGGCAAGATCGTCGACACCGACACCACCGCGAACGACGGTCAGTTCAACTACGCCCACGGCCACGCCAACTGCAAGCACAACGAGCGGCTGATCTCCGGCGGCCTGCGGTGGAACCACGGCAGCATCTCGGCGATCGTCGGCCACTTTCAGACGGTGGCATCCGGCCCGATCAAGCGGGAATGGGTAGTGACGGCAGCCTCCGACATGGGCGGCGCCGCCCGTGCCGACTTCGTGGTCGTCGCCACCTGCGAAACCCGGTAGCGACCTAGACCTCGGGGTGTCGTAGGCGTCCTTCCGAGGGCGCAGGCGAACCCCTGCCGCTCCCCTGTCCCCGGCCAATTCGACGGGGGCCGATGCAAGCGAGGGCCGCGTTGGACAGCGGAAGTGCAGAGGCACTTCTAGCCAAAGGAGTCCATCGTGGCCCTCGCAGTCTTCGTCAAGTTGCAGCTCGCCGCCGTCAGCATCAAACCGAACCCCAGCGGGGGGCCGGGGACGCCGGCTCTGGAAAAACTCGTCAACTGGCTCGCCGCCGTCGTCCTGCTCGGCTGCGCCGCCGGCCTGCTGCTCGGCGCCGCTCAGTGGGCGCTCGGCAGCAAATCCAACAACTACGGCCACGCCTCTGACGGCAAGCAGAAGGTCCTCTACTCGCTGATTGCGGCCTTCGTCGTCGGAGCCGGGGCCGCCCTGATCAACTTCTTCTACACCTCCGGGCAGGCCGTCAAATGAGGCGGCGGCGAACCGAAGGCTCATCGACCTCGCGGCGGCAGCTTGTCCTTGCCTGCCTCGCCACGCTCCTCCTCGGCCTGCTGCTCGGCCACTCCCTCTCCCCCTCCGGCAGCGACCGCGCCGCGATACCAGCCAAAAGCGGCGCGGCGCGGTCGCTCGCCGGCGTCCCGGTGGCGTTCTCTGACACCCCCCAAGGAGCAGCGCAGGCCGTGGCCGCCTACCAGCGGGCCTTCGCGTCTCCCGCGGTCCTGCGCGAAGGGGTGCTGCGGTTGCGGATCGAAGCGGTGGCGACGCCCGACTACGCGGCGAAGATGCTGGCGGCCAACTCGCCCGGTGCCGAACGGCTGGCGGCGGGTCCGATCGGAGCCGGAATCAGCCGCGGGGTGCAGACGCTCTACTCGGCGATCCCGATCGGCTACCGGATCGAGTCCTTCGCGGCGGATCGCGCCCGCGTCCTCACCTGGGGCTTCACCTTGCTCGGCAACGCCGGATCGGTGGAACCGGCCGCCTATTTCGGACTCACCCACACCGAGCTCGTCTGGATGGAAGGCCGCTGGCGGATCGCCGAAACGCGGGGGGGTTTCGGCCCGACGCCGAGGCTGGCGACGAAGCCGGGGCCGCTGGGCGGCTACGGCGTGATCGACCTGGCGCGGGGGCTTGAAAGCTATGAGCTGGCCCCCTAGATGTCTCGGCGTCGCGCTTGTCGTCGGATCGCTGGCGCTGCTGATGGCGTGCGCCCAGCCCTCGCCACCGAAGGCCCAGGCCAACGTCCTCTGCGACGTCGGCGGCGCCGTCGGGTCAGTCGCGGGCGGTCTCGGCCCGATCACCGGAGGAATCGTCGGCGGCGGCAACCCGGTCGGTGATGCCTGCAACGCGGTCAGCGGCGCGGTGGAGGGAGCCGTGACCGCACCGATCACCAATGCCCTGAAGGACGTCGGCAACGGCATCTTCCAGCAGATCACCACCTGGGTCGCCGAAGGCGCGAGCTGGCTGATCGGGCAGGTCGTCAACGGCATCGAGGAAACGACGACGCCCGAACTGACCACCAAGGGCTTCCTGGCCGAGTACGGGCGAATGGCGCAGATCGCCGCGCTGATGGGGCTGGCAATGCTGCTGCTCGCGGTGCTGGAGGGCCTGGCGCAGGGCAACGCCGCCCTCCTCGCCCGCGTCGTCCTCGTCAACCTGCCGCTCGCCTTCATCGCGACGAGCGTCGCCTACGCGGTGGTGCAGCTGCTCCTGGTCGCGACCGACGGCATGAGCCACGCGATCGCCAGCGCGAGCCACGACAACAGCACCCATTTCTTCAAGTCGGCGATCACCGGCCTCGGTGAAGCGGGCGGAGAAGCGGGCAAGGAAGTCGGCGGGGCCGGTGGGATCAACCCGACCGGCGCGGTCGAGGGTCAGGCGGCCGGGACGGTGGCCGTGCCCCTCTTCGTCACCTTCCTCGCCGCCATCATCGGCGCCTTCGCCGCATTCATGGTGTGGCTGGAGCTGTTGATGCGCGACGCGGCGATCTACGTCGTCGCGCTGTTCATGCCGCTGGCGCTGGCTGCCTCGATCTGGCCGCGCTGGACGGGGGCCTTGCGGCGAAGCGGCGAGCTCCTGGTGGTCGTCATCGGCTCGAAGTTCGTGATCATCTCGATCATCTCGCTGGCGGCGGGGCTGATCGCCGAAAGCGAAAGCCGTGTCGAGCACATCCTCGCCGCCTCGGCGCTGATGCTGCTCGCCTGCTTCGCCCCCTTCGTCCTGCTCAAGCTGGTGCCGTTTGCCGAGGGTGCGATGAGCGCCGCCTACGGCCGCCGCTCGGCGGCTGGCGGAGCGGTGAGCGCGGTCCAGATCGCCAGCGACGTGCAGATCCTTCGCAACATGGCGCGCTCCAACTGGGGGAACGAGTCGGGCGCGACCCTCTGGAACGCCGCCGAGAAAGGTGGCGGCAGCGCCGGACCCGAGCCTGGCGGCCCGCGCGGCGGCGGCCCAGGAGTGGGACCGAATGGTGGTGGTGGCGGTGCCGGGGGTGCGGCTGGCGGCGAGGCCGCCGCGGCGGGCGGTGCCGGTGCGGGTGCCGGCGCCGCGGCAGCGGTCCCCGCCGCTGCGGTGCGCGGCACCCAGGCCGCCGCTCAGCGGATGCAGGGAACCTCGGTCGCCCAGGAGGCGGGCAGCTCGAAGGGAGCGAGCGGTGCGCCGGTCGAGGAGCCGGCCGAGACGCGGGCCGCCGCTCCGCGTGAAGCCGAAGGCGGCAGCTCACCCGGCGCCGACGAGAAACCGCCGCGCCCGGCGCCCGAGCCGCCGGGCGCCAAGCCCGAGAAGGGAGCGAAGTCGTGAGCGCGCGGCGCTATCGCTTCGGCCCCCTCGAGCAGCGCGCCGTGGTCGGCCCGCTGCGCGCGGGCCAGGTGGTCATCGTCGCCACCGGCGCCCTGATCGGCCTGGGCGCGCTCTACGCGATGCGGAGCGTCATCGGCCTGATCGTCGGCGTCTTGGCGCTGTGCCTGGCGGTCGCAGCGATCTGCGTGCCCTTCGAGGGGCGAACCGCAGAGGAGTGGGCGCCGGTCGTTGGGCGGTGGGCGCGGCGGCGCCGACGAGCCGAACGTGGCCACCGCTCGACCGCGCCGACCGGGGGAACCCGCCTCGGCGAGGAGGGCGATGCCGAGCACGAGACCTCGCTGCCACCGGAGCTGGCGGGGGTCGAGCTGCTGGCCGTGCCCTACGGCTCCGAGCAGGTCGGCGTCATCTCCGACCGTCGCGACGGCACCTTCACCGCGGCGCTGGCGGTGCGAGCCGGGGCCTTCGCGATGCGCGACGGCGCCGAGCAGGAGCGGGCGCTGGATGCCTGGGGCGCGGTGTTGGCGAGCTGCGCCCGCGACGGCAGCCCGATCCGCCGCCTCCAGTGGCTTGAGCAGACTGTTCCCGGCCAGGGCGACGAGCTGGCGGCGCACTTCCAGGCCCAGCGCGACCGCGCCGTGCCGCTCGACTCCGACGTCGTTCGCTCCTACATCGAGCTGGTCGAGTCGGCGGCGCCGCAGACGACCGAGCACGAGGTCCTGATCGCCGTGCAGATCGACCAGCGCCGCGGCGCCAAGGAGCTGCGGCGCCTCGGCGGCGGCGTCGAGGGCGCCTGCGAGCTGCTGCTGCGCGAGGCCGAGAGCCTTGCCGAGCGGCTGACGATGGCCGAGGTCTCGGTCTCGGGCCTTCTCCGCCCGCGCCAGTACGCGGGGCTGATCCGCGACGCCTTCGATCCCTTCGGCCGCCAGGGCCGCGCCCGCACGGCGCTCGGCCAGGAGGGGCGCGAGGGAGTCGAGCCGGCGCTGATGGGTCCGCTCGCCGACGAGGCCAGCTGGTCGACCTACCGCACCGACTCCGCCTTCCATGCGACCTACTGGATCTCCTCATGGCCGCGCTCGGACGTCGGGCCGATGTTCATGGCGCCGCTGCTGATGCAGACCAGCGCCCTGCGGACGGTGGCGGTGACGATCGAGCCGGTCCCCTACTCGCTGGCGATGCGCCGGGCCGAGGCGGCGCAAACCGCCGAGGTCGCCGAAGAGATCAACCGCAACCGCCAGGGCTTCATGTCGACGGCGCGAATCCGCCGCCGCCAGCAGGCCGCCTCGCGCCGCGAGGAGGAGCTGGCCGACGGCCACGCGGAGATGCGCTGGGCCGGCTACGTGCGGACCTCCGCCCGCACTCTCGAGGAGCTGGAGCGCTCGGAGTCCGAGGTCGAGCACGCCGCTCAGCTCGCCCGCCTGGGCCTGCAACGCCTCTACGGCGAGCAGGACACCGGCTTCCCGTTCACCCTGCCGCTTTGCCGGGGGCTGCGGTGAGGCGGCGGGCCGGAGAGCGGCCGGGGCACGGGGGCACCACCGCCCACTTCCAGGCGGTTTATCCCTTCCTCGGCCAGGGCGGCCTCGGCGCTCCCGGCGCCTACATCGGCCGCGACGCCTACGGCGGTGCCTGGATGTACGACCCTTGGGCGCTCTACCCGGCCCACCTGCCGGGGCCGAACATGCTGATGCTCGGCGGCCTTTCCTCGCGGAAGTCGAGCCTCGTCAAGACCTACATCTACCGCCAGGCCGTCTTCGGTCGCCAGGCATGGGTGCTCGACATCAAGGGCGAGTATTGGCCGCTGGCAAAGGCGCTCGGGGTGCGGCCGATCACCCTCGCTCCCGGCGGCGAGGTGCGGTTGAACCCGCTCAGCCCGCGGGGCGGGCGCGAGGGACCTCTGAGCCTCCTGCGCTCGGTCGCCCAGGCGGCGCTGCGGCGCGAGCTGAGCCCGGAGGAGGACGCCGGGCTGCGGGTGGCGCTGGAGGTGGTTGACGAGGAAGCCGGCGCCGCTGAGCCGACCCTGCCGATGGTGGTCGACGCGCTGCTCCATCCCCGCGAGGCGATGGTGCAGGGCGTCTCGGCCGTCAGCCGCGAGGACTTCGCCGAGGCCAACCGCTCCTCGGCGCTGGCCCTGCAACGCCTCTGCGCGGGCGACCTGCGCGGCATGTTCGACGGGCCGACCAGCGAGGGCCTTGACCTCGACGCGCCCCTGGTGGTGCTCGACCTGTCCGCCGTCCGCGACTCCGCCGCGCTGGGAATCCTGATGACCTGCGCCGCCGCCTGGCAGCAGGCGATCCTCTTGGAGCGAAAGCAGGCCGCCGAGCAGGAAGGCCGCGAGAGCCCGAAGCTGATCTCGGTGGTCGAGGAGGGCTGGCGCGTCACCAGCCACATCGGCGTCGCCGAGTGGCTGCAGGCCAACTTCAAGCTCTGCCGCGCGCTCGGGGTGCAAAACCTCGTCGTCGTCCACCGGCTCACCGACCTCGGGGCCTCCGGCGATGCGGGCTCGCGCGAGGCGCGGATCGCGGAGGGGCTGATCGGCGACGCGGACACGAAGGTCATCTACCGCCAGCCCCACGACCAGCAGGAGCTGTTGCGCTCCCGACTAGGACTGAGCCGGACGGAGGCGGAGCTGTCGACGACGCTGCGCCTGGGCGAGGCGCTGTGGTTGGTCGGCCGCCGCTCCTTCCTCGTCCAGCACCGCCTCTCGCAGATCGAGCGCGAGCTCGTCTACACCGACTGGCGCATGGTCGACCACTTCGCGGGGGCGGCGTGAGCGGGTCGGAGCGACAGCTCTATCTGGCGCTGGCGGCGATCGGCGCCGCGGTCCTGGCGACGATCTGGCTGACCGGCGCCCTCGCCGGCTTCCTCTTCGGCGGCGGCTGGACGTCGATCGGCGCGAGCGAACTGGCGCTGACGGCGCTCAGCCTCCCCTCCCACCTCGGCGATCCTCGAGCGGCGTGGCCGCGCCCGGCGCAGGCGGCGCTACCGGGCGCGCCCGGCTTCTACGTGAGCGCCGTCCTTATCCTCGGCACGCTCGGCGGGCTTCTCCTGCTCGGCCGCGGCCTGGTTGACCTGGACGACCTGTCCACCTTCACCCGGACTCATCGGCGGGCGCCGAGCGCCCGCTGGGCGAGCCGCCGCGACCTGGCGCCGCTGCGGGTGCCGGTGCCGCAGGCTCGGCGGCTGACCCTCGGGCGCAGCGGGCGGACTCTGCTCGCCGCCCAGGAGCGCCAGTCGGTGATCGCCTTCGCGCCGACCGAGAGCCACAAGACGACCGGCCTCGCGATCCCCGCCCTGCTGGAGTGGCAGGGGCCGGTGCTGGCGACCTCGATCAAGAGCGACCTGTTGGTGGACACCTTCGCCCACCGCGACAGGCTCGGCGAGGTGATGGTCTTCGACCCGGCCCTGGTGACGGGCCTTGAGCCCTCGCGGGCAACGCCGCTGTGGGGAGCGGGCACCTGGCGCGGGGCGCTGCGGGTAGCCCACTGGCTCGCCTCGGCCGCGAGGACCGGCGCGGGCGGCCTGCAGGACGCCGACTTCTGGTACGCGGCGGCGGAGAAGCTGCTGGCGCCGCTGCTGTTCGCCGCCGCCTCCACCGGACGCACGATGAAGTCGGTCGTGCGCTGGCTCGACGAAGGCCCCGACGCCAACGACGCCCACATCGAGGAGCTGCTGAAAGAGGCTGGCGAGCCCGCGGCCAAGCGCGCCTGGCAGGCGACGCAGAACCGCGAGGAGCGCCAGCGCAGCTCGGTCTACACCACCGCGGAGATGATCGTCGGCGCCTTCGCCGACCCCCGCGTCGCCGAGGAGACCAAGGGCGCCGACTACAGCCCGGCCGCGCTCCTCGACGGCGGGGCCAACACCCTCTACCTCTGCGCGCCGCTGCACGAGCAGGAGCGGCTGCGGACCCTGTTCTCGATGCTGGTGCAGGAGCTGCTGGCCGTCGTCTACGAGACCGTGGCGGCGACCGGCAAGCCGCTCGACCCGCCTCTCCTCCTGCTGCTGGACGAGTGCGCCAACATCGCGCCGATCCCGAACCTGGCGGAGATCGCCTCGACCGGCGCCGGGCAAGGGGTGCAGCTGCTGAGCGTCTTTCAGGACATGGCCCAGGTCAGCTCCCGCTACGGGCGGCAGGCGCCGACGATCGTCAACAACCACCGTGCCAAGGTCTTCGGGACCGGGATCTCCGACCCCGACACCCTCTCCTACGTCTCCCGCGTCCTCGGTGCCGGCGAGTTCGAGCAGCGCTCGCGCAGCACCGGGGAGAAGGGGCGTCGCTCCGAGACCGAGGGCGACACCTACCGCGACCTGGCCCCGGCCAACCTCGTGCGTGAGCGCGACCCCGGCACCGGCCTGCTCGTCTACGGACACCTGCCGCCGGCGAAGATCAGGTTGCGGCCCTGGTACGAAGACCGGGAGCTGCGACGGCTGCGCGACGGCCGGGAAGCCGAGGAGGCACGGAATGAGTGAGGCGCCCACCTCGAGGATCGTCGGCGAGAAAGCCGTCCCGCTGCGAGGCTCCACCTCGCGGGAGGAGGAGCCACCGACGGAGGTCACGGACGAGATGCCGGTGCCGCTTCGCCTGGGCGTGGAGCGCCTGGAGAACGAGGAACGGGAGGCGCGGCTCCGGCTCGTTACCGGCCGGTCCCGTTGGCGCTAGTCCAGATCGGCCAGGCTGACCGCGATGTACTCAAGCTCGCCGTTCAGCGGCGGCGGCATCAGCTCCGGTTCGCGAGCCTGGGCAACAAAGAGCTCGTGACGAGTGAAGACGCGGTTTCGGTAGGCGTCGACCCGTTGCTCAAAGGTCATTCGACTGAGGATGGCACCGACGTTGAAGTGCTTGGTTCGGAGGAGAACGGCGACCTCCGCGCCCTTTCCCTCGTGGGTCTCCGCCTCTACAAAGGCTTCGACGTCCTGCGTCAAGGCGGGCTGGCTCATAGGAGCCTCCCTTCGCGTTCTGGCGCCCGCCCGTTGCGGGAGCCGGTGCCCGTCCCCCGCACGCCGAAGGCGTGCAAAATCGAGGGCACAAAAGCGGCTCCCGCAGCGGCGGCTCGCAACGCAAAACGGTGGGTACAAACACAAGCGGACGCCTCTCGAAGGGCCTCAGAAGCGCTCTCAGAGCCTCGGTTTTCGGGGCGGACGACCATCTACCCCTGTTGTCCGGGCGAGGAGCCCTATGCACCGGGTTTAGAAGGGGATGTCGTCCTTGGCACCGAGTCCAGCTGCGAGTCGTTCGAGAACCCTTTGGTCCTCCTCCAAGCACGCTTTCAAGCTGGTCTGGAAGTCCGGGTCGGCTTTGCGCTCCGCGATGTGTTTGTCGATGGCTTCGCGGACTGCCTCAGATACCGGCATCCCGTCAGCGCGGGCGACAGCGGCAAGTTCAGCCGCCTGGTTCTCGGCCAGGCGGAGGCTCATTGCCTTGTGACTCATAACCCGAGGGCGGCCCGCGCCCAAGACACTTCGTCAACAAGAGAGGTTGCTTCGTAGAAGTGCTCGATCGCGCCGCGGCGCGGCCTGGTGTCGACAAGCTCGACCGCCCCGTACTCGGCAAGCGCGCGGACGTGGTAGCCGACGGCGGAGAGGGACTGCTTCGTGAAGTCGCTGAGTTCCTTGGGGCTCAGGATCGCGCCTTCTTTGACATAGAGCCTCAGCAGCTCCTTTCGCAGCGGGTGTCCGAGGGCGGACAAGAGGGCCTGCTCCGGGCTTGTCTTCTCCTTAGCGGGCACGACCCCCTCCGTTCACTCCCTGCACGGCGAAGCCGCCCGCGCTGGCGGGGGCGGGCGGAATCCAGTCGACGCCTCGCAGTAACTGATCAGGCCCGACTTCGAGCGCCGTGGCGAGCTTGATCAGGGTGTCGACGCGGGGGAAGCGCCGCCCGTTCTCCAACTGGCCGATCTCGGTGCGGTGCAGCGAGCAGATCGCCGCCAGTTCTTCTTGCGAGTAGCCGGCCCGGCGGCGAGCCAGCCACAGGTTCCTGCCGAGCTGCTTGGCTGCCTGTTCCTCCCTCATAGGCTCTCCTCGATGTGGACGGAGCTGTCCCGCTCCTCGACGACGACGGAGATTCCGTAGGCGGTGCGGAACTCAAGCCAGCCGCTCTCCGCGGTCTCGGGTCCGATGTAGACCTGAGTATCGGCGGGGTCGAGGTAGAAGCCGGTCTGCCCGTCGACCACCACGGCGATCGCCTCGTGGTCGGGCGGCAGGGTCTCGACGCGGTTCAGCTCTCCCTGCAATCCACAGCCGAAGAACTGGTTGTAGAAGTTGACCGTGGCCTTGATCTGGACGCCGATCAGGCCCTGCAGGCGACTCAGCGCGTCGGTGAACTCGATCTGGCCCAGCTCGTCCATGTGGGACAAAGGCGCCGGCATCAGAAAGTGTCCCCCCTCTCAAGCAAATCCCTCACCCGCGCCCGGCCCTCGGTGAGGCAGCGGTGCAGCTTCGTCCGGCTCCAGCCGCGCAGCTCGCGGATCTCGGCGTAGGTGCAGCCGAGCCCGAACAGGATCAATGCAGTCCGCTCGTCGGGCTTCAACTGCTCGACCAGCGCCAGCACCTTCGCCGTGTCCTCGGCCCGCTCGACCAGCTCGTCGGTGCCGTCGCGCTCGTCGGCAACGACAGCCTCTAATTCCTCGCCTTCGCGGAGGACGGGCAGATAACGGGACTCGCGGGCGACCCCTTTCCGCCCGATCGCCCAGGCGCAGCGCTTCGTCACCAGCATCATCCAGCGCAGCGCGTCCTCACCGGCCGGCCCGTCGTAGAAGCGGAGGAACTGAACGCAGGCGTCGCTCAGCGCGTCGTCGGCATCCTCGGGGCGGCGGGAGTGAGAGCGCGCCTGCTGCATGAGCGGGGTCCGCCTGGTGCGAAGCAGCCGGTCGAGCACGAGCGCCCGACGTCCTCTCTCAGCTCTGCGGTTCTGTGGCGGGGAGGCCATGTGAGCCGCCCCGCACGCGCAGCGTGCGACACTCGGGCGGCGTGGCCTCCCCGCCGCTGGGAGCTAGGATCGCTCAGCGACCGATCCGCATCGCCCGCGTCGCGCTGCGAGCGCGCTGTTTGCCGAGCTGCTTCTGCACCCGCGCGATCCGCAGCTGCGCCTCACGGTGGTCGCGCCGCTGAGCGGCGTCGCGGGGCTTGCCACCGAGCGGGTCCTTGCCGGACGTGGTGATCCCGTAACGCTGGCGGTAGCCGTAGATCGCGTCGACGCCGTTGTTCCACATCGAGGCGCGCAATGGGTCTTTCGGTCGCGGGCCGAGACTCTCCACGATCATCTTGCTCGGCTGCGAGCGCTCGGCGGCGACGGCGCGACGGCGAAGATCGACCAGGCGATCCTCGATCAGCGCCATCTCGGCTCGCTCGGTCCCGGTGAGCTGCGAGCCGCGGGGAGTCTCGGTGGCGACCTCGACCTTGAGACCGTCGCGCTCGCCTTCGAGTCGGTGCAGCTGCTTCGCGGCGAGCTGGCGCGCGGACTCGTCGTCCATCCCGCCGAGCCGGGACTGCGCGGCGGCGATCCGCTCCTCGAGGCCCGCCAGCCGCTCCTGCGCCGGGGAGGGCTCGGCAGCGACCGTGAGGCGCCGCTCAAGCTCCGCGCGGCGGCTCGCCAGATCGAGCGGCGCCATCGCCTCGATGCGCTTGCGCGACCCGACCTCGACCGCCGCGTACTCGCCCGCCGCGCGCTCGGCGCCGACCCGCAGATCGTGTGCGGCATCCTCGACCTCGCGCGTGCCGGGGCCCAGGTCGGCGTCGGTCAGCTCTGAGGCGGCCACTCCGTAGGCGGTAGTGGCGCCGGACGTTCGCGAGATCGCGACAGTGAAGTCCTCGCGGCTGATGCCGGAGTCGAGCAGGGCGAAGGCCGAGTCGAACGTCTTGGACTCGGTGCTGTAGGTGGTGAGGGCGTAGGCGTGCTGGATCGCCGGCTCCCGCGAGGGCGTGACCTTCTCCAGGTAGCGCCGGTCGAGCCGCACACCATCTCCCTCGGCGCCGAGCCGCTGGAGGTAGAGGTGGTGCTTTGCCTGGTCGACGCCGACGATCTCCCAGCGCTCGCGGTTGGAGACCTCGGGGGTGTTGATCCGAGTGATGATGCGATCTCCGACGGCGAAGGGCTGGCCGCCGACGACCAACGCCTCCTTGCCCAGCCTCCCCTCCGCCGCAAGGAACTCGCGGGCCAGTTCGTTCAGGTCGGCGACGTCGCGGGTGCGGCGGGCGATCATCACCGCGTCCTCGTCGGTGGCGTATTGCTTGTGCCAGTCGAGCACCTGGGCGTCGAAGACCTCGGGCAGGGTGTCAGCGATCACCAGGCGGTCGTGCGCGCGCAGCACGTCGAGCGCGTCCGAGCCGCGGCCTTCGTGGGCGAGTTCGACGATCCGGCGGTCGACCGGATCGCGCTGGCGACGAATCTGCGTCAGCACCACCGGCTCGATCTCGTTGGTCAGGTTCCCGTAGAGGCCACCGGGACCGACGGCGCCGATCTGTCGCGGGTCGCCGATCAGGACGAGCTTGCCGTCGCATCCCTCGGCGAGGTCGGCGAGGGCGGTCATATGGGGCGTCGGCGTGGTCGAGGACTCATCGACGACGATCACCGTCCCGCGTGGCAGCGGCGCGATCCCGCGCTCGGCCAGCTCGCCGGTCTGGATCAGGAAGGCGGTGACGGAGGTCGCGGGAACGCCGGCATCGGACAGCTCGCCGGAGGCGCTGCGCGCGGTGGCGACGCCGACGCCGCGGATCCCCGCCGCAGCCCAAGCCTCCTGCGCCGCCGCGAGCGCGGTCGTCTTCCCGGTTCCCGGCAGGGCGGCGACCGTGACGATGCGCTCGCCTCCGGTGGTGAGCCGCCGAACCATCTCGACCTGCTGATCGCTGAGGTAGCGGTGGCGGTCGAGGACGGCGGAGAGCGTCGCGCCGTCGACCACCGCCGCCCCTGCATTCTCACCCTTCCGCGCCGTCGCCATGAAGCGCTGCTCCAGCTCCCAAAGGCGGGGGGTCGTGTAGTAGGTGGCGTCGAGCGGACCGGCGCCGCGGTGAATCTCGATCAGCCGATCGCCGTCGACCAAGGACCGGACCGCGGCCTCCAGCGCCCGCGCATCGGCGCCTTCGCGGAGCTGGTTCGCCAGCGCCGACAGAAGGTCGCGGCGGTCGAAATGGGAGTGGTGGGCCTCCAGGTCGGCGAGAGCGCGGTCGAGGTGTTGGGCGCCGATCGCCTGGGGCTCGCGGCGGCGTCCGCGAGCGAGCATCCGGTCGATCGACTCGGAGGTGAGGTCGAACTCGGCGGCGCGCGTGGCCCACTCCTGGCGCTGGGTGTCGGGGTCGACCGCGTACTCCTTCGCGTCGCGGGTCCGATAGGCGGCGACTTCGGCGGCGGCCGCGGACGTGGTGCCCCGCTCGGCCATCGCGGCGACGATCTCCGCCCGTCGCTGGGAGAAGTGGTCGATCACCGGCCGTCCGATCCCGGCGAGGTCGGCGTAGCCGTTCACGACCTGCTGCCACTCGGCGCCGATGTCGCGGGTCAGCTCGGCACGAAGGGCGGCCTGGTAGACGTGGCCCGCCGCCTTCGCCTCGCGCAGCAGCGGCGACTGGCGGCGGGGGTTGGCGAGACTGAGCCAGCGGCCGTCGGAGAGGGCGCGGGTCATGTTGGCGGTGACGAGGTGGGTGTGAAGGGCCGGGTCGCCGGCGCGGGAGGAGCGGTGGCGGAAGGCCATCGAGAGGAAGCCCCCGCCCGGCTCGATCACCACGCCGCCCTTGCCGCGCTGCACGAAGCAGGCGGTCCTCTCGAGGTAGCCGACCGCCTCGGCGACGGCATGGTCGTGGGCGCGGAGGACCGCGGCGCGGACCTCGGGAGAGCCGACCGCGTAGAGGAGCGAGACCGACTTCGGCGCGGCGAAGCGAATGTCGTAGCCGAGGATCGGGTCGAGCCGACGCTCGCGTCCTTCGGCGTCGATGAACTTGCGGGGCTCGGGGCGGGAGACGAGAACGGCGCCGGTGACGGGGTGCTTACCGGCGAGGACGGCGGCATACGCATCGCGGTCGACCTCGCCGGAGAGGCCGAGTTCCGCCGTCAGCTCGCCCATCCACTCCCCCGGCGCCTCGCCCGGCTTCGTGTAGTAGTCGTCGCCACCTTCGGCGACCGCTTCGATCCAGTAGTTCGCGTTCGCGCGGCCGATCTTCGTCACTCCCACCATCGCCCCTGTTGTCCACCGCGCGGCCCGGTTGCATCGGGACGAACCGAAGGGTTCGTAGTGTGTCGGGCTGCGGGGTTGGTGCTACAGGGGCGATGGAATGGACTGCTGATCGGCTCCTTGCTGGACTGATCTGCCTGGCCTTCTGGCCTGGCTGGGCTCGGCTTCTCGGTCTTCGAGGACTTCTTCCTACTGGCTGCCTGACTGCTCTGGATAGCGAAAGTCAGGGAAGGAGAAGGTGGCGAAGACCTTGACTCCCTCGCAGCGAACGAGGTCGGCGACGGCAAGGTCGCGCACGGCGCGCTCGACCCAATCCTCGCCCTCCTCGCTCAACTCGCGGGCGAGGCCGATGATCGTCATCCCCTTGGGATGGATCGAGGCGAGCACGGCGAGGACGAGGACCTGCGCGGTCTCCTCGTCTTTGGGAAAGCCGGCGGGCAGGCAGTCGCCGACTCGGAATCTCTGATCGCTCATGGGCGGAACCTCCTTTCGTCCCGGCCGCAAGGCCGGGACGGTTTCTATCTCCGCCGATGTGAAGTCTCGGGAGCCGAGAACTGTCCCCCCAAGGCGCCGAGGCCGGCAGCGGCTTGCCGGGAGCCGAGGCAGGAGGTATGGCCGCCGTGAAGCGGTGCCCCGACGCCCGAGAAGCCGCTGCCGCTCGGTGAACGGCCGGGCGAGGCGAAGGGGCTCCTCGGGGGCCGAGAGACCCAGGCGGCTCTGCATGGCATACGGCCACCGCCCGAGCGCATAACCCG
>DASSTG010000012.1:0-5985 GCA_035708105.1 Solirubrobacterales bacterium | reverse complement strand
GCGCATCGCCTTCAGGAACGCCTGCCCGAACGTGCGCCCGATCGCCATCGCCTCCCCCACGCTCTTCATGTGCGTGGAGAGCTCGGCGTTGGCGCCCGTGAACTTCTCGAAGGCGAAGCGCGGCCACTTCACGACGACGTAGTCGATCGTCGGCTCGAAGGAGGCGGGCGTGAGGCGGGTGATGTCGTTGGGGATCTCCTCCAGCGCGTAGCCGACCGCCAGCTTGGCGGCCATCTTCGCGATCGGGAAGCCGGTCGCCTTGGACGCCAGCGCCGAGGAGCGGGATACGCGCGGGTTCATCTCGATCACCACGACCTCGCCGCTCTCGGGGTCGACCGCGAACTGGACGTTGGAGCCACCGGTCTCGACCCCGATCGCCCGAATCACCTTGATCGCCTGGTTGCGAAGCTCCTGGTAGAGCGGATCGGTGAGCGTCTGCGCGGGGGCGACCGTGACCGAGTCGCCGGTGTGGACGCCCATCGGGTCGACGTTCTCGATCGAGCAGATGATCACCACGTTGTCGTTGCGGTCCCGCATCACCTCGAGCTCGAACTCGCCCCAGCCGATCACCGACTCCTCGACCAGGACCTGGTTGATCGGGCTGGCGGCGAGGCCCTCGGAGACGACCTGGCGCAGCTCGGTTTCCGAGCGGCCGATCCCTCCCCCCTGGCCCCCCATCGTGAAGGCGGGCCGGACGATCGCCGGCAGGGTAATGCGGCCGTCGGCGAGCGCCTCGTCCACCGCGGCCAGGGATTCGACCGTCATCGACCACGGGATCCGCAAACTGTGCTCGGTCATCGTCTTGCGGAATTCCTCGCGGTCCTCGGCGCGGCGGATCGCGGCGGCGTCGGCGCCGATCAGCTCGACGCCGTTGCGCTCCAGGGTCCCGTCCTCGAACAGGGTCATGGCGATGTTGAGCGCGGTCTGGCCGCCGAGGGTCGGCAGCAGCGCGTCGGGCTTCTCCTTTTCGATGATTTTGGTCACCGGGCCCGGCAGCAGCGGCTCGATGTAGGTGCGGGTGGCGAACTCGGGGTCGGTCATGATCGTCGCCGGGTTCGAGTTGACGAGGACGACTTCGTAGCCCTCCTCGAGCAGGACCTTGCAGGCCTGGACGCCGGAGTAGTCGAACTCGGCCGCCTGGCCGATCACGATCGGCCCGGAGCCGATCAGGAGGATCTTCTGGATGTCGTCTCGTTTAGGCACTCTCCACCTTCCGCGCCCCTGCCAGGCGCCTCTCCAGGTTTTCCCGAACCGAGGGCCACTCGCCGTCGATGATCGAGTAGTAAGCCGAGTCGCGGACGCCGGTGATCGGCATCAGCATGTGGCTGCGGAAAATGCCCTCGAACTTCGCAGGCAGCGCTTCCATCGCCCCGCGCGAACGCTCGTTGCGGGCATCGGTCTTCAGCTCCACTCGCATCGCGCCGAGCTCCTCGAAGGCGAAGCCGAGCATCAGCAGCTTTGCCTCGATATTTGCACCGGTTCGCCAGGCCGATGGGTTCAGCCAGGTGTTGCCGATCTCAACCCCGTTGTGGATCGGGCGCGGCGCAAGGTAGGAGGAACTGCCGAGTGGCTCGCCGCCGGTGGCGCGCAGGGTGGCGAAGCCGTGCTCCGTCCCTGCCCCGCGGTTGGCGATGCGTTCGTTGAACCAAACATCGAAGCCCTCCCCCTCGGTGACCCGCCGGTCAATCCACTGCCAGATCTCGGGATCTCCCGCGATCGAGCGCAGCGGCTCGCGGTGCCCCTCGGTCAGCGGCTCCAGGCGCACCAGCTCTCCCTCCAGCGCGCGGTCGGGCGGCGGCCAGATCACGCCGCCAGCTCCAGGAAGCGGTCGAAGAGGTGACGTGCGTCGTGGGGGCCGGGCCCGGCCTCGGGGTGGTACTGGACGGTGGCGCCGGCGACGTCGCGCAGGACGAGTCCCTCGACCGTGCGGTCGTAGAGGTTCAGCTGGGAGAGCTCGGCGACGCCGAAGTCGGTGTCCCAGCGAACCGGCTCGTCGCCCTCGATCTTCGGCTCGCCGCCGGGGCCGACGACGGCGAAGCCGTGGTTCTGGGAGGTGATGTCGATCCGCCCCGTCTCCAGATCCTTGACCGGGTGGTTGGCACCGCGATGGCCGAACGGCAGCTTGTAGGTCTGCAGGCCGACGGCGCGGCAGAGCAGCTGGTGGCCGAGGCAGATGCCGAAGACCGGCTTCTGACCGATCAGCTCGCGGACGGTCTCGACGACGTAGTCGAGGGCGGCGGGGTCGCCGGGGCCGTTGGCGAGGAAGACGACGTCCGGCTCCTCGGCGAGGACCTCCTCCGGACTGCTGGTGCAGGGCAACAGCGTCAGCCGGCAGCCGTGCTCGCGCAACTGGCGGACGATGCTGAGCTTGACCCCGGTGTCGATCCCGACCACGTGCGGCCCCTCGCCCTCGAAGCGGACCGGTTCCGGCGGGGTGACCGTGCGGGCGAAATCGGCTCCGTCCATCGACGGCTCGGCGGCGACGCGCTCGCGCGCCTCTGCCTCCGGCGTCGTGGCCGGGAAGATGCCGCCGCGCATCGCCCCCTTGTCGCGCAGGTGACGGACCAGGGCCCGGGTGTCGACCCCGCTCACCGCCGGGACGCCGCAATCGCGCAGCCAGTCGAGCCAGCCGCCCTCGGCGGTGGCCACGTCCTCGCGGTTCTTGGCGTCGCGCATGACGACGCCGCGGGCGTGGACGCGATCGGACTCCATCGCCGCCGCGGAGACGCCGTAGTTGCCGATCAGCGGATAGGTGAAGACGATGATCTGCCCCGCGTAGGAGGGATCCGTGACGGACTCCTGATAGCCGGTCATCGCGGTGTTGAAGACGACCTCGCCGGTCACCGCACCGTCGTGGCCGCAGGCGAGCCCGTCGAGCCGGGTCCCGTCCTCGAGCAACAGGTAGGCGCTCATTCGCCTGTTCCTTTCCGGGGGATGGCAACGAAAAGGCACAGGCGAATGCTCATGCAGCGACTCCGAGGCTGAAGCTGCGGAGGCGGAAGGCGACCTGGCCGGATGCAACGGTGATCAGCACCCGGCCCGTGAGGGTGCGTCCGGCGCACCACGAGTTGGCGGAGCGGCTCTCGTAGCCGTCCTCGCCCACCGTCCATTCGGCGTCGAGGTCGCAGAGGACCACGTTCGCCTCCGACCGTGGCGCCAGGGTCGGGCGCGGCAGGCCGAAAAGCTCGGCGCCGCCGGCCATCCGCTCGACCAGGAGGCCGAGATCGATCGTCCCGGGCAGGACCAGGTCGGTGTGCAGCGCCGCGAAGGCGGTCTCGAGGCCGGTGACGCCGAATGCGGCCTGCTCGAACGGCACGTCCTTTTCCTCCGGCTGGTGCGGGGCGTGGTCGGTGGCGATGCACTCGATGGTGCCGTCGCGCAGCCCCTCGATCAGCGCCTGGCGGTCGCGCTCTTCGCGCAGGGGCGGGTTCATCTTGAAGCGGTGCGGGTCGAGGCTGCGGACCTCCTCGTCGGTGAGGCAGAGGTGGTGCGGGCTGGCCTCGGCGCTGATCCGCACCCCGGCGGCCCTGGCGGCACGGACGATCTCGACCGACTCGGCGGCGGAGAGGTGCTGGACGTGGATGCGGGCGTTCTCGTAGGCGGCCAGGGCGGCGTCGCGTGCGACCATCGTCGACTCCGAGACGGAGGGGATGCCGCCGATGCCGAGCGCCGCCGAGACCGGGCCCTCGTGCATCGCTCCACCCATCGAGAGCCGTGGGTCCTCCTCGTGCAGGGCGATGTTCCCGCCGCAAAGGTGCTGGTACTGGAGGGCGCGGCGCATCACCCCGGCATCGGCGATCGGCAGGCCGTCGTCGGAGAAGCCGACGGCGCCGGCTTCGCGCAGCTCGACCATCTCGGTCAGCTCCGCCCCCTGCATGTCCTTGGTCGCGGTGGCGAGGAAGCCGACCGGGACCGAGGCGGCGGCGCGCGCCTGCTCGCGCAGGGCGCTGACGTCGGCCGCGGTGGAGACCGGCGGCTCGGTGTTGGCCATCGCCAGGATCCCGCAGTAACCGCCGGCGGCGGCGGCGCGGGTCCCGGTCTCGACGTCCTCCTTGTGCTCGTGGCCGGGAGTGCGGAGGTGGACGTGCGGGTCGAAGAAGGCCGGGAAGGCGTGCAGGCCCTCGGCCTCGACCACCTCGGCGCCCTCAGTGTCGGCCTCACCGGGCGAAGCGAGCGCGGCGATCGTCCCCTCGCGTATCACGACGTCATGGATCGCGTTGATGTCTGCGACCGGGTCGAGCACCGTCGCCCGGCGCAGGACCAGATCGGCTTGCTCACCGGGGCGGACGTCGAGCTGGTCGCGCAGGCTCGGCGCCACCATTTCGCGCTGCGCGCTCATGCCGAAGTTCCGATCGGCGTGGGGGCACTGCCCTCGCGGCCCTCGGCGGCGGGCGTGGAGGCGTCGCCGCCGGCGAGCAGCTCGTAGAGGATCGCCATCCGCACCACCAGGCCGGCGGCCACCTGCTCGGCGATCAGCGACTGCGGCGAGTCGATCGCCTCGCCGGAGAGCTCGACGCCGCGGTTGACCGGGCCCGGGTGCATCAGCAGCTGGCGAGGGTTGAGACGGCGCGTGTCGATCTGGAAGCAGGCGGCGTACTCGCGCAGCGAAGGGACGAAGCTCTCGCCCATCCGCTCCCTCTGCATCCGCAGCGCGTAGACGACCTCGGCCTCCTCGATCCCGTCAAGGCTGTAGGAGACCCCGCAGCCGAGCTCCTCGATCCCGCGCGGGATCAGGGTCGGCGGGCCGCAGACGGTGACCTCGGCGCCCATCTTGGCGAAGGCGATCAGGTTCGAGCGGGCGACGCGGCTGTGGAGGACGTCGCCGACGATCCAGATGCGGACGCCCTCGAGTGAGCCGAGGCGCCGCCTCAGGGTGTAGACGTCGAGCAGCGCCTGGCTCGGGTGCTCGTGCTTGCCGTCGCCGGCGTTGACGACGGCGGCCTCGGTCCAGCCGGCGACCATCTGCGCGGCGCCGGCGCAGGGATGGCGGATCACGATCGCGGCCGGGTCATAGGCCGAGAGCGTCGCCACCGTGTCCTTCAGCGACTCGCCCTTCTCGACCGAGGAGCCGGCGGCCTTGACCGAGACGAGGTCGGCGGAGAGCCGCTTGGCGGCGAGATCGAAGGAGCTCGAGGTGCGGGTGCTCGACTCGTAGAAGAGCGAGACGACGGTGCGCCCGCGCAGCGTCGGCACCTTCTTGATGTCGCGGCGGCCGACCTCGGCGAAGCTCTCGGCGCGGTCGAGGATCGCTTCGATCTCCTCGCGCGCGAGCTGATCGATCGAGAGCAGGTGCTTCATCGGTTCATCTCCACGGCGGTCGCTTCGGAGATCGTGACCTCGTCTGCGCCGTCGATCTCCTCGAGGCGGACGTTGACCCGCTCCTCGCGCGCCGTCGGCAGGTTTTTGCCGACGTAATCGGGGCGGAAGGGCAGCTCGCGGTGGCCGCGGTCGCAGAGAACCGCCAGCTGCACCCGCTGCGGACGGCCGTAGTCGAAGAGGGCCTCGGTCGCGGCGCGGACGGTGCGGCCGGTGAAGAGGACGTCGTCGACGAGGACGACCGTGCGGTCGCTGAGGTCGAAGTCGATGTGGGAGGCGTGGACGACGGGCTGGGAGGCGGGCGCCTTGGCGCCGACGTCGTCGCGGTAGAAGGAGATGTCGAGGTCGCCGATCGGCAGCTCGCTGCCGGTCAGCTCGCCGAGGAAGACGTGGAGGCGGCGGGCCAGCACGGCGCCGCGGGTGTGGATGCCGACGACCGCCAGGCGCTCCGAATCGGGGTTCTTCTCGGCGATCTCATGAGCGATCCGCCGCAGCGTTCGCCTCAGATCGTCGTGCTCGAGCACGACCTTCTCGTTCACTTCAGCGCTTCCTTCCTGGCCTCGCGGGACCGGGTTAAAGGACGGCCTCACTGTAACAGCGCTGGCGGCGCGTGGGTGACCCTCTCCGGACACTCAACTGCGAGCCATAAGCGAGCAGTGTCCGGAGAGG